>NZ_JACZKG010000010.1 GCF_014860165.1 Devosia sp.
GATCCGCTGCATTACCTGCCGCTGATCGAGCAGAAGATCAACGCGCTCGACCAGGCCGCACCGCTGCAGGGCTGGGAACTGCCGGAGGCGTTCACGACCCTGCGCCGCCTCATGGAAGCGCGGATGGGCAAACAGGGCCGGCGCGCCTATGTGCAGGTGCTGCGCCTGATGGAAAGCTTCGATCTGGCCGACCTGCACGCAGCCGTGAAGCAGGCGCTGCATCTGGGGGCCATCAGCTTCGATGCCGTGAAGCACCTCGTCCTGTGCCGGGCCGAGCGCAGGCCGCCCAGGCTGGACCTCGACATCTATCCCTATCTGCCCAGAGCCACTGTCGAGAAGACGTCGGCCAAGGCCTATATGCGCCTGCTGGACCGTGAGGAGGAACCGGCATGAGCAGCGATGCTCCCGAACTCCTGCTCGCTCATCACCTGAAGGCCCTGAAGCTGCCGACCTTCCTGCGCGAGCACCAGAAGCTCGCCCGCCAATGCGCGGTCGAGGGCGTGGATCATGTTCGCTATCTTGCCAGACTGGTCGAGCTGGAACTGATCGACCGGGAGCGCAGGATGGTCGAGCGGCGCATCAAGGCTGCGAAGTTCCCGGCCGCCAAAAGCCTCGACAGCTTCGACTTCGCCGCCATCCCGAAGCTCAACAAGATGCTGGTGCTGGAACTGGCACGCTGCGAATGGATCGAGCGCCGCGAGAACGTCATCGCGCTCGGCCCCAGCGGCACGGGCAAGACCCATGTTGCGATCGGGCTCGGTCTGGCAGCCTGCCAGAAGGGATTGTCTGTCGGCTTCACCACGGCGGCCGCGCTCGTCAGCGAGATGATGGAGGCCCGCGACGAACGTCGTCTGCTGCGCTTCCAGAAACAGATGGCCGGCTACAAGCTTCTGATCATCGACGAACTCGGCTTCGTGCCGCTCTCCAAGACTGGGGCGGAATTGCTGTTCGAGCTGATCTCGCAGCGCTATGAGCGCGGTTCCACCATGATCACCAGCAATCTGCCATTCGACGAATGGACGGAAACGTTCGGATCCGAGCGTCTGACCGGCGCGTTGCTCGACCGCGTCACCCACCACGTCAACATCCTCGAGATGAACGGCGACAGCTATCGTCTCGCCCAAAGCCGCGCCCGAAAGGCAGGCTGACCCCCACGAAAACCCCGACGCTGCAGGCGAGAAACTCTGGTCGGGCTACGCCCTCCCGACGTTCCACGCCTGCAGCGCCAAGTGGCCTACTTTTGCGCCGCCCAATGGCCTGATTTTGCTCCGCCGTTGACAGTCATCGATGAGGGCCGACAGCGGCATGTCCTGTCTGGCGGCGACGGTCATGGCGACCAGTGGATCCGGATGCCGCCCCGGCCATTCGATGTTGCCGGCCTTGTGCGTGGGCGGGATCGAGATGGAAAAGCGTGCCGCCGAGAAGGTCGTGGCTCGCGCATCACTGAAACCAGATGCAGGATCGTCGGGGGATTCCTGTCGCAACCGGTTGGTTGCTGCATACAGGGTCACGACATCTGCTCCCGGCAGACTTGGACCCGGCACAAGGACACTCTCACCTGGTCGAGATGCGCACCCAGCGCCCAGCCAAGGTGTCACGAGAAGGACCAGCAGGAGGATCCGAACACGCATAATGTATCACGGCACCTTTCGTGAGGTCAAAAATCATATCGACACATAATAGAAGTAATCACTCACTAGTATCAACCCTCCAGGCAACCTCATTCTCAACTCACCAAGGCACCTCAGTCATGTTAGGCAAGCATCCAGCCGGGCCGCGAACGGCCGGCCAAAGGTCGGTCCGATGGTTGCGACTATCGGGCGCTGGCAGCTTCGCTCAGCGTCCGTGAAGCTATCGGCAGAACCACGATCGCCTCAAAGCCGGACGAGCTTTCCGGCCTTGGCGATTGCAAGGTGAGCTTTGACGAAATCCGATCGGCAATGCTCGCGGCGATGGCAAGGCCAAGCCCGCTGCCTTCCGTTCCGGCTGTCCCCCTCTCAAAACGGCGGGTCAGCCGGCCAAGTGCTTCTGTCGGCACGACGGGGCCTTCATTGGCGACGCTGAACGTGCCGTCCGCGCTGAGGCTTACCGTGATTGGTTTGTCGGATGCGCCGTGCCGCAGGGCGTTCTCAATGAGGTTGCGGCCGATGATGCCAAACGCATCGGGGTCGAGGTCGGACATTACCGGGTGCTCCGGCAGGGCGAGCGCGATCCGGTTCGGCGCTGTCCTCTCGATATCGTCCACGACCAGACGGGCGGTGATGCGAAGATCGGATAGATGATCGAGCCGCAACCGCCCGCCTTCTGCTCGGGCCAGTTGCAGAAGCCGTTCCGCGGTCCGGGCCAGCCGCTTCAACGAGGCCTCGATCTCGGCAGCCCTGTGGCCGGCACCGGTATCTTTCGTTTCCACCTGTATCCGCTGGGCCTGCGCGATTGCGCCTGCCAGCGGTGTTCGCAATTCATGCGCTGCGTTGGCGGCGAAGGTGCGTTCGGCCTCGAATGTGGATTTGAGTTGCGCCAGAAGCACATTGATCGCCGTCCCCACCGGGGCGGCCTCGACGGGAAGATCGTCGCAGGCGACGGGGGCGAGGTCGCGCGGCGAACGCGCGGCCAGCCGGTCGCGATAGCGGCGCAACGGGGCCAGACCCGAGCGGACAGTCAATACGATCGCCAACAGTGCGGCAGGGATGAATACCAGCAGCGGCAACCCCAGGCCCGCCCAGACATCGCGTGCCGCCGCCGCGCGATGGGCAAGCGGCTCGGCGACCGTGAGGCGGATCGTGCCTTGCAGGGCGTCCTCGCCATACAGGCGATGGGTTGCGGTCGTGCGAAAGCCCGGCCCGTCCCATTCAGGGAAGATGGCGGGATCGGCCTCATGCGATTGCAGAAGAATTCGCCCTTCGTCATCGCGCACGATATAGGTGAGGAATTCGTCGTGGTCGCGCAGGTCGGCAAGGTGCTGCGTCACACCTTCCTCCTCACGTCCGACGATCTCGACAGCGGCCAGCGGCAGCAGGCGCTGCGCCGCTTCCTGTAGCGACGAGTCGAAGATCCTGTCCATCTCGTGCCGCAGCATGACCGCCGTGACGGCGGCGGCCGCGATCCACAGAAGTGTCAGAAGGATACCCAGCGACACCCCCAACCGCATCTGAAGGCTGCGTGGCATCGTCATGGCGAACCCAGCCGGTAGCCCAACCCGCGCTCGGTCTCGATCACCTCGGCGCCCAGCTTCTTGCGCAGCCGGCTGACATGGACCTCGATGGTGTTGCTTTCCACCTCCGTATCGAAGGCATAAAGCTTTTCCTCAAGCTGTGCCTTGGACAGAAGCTGCCCCGGGCGGGTGAGGAACGCCTCGAACAGCGCCCATTCACGTGCGGTGAGCTGCACGGGCCGGCCGTCGCGGCGGATGCTGCGGCAGGCAAGGTCGACGGCAAGCGTGCCGTGGACGATGATCGGGTTGGGATTGCCGCTATAGCGCCGCGCGACCGAGCCGATGCGCGCGGAAAGCTCGGCCAGATCGAAGGGCTTCACCAGATAATCGTCGGCGCCGGCGTTCAAGCCTTCGATCCGGTCCGAAATCTGGTCCAGCGCTGTCAGGATGATCACCGGCGTCACGTCGCCGCTGGTGCGCAGCGACCGAAGGAAGGTGATGCCGCGTCCGTCGGGCAGCATGAGGTCCAGCAATACAAGATCATAGCCGGTGCCGGCCATCGCATCGCCGGCCGCGTCCAGGCGCGTGACCCAATCCACCGACTGGCCACCCGCAGCGATCTGGTCCCGCACGGCGGCACCCAGAACGGTATCATCCTCGATCAGCAGGATCCGCATGATCTTCCTACTCATTTGCCTCTGGCCATTATGGCGACCCGGGCTGACGCAAAGCTGATGGCGGGACGCCCCGGGCTTCAGCATCCCGTCAGGTTCGCGGCGCAGAATGTCATCCAGTGGCCGTTATACGGAGTGTGGTCCATGAAGAGATCGCTGACAATTCTGACCTTTCTCGTGGTCCTTCCGTCCGGGGCTGCACTTGCCGGCGACGACTGTGCCGTGCCGCTGGCAGACTGGCAGCCAAGAAGCGCGGTGGTGCGGCTCGCGGAAGAAAACGGATGGGTGGTGCGGCGCATAAAAATCGACGACGGCTGCTACGAGATAAAAGGCACAGACCGGGAAGGACGCCGCATCGAGGTGACGGTCGATCCCGGCACGCTTCAGGTG
>NZ_JACZKG010000011.1 GCF_014860165.1 Devosia sp.
GTCCGTGATCGAGCAGGGTGGGGGTGTATCTCCGCGAGTCCGGTGTGGGCGGCCCCACCCCCTCCCAGCCTCCCCCATCAAGGGGGAGGTGTTGTCCCGAGGACGCCGCAACAGCGCGCTACCCATGCGGCGCCCGCACCACATAGCCAACACCACGCACCGTCCCGATTTCGATATTGGCGGCTTCCAGTTTCTTACGCAGCCGCGAAATATGCAGCTCCAGCGCGTTGACCGACACCGCTTCGTCGAAATTGAACAGCTGGTTCATCAGCCGCTCCTTGGGCACCACCCGGCCGACATTGGTGACGAGGATTTCCAGCAGTCGGAATTCCCGCCGCCCCAGTTCCAATGTCCGGCCGTCAATGCTGGCATTGAGCCCAGCCAGGTCCATCTCGAGATTACCCACCCCCAACGTGCTCGTCGTCTGCCCGCCTGTCCGCCGTATCAGCGCCCTCAAACGTGCCTCGAGCTCGCGCAGGTCGAACGGCTTGACCAGGTAATCGTCGGCCCCCAGGTCGAGCAGGCTCACCTTGTCGTCAATTTCCGAGCGCGCCGTGATCACCAGGATCGGCGCATTGAACTTGCGCTTGCGCAGTTCCGCGATCAGCCCGATGCCGTCGCGATTGGGCAGCATCAGGTCGAGCGCCACCGCGTCGAAATCATCGCCCTCGGCCGCCGAGACCACGTCATTGCCGTCGCGCACCCACTCAACCGAATGGCCGGAATTGCGCAGGCGCTTCTCGATCGCCTCGCCCAGGTCTTCATTGTCTTCGACGAGCAGGATTCGCATCGGCGCCGGTTTCTCCCCGGATCACCCTAAGGTCTGTGACGTCCTGTGTCTAAAGGAGAGTGCTCAACATGGCCGCAGCGACGGCCACGATGCCGAACGCGGCCAGGCCGGCTGCCATCAGCATGATCTGGGCGTGGTGCACATAGCCGGTCGTCCGCGCCTGCTGCCGCGCGGTTTCGATTCCATCGCCGGTTTCCTGCATATCCAGATGCGCCATCGAAACATCCTCCAGCCAGCCGATCCACCGGACCGGACATCACCTGGGCAGCCGCGTTTCGCTGTCTCTCACCCGTGGCAGGAGGGTAGTCCCGACCGCCCATGTGGCGAAATGCGATCCACAGATTGCAGTTAATTTACATAAAATCGCTTCGGCGTTGATCTTGTATGGAAGATCATTGATCTGTCCTGCCGATCGTGGCAAAACCGCCTCATGACCCATCTGCATCCAGACCGCCTGTTCCCCGCTTCCGAGCCCGCCCGCTCCATCGCCCGCGAGCTCTATCCCGAGGTCCGTGACCTGCCGCTGATCTGCCCGCATGGGCATACCGATCCGGCCTGGTTCGCCGGCAATACCCGCTTCTCCGATCCGGCGGCCCTGTTCCTGACGCCCGATCACTATGTGCTGCGCATGCTGCGCAGCCGCGGTCTGAGCTATGACGACCTGGGCGTGCCGCGCAAGGATGGCAAGCCCGTCGCCGAGGGCAGGGCGGCCTGGCGGCTGTTTGCCGCCAATTATCACCTCTTTGCCGGCACGCCCTCCAAGACCTGGATCGACCATTCGCTCGATTGGGCCTTCGGCATCAAGGACGAGCTGTCGCCCGAGACGGCCGACGCCATCTACGACACCATCGACGCAGCCATCGCCACGCCCGAACTGCTGCCGCGCGCCATTCTCGACAAGGCCCGGGTCGAGGTCATCGCCACCACCGAATTCGCGCTCGATACCCTGCCGCATCACCAGGCCATGGAGGCCGACGGCTATCTCGGCCGCGTCCGCACCACCTACCGCCCCGATGATGTCACCAATCCCGAGCGCGCTGGCTTTCTCGATCGCCTGCACCAGTTCGGCGCGCTGGCCGGCGAGAACATTGCCACCTGGTCCGGGATCATCAATGCCCACCGCAATCGCCGCGAATATTTCCGTCGCTTCGGTGCCGTCGCCACCGACCACGGCGTCCCAACCGCGCAGACCGCCGACCTGGCGCCGGTCGAGAAGCAGGCTTTGCTCGATACTATCCTGCGCGGCCAGTACAGCCCTGACGATGCCGACCTGTTCCGCGCCCAGATGATGACCGAGATGGCCCTGCTGGCCGTCGAGGATGGCATGGTGATGCAAATCCATGCCGGTGCCCGCCGCAACACCGATGCGGGCCTGCTGGCCGAGCGCGGCACCGATCTGGGCGGCGATATCCCCAGCCGCGTCAACTATGTCGATGGCCTCCTGCCGCTGCTCAATCGCTGTGGCAACGAACCGAACTTCCGGCTCATCGCCTTCACGCTCGACGAGAGCAACTATGCGCGCGAGCTGGCACCCATGGCCGGCTTCTGGCCAGCCCTCATGATCGGCCCGCCCTGGTGGTTCCACGACAGCCCGCAGGGTATCCGGCGCTATCTCGATCAGGTGGTGGAAACGGCAGGCTTCTACAATCTCGCCGGCTTCAACGACGATACCCGGGCGCTGCTCTCCATCCCCGCCCGCCACGACGTCTGGCGCCGCGAAGTCTGCGGCTTCCTGGGTCTCTGGGTCGGCGAAAACCGCATCACCAAATCGACCGCGCGCGATATCGCCAGGCTCCTGAGCTATCAGGGCGCCAAAGATGCGTACAAGATTGGGTAGAGGACTGCGGCGTTTCCCTAACCACCGCGCGCGTCACCCTCGGGCTTGACCCGAGGGCTCCATACTGGACGAACGTGCCGTACGTGCGGTCCCCTCGGGTCAAAACCGAGGGTGACGATCGACTTTGACTGAGCTAAGGCGACTTCCACAACACCAGCGCCACGATCAGCACGCCGGTCACCAGCAGCACCACCAGGCCACCGAGCCCGTTCCTGACCTGCTGGCCGAATGTCGGATGTATTTCGTCGGCGGAGATGATGTCGGCGAGGCGCGTCGGCTCGCGGCGGTCTTCAAAAGGCTGATGCGTCATTTCAAGTTCCCCCCTGTTGGACTTGCTTTCGCGTGCCTCCAATTTGCGCCTGCAACCGGTAAAGAAGCTTTGCCCGGCCAGGCCTTCCTCCAGTTAGGGTTGCAATTGTGCCAACCGACAGCCTTACTCGTCGGTTACCGTCACGATTTCATCAAGTTTTCCGGCAATCAGCCTGCACCCCGTCGAAACTGGTCGCGGCTTCTGCTCTAATGTCGGCAATGAATCAATCGCCCGTCGAAACCGCGCTCAGCCGCGCCATGATCCGCTGGTCCCTGACCAAGTCGACTCCGGTCGCCGAAACGGCGACGAGCTGGATCTTCCGCGTCGAGCAGAATGGCCGCAACTTCGCGGCGCTCAAGATTCTGAAGCCCCTGGCGGCAGCCGAGGAGCGTCGCGGCGCCATGCTGATGAACTGGTATGGCGGGGAGGGCGCCGCCACCATCTTCGACATGCATGGTGATACCATCTTCATGGAATGGCTCGATGGCGGCACTCTGGGCGACCCCGTTCGGGCGGGCAAGGACGACGAAGGCACCATCGCCATCGCCACAGTCATTGCCAGCCTGCACCGGCCCCGCGCCGATGCGCCCGAGGGTCTCGAGCCGCTGCGCGACCGTTTCCAGGTCCTGTTTGATACCGATGTCCGCACCTGGCCGCATACGGCCCGCGACCTCTACGCCCGCGCCAACGGCATTGCGCTCAAGCTCTTCGACCGCCCCAGCGCCCAGATCCCGCTGCATGGCGACATGCACCACGACAACGTGCTGAGTTCCGACCGCGGCTGGCTCGCCATCGATCCCAAGGGCCTCATCGGCGATCCTGCCTACGACCTTGCCAACGTCTTCATCAATCCCAAGGGCGCCGCTCATCTCGCCACCGACCCGCGCCGCATCGCAGCCCGCGCCGACATTCTCTCCGCGCGTTTGAATTACTCTCGCAAGCGCATCCTGGGCTGGGCCGCGGCACATGCTGCCCTCTCGGCATGCTGGGAGCTGGTCGAAGGCAGGTCCATTACCCATCAGCTCGCCTGCCTGCCTCATCTGCTCAGCGCCTACGACCAGGCCTGACTTCCATGGATACCCCGATGCTATCAATCACGCGCCGCGGCTTCATGATGCTGTCAGCCGTCGCAACCCTGGCCGCCTGTTCCACCACCATTCCGATGCTGCCCAAGGCCGCCAGTACGCCCGAGACCCTGACCGACGCGGAGATCCTCGCCGCCATCAACGCCGTCCGAGCGGCCAATGGCGCCCCGCCATGGGCCTACAATAGCCGCCTCGAAGACGCCGCGCGCTCGCAGGCGCGCCTGATGGCGCAAAAGAACACCATGAGCCACGATCTTGGCGTCACGCTGCGCGAACGCGTCACCGCCGCGGGCTATCTCGGCGCCGTCGGCGAGAATGTGGGCAAGGGCTACGCGGACCTGCAGGGCGTCATCGGCGGCTGGATGGGGTCCTCCGGCCACCGCAACACCCTGCTCAGCCACCGCTTCGTCGAATTTGGTCTCGCCGCCGCCCGCGCCCCGGGCGGCAAACTCTACTGGGCCATGATCGCCGGCGGCAGTTTTGAGGCGTGGATAGGATAGGGGCGGCTCATCCATGCGCCGCCCGGCTGTCCGCCGGAGCTTCGTCCCGTTCGTCCAACCCATAGTCACGCAATACCTGCGCCACTCGCAGGCGATAGTTGGCGAACACCCCGTCACGCCCCCTGGCCTGGGTGGCGCGGTGACTCGGCCGGTTCCGCCACGCCGCCACCGCCGCTTCGTCGCGGAACATCGATAGCGACAACAGCTTCCCCGGCGTGGTCAGGCTTTCGAACCGTTCGACCGAAATGAACCCGTCGATCTGTTCCAGCTCGCTGCGCAAGGCGGCCGCCAGGTCGAGATAGCGCCCCATCTCGCCTTCGGCCGGCCAGACTTCGAAGATGACCGCGATCACGGCCGCACCACCGGGCCGTGCGGTGTTGATGCCAGCCGCAGGAATATCCGGTCCTCGCGACGGATAAACTGCTCGCGCCGGGCAAACTCGTAATTCTCCAGCCCCACCGGATCGTTCCGCAGCCGGGCGCGATAGGCCTCATACGCTGCCAGGTTCTCGATATTGTAAAGACCATAGGCGGTCGTCGCCGACCCTTCATGCGGGGCGAAATAGCCGATCAGCTCCGCCCCGCAGCGGGGGATGGCCTCGCCCCAATTGCGCGCATACTGTGCGAATGCATCGGCCTTGAGCGGGTCGATTTCGTAGCGGATAAAGCAGGTGATCATGCAGGGTCTCCTTGTCGGGTCCGATCAATCTACCCCATTGATGCACGACGATGCTTCGGCTACCGTCGAACTATGAACGACGGACCTTCCATTGCCAGCATTGCAGCCCTGATCGGCGACCCTGCCCGAGCCAACATTTTGACGGCGTTGATGGATGGTCGTGCGTTGACGGTGAGCGAGTTGGCCGAAGCCGCCGGCGTCACCCTGCAGACCGCCAGTGGTCATGTGTCCAAGCTCACCGAAGGCGGGATGCTGCTGGCCGAAAAGCAGGGTCGCCACCGCTATCTGCGTCTCTCCGGGACTGATGTGGCGCAGGTACTCGAACAGCTTATGGGCCTCGCCCAGCGTGCCGGCGCCACCCGTATCCGCACCGGCCCCAACGATGCTGCCTTGCGTCAGGCCCGCGTCTGCTACGATCACCTGGCCGGCGAAGCCGGAGTCGCCTTGTTCCGCGCGCTGGCCGCCAAGGGTCTGATCGTCGATGGCCAGGCCGTTGCCCTGACCGGCGCCGGGCGCGCCTGGTTTGAAGGCTTTGGCATCCCCGTCGCCGCGCTCGAAAAAGCGCGCCGGCCGGTATGCCTCCATTGCCTCGACTGGTCCGAACGCCGCCATCATCTCGCCGGCGCACTGGGTTCGGCCCTGCTCGACCAATTGCTGCGCCGCGACTGGCTGCGGCGCGGCCCAGGCCGCACACTGCAATTCACTACGGCGGGCCGGAAGGCATTTGCTGCGGAGTTTCCTGCTTGACGTCTAGATCGTGAGCGTCCTTCTCACCGCGACGTCCCAGCCCTTGATCTTCCGCTTGCGCTCGCCCGCATCCATCTGCGGCTCGAACCGCTTGTCGCGCGCCCAACTGGTCGCAAATTCCGTCATGCCCGGCCAAACCCCAGCCTTCGACCCTGCCAGCCACGCCGCCCCCAGCGCCGTGGTTTCGAGGATGACCGGCCGGTCCACCGGCGCGTCCAGCACATCGGCCAAAAACTGCATGGTCCAGTCCGACGCCACCATGCCGCCATCGACCCGCAGCACCGTGTTGCCACCGCCCTTCCAGTCCTTGTGCATGGCTTCAAGTAGGTCGCGCGTCTGGTAGCAGACCGCTTCCAGCGCCGCCCGGGCAATCTCCGCCGGCCCGGAATTCCGCGTCAATCCATAGATGGCGCCACGCGCTTCGGCGTCCCACCACGGCGCTCCTAGCCCGACAAAGGCGGGGACCATGTAGACATTCTGGCTGGGATCGGCCGTTCGCGCCAGGGGCCCTGTTTCGCTGGCATGCTTGACCAGTTTCAGCCCGTCGCGGATCCACTGCACCGCCGCCCCGGCGATAAAGATTGAGCCTTCAAGGGCATAGCTGGTCTTGCCGTCGAGCCGATAGGCGATGGTGGTGAGCAGCCGGTTCTTTGATCGAACCATGTCGGCGCCGGTATTGAGCAGCGCAAAGCACCCCGTGCCATAGGTCGATTTCAGCATGCCCGGCTCAAAGCATGCTTGGCCTATGCTTGCGGCATGCTGGTCTCCTGCCACCCCCAGGATCGGAATCGCCGCTCCGAACAGGCTCTCGTCCGTCACGCCGAAATCGTCGGCACAATCCTTGACCTCGGGTAGCAGCACCGCCGGCACGTCGAACAGCTCCAGCAGTCCCTTGTCCCAGCGGTTCTTCTCGATATCGAACAGCAGCGTCCGCCCGGCATTGGTGGCGTCAGTCGCATGCACCTTGCCGCCGGTCAGCCGCCAGATCAGGAAACTATCTACCGTGCCGAAGGCCAACTCGCCCCTGGTCGCCCGCTTGCGCGCGCCCTTCACATTGTCCAGCAGCCACTTGACCTTGGTGCCGCTGAAATAGGGGTCGAGCAGCAGCCCGGTCTTGCGGGTGACGACCTTTTCGTGCCCCGCCGCCTTGAGCCTGGCGCAATAGGCCGCCGTGCGCCGATCCTGCCAGACGATGGCATTGTGGATGGCCTTGCCGGTCGCACGGTCCCAGATCAGCGTCGTCTCGCGCTGGTTGGTGATGCCGATGGCGGCAATGTCCCTGGCTTCGATCCCGGCTTCCTTGATGGCCTTCCTGATCGCCCAGACCACGCTGTCCCAGATTTCTTCCGGGTCATGCTCCACCCAACCGTCTTGCGGGAAGATCTGGGTGAATTCCTTCTGCCCCACGCCGGCAATGGTCCGATCCTTGCCGAACACGATCGCCCGGCTCGACGTCGTCCCCTGGTCAATCGCCAGAATGTAACCGTTCATTGTTCCTCCCTGAGCTTTGCGCTCTTGCTCCCCTATTTGGGAGATTAACCTCGAACCAACCTATCCACCGGACGACACCTCCCCCTTGATGGGGGAGGTTGGGAGGGGGTGTGAGCCCCGATATCGGGGCCAACCATCCCCCACCCTTGATCCCTCCCCACAAGGGGGAGGGTGTCGACTGAACTGCCAGTGGGTCAAGTTCTGCTGCGCAGATAATCCTCCAGCGCCGCGACCTCATCGGCACTCACGCGCAGCCCCAGCTTTGTTCGCCGCCACAATACATCCTGCGCGGTCCGTGCCCACTCGTTGGCGACGAGGTAATCCACCTCGGCCGCATAAAGGTCCGCCCCGAAATGCTGGCCCAGGGCGCTGACATCCTGGGCATCGCCCAGCACCACCGGTGCCTTGGTTCCGTATAGTCGCATCAGCCGCCGCACCAGGCCTGCCGGCATCCCCGGATAGTTCATCCCCAGCCGCCGCGTCTCCGCCTCGAAGGCCAGCGGCTCGAACTCGCCGCCCGGCAGCCGGCTGGTCTTGGTCCAGGGCTTGCCCTTCTTGCCGAGCACCTCCTCGATCTTGTCCAGCACCGACTCCGCCAGCCGCCGCGACGTCGTCAGCTTGCCGCCGAACACGTTGATTGCTGCACCCGTTGCCGCGTCGCCATCCACCTTGAGCACATAGTCGCGCGTCGCCTCCTGCGCCGCACTGGCGCCATCGTCGAAAAGCGGCCGCACGCCCGAATAGGTCCAGTGGATCTGCTCGCGCGTCACCGGCCTGGCAAAATACTCGCTCGCTGCCGACAGCAGATAGTCGGTTTCCCCGTCCGAAATCTTCACGTCCTTCGGATCGCCCTCATAGTCCTGGTCGGTCGTGCCGATCAGGGTGAAATCATCCTCATAGGGAATGGCGAAGATGATGCGGCCATCAGCATTCTGGAAAATGTAGCAGCGGTCATGGTCATAGAGCTTGCGCACCACGATATGGCTGCCCTTGACCAGCCGCACATTATGCGCGCCGTTCTTGCCCATCGTGCCCGTGATGACCTGGTCGACCCAGGGCCCAGCGGCATTGACCACCAGCTTGGCCCGCAGGCTCTGCCGCCCGGCCTCGCCATCGAGCTCCACCAGCCAGCCGCCATTGTCCCGGCGCACGCTGGTCACCTTGGTCCGCACATGGATGGCGGCACCCTTGTCGGCCGCGTCGCGGGCGTTCAGCACCACGAAGCGCGCATCGTCCACCCAGCAGTCCGAATATTCAAAGCCCAGCCGGAAGCCCGGCTTCAGCGGCTTGCCGGTCACGTCGCGTGTCAGATCCAGCGTCTTGGTCGGCGGCAACAGACGCCGGCCGCCCATATAGTCATACATGGCCAGGCCCGCCCGCAGCACCATGGCCGGCCGCAACCCCTTGTGGTGCGGCAGCACGAAGCGCAGCGGCTTGATGATATGGGGCGCTTCCGCCCACAGCACTTCGCGCTCGGCCAGCGCCTCATGCACCAGGCGGAATTCGTAATGCTCGAGATAGCGCAGCCCGCCATGCACCAGCTTGGTGGCTGCCGAGGACGTGCCCGAGGCCAGGTCGTTCATCTCGGCCAGCGCCACCGAATAGCCGCGGCCCACGGCATCGCGCGCCACGCTGGCGCCGTTGATGCCGCCGCCGATCACGAAGATATCCACGCTCTCGCTATCGGCCATGGTCACTCCCGCCTGTTGCTTTCGTTCATACGCGATCTGATTTCGCTTTGGAAGATTTGTGTTTCGCTTCTTGCGCGCCCACTGTCAACACATCTTCCATACAAGAGCGACATTGACCCTGCGCTACCGGACGCGTAGGGCAGGGGCATTACCAATCCGGAATCCCGGCCATGCTCGCCATTCTCACCGTCATCGCGCCCATTTTCGCGCTGATGGCGCTCGGCTACTCGGCCGTCCGCTTCCGCCTGTTTCCGGCCGACGGCATCAAGAGCCTGATCGCTTTCGTCAATAATTTCGCCACGCCCTGCCTGCTGTTCTATTCGCTGCTGACTAGCGATTTCAGCGCCGCCTTCAATCCGGCGATCATCGGCCCGTTCTATTTCGGCGCCGTGGTCTGCTTCATCATCGGCATCGTCATCGCCATGAAGGTCTTCGGCAACACGCCCGGTGAATCGGTCTCGGTCGGCTTTTCGGGCACTTTCACCAATACGGTGCTTGTGGGTCTGCCCATCATGACCCGCGCCTATGGCGCCGAGGCGCTGCCGGTAACCCTCTCCATCATCGGCCTCCATGGCGCGATCCTGCTGACCGTGGGCATGGTCACCATGGAATTGATGCGCCGCGACGGCCAATCGCTGGGCAAGACCCTGCTGGTCGCCGGCAAGCGCGTCGGTTCCAATCCGCTGATCTGGGGCATTGCCGCTGGCATGATCGGCTATTTCTCCGGCCTCAAGCTGATCGAGCCGGCCGAAGCCTTTTTCACCATGATGGCCTCGGCCGTCGTGCCCGCCGCCCTGTTCGGCATTGGCGGGGCGCTCAACGAATTCAAGCTCTCCGAGAACTGGAAACAGGCGCTGATCGCCTCTGTCATCAAGCTGATCGTCCACCCAGCAATCGCCTATGCGCTGATGATCTGGGTGTTGCGCGTACCGATGGACATCGCCCGCTACGGCATCCTGCTCGCGGCCATGCCGGCGGGCGTCAACGTCTATGTCTTCGCCACCTACTACAACCGCGGCGTCAGCGTCGCCGCCAACACCATCCTGATAGCAACGGTCGCCTCAGCGGCGACGATCTCGATCTGGCTGCTGATCCTGGGGCATTAGCAAAACGCAGCCCAATCCAAGGGCGTCTATGCCAGCGCCTCGACGCTGACCTCGACGTCCCTGACCCCATCGCCAGCAGGCACCGCCCGCACCGGCTGCGCACCCAGCGCATCGAGCCCAGCGGCGAGCCGCACATGCCGGTCGGTCGGGCATAGTTGCAGCAGGGGATCAAAACCGATCCAGCCGAGCGCTTCGTCATAGGCTTCGGCCCAGGCATGGAACGAGGTTTGCCCATCCTCGGCGCCGACCAGATAGCCGGTCACATAGCGCGCCGGTATGTCCAGCGCCCGTGCCCCGCCGATAAAGGCATGCGCATAGCCGGTGGCACCGACATGGGGTTTGCCCTCGCCGACGTTGCCCTGGCTCTGGCTTTGCGATCCGTCGGCCGCCATCTGGGATTGGCTTTGCGCCGCGGTTGGCTCATCCGTCCCCAGCAATTCACCCACCCGCGCCATCAGCCCGTGCAGCACGTCCAGCCGACTTTCCTTGCTGCCACGAAACTTGCCATAGAGCGAGGCTGAGGCCTTGGTCAGTGGCGTGATGCGCTTGTAGAGCGCCGGCACCGGCTCGCGACCGACGCGCCCCAATACGCCGTGACGGTCGGTTGTCGTCACCACACCCATGGCAGTCACGGCAAGCGCGCCCTCGGGCCTGCTCTGGTTGACCAGATGCGCAATGTTGCCGAAGGCATCGGTGAAGCCCCCGGCATTGCCGATCCCCTCCATTTCGACGCTCCAGCTTTCGACCGTCTGCGTCGGTCCGCTTTGCGGCGTCAGCAACAGTTGCAGCACCGCATTGGCCGTGCCGGGAGGCGGCGTGACGCTCAACTGGTGGCGGATGGAAATGCGCATGCTTGTTTCCTGCTGGTCACTGGGCCATCCAAAGCGGGTCAGTGAAAGTTGTAGCTTTCCGACAGCGAGCTCGAGACGATGTTGTTCCGCGCGATGAACTCGGTCAGGAATTCATGCAGGCCATGCGCGAATATGGTTTCCATCGTCGTGCCCTCGACCATGGCCCGCAACGATGCCGCAGCCTCGTTGCACACCTGCTGCTTGCCGTAGAACTCGCCCAGCGTCTGCACCTGCGCTTCGATGAAACGGGCACAATAGATCAGCGACCGTGGCATTTCGGGCCGCAGGATCAGGAAGTCGGCGATGTTGTGGGCCTTGTAGCGGTCGTGATAGACATGGCGATAGCTCAGATGCGCCGAGGCCGCCCGCAGGATCAGCGACCATTGCTGGATGTCGAGATCGCCACCCACCATCTTGGCGCGGGGCAGCAAGACGTAATATTTCATATCGAGAATGCGGGCGGTATTGTCCGCCCGCTCGATGAAATTGCCCGCCTGCATGAAGGCATAGCCATCGTCCCGCAGGATGGTGCCGAGCAAGGCGCCACGGAATTCGTGGCTGAGGTGAGTCACCCATTCCAGCAGCTCCAGCAGCTTGGCCCCGCGCACGTCGCGCGGCTTGATCTGGCTGAACTGCAGCCAGGCCGCATTGAGCGTTTCCCACATGTCGCTGGTAATGGCGGTGCGCACGGTGCGGGCATTGGTCCGCGCTGCCTGCAGGCAATTGAACACCGAGCTCGGATTGGCTGGGTCGAACATCATGAAGTGGGCGACCGTATCGACATCGGCCGGCCGGCCCTTCTTGGCGAAGTCCTCGTCGACCTCGGCGGCCTGCATCATACTCATCAGATGCTCGCTGGCGCCGCCTTCGCGCCGGCTGGTGAGCGACATGCGATAGCCCACCTCAAGCAACCGGGCCATGTTCTCGGCCCGCTCGACATAGCGGGAAAGCCAATAGAGATTCTGTGCTGTGCGTCCGAGCATGCTCATTCCACCTCTCCCCCGAAGGGAGAGGTGAAGGGGCGCTCCGCCGTATATGCAGTGTCAGAAGTCATCATCAATCTTCCAGCACCCACGTATCCTTGGTCCCGCCGCCCTGGCTCGAATTGACCACCAGCGAACCTTTCTTGAGCGCCACGCGCGTCAGCCCGCCGGGCGTGATGCGCACTTCGTCACCAACAAGCACATAGGGCCGCAAGTCGACATGGCGCGGCGCGATGCCGGCATTGACGTAGGTCGGGCAGGTGGAGAGCGCCAGGGTTGGCTGCACGATGTAATTGTCCGGCCGGGCCTCGATCTTCTTGCGGAATTCGTTGTGCATGGCCTTGGTCGAGGTCGGTCCGACCATCATGCCGTAGCCGCCCGAGCCGTGGACTTCCTTGACCACCAGGTCGCCGATATTGGCCAGCACCCAGTTGCGTTGTTCCTCGTCGGTGCAGTTATAGGTCGGCACGTTCTGCAGCAGCGCCTTCTCGCCGAGGTAGAATTCGACGATCTCAGGGACATAGGTATAGACCGCCTTGTCGTCGGCTATGCCGGTGCCCGGCGCGTTGACCAGCGTCACATTGCCGGCGCGATAGGCATTGAACAGCCCCGGCACACCCAGCATGGAATCGGGCCGGAAGGTCAGCGGATCGAGATAGTCGTCGTCGATGCGGCGATAGATCACGTCGACCCTTTCAGGGCCGGTCGTGGTCCGCATATAGACCTTGCCGCCATCGACAAACAGGTCCGGCCCCTCGCACAGGGTGGCGCCCATCTGGTCGGCCAGGAACGAGTGTTCGAAATAGGCCGAGTTATAGATGCCCGGCGTCAGCACCACGATATTGGGCGATTTGCCGGCGCCCGTTGGAGCCACGCTTTCGAGGGTTCGCCGCAGGTTTTCGGGATAGGTTTCAACCGGTGCAACCTTCTGGCGCTGGAACAGGTCCGGCGCCAGCATCATCATCGCCTCGCGGTCTTCCAGCATGTAGCTGACGCCTGACGGGGTGCGCAGATTGTCTTCGAGCACATAGAATTCGTCCGGTCCTACCCGCACGATGTCCACGCCGATAATATGGGCATAGACGCCCTTGGCGGGTTCCAGCCCCATCATTTCGGGGCAGAAGGCCGAGTTCTGCAGGATCAGCTTTTCCGGAATCCGCCCCGCCTTGAGGATTTCCTGGCGGTGGTAGATGTCGAAGAGGAACGCGTTGAGCGCCTTGACCCGCTGCTCGATGCCCTTGGAAAGCTTGCGCCATTCCTGCGCCGCGATGATGCGGGGGATGACGTCGAAGGGGATAACCTTTTCGGTGCCTTCCTCCGAGCCATAGACTGCGAAGGTAATGCCCAGCTTGCGAAAGATCGCCTCGGCATCCGACTGCATCAGCGTCAGCGCCTTGTCCGGTTGTTCCTCGAGCCACTGGGCCAGCGCCCGATAAGGTTCGCGGACGCTGCCATCCGCATTGTACATTTCGTCGAACGGCTTCGTGTCGGCCATTATGCTCCGAAGGTAATACGGCTCATCCCATCGCCTTCACATTGCTACACTTTTATGAGGCGGCGTCCAGTCAGTCACTGGATAGGAATGCCTGCTTTTGCGCCGACAGGGGTGGCTGGCGCCGTTTTAGCCAAGGATGCCTAGGACGTGCTAGGGCGCTGGGGACTCAGGGCCTCCAATCTCGTCGGACCAGTCCCCTTCAAGATAATCGATGATCAACTCCTTGGCACGGATGCCAAAACGGCGGTCTTCATCCAAATCGATATGAGTATGGGGCGTGCCACCCTCTGCAATCAGCCGCTGCAAAGCGTCGATAAGCGCCCTCGCGCCAACGGTATCGCACTCCAGGAACACCGTCCCCACGGACTGGTCCAATGAACACGTTATCAAAGTCTGTTCTCCTTGCAGGCAGGTCTTCTTAGTACATCCATGCCCCGCATATCCTAGATCCGTCTCAAACAGCGAGAGAGTGAGGGACTCGGACATCAAATCCTTGCCTCCCTGCGCTCCGTCATTATGGTGCCTGCCATACAAGAATTGTGAGTTCGACCATGACCATCGAGATCCTGCAGACCGGCAAGCTGCTCGCCAGTTGCGAAGCCGCGCTCGCCGAGCGCTATACCTTGCACAAGCTGCACGAGCAGGCCGATCCCAAGGCCTGGCTGGCCGCCAATGGCAGCCGCATCCGCGCCCATGCCGGGTCAGGCGTGCAGGCCGACCTCATGGATGCGCTGCCCAATCTCGAGATCATCGCCAGCTTCGGCGTCGGCTACGACAATATCGACACCAGGGCCGCCAAGGCCCGCAATATCCGCGTCACCAACACGCCCAATGTGCTCAACGACGCCGTGGCCGAGCTCACCATTGGCCTGATGATTGCGCTGGCCCGCCGCATCCCGCAGGGTGATCAATATGTCCGCCAGGGCAAGTGGCCGGGCGCCAGCATGCCCCTGTTCACCGAACTGACCGGCAAGACCGTGGGCATTCTCGGCCTGGGCCGCATCGGCAAGGAGATCGCCACAAGGGCGCAGGCCATGAAGATGCGCGTGGTCTATCACGGCCGCCACCGCCAGCTGTCCGAGCCCCATATTTTCTACGACAATCTCGTCGACATGGCCCGCGACAGCGATTGGCTGGTCATCATCGCCCCGGGTGGGCGGGGTACCGAGCGCATCGTTTCCCGCGAAGTCCTCACCGCCCTTGGTCCCAAGGGCATGCTGGTCAATGTCGCGCGTGGCACTCTGGTCGATGAACCGGCCATGCTCGAACTGCTGCAGAATGGCGGGCTTGGCGGCGCGGCGCTCGACGTGTTCGAGAACGAACCCCAGGTTCCCTCGGGCTTCCTGGCGCTCGACAATGTCGTGCTCAGCCCCCACCAGGGCAGCGCCACGTTACAAACCCGCGACGCCATGGGCGCCCTATTGGTCGCCAATCTCGACGCCCATTTCGCCGGCGAGCCGCTGCTCAGCGCGGTGGTTTAGCTACTCCAGATCCTCCTGCACCATCGTCCCCGCCGCATGCACGCAGAAGATCACCAGCCGCTCGTCTCCGATATTGGTGAACTTGTGCGGCACGCCTGCAGGCACCACGGCGATATCGCCCGGCCCGGCCTCGAAACTCTCATCGCCCGCCACGATCCGCGCCCGGCCGGATCTGACGAACCAGGTTTCGGGATAGGGATGGATGTGCAGCCCGGGTCCCTGGCCGGGCTCATTGTCCACCGCAAAAAACGAGATGTCCGTGCCATAGTCGGCACCCTCGAACCGGATCGTCCGGCTCTTGCTCGGCGCGCGGTCGGCAGCCCGCAATACATATACCATCCTTGCTCTCCTTGTTCCGTTCACCGTCCCGACGACCGGAGCCGCGCGATTTCGACGGGGACCTGAACCTATTTTGCCACGGCGCGGCCGCTGCATGCCCCTCCGGCAGCCGACGCACTGGAATTGCACCCCCTCGGTGCTGTTAGGTGAGGGCGACGAATCGCGGAGACAGGCAATGAGCGAATGGTGGCGTGGCGGTGTAATTTACCAAGTCTATCCGCGCTCATTTCAGGACAGCAATGGCGACGGCGTGGGCGATCTGCCCGGCATCATCCGGCGGCTCGACCACATTGCCGGCCTCGGGGTGGACTGCATCTGGCTGTCCCCGATCACCCAGTCGCCCCAGGACGACATGGGCTATGACGTCTCCGACTATCGCGAAGTCGATCGCCTGTTCGGGTCCCTGCAGGATTTCGACAGTCTCGTGGCCCAGGCCCATGCGCGCGGCCTCAAGGTCATCATGGACCAGGTCGTGAGCCACACGTCGGACCAGCATCCCTGGTTCGCCGAATCCCGCCTCAACCGCACCAATGCCAAGGCCGACTGGTATGTCTGGGCCGATCCCCTGCCCGACGGTTCGCCACCCAACAACTGGCCGGCAGTGTTCGGCGGCCGGGCCTGGGAGTGGAATCCGACGCGCGGGCAGTATTACCTGCACAATTTTCTCGCCAGCCAGCCCGATCTCAATTTCCACAATCCCGCCGTGCAGCAGGCCGTACTCGATGTCATGCGCTTCTGGCTGGAGCGCGGCATCGACGGCTTCCGCCTCGACACCGTGAACTACTATTTCCATGACAAGAAGCTGCGGTCCAACCCCGCCAACAAGCTCAAGAACGAGCACCTGGCCTATGCCGTAAACCCCTATGACATGCAGGAGCACAAATTCTCCAAGTCGCAGCCGGAAAACGTGGATTTCCTCAAGCGCGTGCGCAAGCTGCTCGACGAATTCCCTGGCGCCACCTCGGTTGGCGAGGTCGGCGACAGCCACAAATCCGTCGACCTGATGGCCGAATACACCTCCGGCGGCGATACGCTGCACATGTGCTACGGCTTTGATTTCCTCGGACCGCAATTCACCGCCGCCCATTTCCGCAAATGCATCACCCAGTTCTTCAAGGCCGGCCCCGATGGCTGGCCCTGCTGGAGCTTCTCCAACCACGACGTGCCGCGCCACGTCACGCGCTGGGCCAAGCACAGCACATCCCCTGCCGAACTGGCCCGGCAGGCTGCAGCCCTGGTGCTGAGCCTGCGCGGCTCGGTCTGCCTCTATCAGGGCGAGGAGCTGGGCTTGCCCGAAACCGACCTGCTGTTCGAGGAATTGACCGATCCGCGTGGCATCCGCTTCTGGCCCGAGGACAAGGGTCGCGACGGCTGCCGTACCCCCATGCCGTGGGAGCAGGGCGAAGCGCCCAACGGCTTCACCACGGGCACGCCCTGGTTGCCGGTCAAGCCGGCGCAATCAGCGCTCAACGTCGCGGCCCAGGACGCCGACCCCAATTCGACCCTGGCTTTCTATCGCCGCATCCTCGCCTGGCGCAAAAACCATCCGGCCCTGCGGGAAGGCGACATCACCTTCCTCAAGACGGCAGAGCCCATCCTGGCTTTCCGCCGGACCCTTGGCGAACAATCGCTGCTCTGCGTCTTCAATCTGTCGGCTGAGCCGCGGGAACTGGCGGTGACCGGGCTGGGCAATGCCGAAGCCGAGCCGATCTCGCAAAACGCCGCCCTTGGCGGCAAGGCCATCAAGCTCGGCCCCAATGGCTATGTGTTCATCGCCTTGCCCGCCAGCAGCCGGACCAGCGTGAGCCATGCGTGAGCTGTGAGGCTCGCTTGCCCCCGGCGAGTTGAGGGCACTAACGGCCACTGTTAGCCTGCGCTTGCCTGTGACGTGCCATGTGTCCTCCCCCCGATCAGGCGAAGCGAGGAACAAGATGCCGACCTTGAGCAATGGCAGCGAACTGACCGTGCTTCCCACCGACGGGACGATGCCCCACACGGCCTACTACTTCACTCTCACCACGCCCGACGGCGTGGTTTCCGAGCCCTTTGGCGCGTTGCCAGACTATGTTTTCGGCTGGGTGGAACTGGCCTCGGTTGATGTCTTCGATGGCTTTTTCGCCATAACCGGCTTCACCCACCACGGCCGGACCGAGCTCACCACAGAGATTGACACCTATATCCTGGACAATGAGGGAAACTTCATCCGGAAGCTCTCCGACGAGGCTGCCTTCCTCTCCGCCGAGATCGCCTCGGTCGAGGCGCAAAGCCCTGACGACGTGGTGGTGACCTGGAACGGCGCCAATTCCTATTCGAGTGGTGAGAACACCCAGTATGGCGCCCACCAGATTGTTCTCGCCGATGGCGTGCCGCAGCCCGATACCTTCGTCAACGATGCCCCGGAACTGGCCAATCTCAACATTTACCTGACCGCCGGCCAGACTGTGTTCAATGTCGCCTTTCTCGGTAGCGACGCCGACTTCGACCTATTGACCTATGAAGTTGTGGATGGTCCCGACCATGGCACACTCGAGCTCAATACAGAGATCAGCGGCAATCCCTACCCATTCTACCAGGGCAACTATATCGGCAGCCCGCATTATCACGGCAGTTTCTGGAACAATAACCAGTTTCAGTTTTCCCCGGACGCCGGCTTCACCGGCACCGACAGTTTCACGGTTCTGGCCACCGACGGTCAGGGCAATAGCCGACTGGCCACGGTCACCATCAACGTTGCCTCGCCCACTGAGGGTCCAAGATATGTAGCGCTCGGCGACGAAGCCGATATCCTGCGCTACTTCAACTACGATCAAGGCGTTCTGGTCGCCGCCAAGGGCGGTAACGATGATCTCTCGGGCAGTGGTTTCGATGACTCGCTCAATGGCGGCTCCGGCAATGATCTGCTGCATGGCGAGGCCGGCAACGACAAGCTTACCGGCGGCGAGGGCGTCGATCGGATGCAGGGCGGCCAGGGGAACGATACCTTCATTTTCTATGCCGGCGACATAGCCGATCCGCGGCAATCGGGTGGATCGTTCGACCACATCATCGACTTCTGTGGTGCCGGTGGCTGGACGGCGGAAGACAACGACTTCATCAGCTTCTTCGGCTTTGGCGAAGGCGCTACGCTCAGCTTCGACCACTATGCCAGCGATGATGGCCTGTTGCAGATCTACCGCATCGACGATCCCGCCGATCCCAACAATTCGGGTTCGATCATGGTTCAGATGGCCGAAAACGCGACGCAGCTGGGCCAGGGCGACTTCTGCTTTTTCTGACGCTGGAGACCCTCGGCTCAGCCCGAGGGTTTCAACCGCCGGCATATTCGCCAAGCCCTTACGCCTCGCCGACCAGCTTCAGCGAACCCGGCTCGAAAAAGGCCATGCCCAGCGAACCGTCTGCTTCCACCACGAAGGCGCGGACGCAATTGTTCCATTCTTCGATGCTGTCGACGGTGTAACCCATCGCCGTCAGTTCCTGCTTGATGGTGTCTTCCGCGCCGGCAATGGAGGCGCCCACGTCGCAGGTAATGCCGCCCGCGGCCTGGGCCGGCAGGGCGACGAGAGCAAGGCTAGTGACGGCAACTGCAGTAGCAATAGTGGTCCGGAACATGTCGTTGATCCTTGTATGGGGGTTGTGTTGAACGCCCCGATCATCGGTCTGACATCCCCGTTGGGCCAGTTAAACTCCTGCAATCAATATGAAATCTTGGAAATTGCCGGCAATGCGCCGTCCACCTTTGCGCCAGCCAGCCTACTCGACGCGCCTCAGGTTGAGTGGCTCGTAGAACTGCATTTCCTCGCTGCCATCGGGCAGCCGGACGAAGGCGCGGATGCAGCCGCCCCAGATCTCGGCGCGAACAGCATCCACGCCGATGCTGCGCAGCAGGGTGAGGTTGAACTCGTTGAGATCGGCTTCGGTGTAATAGTCCATGTCCAGGGCAAAGGTGCCCGAACAGGCCGGCACGGCCAGGGCAGGGGCCGCTGCAGCGGCGAAAAAGGCAAGAGCCAGGGGCAGAATAGCGCGCATGATCAAATCTCCTTTGCCTGTTCTTGTCGCGCGATTGCGGCAGTCTCGCGTCGGCGGATCAGCACCACCACCGTGGGAATGGCAAAGCTCAGCAGCAGGAGCCGGATCACGTGGTGCGCGGCGATGAACGCCGTATCATAGCCCAGCGCGATCCCCAGCGCGCCCATGCCTTCCAGCGCTCCCGGCGATAGTCCCAGCCAGATCTGTCCAAAGGGCATGTCGACCAACAGGCTCACCCCATAGGCGACCACCGACACGATGCCCACCGTCATCCCGGTGGCGATGATGCCACCCTTGGCGGCGGACAGAAACTCGCCGCGCGTGATCCCGGCAAAGCGCGAGCCGATCAGCGCCCCGGTGAGGATGAAGGTCACCGTCACCAGGGGCACTGGCATGGCTTCGGCATAGAGCCCGCCCAGCTTGGCCGCCGTCGCCGCCGCCATGGCGCCGAGCACGAAGCCGGCCGGCACCTTGAGCCGTACGAAAACCAGCCCGACCGCAACGCAAGCCGCAGCCAGCGCCAGCAATTGCCCGATGCTTAGAAAGCTCGTCGGCGCTGCCGGCAGGAAATGGTCGATCGGCAGGAACACCGTCCCGATGGGTACGGCGATGGTCAGCATCAGGATGCGGATCACCTGGATAATGACGATCTGCCGCGCATTTCCGACTCCGGCCGCCGCGATGCCCATCACGAAGGAGAGGTGCCCGGGAAATGAGCTGAGATACGCCGTGCCCGGATCGAGCCGGAAGAACCTGGCCAGCATCCAGCCGGTCAGGGTGATGATCAGCACCAGCTCGAGCACCAGGCCCGCCAGGCTCACCGGCCAGCTCGCGATCAGGCTCAGGCTGTCCGGCGCCACGCTGGCGCCCATCGACATGCCGATTAGCACGAAGGCCACGTCCCGCAGCCGATCGGGCATGCGCACTTTCATGC
>NZ_JACZKG010000012.1 GCF_014860165.1 Devosia sp.
CCCCGCAAGGGGGAGGGAGGTCGACTGGGATTCCGGGAAAAAGCCTTTGGCCGGCTGATGTTAGCCCTCCCTTAGTAATCCCGTCTTAGCATGCGCGCGGGAATGCATGGAGCTGGCATGAGAGCCGCCGCCTATGTTGTCGGGCCTTTGGACGGGCCGGGCGCAGCATTGATGGATATGGCACGCCGGCTGAGCTTTTCGGCCGTGTTGCCATATGGCGGCGTGGCGCAGGCCGAGCAGCAGGCCAACCGCACGCCGGTCTGCTTCTTTCTGTTCGCGGCGGTCCCCGATGTCGGCACGCTACGCGGCGTGGCCGAGGCGATCCGGTTCTGCCCGAGCCGGCGCGTTCGCTTTTCGCCACTGATCTATTTTTCCGAGAGCCCGTCGATCGACACGATCACGCGCTGCATCAATATGGGCTTTGACGATGTCATCACCATGCCGTTCACGCGGACGCGGCTGATGGAGCGCATCGACCGGCAGATCGGGCAGAGCCACATCTATTATGAGACGCCGGGCTATTTCGGCCCCGATCGCCGCGACCGCGTCACCGGCCCCAGCCGCGCCGCCGAAAGCCGCATCGGCGGCCAGTTTCGCCGCCTCGAAATCGTGCGCAACCTGCTGACCGGGATCAATGTGGTGCGGGACGACCTCTATGCGGCGCCCGCCGGCTGAGATTCGGGCTGCGGCACTATTGCAACGTTGCAGAAGTGTTCGGAAAACGTTTCCACCCGCTATTTCCCGGATCACAGATTTCGCATAGTCTCGTGGGTACTGATTTCGCGAGTAGTTTCAGCCATGAGATTCGGCATCGATTTGCCGCCCCAGATCAAGGTGTTCGGGGCGTTTTTCATTTATTCGTTTTGCATGGGCAGCCTTTATCCGCGCCTGCCCGCCATCCAGCAGGCCATGGGCGTGGGCGAGGGCGCCCTGGGGCTGGCGCTGATCGGCGCCGCCTTCGGCACGCTGATCTCGCTGACCTTTGCCGGCCCGATCATCGAGCGCATCGGCTATCGCCGGACGCTGCTGACGGCGATCCCGCTGCTGTCGGTATTCTACGCCATTTCGGCATGGGCCCAGGGGCCGGTGATGTTCTTCCTGCTGCTGGTGCCGGTGGGGCTGACCATTGGCTGCATCGAAATCATCATCAATCTCGAGGCCGACCGGGTCGAGCATGCCATCGGCCGCCGGATCATGAACCGCGCCCATGCCTTCTGGAGCTTCGGCTTCTTCTCGGCCGGCATGGTGGGGTCCCTGGTGGCCCAGACCGGGCTGTCGCCGCAATGGCACCTGGCCATCATGGTGCCCATCGTCGCCGTCATCGCGCTGGTTCTGCTGGGCCGCTACGAGCCGGCCGAGCACCGCAGCGGCGGCAGCACCGATGCCGCCCCGCGCTTTGCCCGCCCCACCGGGGCGATCCTGATACTGGTGGGCGTCTGCCTTTCCGCCATGATCCTTGAAGGCGCCGGCATCGATTGGTCGGCCATCTATATGCGCGACGAGTTCGACGCCGCCCCGTTCTGGGCCGGCTTCGCCGTCGCCCTGGGCGCTGGTGCGCAGGCGGTGACACGGTTCTTCGCCGATGCCTTCGTCGAGCGCTGGAGCCCGGCGGTGGTGGCGCGCGGCCTGCTGGCCATTTCGGGCCTGGGTGCGCTGCTGGTGTTCTTCACGCCGGTGTGGTGGCTGGCCTATGTCGGCTTTGCCCTGATCGGCGTGGGCACCAGCGCGCTGTTTCCGCTGGCCATGTCGGCGGCGGCGCAGCGCACCGACCGTCCCGCTGCCGTCAATGTCGCAGCGCTGGCGCAGATCTCGTTCGTGTCCTTCCTGCTGGGACCGCCAATGCTGGGTTATATTGCCGAGCATTTCGGCATTCGCTGGGCCTTTGGCGTGGGCATTCCGCTGGTGATCCTGGGCCTGCTGATGGCCGATGCCGTTGGCACGCGCCGGCAGGCGCAACCGGTGCCTGCCGAATGAAAATCGCCCCGCAATACCGCATCTATGCGTGCTTCTTCCTGTTCGCCTTCGCATTGGGCGCGCTGCTGTCGCGCATGCCTGACCTGCAGACCCATCTCGATGTCAGCGAGAGCCAGCTCGGCCTCACCATCATCGGCATGTCGATCGGCTCGCTGATCTCGCTGACCTTCTCGGCGCCGCTGATCGACCGCATGGGCTCGCGCTTCACCGCCTTCGTCACGGTGCTGGGGACGGCGACGATCTACGCCCTCATCCCCTGGCTGCCCTCCGCCGTGGCGGTGTTTGTGGCGCTGTTCTTTGCCGGCCTGCTGGCCGGCGCGCTCGAGATCAATCTCAATGTCGAGACCGACCGGCTGGAGGCCCAATATGGCCGCAGCTACATGAACCGCGCCCATGGCAATTGGAGCCTGGGTTTCTTCATCACCGCCCTGCTCGGCGCCTCGCTCCGGCAGGCTGGCATGTCGATGCAGCTCCATCTGGCCATTGCCGTGGGCGCGGTATTCGTCATCGGCATCTGGATGATGAGCGGCATGGTCAATGCCCCGCACCGCCCCAACATGCATACCGGCGACACGCCGCGCATCGCCTTCCCCAACTGGGGCCTGCTGCCGCTTTGCCTGATCGGCATTGCCGCCTTCCTGGTCGAGGGCGCCGGCATCGACTGGTCGGCGATCTACATGCGCGACGTGTTTGCGGTGGAGCCGTTCATCGGCGGGCTGGGCCTGACGCTGTTCTCGGGCTTCATGGCGGCAACGCGCCTGTTTGCCGACCCCATCGTCGAACGCTTCGGGCCACGGCACACAGCCATCAGCCTGCTGACGCTGGCGGCAATCGGTGCCCTGGCGGTCGGCCTTGCGCCGGTGCCGTGGGTGGCGCTGCTCGGCTTTGCGCTGCTCGGTATCGGCTGCTCGGCGGTCTATCCGCTGGCGGTATCGGCGGCGGCACAGCGCACCGACCGGCCGAGTGCGGTCAATGTCGCGGCGCTGGGACAGGTGACGTTCATCGTGTTCTTCCTTGCCCCGCCCTTGCTCGGCTTCGTGGCCGAGTATCTGGGCATTCGCAATTCGTATCTCATCGTGCTGCCGGTGATCCTGGTCGGGCTTGTCGCCAGCCGGGCGCTGGGTACGCGCAAGCTCGACATGCCGGCGGGCCTGCCGCCGGAACCGGCGACGCCGCACGGCTGAGCCATGGAGGACCTGCCCCCCATCGTTGACCTGCGCCAATCGGCCACCGCCCTCAGGGTACAGCGCGGGGTGATGCGCATGCTGCGGGAGCGGCATGACATGGCCTGCTATGCCGAAGTGCCGCTGGCCAATGGCAGACGGGCGGATGTGCTGGCGGTGGGGCCCAAGGGGGAGATCTGGATCATCGAGATCAAGTCGAGCCTGATCGACTTCCAGGTCGACCGCAAATGGCCGGAATACCGGGAATTTTCCGACAAGTTCTTCTTTGCCAAGCCGCCGGAGCTGGAGGCGGAAATCTTCCCCGAAAGCGAGGGACTGATCGTTGCCGACGGCCATGACGGCGCCATTTTGCGCGACAGTCCGGATACGCCGCTGGCGCCGGCCCGGCGCAAGACGCTGATGCTCAAGCTGGCGCGGCTCGGCGCCGACCGTATCCACATCCTGATGGACCCCGGTCCCAAGTGAGTTCCATGCCCATTGTCCGCTGGCGCATCGTGGCGCTGTTCTTCGTGCATGCGCTGACCGTCGGCGCCATCCACACGCGCATCCCCGACGTGCAACTCCAGATCGGGCTGAGCGAGGCCCAGCTCGGGCTGGTGCTGATGGGCCAGCCGCTCGGGGCGCTGTCGATGTTCCTGTTTTCGAGCCGGATCATCGAGCGCTTCGGTCCTCGGCTGGTCATTCTCGCTCTGCTGCCGCTGGCCGCGGTGAGCGCGGCGCTGGTGACGGTCATGCTCAACCCGGTGGCAATGTTCGTGCTGCTGGCCTTCAACGGCGTCAGTTTCTCGCTCACCAATATTGCCATCAATGTGGAGGCCGACCGCATCGAGGCCGCCTCGGGCGCGCGCATCATGAATACATGCCACGGTGTGTGGAGCGTCGGGTTCCTGCTGACGTCGCTGCTGGGCGCGGCCCTGCGCGGACTCGATGTCGCCGCGGCGGTGCATCTGTGGCTGCTGGCGCCCGTCGTCATCGGAATGATGCTGCTGGTGGTGCTGCCCATGCCAATAACGCCGCCGCGCGCCCATGCCGGCGACAACAGGCGGCGCCTCGCCTGGCCGACATTGGCAACCATGGGCCTGGTTGCCTTCGGCCTGGGCGCGGGGCTCACCGAAGGCGCGGCGCGCGCCTGGTCCATCATCTACCTGCGCGACAGTTTCGAGGTCGCCGCCTGGGTCGAGTCGCTGGCGCTGCCGGCCCTGCTCGCCACCATGGCGCTGGGGCGGCTCTTGGCCGATCGCTTCATCGATCGCCATGGGCCGGTGCGGGTTGCCCGCGTGCTGGCAGCCATTGCCATTGCCGGCATGGTGCTGCTGGTGGCGTCGCCCAATGCCTGGACAGCGCTGGCGGGTTTCGGGCTGGTGGGTATCGGCATCTGCGTGCTCTATCCGCTGATGCTGTCGGCCGCGGCGCGGCTGGGCGATCGGCCGGCCAGCCAGAACGTGGCCGCGACGACGCTGATCTTCCAATTGGTCAATCTGGGTGCGCCGGTGCTGATCGGCGCCATGGCGCAGGGTTTCGGCATCCGCATGGCCTTCGCGATGCTGCTGCCGCTGCTGGCGCTGACCTGGGCCATGGCGGGAAAACTGGCGCCGAAGGCTACCCCCTCCTGACGCCCTACTCGTCGAAGCTCTGGCTCTCGACCGGGGTGATGGGCGTCGCGATGGGCGGAGGCGTGGGCGTGGCGCCCAGGATGTCGAGCTCCTTCTGCAGGGCCCGCATGATGGCCAGCTTTTCCGCCTCGGATCCGGCCTGAAGGCGCTGGCTGAGCCGGATGGAGAAATCCGAATAGGCATTGTGCCAGTCCGAATGCACCTGCAGCGGATCGATGCGCGGGACTGCCGCCTGCACCTTGGCGGTGATTCCGGCCGCAGTGAGTTCGAAATAGTCGTCCAGCAGCGGCAGGATCACCTGATCGCCGCCAACGCCCAGGGTGATGATGGCGGCGCGCAAGGCCGCCCGCTCCTCGTCTTCGCCATGGGTCAGGAAGATGGCGCCATGGGCGGGCAGGCGCTCCTTGATCCAGGTCATCAGCTCGGAATGATCGGCATGGGCCGAGTAATTGCCCAAGGAGCGAATCTGGGCGCGGATGGGCACCAGCGTGCCGTGGATGCGCGCTTCCCTGGCGCCGCTGAGAATGACGTGCCCCAAGGTGCCCGGCGCCTGGTAGCCGACGAAGAGCACGGTGGCATTGCCGCGAATGAGGTTGTTGCGAAGGTGGTGCTTGATGCGCCCGGCATCGGCCATGCCGGACGCACTGATGATGATGGCGCCGCCGCGGATGGAATTGATGGCCTTGGATTCCTCGACGCCCTCGACGATGCGGAAGCGGGGATCGTTGAACAGCTCATCGGCGCCCAGTTCGACGTCGTCGAACATTTTCGCATATTTGCGATAGACGCCGGTGACCTTGCTGGCGAGGGGCGAGTCGAGGAAGACCAGGCGCGGATCGATCTCGCCTGATTTGATGAGGACGCCGATGTCATGCAGCAACTCCTGGCTGCGCTCGACGGCAAAGGCGGGGATGACCAGATTGCCACCACGCCCCAGGGCAGTGTTGATCTCCTGCTTGAGCGCGGCGCGGCGCTGGGCCAGCGTATAATCCTCGCGCTCGCGCCCGCCATAGGTGCTCTCGCAGAGAATGTAGTCGAAGCCGGCGGGGCCTTCGGGCTCGTTGTAAAAGACCTTTTCATCGGGCCCGATATCGCCCGAGAACAAGAGGCGCATGGTCTTGTCGCCATCCTTCACCTCGACCTCGATCGAGGCCGAGCCGATGATGTGGCCCGCATTCCAGTAGCGGGCGCGCACGCCGGGGCCGGGCTCGATCCATTCGCCATAGGCGCAGGTGTTGCGATGGGCCAGCGCCTCCTCGGCATCCTCCATGGTGTAGAGCGGCTTGGCGGGCTCGTCGCCGCGCCGCGCCTGCTTCTTGGTGGCCCGCTCGGCTTCCGATTCCTGAATGCCGGCGCTGTCGGGCAGCAGATATTCGAGCAGGCCCGAGGTCGGCTCGGTCATCCACATGGGCCCGCGCCAGTGCTCGCGATAGAGTTTTGGCAACAGGCCCGCATGGTCGATATGGGCATGGGTGAGCAGCAGGAAGTCGATGCCCTTGGGGTCGAAGGGGGTGGGCTTGAGATTGAGCTCGCGGACGCTGCGATTGCCCTGGAACAGGCCGCAATCGACGAGGAACTGACCCTGCGGGTGCACGATGCGATAGCAGGAGCCGGTAACCGTGCCCGCCGCGCCGTGGAAGTGAAGGGTGACGGTCATGGGCTGGTTCCTCTGGTTTTGTTGTTGAGCCAGAGTAACGCTTTGGCATTGCGGCGAAAGAGGGGATATGACCCCGCGCCCTAACCGACGCGCGATGTCATCCCGGCGAAGGCCGGAATCCATGCGGCGAGCGACGATTGGCTGGATGTGGCGGGTAACCACGGATATGGATTCCGGCCTTCGCCGGAATGACACCGCGGGTTGGCCGCACCCGGCCTACCGCGGGGCGCGCTTGGCCAGGATGCGCTGCAGGGTGCGGCGGTGCATGTTGAGGCGGCGCGCGGTCTCGGAGACATTGCGGTCGCACAGTTCATAGACGCGCTGGATATGTTCCCAGCGGACGCGGTCGGCCGACATCGGGTTTTCCGGCGGCTCGGGCTTGTCCTCGCCGGTGGCGAGCAGGGCGTTGATGACGTCGTCGGCATCGGCGGGCTTGCTGAGATAGTCGATGGCGCCCAGCTTCACGGCGGTGACGGCGGTGGCGATATTGCCATAGCCGGTCAGCACCACGGCGCGAGCATCGGGGCGCCTGGTGTGGAGGGCCGAGACCACTTCGAGGCCGTTGCCGTCCTCAAGGCGCAGGTCGACCACCGCATAGGCGGGCGGGCGTTCCGCCACGGCGGCAAGCCCTTCGGCGACCGAGCCGGCAATGCGGACATCGAAGCCGCGGCGCGCCATGGCGCGCTCGAGGCGCTGGAGGAAGGCCGCGTCGTCATCGACAAGCAGCAGGCTGGGGTCGGTGGCCAGGAGGTCTTCGATCGTGCTCATGGGGTTTCACATAAGGCTTTGAGCGGGAAAGGTCAAAATGTACGGGGAACTCGGAACGTCCCCCCAAATACTGCGGCCGGCGCCCCTCCCCCTTGAGGGGAGAGTTGGGGAGGGGTGATTCAGTGGATCACTTGCCGGACCCCCACCCTCGATTCCTCCCCTCATGGGGGAGGGAAGGCAGACTGATGGCTCTAGCCCTCCGCCTCCACCGAACTCCGTGGCCAGACGATGCGCACCCGAGCGTGGCCGTCGGCGGCGATATTCTCGAAGGCCAGGCGGGCGCCGGTGCGCTCGAGCAGGGTCTTGGCGATGAAGACGCCCAGGCCCAGGCCGCCGGGCTTGCTGGCATCGGGCCCGTGCGGATCGCGGGGGCGGCTGGTGAGATAGGGTTCGCCCAGCCGGGCAATCAGCTCGGGCGCGAAGCCGGGGCCGTCATCGGTGATCGAGACCGAGACGGCTTCAAGATCCCAGGCCGCCTCTATCCGCACCGAGCTGCGGGCGAAATCGGTGGCGTTTTCGATCAGGTTGCCCAGGCCGTAGAGCAGGCCGACGCTGCGCTGGAACACCGGGGCCGGACCGGCCGCCCGTTCGTAATAGAACAGGATCGCCTTGCCACGGCCCTCATGTGGGCGGGCGACTTCGGCCAACAGGTCGGTCAGCGGTACGGCGGCAAAGGGATCGCCGCCTTCGCTGCCGAGGTTGCGCAGCTTGGCGAGGATGGCGCGGCAGCGGGCCGCCTGCTCGATGATGAGCTCGACATCGTCGGCCAGGTCGCTGCCCGGCTCGGCTTCGGCGCGCATTTCCTTGGCCGCCAGGGCAATGGTGGAGAGCGGGGTGCCCAGCTCGTGGGCGGCGGCGGCGGCGAGGCCATCGAGGGCCGAAAGCTGCTCCTTGCGCGAGAGGGCCAGTTCGGTCGCCGCCAGCGCGTCGGCGATCTGGCGGGCGTCATGGGCCACGCGATTGGTATAGGCGGAGATGAAGACCACGCCGCAGATGATCGAGACCCAGATGCCGATGACATAGATGCGGTTGAAGACGATGGTCTCGCCCGGCGCCCAGGGTAGCGGCAGGTGCCAGACCGAAAGGGCCGAGGCGATCAGGGCGGCCAACAGGGCGATGAGAAACGATGCCCGCTGCGGCAGCGTGGTGGCCGAGACAGAGACCGGCGCCAGCAGCAACAGCGAGAAGGGGTTCTGGAGGCCACCGGTCAGCGCCAGCAGCCCGCCCAGCTGCAGCAGGTCGAAGGCGATCTGGCTCGCCGCCGACAGCGAGGTCGGCCGATAGGCGGCGCCGAGCTTCAGCACCAGCCAGAGATTGAGGCCGGCCGACAGGCCGATCAGCGCGAAGCATTCGAGCAGCGGCAGCGGAAAGCCGAGGCCGAAGGCAACAAAAAGCACGCCTATGGCCTGTCCGCCAACGGCGAGCCAGCGCAGCAGCACCAGGGTTTGCAGGCGCAGCGGCCGCCAGGTGGAGGGCAATGGCAGGCCGTCGGCCTGGGTCATGGTCATTTTTGGGCCCTTCCGGGGCATAAGTCGGTCGCCCCATAGTGAGGCAAAAACTTCATTTCAAGGCCAAATATCGACAGGCACAGCATTGATCCCACCCCAGCGCGGGCCACCTAAGGGTCATCGTGACTGGGAGAATGAAACCGAAATGACCACAGCAATCATCAAACCTCAATGGTCCCCGCTGACCATCGCCCTCATGGTTTTGGGCTTTATCGTCTTCTGGCCGCTCGGCCTCGCCGTCCTGGGCTACATCCTGTGGGGTGAAAAGTTCGGCGGCTCGCCCGAAAAGGCCCAGGCCTACTGGAACAAGGGCAAAGCCTGGTGCAGCTCGAACAAGCATGCACATCGCGGCTGGCACAACAGCAACAGGAGCTACGGCATGAATTCGAGCGGCAATGCAGCCTTTGACGAATACCGGGCGGAACAGCTCAAGCGCCTCGAGGAAGAACGTGCTCGCCTCGACGCCGAGATCGACGCCTTCCACGAATATATGGCCAACCTCAACAAGGCCAAGGATCGGGAAGAGTTCGATCGCTTCATGAATGAGCGCCGCGGTTCGCGCCAGGGCTATACCGAGCCCAGCAAAGACAATGGCGACCAGAACAACAATGGCTGGGGCAATAACGGCTAAGCCCAGCCCTACTTCCGCCTGCCTCCCTCCCTGAAGCCGGTCGTTTCCCAACGACTGAACTGGCGCCCCGCAAGGGGCGCCATTTTTGCTGGGAGTTCCTGGACCGACAACGGCGGGCCCCACCCCACCAGGGAGGTGCCGTCCTGTGGTCGGGGGAGTCATCGTCGCAATTTCCGGCTACAATAACAGGGCGATTCCCCCCGAGCCCAGATGAACCTGTTCTTCCGCGCCAAGCCGAAAATTCCAGCCAGCACCGTCATCGAGATCGATGGCGGGCCGGTGACGGTCACCGTGCGGGTCAATGCGCGGGCGCGCAGCTATCGGCTGTCGCTGCCCCATAGCGGCGGGCCGGTGCTGACGCTGCCGCCGCATGGCAAATGGAGCGAGGCCGAGGCCTTTCTAGCTCGCCACCGCAACTGGCTGGCCGCGCGCCTCCACCGGGCACCGCAGGCGGGCCGTTTCGGCGATGGCGGCACGGTGCCACTGCGCGGCGTCGACCACCGCATCATCGGCACGGGCAAGTTGCGCGGCCGGGTCGAGGTGGCGGACGATGATGGCCAGCCGGTGCTGCTGGTGCCGGGCGATGCGGCGCATCAGGCGCGGCGATTGACCGACTGGCTCAAGGAGGAGGCGCAGGCGGACCTTTCGGCACGCACCGCCATCCATGCGGCGCGGTTGGGCGTGACGGTGAAATCGGTCAAGATGCGCAGCCAGGCCAGCCGCTGGGGCTCATGCTCGTCATCGGGCAATATCAACTACAACTGGCGGCTCATCCTGGCGCCGCCCTTCGTGCTCGATTATGTCGCTGCCCATGAAGTGGCGCATCTGGTGGAAATGAACCACTCGGCGGCCTTCTGGGCGACGGTGAAACGCACCCTGCCCGACATGGAAAAGGGCCACGCCTGGCTCAAGGCACATGGCCGGCAGTTGATGGCGCATGGCGCCTAGCCTCACAGCTGCGTGAGGCTCTCGCCTCGCCCTCCACTGCCGGCCTAGAACCGGCCCATGCAGCGTCTGGCGACTCTCATCGTGCTGATCTTTGCCTTTGCTTCCCTCGCCGGGGCAACGACGGCGCATGCCCATCGCTATGTCAGCACGCCCATCGTGGTGCTCAACCATGTCGACGCCGACAACCAGTCCATTCCGGTGGTGGTGGCAGTCCAGCGCGGCCAGATCGACCTGGGCTCGGGCATCATGATGCCCTGCGGCCCGCACCAGGCGATACCGGTCGCGGTGATGCAGCTGCCAGCGGGCGCACCTACTGCCGGCGTTCCGCCGGGCGCCGATGAAGCGGTGCCGGACTGGTCCGGGGCCGGACCGCTGCGGCCACCCAGACAGGCCTGACGACACACCTCTCCCGATCCTTTCTCTCTTACAGCCCCCTTGCGGGGCCAAGGATGTTTCATGTCGTCTATTGTTTCTGCGTCCCTGCCGCGCCGTGCGGTGCTGGCAGGTCTATCAAGCCTGGGCGCCCTTGCCCTGGCCGGCTGCGCCACCACGGCCAGCCCGCCGCCCGTCGTCCCGGCCGGGCCGGTACGCCACGCCGTGCCGCCCGATGTGCTGGCCATGTATGCCGCCCGGCCCGAGGAGGACTATCCCGTGCCCGCGGCGGACATTGCGATGATCGACCCGCTCTACTGGCGGCAGGAGATCGACAATCCGACCGGTCAGGCGGCGGGAAGCGTGGTGGTCGATACGACCAGCTTCTTCCTCTACTGGACCATGCCGAACGGGCGAGCCATGCACTATGGCGTCGGGCTGGGCCGGGCGGGCTTTGAATGGAGCGGCGAGGGCCATATCGCCTATAAGCGCAAATGGCCGGTCTGGACCCCGCCCAGGGAGATGGTCGACCGGCAGCCGGAGCTGGAAATCTACCGCAATGGCCAGCCGCCGGGCCTGCTCAATGCGCTGGGCGCCCGCGCCCTCTATATCCACCAGGGCAACCGCGACACGCTCTATCGCGTGCATGGCACGATGGATGTCGCCACCATCGGCAAGGCCGTATCGAGCGGCTGCGTGCGGCTGCTGTTCCAGGATGTGATGGACCTTTATGAGCGGGTGCCCAGCGGCAGCCCGATCCTCGTGATCTGAAACGGAAAGGCCGCCCGGTGGGCGGCCTTTTTTTGTCGGGAGACGGTGCCGGCGCTAGTTCTGCTGGTCGCCGAAGATCAGGTCCATCAGCGTGCGCTGGCTGCGCTCGTTTTCGATGGGCACCGGCTGGCCGATAGCGGCCGGCGGCTGCATCTGGGCCGGGGCGCTGGGCACCCAGACCTGCTGGCCGGTGGCCGGATCGACCACCAGGATCATGGGCTGGCCAGTCGCGGGGTCGATCGGCGCCTGGCCGACGCCATTGCTCTGCGGCTGCAGTGGGAAGCCGGTGACCGGATCGATCGCCTGCGGCTGGACGACCTGGCCGACCGGCATGCCGGTCGCGGGATCGATCTGGACGCCATTGGCATCCACCAGCATGGCGCCGGTATTGTTGATGGGCATGCCCGTGGCCGGGTCGATCTGGGCGCCGACCACGGCGCCGGTGGCGGGGTCGATCATCTGGCCGGTCTGGATGGGCTGCTGGGGAGCCGCCTGCGCCGCCGTGGCCGGCACATACTGGCCGGTCGCCGGATCAAGCTGCATCAACTGGCCGGTGGCCGGATCGACCGTGGTCTGCACCGGCGCGCCGGTGCCGGCATCGACATATTGCGTCATCGGCTGGCCGGTCGCCGGATCGATGGCCACCTGGCCGGTGGCTGGATCGATCACGGGCTGGGCCACCAACTGGCCGTCATAGCTGCCGCCGGGAATCTGGGCGACCTGCTTGCCGGCATGGGCCTTGGTCATGAATTCGGACCAGATGGCGGCCGGCACATTGCCGCCCGACAGGGTGGTCTTGGTATCATCGTCATTGCCCAGCCATACGCCGGTGACCATGGCCGCGGTATAGCCGACGAATAGCGCGTCACGCGCGCTCTGGGAGGTGCCGGTCTTGCCGGCAAACTGCCAGCCACCCAGATTGGCGCCCTTGCCCGTCCCCACCTCCACGGCGGTTTTGAGCATGTCGTTCATCTCGGCCAGGATATTGGGCGCGATGACGCGACCCGGGCCGGCATCGGAGGCCTGATAGAGCACCTCGCCGGATTTGGACGAGATGGAGGTGATCACGTTGGGGATCACGCCCATGCCGCCATTGGCGAAGGGCGCATAGGCGCTGGTGAGCTCGAGCAGGTTCACTTCCTGGGTGCCCAGCGCGATGGAGGGCACGGCGGTCAGCGGCGAGGAAATGCCCATGCGGGTCGCCACGTCGATCACCGCCTGCGGGGTGACGTCGATGGCCAGACGGGCCGCAATGGTATTGAGCGAATAGGCAAGGCCCTGACGTAGCGTCACCGTGCCGGCATATTTGCCGGAGGCATTGCGCGGGCTCCAGCCATTATATTCGAACTGGGCGTCTTCGGCCAAAGTGTCGGGCGTATAGCCCTTTTCCATGGCGGCCATATAGACGAAGGGCTTGAAGGTCGAGCCAGGCTGGCGCTTGGCCGTGACGGCGCGGTTATACTGGCTGGCCTGGTAGTCGACGCCGCCCACCATGGCACGCACGGTGCCGTCGACATCCATGGCCACCAGCGCGCCCTGGCTGAAGCCGCGCTTGGGGCCTTCGGAGGCGACGAGTTCCTTGACGATGAACTCGGCATCCTTCTGCATCTTGAAATCGATGGTGGTCTGTACCACCACGTCATCCTTGATCTCGCCGATATAGGCGGTCATCAGGCTTTCCACCCAATCGGCCACGTAGTCTTCGGAGCCCGCGACACGAGTGCGCACGGACTGGCTGGGGTCGATCTGGGCCGCAGCGGCCTCTTCAGGCGTGATGAAGCCATCGCGCGCCATGGCGTTGAGCGACAGGCGCTGACGCTCGATGGCACGTTCCGGGTTGGACTTGGGATTATAGGCCGATGGCGCGGGCAGGATGCCGGCCAGCATGGCCGCCTGGCCCAGCGACAGATTGCGCGCAGAAATGCCGAAATAGGTCTGCGCAGCCGCCTCGATACCCGTTGCCCCGGCGCCGAAATAGACGCGGTTCATATAGAGTTCGAGGATTTCTTCCTTGGTGTAGTTCTGCTCCAGCCAGACCGCGAGAATGGCTTCCTGCACCTTGCGGCCCAGGGTCTGGTCGGGGGTGAGGAAGAGGTTCTTGGCCACCTGCTGGGTGATGGTGGAGGCGCCGCGGGTGACGTCGCCGGCCTGCACCGATTCAATCGCCACCGAGATCAGGCCCAGCGGATCGACGCCGAAATGCTGCATGAAGCGGCGGTCTTCGGAAGCGATGATGGCCGCCGGGACGTAGTAGGGCAATTCGCGATAGGTGATGGCCTCGCCGCCAGTGGCGCCGCGATTGGAAATCAGGCTGCCATCGGCCGCCAGGATGCGGATGTTGGGCGGGCGATCGGGAATGGCCCAGGTATTGGACGAGGGCAGTTGCGCGCCGTAATAGACGATGACGCCGATGACGGCGATGCCGCCCCACAGGCAGGCGACGAAGCCCCACCAGAGCAGGCCCATCAGGAAGCCGCCGCGGCGCGAGCGCTTCTTGCGGGCCGGTTGGGCCTTGCCGCGACGCGGCGCCTTGGGTGGCTTGCCGCCGCCCGATCCGCCGCTGCCGACACGTTCATCGGCCACCGAGAACGGCATGGACTGGCCCAGAGTGGGCTCCACGCGCTGGCCCTTGCCGCGCGCCTCTGCCTTGGGTTTGCTGCCCTTGCCCGGCTGGCTGCCAACGCGGTCATCGGCGGAAATGCGAAAATCCATCAAGCAGACCCTGAAATCTGGTGCCTTTTGCGCGCTTCTAGCCTGTTTGCTCCCGCTGGGAAACAAGAGGTTAGCAAGCGGTTAAGGCTGATACCGACCGGCCGATGGGCGCGGCATCCCTGCCGAGGCGCTGCCCACCCGATCACAGCTATGCTTCTCAGGGGCAATTGTGGCCGGTTTATGAGGCGTTTGGCGGGTTTTGCGGCGGTGTTGCGGAGGCGTCACAGCCTTGTCCGGGGACGACGGAGGCGCTATGTGCGCCCCTCCGCCAGTGAAAGTTCGCCATGTCCTTCCGCCTCGCCGCGCTCCTGATCGCCCTGCTCACCGGCCCGGCCATGGCGGATGACCGCGCGATATTGAACGAGGCGTTCGACGCCGCCATCGCCACATTCGAGGCCGCGCGCCCGGCGCTGGTCGAAACCGAAATGGGGGTCCATGTCGCGGCCTATCGCGATGCGCTGACGCTGCAGCAGTTCCAATCCGGCCATTGGGGCGGCAGGGTGACGCTCGATCCGGATATCCGCGATACCTCGGATGGCTCCTGCAGCCGCTTTGCCGCCTTCGTCCGCATCCCGCCGGAGAATGGCGTGGTGCGCCTGGTGTTCTGCCCGCAGTTCTTTTCTGATGGCGCCGACGGGCTGCGCGAGCTGACGGTACTGCACGAAATGGTCCATGTCGTCGCCGGCCCCGACGAATGCCAGGCCATGGCCTTTGCCGCCAGGGTCGAGCAGGCGGCGACAGGGACATTTACGCCGGTGGACGCCTATTGGCAGGCCAGCGGGTGTGAGGGATCCGGGTTTCGGTTGCCGGAATAGTCCGCCGGACGACGGCTCCCTCGCCCCTGAGGGGAGAGGTAATTACCGCCAGCCGAGTGCCGGTGCGACCAGCTTCAGGATGCTCTCGATGACATGGGCATTGTAGGCCACGCCGAGCTGGTTGGGCACGGTCAGCAGCAGGGTGTCGGCTTCGGCGATTGCCTCGTCCTTGGCCAGGTCACGGATCAGCACATCCGGCTCGCCGGTATAGCCACGGCCGAAGACAGCGCGCTTTTCCGGCTCGATATAGCCGAACTGGTCTTCCTCGGGCCGGCCGGTGCCGAAATAGGCGCGGTCCATGTCGTTGACGATGGCAAAGATCGAGCGGCTGACCGAGACGCGAGGTTGCCTCGCATGCCCGGCTTCCTTCCAAGCCGCCCTAAAGGCGCGGATCTGTTCGGCCTGCTGGATGTGGAAGGGCTTGCCGCTCTCGTCGAATTTCAGCGTCGAGCTTTGGAGGTTCATGCCGAGCTTGGCGGCCCAAACGGCGGTGGCGTCGGTCGCGGCACCCCACCAGATGCGGTCGCGCAGGCCTTCGGAATGCGGCTCGAGCCGCAAGAGACCCGGAGGATTGGGGAACATCGGGCGCGGATTGGGCTGGGCAAAGCCCTGGCCCTTGAGCGCTTCGAGATAGATTTCGGCATTGGTGCGCGCCATGTCGGCATCGGTCTGGCCTTCGGCGGGCACATGGCCGAAATAGCGCCAGCCGTCGATCACCTGCTCGGGCGAACCACGACTGATGCCCAGCTGGAGGCGGCCTCCGGAAATAAGGTCGGCAGCCCCCGAATCCTCAGCCATGTAGAGCGGGTTCTCGTAACGCATGTCGATTACGGCCGTGCCGAGTTCGATCCTGCTGGTCTTGGCCCCGGCGGCGGCCAGCAGCGGAAAGGGCGAGGCCAACTGGCGGGCAAAGTGATGCACGCGGAAATAAGCGCCATCGGCCCCCAGTTCCTCGGCGGCCACGGCCAGGTCGATGGACTGCAGCAGCGCATCGCCGGCCGAGCGGGTGCCCGATTGCGGCGAGGGCGACCAGTGGCCGAAAGAGAGGAAACCGATCTTTTTCATGTGACGCGCCTGATGTGGTTGGTGGCAACGCGCCACGCTGTTCAAGACTTAGCTATGCCGCCGCCGCCACGCAACCAAGCCCGTTATGCGGAACGCATCGTTCAGGCGGGTGAACGATGCCATGCAGGCGGCGTGGAATCGGTGACAAAGGTGCAGCGCGAGCGTAGGCTGGAGGTCCATCGCAAACCGGGCTGAACAGTGTTTCGACTTGTCGGGCTGACCTTGGTTGCCATAACGGCGTTCGCGGCCAATTCCGTACTGGCCCGCCTGGCGCTGGGGTCGGGGACGACCGATGCGGGTCTCTATACCGGTGTGCGCCTGATCTCGGGAGCGCTGGTCTTGATGGGCCTTGTCTCGCTCCGCCCGCAGGGATTGCGCGCGGTGCTGGGTGCCGGAAGCTGGGCGGGCGCTGGCGGGCTATGCGCCTATGCACTGGCCTTTTCTTTCGCCTATGTCGCCCTCGGCGCCGGGACCGGGGCGCTCATCCTGTTTTCCAGCGTGCAATTCACCATGCTGGGCTGGAGCATGATCAAGGGTGAGATGCCGGGGCCGCTGGAATGGCTGGGTATCGGCCTGGCGCTTCTCGCCTTCGGCTTTCTCGTGTGGCCCGGCCTCACGTCGCCCGAGCCGCTGGCGGCGGGGCTGATGGTGGTCGCCGGCATCAGCTGGGCCGTCTATTCGCTTGTCGGCCGGGGGTCCAGCAGTCCCCTGCTCGATACAGCCGCGAACTTCCTGCGCAGCGTGCCTCTGGCCCTGCTGCTGATCGGCCTTGGCCTGCTCCAGCCACTGGGCGACTGGCAGGGTCTGGCATGGGCCATATTGTCGGGCGCCGTGGCCTCGGGACTTGGCTATGCGGTTTGGTATTCCGCCCTGCCTGGGCTGCAGCGCAAGCAGGCGGCCATCGTGCAGCTGAGCGTTCCTGCCCTGGCAGCGCTCGGCGGCGTTCTCTTCCTGCAGGAGACGCTGACAACGCGCTTGCTGCTCTGCAGCGCTGCCATTCTGGGCGGCGTATTGCTGGCTATCGTGGCCAGTGAAAGGCGCCGCCGGACCGGCGCCTCGCCTGCATAGGCCAATCAGACGTCCAGGTTGCTCACGCTGAGCGCATTGTCCTGGATGAAATCGCGCCGCGGCTCCACCAGGTCGCCCATCAGCGCGGTGAAGATCTGGTCGGCTTCGTCGGTCTGGTCGATCTCGACCTTGAGCAGGGTGCGGGCATTGGGGTCGAGCGTGGTTTCCCAGAGCTGGGAGGCGTTCATTTCGCCCAGGCCCTTGTAGCGCTGCATGGTGACACCCTTGCGGCCGGCATCGGTCACGGCCTTGAACAGGCTCGACGGTCCGAAAATCGGGATGGTCTCGCCCTTGCGGGTGAGCGTGGGCACGCCGCCATAGATTTCGTCCAGCCGCTCGGCCAATTGGCGCAGCTTGCGCGCGTCGGCGCTTTGCAGCAGCGCCTTGTCGAGCAGGTGGCGTTCGGCCACGCCGCGCACGGTGCGCGAGAAGGCAAGGTCTTCGGTATCGGTGATCTCGCCCGACCAGCCCTGTTCGAGCTCGTCGGAAATGCGATCGAGCCGATTGGCGACGCGGCCCATCACCTCGCCGATCCGCGCCGGATCGCTGAGACCCTCGGGATCGAGGCCACCCACGATGGCGGCCTGTTCGACCAGGCTTCGATTATAGCGGGTGTTGAGATTGTCGATGGCAGCAACAATGTTGCGCGCCTGCTGCACGATGGCCTGCAGATCCGCCCCGCCATGCTGGTTGCCGTCGCGCGTGGTCAGCACTGCCTCGTCGAGGCCCGCGGCAATCAGGTAGTCGTTGAGCGCATCCTCATCCTTGAGATACTGCTCGGACTTGCCGCGCATGGCTTTGTAGAGCGGCGGCTGGGCGATGTAGATGTGGCCGCGCTCGATCAGCTCCGGCGTCTGCCGGTAGAAGAAGGTCAGCAGCAAGGTGCGGATATGGGCGCCGTCCACGTCGGCGTCGGTCATGATGATGATCTTGTGGTAGCGGAGCTTGTCGGCGTTGAACTCCTCGCGGCCGATGCCGGTGCCCAGCGCGGTGATCAGCGTGCCGACCTGTTCGGACGAGATCATGCGGTCGAAGCGGGCACGCTCGACATTGAGGATCTTGCCGCGCAGTGGCAGCACGGCCTGATTGGAGCGGTCGCGCCCCTGCTTGGCCGAGCCACCGGCCGAGTCACCCTCGACGATGAAGATTTCGGACTTGGCGGGGTCGCGTTCCTGGCAATCGGCGAGCTTGCCGGGGAGCGAGGAGATTTCGAGCGCTCCCTTGCGGCGGGTCAGTTCGCGCGCCTTGCGGGCGGCCTCGCGGGCGGCGGCGGCCTCGGCCACCTTGCCGACGATGATCTTGGCCTCGTTGGGATGTTCCTCGAACCACTGGCCGAGCTTGTCGTTGACGATGTTCTCGACCACGGGGCGAACTTCGGAGGAGACCAGCTTGTCCTTGGTCTGGCTCGAAAATTTGGGGTCCGGTACCTTGACCGAGAGCACGCAGGTGAGGCCTTCGCGCGTGTCATCACCGGTCATGGTGACCTTTTCGCGCTTGGCGATGCCCGAGCTTTCGGCATAGCCGACCACCTGGCGCGTCAGCGCGCCGCGCAGGCCCGCCAGGTGCGTGCCGCCATCGCGCTGCGGGATGTTGTTGGTGAAGCACAGCACGTTCTCGTGGTAGCTGTCGTTCCACTGCAGCGCGACTTCGACGGTGATGCCGTCCTTCTCCGATATCATGGTGATCGGGCGGTCGATGACGCCGGTCTTGGACTTGTCGAGATACTGCACGAAGGCTTCCAGCCCGCCCTCGTAGAACAGTTCGGTGGTCACCGGCTCGGGATGGCGCAGATCGTTGAGCAGGATGCGGACGCCGGAATTGAGGAAAGCCAGCTCGCGCAGGCGGTGCTCCAGCGTCTTGAAGTCGAACTCCACCATGGTGAAGGTCTCGGACGACGGGAAGAAGGTGATCTCGCTGCCGCTGCGGCCATCATAGGTGCCCGGCTGCTTGTCCTCGACATAGGTGCCGGTCTGCTTGAGCGGCGCGTCGGAATTGCCATGGGTGAAGCTCATCTCGTGGATCTCGCCATCACGGCGGATCTTGAGCCTGAGCCATTGGCTGAGCGCATTGACCACCGAAACGCCCACGCCATGCAGGCCGCCCGAGACCTTGTAGCTATTCTGGTCGAACTTACCGCCGGCATGGAGCTGGGTCATGATGACCTCGGCCGCCGAGATGCCTTCTTCGGTGTGGATGCCGGTGGGAATGCCGCGACCATTGTCGATCACGGTCACCGAGCCATCGGCATTGAGCGTCACCGTTACCAGGTCCGCGTGACCCGCCAGCGCCTCGTCGATGGCATTGTCGACCACCTCATAGACCATGTGATGCAGGCCCGAGCCGTCATCCGTATCCCCGATATACATGCCGGGGCGCTTGCGCACCGCATCGAGGCCCTTGAGCACCTTGATGCTGTCGGCGCCGTATTCGTTGGGAACGGGATTTTCGCTATCGGTCATGGGGTCCGAATCAGTAGTTTTCGTCAGGGTTTCGTTCTAGCGGAACGGGGGTATATCCCCAAGCAAAATGGCCGTTTGATGGGCGTTTGCGGGGGATTGAAGGCTAGTCCTTATGCAGCCGTCCATCGCGCACCGTCACCGTCTGCGCCCGTTCGCCGAGCGCCTCGAACAGCACCCGGTCGGTGCCAGTCAGGAAGCACTGCGTCCCCAGCCCGTCGAGGGCGGAAAACAGCGCCCGACGACGGTCGGGATCGAGATGGGCAGCGATCTCATCGAGCAGCAGGAAAGGCGTGATCGAGGTCCGCAGCCGCACCAGCCGCGCATGCGCCAGGATCAGGCCGATGAGCAGGGCTTTCTGCTCCCCGGTCGACCCCAGGGCGGCCGGCATGGCCTTCTGGGCATAGGTCACTTCGAGGTCGACCCGGTGTGGTCCAGATATGGTGCGCCCGGCCGCCCGATCAACCCCGCGACTGGCCCGCCAACTCTCGGCCAGCGCAGTTTCGAGCGCCGCCGAGGAGGCCGGTTCGGCGCCCGGCTCGAAGAGCGGCGTCAGCGCCAGGTGGGCGGCGGGAAAACTGCCGTCATCAAGGCTCTGCTCGATCAGCGCCTGCAGATGGGCGAGGCTGTCCGACCGCGCCAGGTGGATGGATGCGCCCAGCTCGGCCAGTTGCGCCTCGACGGCATTGAGCCAGGCGGGATCGCCCTGGTCTTCGAGCAGGCGATTGCGCTGCCGCATGGCCTTCTCGTAGTCGCCCACCGAGGCGGAATGGGACGGGATGAGCGTCGTCACCAGCCGGTCGAGGAAGCGCCGCCGGTCGCCGGCGGGACCGGAAAACAGGCCATCCATCGATGGCGTGAGCCAGAGCACGCGCAGATAGTCGCTCATCGCCTCGATGGAGCGGGCATTGGCGCCGTTGATGCGCACGCGCCGGCCACCATCGGGCGACGCACCGGTGCCGATATCGGCGGGGCCGTCATCGGTTTCCACGGTCGCCGCCACCGCCCAGCCGATATCGGAGCCCTGCGCCTGCAGGGTCTCGAAGCTGGCGCCGCGCAGGCCCCGACCGGGGGAGAGGACCGAGATGGCCTCGAGCAGGTTGGTCTTGCCGGCGCCATTGGGCCCGGTGAGGACGACGTGGCGGGAATCGAGATCAAGCGCTGCCGCGGTGTAATTGCGGAAGGCCGTGAGGCGGAGGCGGGAGAGGTGGCGGGTCATGCTGGCATAGTGCCTTTGGAAGGCCCCCTCACCCGCCCTTCGGGCGACCTCTCCCCCAGAGGGAGAGGTAGTACTGCGGCAGCCTCGATGCCCTCTTCACCTCTCCCTTCGGGGGAGAGGTCGGCGCGTAGCGCCGGGTGAGGGGGCCTTTTCTTGGTCAGAGCTTGCAACAGCCTCAGACGCGCATCGGCATCAGGACGTACAGCGCGCGTGTCTCGCCGTCGTCGCGGACCAGGGTGGGCGAGCCGGCGTCGTTGAACATGAAGACGGCGTTATCGGAGCGGATCTGGCCGATGATGTCGAGCAGGTAGCGGGCGTTGAAGCCGATCTCGAAGCCGTCGGTGTCGAAATCCACCGCCAGTTCCTCGCTGGCCGTGCCATGATCGGGATTGGTGACCGAGAGTTCGAGCAGGCCATCCTTGGCTTGGAGCTTGACGGCCTTGCCGCCCCGGTCCGAGGCAATGGTGGAGACGCGGTCGACGGCGGTGGCAAAGCTGGCGCGGTCGACATTCATCTGCTTGTCGTTGTTCTTGGGCGTCACCCGGTCATAATCGGGGAAGGTGCCTTCGATGAGCTTGCTGAGCAGCACGACCGAGCCGACGGTGAAGCGGATCTTGGTGTCGGAGACTTCCACCGAAACGTCGCCTTCGGCGCCGTCGAGCAGCTTCTGGACTTCGCCCACGGTCTTTTTGGGCACGATGATGCCGGGCATGCCCTTGGCGCCTGCGGGCGCCTCGATCTCGGCGCGGGCCATGCGGTGGCCGTCGGTGGCGACGGCGCGCAGCACCGTGCCGACATTGCTCACCTCGACGGTGTGGAAATAGATGCCGTTGAGATAGTAGCGCGTCTCCTCGTTGGAGATGGCGAACTGGGTGCGCTCGATCAGCTCACGCAGGGCGGAAGCAGGCATGGAGAATTCGTGCCCGAAGCTGCCAGATTTCAGGTCGGGAAAGCTGTCGGGGCTGAGGCAGGCCAGGTTGAAGCGCGAGCGGCCGGAGGTGAGCACCATGTTCTCGCCGCCATCGGTCTCGAGCCGCACTTCGGCGCCGTCGGAAAGCTTGCGGACGATTTCGTAGAGCGTGTGGGCCGGAACCGTGGTGGTCCCTGCGGTCGAGACCATGGCCGGAATGGATTCGGTCACTTCGATGTCAAGATCGGTGGCCCGCAGCTCGACCTTGTCGTCGCCGGCCTTGAACAGCACGTTGGCCAGGATGGGATAGGTATTCCGCCGCTCGACCACGCGATGCACATGGCTCAGCGACTTGAGCAGATGATTGCGTTCGAGCGTGACTTTCATGCGGTAACTTCCCTGGCACTACGCGGCTGCGCTTGGGCAGCAAAAACCCCGGCAAGCCGGGGATGGACATTTACAATTTGTGCACGGATTAGCAAGGGCGAGACCGGTATCGGCGGCAGGAAATCCCCGACTTCGGCGCCCGACGCATTGTGTCGCCGGCGGGCAAGTTCGACTAGAGTCGCGCCAGCAGCATTGAACAGCAGGAGAGCATAATGGCCGAGAGTTTTGCAGCCGGTGGAATTGCGGTGATCACCGGGGGCGCCAGCGGGATCGGCCGGGCCGCCGCGCGCCGGGCCGCACAGGCGGGCATGCGAATTGCCCTGGTGGACGTCAATGCCGGCAAGCTCGCCGCTACCGCCGCCGAACTGGCGGAAATAGTGGGGAACGACAATATCCTCACCAGCACGGCCGATGTGGCCGATCCGTCCGCCATGACCGCGCTGGCGCGTCAGGTCGAGTCCCGCTGGGGCAGCCCGACGCTGCTGATGAACAATGCCGCCGCCTTCGTGGCGGGCGGCGCAGGGGGCATTCTCGATCCGGTCGAAAACTGGCAGCGCCTGTTTGCGGTCAATGTGTTGGGCATCGTCAACGGCGTGCAGGCCTTCCTGCCCGGCATGCTGGCCGCGGGCGGGCCCGCGGTGATCGTCAATACCGGTTCCAAGCAGGGCCTGACCAACCCACCCGGCAACCCGGCCTATAATACATCCAAGGCGGCGGTGAACGCCTATACGCAGAACCTGGCGCGCGACCTGCGCGAACGGGAGGACAGCCAGGTAACAGCCCATCTGCTGATTCCGGGCTGGACCACGACCGGCGATGCCGAGCACCGCAAGGGCGCCTGGCTGCCCGAGCAGGTCATCGATTTCATGGACTCTGCCATCGCGCGCGATGGTTTCTTCATTCTCTGCCCGGATGACGAGACGCCCAACGAAACCGACCACAAGCGGATATTGTGGAATGCGCTCGATATCATCGAGGACCGCCCGGCCTTGTCGCGCTGGCATCCGGAGTGGAAGGAGCGGTTTGCCGAGTTCATGGAGCGGGATCTGGTGAAGGGGCAGTAAGCCGCCGCCGCAATTCCTCTCCCCATCGGGGAGAGGTGGCTCGGCGAAGCCGAGTCGGTGAGGGGGAATCCGTCCCCTCTGATCAGTCCGAGAGAATCCCCCTCATCCGGCGCTGCGCGCCACCTTCTCCCCGATGGCGAGAAGAATTGGGGCAGAGCGCCGGCCCTATTCCTCCAGCATGCGCTTCAGCAGTTCGATTTCCTGGGCCAGCTCGACATCGTCCTTGATCATCTGTTCGACCTTGCGCACCGAATGGAGCACGGTGGTGTGATCGCGGCCGCCGAAGCGCCGACCGATTTCGGGAAGCGAGCGCGAGGTCAGCGCCTTGGCCAGGAACATGGCGATCTGGCGCGGGCGCACCACGTCGCGCGAGCGGCGGGCCGAGAGCAGTTCGTTGCGCGGCACCTTGTAGTGGCGGGAGACGATCTTGAGGATGTCCTCGATGCGGACGCGGCGTGCTTCGCGCGAGCGGATCAGGTCGCCCAGGGTCTTTTCGGCCAGCGGCACGGTGATGAGTTCACCGGTCAGCTGGTTGGCGGCGACGAGGCGGTTGACGGCGCCGTCGAGGTCGCGGCCATGGCTGACCACGGCACGGGCGACATAGTCGATGACCGGCGTGGGAAAATGCATGCCATAGCGGGTCGCCGACTGTTCGGCCCGGCGCTGCACGATGGCGCGGCGCAGGTCGAGATCGAAGCCGGAAATCGGCACCACCAGGCCTCCGGAAAGCCGCGAGCGAATGCGCTCGTCGAGCATTTCGAGATCGCGCGGCGGCGCGTCGCCGGCCACCACCACCTGCTTGGCGCCAGTGAGGAGGGTGCCGAGGGTGTGACCGAATTCGGTGGCCGACTTGCCCTGCAGGAACTGCATGTCATCGATCAGCAGCAGGTCGACGCGACGCAGCCAGTCCTTGAAGCCGAGCGCCGACTGGCGCTGCACGGCGGCAATGAAGTGGTACATGAAGTGGTCGGCCGTCAGGTAGACGATGTTCTTGCTCGGATCGGCCGACTGCACCTGATGGGCAATGGCGTTGAGCAGGTGCGACTTGCCCAGTCCGACCGTGGAATGGATATAGACCGGGTTGAAGGTCACGGTGTTGTTGGTCACCGCCTGGGCGATCTGCCTGGCCACGCCCAGCGCCATCTCATTGGCATCGCCGGGCACGAAGCTGTCGAAGGTCATGCGCGGATCGATGGCGCTGCCGGCCAGGGCATCGCCCTTGGCGGCGGAATTGTCGCGCACGAGGCGTGGCTGGCTCACCGGATGGGGGGTGGCAGGGGCCATGGCGCCTGCGGACTCGGCTGATGGGGCCGGCTCGGCCGCCACCTGAGTCAGGCGCGGACGGGCCTGGCCATTGACGCGCAGCGTCACCTGGATGCGGGCCACCTCCTCGGCATCCAGGCGGAAGGCCTCGAGAATGCGATCGGCATAATTGGACTGCACCCAGGAGCAGAGAAAGCGCGTGGGGGCAGACAGATGCACCACGTCCTCAACGATTTCCTCGAGTTCGAGGCGGGCGAACCAGGAGGCAAAGACATCCTCGCCGACTCCGGCCTTGAGGCGGGCGCGCACCCGGTTCCAGAGTTCGCGCTGACCTTCGGAGGTGTCGGAGCTGATCATGACAGGTTTTTCGCCTTTAATCGTGAGGAGTGTGGAAGAGGGATTGGCTTGGCTCCAATCGTCCCTTCCCGCCGTAACCTGTCGCATCATCGTGAAGTGCCCCATTCTGTTCGATCCGTCCGGCCCGCAAAGCTCGGATGGTATTGTCTGCCCTGTTGCCCTGCCCAGAACTCATGTCCTTTGGTCATGGCTTCGCCCTTGGCGCCCTTATGCGGACGCACTTGCTCTGTCCGGTGGCGCGCCACCGGCTTTCGTCCTAGTCTTGTCGTGAACTCGCCCCGGCCGCGCCGAAGGCCTTACTGAACCGCGACGGTCTCGATCGGACCGGCCGCCAAACTCGCTGCCAACACAACCTCTACCGAAATGATCGGCATTACCGCCGCCGAAAAACTGAAATCCAACGCCCCGAAAATGACCCCGTCAGCCACGCCGGGACACTCGTTTTTGGTGTCCGTTTTCCCGGCTGACGAGATTACTTTAGAGGGACGATTTTGGGCCCGCAACCGTGGAATCTGCAAAATGAGGGCTTGACTCCGAGGATGTCATTTTTGCTTCCGGGAGCCCGCCAAAGTGCCTCAAAGCAAGGGTCTGTGACTCAACGCAGATTCGGAACCTTAGCCCCGCCGGCATGGTCAAAATTTTATTTCCGCAAGGCCCCGTTTTTCCCGCGGAGTACCGTTTCGCGGCGACCGGGAGAATGTGCGTTCTTTGGCTAACTACCTGAAAGCAAACATACAAATTGCCGCCAGCTAGTCTGTCGGGATTTGTCGCCCGACCGTCACACCCGTGACATTAAGTCGTCATCCCGGAAAAACCATGCCCGCTACCATACAAAGAAAAAGGCTCCCGTGGGAGCCCAATTCATCGCCTAGCCGGCGCCTGATGGCGCCGTCGCGCGGGTCGATCAGACGCTGAGCGCCTTGACCCGGTTATTGAGGCGGCTGACCTTGCGGGCGGCCAGGTTGGCATGGACAATGCCCTTGGTCGCGGCGCGGTTGATTTCGGGCTCGGCAGCCTTGAGGGCGGCCATGGCAACGGCGTGATCGCCGGCCACGATGGCTTCCTCGACCTTGCGGATGAAGGTGCGCACGCGCGAACGACGCGACTTGTTGACCGCGGTGCGGGCTTCGATCTTGCGGGTAGCCTTCTTGGCTGACGGCGTATTGGCCATAACGGTCCTCTTGGCGTCCAACCGGCCGGTTGCGCGCTTGTCGCGCAGCAGTCGTCCGGGATGAAATGAAATCGGCGGCAATCGACAGCCGCCAAGTTGCGCGGTCTATAGGGGAAGTCAGGGGGAGCGTCAACTGGATTCAGGGGGTGGGGCAGCTATGCGCAGCCGCTCCTTTCCAGCGGGGCGGCCGAGCTGCCCACCCCCAGAGCGCGTCACCCTCGGGCCTGACCCGAGGGCTCTGCACTAATCGATTGAGCAGCAAGTATAGGGCGCTCGGGTCAAGCCCTGACGTGACGATCCAGTTGGTCATGGCACCGGGGTGTCACGGCGCCTTCTGGCAGACCGGGCAGAAGAAGGTCGAGCGCCCGGACTGCACGATGCGCTCGATGGTACCGGTACAGAGCGGCGTCGGGCAGGGTTGGCCTTCGCGGTCATAGACGGCAAAGCGGTGCTGGAAATAGCCCGAGCCACCTTCGGCATTACGGAAGTCCCTGAGGGTGGAGCCGCCCACCTCGATGGCTTCCACCAGCACCTGGCGTACCGCATGGGCCAGATCCTCGAGCGCCGTCTTGGGCTTGCCCTTGGCTGTCACCAGCGTGCCGGCCAGAACGGTGGGCAGGATATGGCTGCGGTGCAGCGCCTCGGCGACATAGATATTGCCCAGACCCGCCACCACGCGCTGATCGAGCAGCGCCGCCTTGATGGGGGCCTTCTTGCCCTTGAAAGCGTCCGCCATTTCATCGGCATTGAAGTCGTTGCCCAGGGGCTCGGGGCCAAGGTCCTTGAGATAAGGGCTATCGGCCACATCGTCATAAAGGTCGACAAAACCGAAGCGGCGCGGGTCGGCATAGATCAGGTGGCTCCGGCCATGGCCGGGGTGGGCGATGTCCCAGACCATATGGTCATGCTTTGGTTCGGTGCCGGGCTCATAGTAACGTGGCGGCTTGTCGATACCGTGCTCGGCAAAGCGCCACGAGCCGGTCATGCCCAGATGGCTGAGCACGGTCTTGCCATTGGAGAGGGCGATCAGCAGGTATTTGGCCCGCCGGCTGACCGAAACGATGTTCTGGCCCTCGAGGGCCTGCGGCAGGCCCTGGGGGAAGGGGAAACGCAGGTCCTTGCGGTTGAGCGTGACCTTGTCGATGCGGGCGCCGACCAGCCAGGGTTCGAGGCCGCGCCTGACGGTTTCGACCTCGGGCAATTCGGGCATGTTTTGGCCTCTTTACCTGTGCGACTTTGTGCCATGGCAAAGCCGGGTTGGGTTGAATATGGTGCGCCCCGATAGAGAGCCTATCGACGCAATATCAAAATGGACAGGGCGATAGCCATGACCGACGCGCAGGAAACCACGCATTTCGGCGAACAGACCGTGGCCATGGATGACAAGCAGGGCATGGTCAATGCCGTGTTCCACGGCGTCGCCGATCGCTACGACCTGATGAACGACCTGATGAGCGGCGGGATCCACCGCATCTGGAAGGATGCGATGGTCAACGACCTGGCCCCACCCAAAGCCGGCTCGCGGCCCTGGCGGGTGCTCGATATGGCCGGCGGCACCGGCGATATCGCCGAGCGCATCATCAATGCCTCGGTGGGCTATGCGGAAGTGGTGGTCTCGGACATCAATTCGGACATGCTGCGGGTGGGGGCCGAGCGGGCGAAGGGCTGGCGCTATCCGGCGCAGGCCAGCTTCGTTGAGGCCAATGCGGAGGAGTTGCCCTTCGCCGATGACAGCTTTGACGCCTATACGATCGCCTTCGGCATCCGCAACGTGCCGCGCATCCAGAAGGCGCTCAATGAAGCCCATCGCGTGCTCAAGCGCGGCGGGCGTATCCTGGTGCTGGAATTTTCCCAGGTCGACGTGCCGGGCCTCGATGCGGTGTATCGCGTCTTCTCGGATCGGGTCATTCCGCCCATGGGCAAGCTGGTCACCGGCGATGCGCAGCCCTACCAGTATCTGGTGGAATCGATCCGCAAGTTCCCCAATCCGCAGGCCTTTTCGGCCATGCTGACGACCGCCGGTTTCAAGCGGGTCAAGCACACCCCCTTTTCGGGCAATATCGCCACGCTGTTTTCGGGGTGGAAGATTTAGCCAATGATCATCGGGGCCTATTTCCGCCTGATCCGGGCCGGCTACGTGCTGGCGCGCGAAGGCGCGCTGTCCATACCGGGCGAACTGCCCCCCGCGCTGGCGCCGCTGCGTTTCGGCATCTGGCTGGGGCGGCTGGTCGAGCGGCCCAGCGTGCGCAAGACGGGCCATGTCGAGCGCCTCAACCGGGCGCTCAACCGGCTGGGCCCCACCTATGTCAAATTCGGCCAGACGCTGGCAACCCGGCCCGATGTGGTCGGCGCGACCATCGCCAATGACCTAGCGGGCCTCCAGGACAAGATGGAGCCGTTCGATGCGGCCCTGGTGCCTGGCATCCTGGCGGCGGCGCTCGACGACAAGGCGGCCGAGCTGACCGAGCTTTCGCCGCCCGTGGCCGCCGCCTCGATCGCGCAGGTGCACAAGGCGCGGCTGAAGCCCGCCAATGGCCTGCCGCGAACCGTGGCGGTCAAGGTGCTGCGGCCCGGCGTCGAGACGCGCTTCCGCTCCGATATCGAGAGCTTCTATGCCGCGGCGCGCCTCGCCGAAGGCCTGGTGCGCTCGACCCGCCGGCTGCGGCCGACCGAAGTGGTCGAGACACTGGACCGCTCGGCCCGGCTCGAACTCGACCTGCGGCTCGAGGCGGCGGCCATTTCCGAGATGGCCGAGAATATCAAGGACGATACCGGCTTCGTCATTCCCACGGTCAGCTGGGACCACGTGGCGCAGAATGTGCTCACCACGAGCTGGGTCGATGGCATCCCCATCCGCGAGCATGCAGCGCTCGATGCCGCGGGCATCGACCGCAAGGCGCTGGCGGCCAAGCTGCTGCAGAGCTTTCTCAAGCACGCCATCCGCGACGGCTTCTTCCATGCCGACATGCATCCGGGCAACCTGTTCGCCGATCCCCGCACCGGCGACGTGATCGCCGTCGATTTCGGCATTATGGGTCGCATCAACCGCAAGGAGCGGCGGTTCCTCGCCGATATCCTCTACGGCTTCATCACCCGCAACTATCGGCTGGTGGCCGAGCGGCACTTCGATATCGGCTATGTGCCCAAAGATCAGTCGATAGATGATTTCGCCCTGGCCATCCGCTCCATCGGCGAGCCACTGCATGGCCGCACGGCCTCCGACATTTCCATGGCCCGCGTGCTGGGGCAGCTGTTTGCCATCACCGACCTCTTTTCCATGCAGACCCGCCCCGAGCTGGTGCTGCTGCAGAAATCGATGGTGCTGGTTGAGGGTGTCGCGCGGGCGCTCGATCCCGATCTCGATATCTGGACGGTGGCGGAGCCCGTGGTCGGCGACTGGCTGCGCAAGGAAGCGGGACCGCTGGGGCGGATCGAGGACATCAAGGATCATTTCAAGGTCATTGCCGAGGCGGCCGGCCGGCTACCTGTGATTGCCGCGCAGGCCGAGCTGGCGCTGGCCGATTATCACGCGGGCAAGATGCGGCCGCAGGGCGACGGGCTGATGCGCTGGGCGATCCTGGGCCTGATCGGCGTCACCGGGCTGACCATGCTGGCATTGCTCTATCGGCTGGCGACCATGCCGTCCTGGTAGGCACCTTGCCGATTCAATGACTTAACCCTAGATTGCCGCGCAACGGCCTCGCATGCGGCATGGCCACGAGCTTGGTGACAAGCGACGGAGGCGTCCGTTTCATGGTCGATAGCATACCAATCGAGCTGGTCTGGCTCGCCCATGGCAAGGGCCTGCCGCTGCCGCGCCAGCAGACGCCGGGCGCGGCCGGACTTGACCTGTCGGCGGCGCTGGCCGCCGATGAGGTGGTCGAGATCGCTCCTGGCGGGATAGCAATGATCCCGACCGGTCTTATGATTGCAATACCGCTGGGCTACGAAGCCCAGATAAGGCCGCGTTCGGGCCTTGCGGCCAAACACGGCATCACGGTGCTCAATTCGCCCGGCACGGTGGATGCGGACTATCGGGGCGAGGTCAAGGTGCTGCTGATCAACCACGGCGCTGCCCCCTTCGCGGTGCGCCGGGGCGAGCGCATTGCGCAGATGGTGGTGGCGCCGGTCAGCCGGGTGGTGTTCGAGGAAGTGGAGGCACTTGATGAAACCGAACGTGGCGAGGGCGGGCATGGCTCGACTGGGCGCTAGCCTCCTGGCCGTGCTGGCGTTGGCAGCCCCGGCCATGGCGGGCGACCGCGCACTGGTCGACATCATCGGCTATTCCGAGGATGCGCGCTATTTTGCCTTCGAGGAATTCGGCATCCAGGACGGCTCCGGCTTTGCCTATTCGAGCATCTATATCGTCGATCTCTCTACCGACTCCTGGGTGGTGGGGACGCCGATCCGCGAACAGGCCGATGACGAGGGCATCTCGCTCAGCCAGATCCGCGCCGAAGTGCAGTTGCAGGCCGCCGAGGACCTGGCCGATTTCGGCATCGACAGGCCGGCGGAATATGCGGCACTGCTCGGCGATGGCGCGCCCGATGCGGACGGCAGCAGCTTGCGGTTCGGCTCGCCCGGCTATGGCCCCGGCGAAGTGTCCGGCGATTACGAGCTGCGCCTCTCGAGCTTTCCGACCACGGCGGCGGCGCCATGTGCCGAGTGGTTTTCGGTCGATCCCATGGGCTACCAGTTGGTCATCGCCGACACGGGCGGCGAGCGGCTGATCCATCGCGACGGACCGCTGCCGCGTTCGCGCGGCTGCCCGGTGACCTATCGCATCCATGGCGTGGTGCTGCCCTTCAATGCCGGCTCGATCAGCCATGCGGTGGCGCTCATCTCGGTCTATCCGGGCGGTTTCGAAGGGCCTGACCGCCGTTTCATCGCGGTGCCGCTTGGCCTCTGACCCGCTCTCACCGGAGGAAACGCGGCGCTATGCGCGCCACCTGGTGCTCAAGGGCATGGGCGGCGCCGGCCAGCAGGCGTTGAAGCGGGCGCGGGTGCTGGTGGTCGGGGCGGGCGGATTGGGCAGCCCGGCTATCGCCTATCTGGCGGGCGCCGGGGTCGGTACACTCGGAATCGTCGATCATGACGCGGTGTCGCTGAGCAACCTGCAGCGGCAGGTGATCCATAGCGAGATCGGCGCCAACAAGGCCGAGAGCGCGGGACGCTTTGCCCATGCGCTCAACCCCCATGTGCAGATCGTCGTTCACGCCGAGCGTATCGAGGCCGCCAATGTGGCAGCGATCATCGCGGGCTATGACCTGGTGCTTGATGGCACCGACAACCTGGCGACACGGCGCATTGTCGCCGGGGCCTGCGAGGCACGTGGCCTGCCGCTGGTTTCGGGGGCGGTGTCGATGTTTGACGGGCAAGTGACGGTCTTTGCCCCCGGGGGGCCGCGCTTTGGCGCGCTCTATCCCCAGGAAGCCGATGATGCCGACCTGCCCAGCTGCGAGGCCACGGGTATTCTCGGGCCGCTCACCGGGGTGATCGGCAGCCTGATGGCCATGGAAGCGATCAAGCTCATATCAGGCATCGGCGAGCCGCTGATCGGTCGCGTGCTGACCTATGACGGCCAGGGTGGGCGGTTCAGCGAGTTTGGGTTTTGAAGGGATCGGACAGACCACCGCGCGCCCTTACCCACCGGCCGTCACCCTCGGGCTTGACCCGAGGGCTCTTCACTTGCTGAGCCATCGATACGTACAGTGCCCTCAGGTCTAGCCGAGGGTGACGATCGGGTATGGGGTAGATCAGGGGCCCTCAGGCGTCCGGGTGCTTGAAGACCAGAGCCGCATTGGTGCCGCCGAAGCCGAAGGAGTTGGACAGCACCACGCCCAGGTCCACGTCATCGCGGCGCTGGCGCAGGATGGGCATGTCCGCGAAGGCCGGATCGAGATTTTCGATATTGGCGCTTTCGGCAATGAAGCGGTGTTTCATCATCAGGATCGAATAGATCGACTCATGCACGCCCGTGGCGCCCTGGCTGTGTCCGGTCAGCGACTTGGTGGCCGAAATGGGCGGGCACTTGTCCTCGTTGCCAAAGAGGGCGCGGATCGCCTCGATCTCGCGCAGGTCGCCCACCGGAGTCGAGGTGGCATGCGGGTTTATATAGTCGACCTTGGGGCCGACATTCTTCAATGCCATGCGCATGCAGCGCTCGGCGCCTTCGCCTGATGGAGCGACCATGTCGAGGCCATCGGAAGTGGCGCCATAGCCGACCAGCTCGGCCCAGATTTTCGCGCCGCGCGCCTTGGCGTGCTCGTATTCCTCCAGCACCAATACGCCGGCACCGCCCGAGATGACGAAACCGTCGCGCGCCGCGTCATAGCAGCGGCTGGCCTTTTCCGGGGTGGCGTTGAAGTCCGAGCTCATGGCGCCCATGGCGTCGAACAGGTCTGACAGCGTCCAGTCGAGGTCTTCATGGCCGCCGGCAAAGACGATGTCCTGCTTGCCCAGCATGATCTGTTCCATGGCATTGCCGATGCAATGCTTGGACGTCGCGCAGGCGGCGGTGATGGTATAGTTGATGCCCTTGATGCCAAAGGGCGTCGCCAGCGTCGCCGAGGCGGTGGAGCCCATGGCCTTGGGCACGGCCAGCGGCCCGATGCGCTTGGGGCTCAGATTCTTGCGGGTAATGTCGGCGGCCTCGACAATGGTGCGGGTCGACGCGCCACCCGAGCCCATGACGATGCCCGTCATGGGGTTGGAGATATCGCTTTGCTCGAGCCCGGCATCTGATATCGCCTGCTGCATGGCCAGGTAGTTCCAGGCCGCGCCCTTGCCCATGAAGCGGGTGACCCGGCGGTCGAGGATTTCGAACGGATCGAGCCGGGGGTCGCCCTTGACCTGGCTGCGGAAGCCCAGTTCGGCATAGTCAGGCGCGGTGACAATGCCGGGCTTGGCGGCGCGCAGGCTTGCCGTGACCTCGTCCAGGCTATTGCCGATCGAGGAAATGATACCCATGCCGGTGACGACAACTCGTCTCATCTTCGCCTCGCTCCGTCGTATTCCGGGCGCCCTTGAAACGGCGCCTCTTATGCTTGCTTTGCGTTCAGGGCAGAACTACGCCGGCTCGGCGCTTTTCTGTGCCATCATCTGGCTGTCGGTAAACAGGCCAACGCGCAGGTCCTTGGCTTCGTAGATCACCTTTCCGTCAGCCTTGACCCAGCCATCGGCGATACCCAGGGTCAGCCGACCCTTCATCACCCGCTTGAGGTCGATGCCGTATTCGACCAGCTTGACGTCGTCGGTGACCTGGCCGGTGAACTTGATTTCCCCGCCCAACGCGCGGCCGCGGCCGGGCTGGCCGATCCAGCTCAGGAAGAACCCAGTCATCTGCCAGATGGCATCGAGCCCCAGGCAACCGGGCATGACCGGGTCGCCGATGAAGTGGCATTTGAAGAACCAGAGGTCCGGATTGACGTCGAGTTCGGCGCGGACTTCGCCCTTGCCATAGGCGCCCCCGGTCTCGGAAATGGAGGTGATGCGATCAAACATCAGCATGGGCGGGGCCGGCAGGCGGGCATCACCCTGGCCGGGCAGTTCGCCCCGACCATGGGCCAGCAGTTCCTCATACCCAAATGCGCTCTGCCGTTCGGCCATGCCTGATACCCCTGACAACCCTGTATTGGTCTCGTATAGGCGCACACCAGAGGGGTCAAGTCAGCCCCGATTGACCATTCGGCGCAAATGCCGGCCTGCGGCAGCCGTGCCGCTTGTGTGAATTTTCCGCCATAGTTATAAGGAAGCCAGCAATTTCCGGCCCTTCCGTCGACCAAGGACCCAATGACCGATCGCAACCAGACCGTTCGTGCCATGCCGTCGCGCAAGCCCTGCCTTACGGCGGTGCTGCGCATGGCCGGTCTCCGCCCGACCCGTCAGCGCGTGGCGCTTGCCGAACTGCTGTTCGGCGGGCCGCATCGCCATGTCAGCGCCGAGCAGCTGCATGGCGAGGCCACCGAGGCCCGGGTCGGCGTATCGCTGGCCACGATCTACAACACGCTGCACCAGTTCCACGAAGCGGGCCTGCTGCGCGAAGTGGCGGTTGACGCGTCGCGCTCCTATTTCGACACCGACACGTCAGACCATCATCACTTCTACGTGGAAGACGAGCAGCGGATGATCGACATTCCGGCCTCGTCGGTCGAGTTCGCCTCCCTGCCCGAAGCCCCCCAGGGCATGAAGGTCAGCCACGTGGATGTCGTCATCCGCGTCCGCAAGGCGCAGGCGTAAGCCTTCTGCCAGATTGAGTCGGTCGTGGCTCAGAGCTTGCCGAAGGCGACGCCCTTCCAGCCCCAGCCATGCTGCTGCGCCAGCTCGATCAGCGGGTCTTTGATCTCGCTGGTCTCGAAGCGATATTGATAGACCTTGCCCCAGGCGCTGAGGTCCTCCTTGAAGGCATAGGCGGTGCCGAAGCTCATTTCAGTCTTCTGGCCGCGGAAGGCCTCGGCGCTGAGCGAGAGGGTCGGCACGCCGGCCCGCCACTCTAACGTCCATTCCTGATCGAGTGAGCGCACCTCGCCCTTGGCCTCGTCGAACTTCATGAGCACCTTGAACACCCTGGTGAGGCTGGCCTTGGCAAAGATCTCGTACCAGCGCGCATCGACGATTTTCCATTCGGCGACGAGGTCGACGCCTTCAGGGGCGCCATCGCGGATAATAAAGGGCGCGGTGTCGCGATTGCTGGCCAGCAGGGCCGCGCGCAAGGCGGCTGCCGGCTGCCTGGCGACCCCTGATGGCGCTGGTTTGCTGCCGGTAATCCAATCGAGAAGTCCCATGTCCAGCCCCTCCCGCAGGCTAAATCGCCAACCGTGCCGGTGACAGCAGCGGCCGCATCGCCCATATTGCGGGCCGAACGACATCTGCCGCAAGGGTGGTCAATGAGCCAAAAGGTCAGTCTCAACGCCTATTTCGAGCGAATCGGCTTTGCCGGTTCGATCGCCCCGACCTTGGCGACACTCGAACTCATCCACGCGCTGCATCCGGCAGTGATCCCCTTCGAGAATCTCAATCCCCTGCTGGGCCTGCCGGTTAACCTCGACCTGCCCAGCATCGAGAAGAAGCTGCTGACCGAGAAGCGTGGCGGCTATTGCTTCGAGCACAACCTGCTGCTGATGGCGGTGCTGCGCGAACTCGATTTTTCCGTGCGCGGCCTGGCGGCCAGGGTCGTCTGGTTTGATCCCACCGCCATCGACCGGCCGCCGACGCATATGCTGCTGGCCGTCGATATCGGCGGCGCGAGCTATGTCGCCGATGTCGGCTTTGGCGGGCTGACGCTGACAGCGCCGCTCAAGCTCAAGGCCGAAGCCGAGCAACCCACACCGCATGACACTTTCCGCCTGACCGGCGGCGAACCGGACTGGACGCTGGAGGCTCGGATCGAGGGGGAGTGGAAGCCGCTCTATGTCTTCGACACCATCGAGCACAGCCCCGATTACTATGAGGCGCCGAACCTCTCCCTGTCGACCGACCCCGATTCGCGTTTCCGCACAGAGCTGCGGGCGGCGCTGTCGCCGCCGGGCAAGCGGCTGGCGCTGCGCAACAACCGCTTCACCACCCATATTGCCGGCGAGCCATCCGAGAGCCGGCTGCTGACCAGCGTCGCCGAATTGCGCGAGCTGCTGTCGGGCACGTTCGGCATCCAGTTGCCCCCGGCCGGACTGCTCGACCCCAGGCTCGAAGTCATCCTCGCCGATGCCGGGGTCACCGAGGTCTAGATGGCACCCGTCCATGTCGACCCGGCAAAAGTGCGCGAATTTGCCAGCAAGGATGCCTTCTACGACTGGCTCGCCGAGAACCACGACAGCGAGGATGAGGTGTGGATCCGCATCTTCAAGAAGGGCAGCGGCATAGCCAGCATCGACGCGGTGCAGGCCATCGACGTGGTCCTCTGCTGGGGCTGGATCGACGCTATCCGCAAGGGCTGGGACGACGTTTCCTTCGTGCAGCGCTATACCCGCCGCGGCAGGAAGAGCGCCTGGAGCGACATCAACAAGGCCAATGTCATCAGGCTGATCGAGGAAGGCAAAATGACCGAGCATGGCCTTGGGCATGTCGAGCTGGCCAAGGCCGATGGCCGTTGGGATGCCAGCTATCGCACCACCATGGACCCGCCCGAGGACCTGCTGTCGGCGATCGAGGCGAGCGCCAGGGCCAGCGAATTCTACCGCACGCTGACCGCGCAGAACCGCTTCGCCCTGACATATCGCGTCATCGCCCTCAAGACCCCGGCCGCGCGGGCCCGCAAGATTGATGGTTTTGTCGAGATGCTGGAGAAGGGCGAAACGATCTATCCGCAGAAGGCCAAGGGATGATGGGCACCTGGGTGGCTTTCCTGCGCGGCATCAACCTGGGCAAGCGGCAGGTCAAGATGGCCGAGCTCAAGGCCTGCCTTGAAGCGGCTGGCTTTTCCAACATCAAGACCGTCGTGGCCAGCGGCAATGTGCGCCTCGAAGCCGAGGGGAAGGCCGAGGCGATAAAGACGAAGCTGGAGCAGGCCATCGCGGCCCGGTTCGGCTTTGCGGTAGGCGTGGTGCTGCGCTCGGAAGCCGAGCTGACCGAAATGCTGGCCGGCCACCCCTTCGGCACGCTCGACCCCAAGGCCGATGTCACCCGCCATGTGCTGATGTTCGACCAGAAGCTGCCATCGGGCATGACGCTGGCCGATCGCCCCGGCCATACCGAAATCCTGCGCATCGATGCCAGGGACATCTATATCGCCGGCTACCGGCAGCCCAATGGGCGCTATACCGAAGGCGTGGAAGAAGTGCTCAAGCCCCTCTATGCCAGGCTGGACAAGGGTGTGCTCGACACGATGCGCAACTGGAACACGATAGAAAAGATGCTCGCATGATCACTGTCTTCGGCTCGACCAATCTCGACCAGATCGGCACTGTCAGCCGCCTGCCCAAGCCGGGCGAGACGGTGGCCGGGGGGACCTTCTCGATGGCCGCGGGCGGCAAGGGCGCCAACCAGGCGCTGGCCGCGCGGCGCGCGGGCGCCAGCGTGCGCCATGTCTCGGGCGTGGGCAGCGATGCCTTTGCCGACCTGGCGCTGGCTCTGCTCAAGGCCGATGGGGTGGACCTTTCGGCCATGAAGGTGGTGGAGGGCGCCACCGGCATTGCCATGATCTTCGTGGACAGCCAGGGCGAGAATGTCATCGCCATCCTGCCGGGCGCCAATGGCGCCATGACGGCTGCTGATGCGGATGCGGCGCTGAAGGGGCTCAGCGGCGGGGTCATGCTGGTGCAGCAGGAAATTCCGCAGGCAGCGACCGAGCGGGCGCTGGACCTGGCGCGCGCGCAGGGCATCATCGCCATCCTCAACACCGCGCCGTTCCTCGACAGCACGGCGGCGCTGGCGCCCAAGGCGGCAATCCTGATCGCCAACGAAACCGAATTCGCCCTGCTGACCGCCAGCGGCAGCGGGCTGACCGCCAGCGGCAGCGGGCTGACCGGCCGCGGCATCGCCGAACTCGACGCCGCCATGGGTGACTGGGCAGCCAGGCACAACCAGACCGTCATCGTGACGCTGGGCGGCGATGGCGCGCGCGCCGTCACGGCCACGGGCCAGCTCATCAGCGTGCCGGCGCTGCCGATCAAGCCGGTCGATACCGTAGGCGCCGGCGACACCTTCTGCGGCTATCTGGCTGCCGGGCTCGATGCCGGCCTCGACCTCGAAAGCGCCATGAAGCGCGCCGCGGTTGCAGCCAGCCTCGCCTGCCTCAAGCCGGGCGCGCAGCCGGCCATTCCGACGGCCGCCGAGGTCGAACAGGCGATGAAGTAGGCTCTTCACCTCAGCTTTCCCGGAACCCCTCAGCGACTGCCGCGATGAAGGCCGAGACCCGGCGCGGCACCAGGTGGCGGGAGGAATGGAGGGTGTGGATGGGCAGGGTCGGCAGCGACCAGTCGCCCAGGATCCGCACCAGCGCGCCATTCGCCAGGTCGTCGCTGACCAGATCGAGCGGCAGATAGACGATGCCCGCGCCGTCGATGGCCATGGCGCGCTGGGCTTCGCCATTGTCGATCTCGATGCCGCCGCCCACCTCCACGGTCAGCGGCGCCCCCGTCGCATCCTGGAAGGTCCAGCGATTGCGCGGGATGAGGTTGAGATTGAGAATGCAGCGGGCCCGCTCTAGGTCGGCTGGATGGCGCGGCGTGCCGTGCCGCGCCAGGAAATCCGGCGAGGCGCAGCAGGCGAAGCGGTAGGTGCCGACACGCCGCGCCAGCATCGATGACGATGGCAGTGTCCCGATGCGCACCGCCAGATCGAAGCCCTCGGCGATCAGATCCACCCGCCGGTCGGTCAGGCTCATCTCGAAGATGATGCCGGGATGGGCGGCGGTGAAGCGCGCGATGATGGGCGGCAGCCGGCGGATGCCGACCGTGGTGGGAGCCGTCAGCCGGATGCGGCCGCTCAGCGGCCCCGATGTGGATATGTCCGCCAGCGCCTCGGTCGCGGCGATGACCGCCTCGGCCCGGCCGAGGAATTCCTGGCCGGCCTCGGTCAGCCGCTGGCTGCGGGTGGTGCGCTCGATCAGCGCGGCGCCGTATCGTTGCTCCAGCCCCTGAATGCGCCGCCCCACCATGGCCGGCGACAGGTTGAGCTGGCGGGCCGCCTTGGCAAAGCTGCCGATCCGGGCGGCGGCGATGAAGGTGCGCAATTCGTCAAGTTCGGCCATTCGATACTTATGTGCAATTATGTTCGCACCAGACAAGCAATTCTCTTTGGAATTGGCAAGGCGCATTTTGTGGTCATCGCATTCAACCCGACGGAGACTTCCAATGACCACAATCGCAATCATCGGCCTGGGCAATATGGGCAAGGGCCTGGCCAAGCGCCTGGCCGGCCGCAGCAACCTGGTGCTGGCGTCGCGCGACAAAGCCGCCGCCACAGCCTTTGCCGCCACCCTGCCGGCCGGCGTGACAGTGCTCGACCAGGACGCGGCCATTGCCAAGGCCGACATCGTGGTGCTCGCCCTGCCCTATGCGGCGGCGCTGGAGGCTGCCGCCAATCCGGCGCTGGCTGGCAAGGTCGTGCTCGACATCTCCAACCCGGTAAAGGCGGATTTCTCGGGCCTCACCATCGGGCATACCACCTCGGCATCCGAGGAGCTGCAGGCCGCCGCCCCCGGCGCCAAGGTGGTCAAGGCCTTCAACACCATCTTTGCCAGCCTCTTCGACCTGCCCGCCACCCAGACCGCCGCCATCCCGGTCTTCGTGGCCGGCAATGACGAGGCTGCCACTGCGGTGGTTGCCGAGGTCGTGACCCTTGCCGGCTTTGCCGCCGAACAGACCGGCAGCCTCGACGCCGCCCGCCTCCTCGAGCCGCTCGGCATGCTCAACATCCGCTTTGGCTATGGCCTGGGCCACGGCACCGGCATTGCCCCGGCATGGACGAAACTGGCGGCTTGAGCCGCACCCGTACTGACGCGTGCAGAAGCGGATCACCGCCCGCTTCTGCACACAGGGCGTCACTCTTCCAGACGGCTGAGAAAGCTGCCGTGGACCCAGCCGGTTCTGCCATCTGCGATCTCGATGCCGTACCAGGAGCCTGACATCCTCGTTGGAACTACGGTGGTCCCGCCAGCGATCTGGGTAAGGACGGTGGCGCTTGCTGCAGGTGCCGCCCGCACATTCAGCGCGTTGGCGGTTACCCTGAACCGGGGGAATGCCGACGCTTCCTGCCTGGTGCCGACGGGAACATTGCCGTCGTCCGTACCTCCCCCGGCAAGATGGCATCCGGCAAGGAGCACCAGAAAGCCGGAGACAATGAGCCACCCGACCCGATAGTTTCGTTTGGAGGACCGCCTGTTTGCAGCGGCATGCGGCCTCTCCACTTGCAGGGCTTCCGGGGGTCTCACGGCGGGGAGCATGTCATCGCTGGGCCACATCACCCCGCCCTGGCGCAGGCTGGCGCGCCACAGCTTTTTCCGAGCATCGGCCGGCTCAAGATGCCGGTACTTGCCACCGGAGAATTTGGGCCAATCCAACGCCAGCCCCACCTTCACCAGCTCAGCGGCCAGATCGCGGCCATCAGGCAGAAAGCACTGCGCGACGAGGCGGTCATAGGACATTTCGGGCTTGATATGGGCCGTCACCGTCTGGCCCTTGCACAGCTTCACCAGGGTCCATTTCGACTGCTGGCCCCAGGGATGATCCAGTTCAGGCGCGTCGATTCCGGCGAGCCGAATGTGCATTTTGTCGATAACGATGGTGTCGCCGTCGACTACCCAACACCGGCCCCTGACGATGGTTTCCGGGGGCGGCTCCTGGTTCGGCTGCACGACGACGATCCGCATCTCGCGCGGAATGGAGCGGTCCGGTGGGCGCATCGGCGCACTCCACCGGGGCTGTGGCGGCCCCGGCGCCTTCATTACCTTCACCAAAAGCCGGAATAGTCGCATGCCCCTCCCCCAAGGGTCGCGGTAGTATTCATACCGCCGCACAAGACTTGACCTAAAACGGCCTCCAGCAAAAGGGCCGCAACGGCCTGCGACCTGTCCACAAAGCAAAAGCGGGCCTCTCGGCCCGCTTTCTAAACTCTCAAACCGGCAAACCCTTACTTGGGCGCCAGGACCATGACCATTTGCCGGCCTTCGGAGCGCGGCTGGCTTTCGACCTTGGCCACGGGGTCCATCTGTTCGCGGACCTTGATGAGCAGCTGCATGCCCAGTTCCTGGTGCGCCATTTCGCGGCCGCGGAAGCGCATGGTGACCTTGACCCGGTCGCCATCATCGAGGAAGCGCTGCACGGCCTTCATCTTGGTCTCGTAGTCGTGCGTGTCGATATTGGGACGCAGCTGGACTTCCTTGACCTCGATCACCTTCTGCTTCTTGCGCGCCTCGGCAGCTTTTTTCTGCGCGGCATACTTGAAGCGGCCGAGGTCCAGCATCTTGGCGACCGGCGGCACGGCATTGGGAGAGATCAGAACAAGGTCCAGCCCCTGTTCCTGGGCTTCCGCGAGCGCCGCTCGGGTGTTGACGACACCCCGGTTCTCGCCTTCAGCATCGATGAGTTGCACATCGGGGCTGGTGATATCTTCGTTAGAGGGCGGCCCATCTTTTTGGGGCGCGACGGGTCTCATGGGACGACGAATGGCAAAGGATCCTTGCGTTGTTGAGCCGGGTGGTGAAATCGCGCATAAAATCGTGTTACGCGACGCATAAGTCAACTGGCAAAACGCCAGAAAATCCGGCCTGTTGCGCCATTGAAACGCCGTGATCGCCGCGCCGGGCCAACATGGCTAACGCTCGGTGTCACCCGACGGGAAGTTCCATGACCATATCACCTCCAAACAGCTTCCGCATCCCCGTCGGCACCGGCGCTGCCGGGCGTGACATTGCCGTCGAGCAGCGCCCGGGCCGAGCGCCCGGCATGTTCTGGCTTGGCGGCTTCCGCTCCGACATGGCCGGCAGCAAGGCGATGGCGCTCGACGCGCTGGGCGCCGAACAAGGCCTCTGCGTCACCCGCTTTGATTATTCCGGCCATGGCATTTCCGGCGGCGACTTCAACGAGGGCACCATCAGCCGCTGGCTGGAAGAGGCCGAGGTGGTGTTCGCCGCCACCAGCGGCCCGCAGATCATCGTCGGATCGTCCATGGGCGGCTGGCTGGCGCTGCTGCTGGCCCGCGCCCTGCTGCGCCGCGGCAGCCATGCGCATGGGCTGGTGCTAATCGCGCCGGCGCCTGACATGACGCATGAGCTGATGCTGCCCGGTTTCACGCCGGCAGAACACGAATCGCTGCAAAACAACGGCTATATCGACCAGCCGAGCCAATATTCCGAGACCCCCTATCGCATCACGCGCGCGCTCATCGAGGACGGCGCGCAGCACCTGCTGTTTGGCGGCGTCATCGAGACCGGCTGCCCTGTCACCATCCTGCAGGGCGGGCAGGACCCCGATGTGCCGCCGGCCCATGCCATCAAGCTGGTGACGCATATCCTGCATGATCCGGTGACGCTGACGCTGATCCCGGACGGGGACCATCGCCTGAGCCGCGACGAGGATCTGGCGCGGCTGAAGGAAGCGGTGATGCGGATGGTGGAGGGGTGACTTCACCTCTCCCTTCGGGGAGAGGGGAAGAGGCCTATCCCCGCGTCTGCAACCTGCTCTTCTGCACCCCATCCGCATCGAAATTGTCGGGGCTCAGCCAGCGTTCGTATTCCGCCCGCATGGCCGGCCACTCGCTGTCCAGGATCGAGAACCAGGCGGTGTCGCGATTGACGCCCTTCATGATCATGTCCTGCCGGAACACGCCTTCGAACTGAAAACCGAAGCGTCTTGCTGCCGCCTTGCTGGGCTCGTTGCGGTCATTGCATTTCCATTCGAAGCGCCGATAGCCCAGGTCATCGAAGGCATGGCGGGCGAAGAGGAAAAGCGCCTCGGTTGCCAGCGGCGTGCGCGCCATGGGCAGGCCCCAATAGATGCCGCCGATCTCGACCGAGCCATGCTCGGGCCGGATGCGCATCCAGCCCTGCTGGCCGACCGCCTTGCCGCGCGCCTTGTCGATGACGGCGACATAGATCGGATCGGTCTCGGTTTTGGCCTTCTCGATCCGGGCCTCCATCTCGGCAAGGCTTCCGGGCGCATTGCTGAACAACCAGCGATAGCGCTCGACCCCGCCGGGCATGGTCGAAACCTCGTAGAGGTCGGTCGCATGTTTTTGGTCAATCGGCTCGAGCCGCACATAGCGGCCCTCGAGAACGATGCGTTGGGGGGCGGATTTGGCGGGCTGCGGCGCGCTCATGCCTGTTCCTTCAGATAAATGGCGGCGAGCCCTTCCCGGTAGGTGGGGTAGAGCAGTTCGATACCCAGCGCCTGCTTGATGGCGGCGTTGGAGACGCGCTTGTTGTCGGCATAGAAGCTTCGCTGCATCGGGGTCATTTCGGCCGTTTCAAACGGAATCTCGGGCGGCGGTTCGATTCCCAGCATCGCCGCTGCATGGGCGATCACCTCCTGCGGCGGCGCCGGTTCGTCATCGCCCAGGTTGAAGGTACCGTCGAGCCGCGCCGCGGCTGCCAGCGCGGTCACCCGTCCGATATCGTCGACATGAATGCGGTTGAACACCTGGCCCGGCTTGACCACCCGCCGGGACGTTCCGTCCCGCAGCTTGTCGAAGGTCGAGCGGCCCAGGCCATAGATGCCGGCAAGCCGCAGAATCGTCAGCGGCAGGCCGCGCTGTGCCGCATAGTCGCGCCAGGCCTGCTCGGCCAGCACGCGGCGGTCGGAGCGCTCGTTGCGCGGCACCAGGGGCGCCGATTCATCGATCCAGGCGCCACCGAAATCCCCATAGACCCCGACGGTGGAATAATAGCAGAGCCATTCAAGATTGGTCGCCGCATCGAGATCGGCGCGGTGATGGAGCAGCGCCGAATCGCCATCGGGGCCCGGTGCGATGGACAAGATGACATGGCTGGCGTCGCGCAGGCTGGGGCCGAGCGTGGCGCCCGGTGCGGTGCCGTCGAAGACATGGGCATCGATTCCGCCGCGCGCCAGCATCTGGGCCTTGTCGGCGGTACGAACGGTGCCCGAAATGCTAACAGCGTGTGAACCAATTCGCAGGTTTGTTACAGCCGCCTGCGAGGAAAAACCCAGGCCGAAGAAGAAGGCGTGCATCAGATATCCCCGGTCCATTCCAGCGCAACCGAGCTATCGCCTTCCCGCGCCAGATAGGCAAGTCTGAGACTGTCGGCCCGCTCCGGCGCCAAACGCCGCAGCGCCCAAATCGCCGCCCCGCGTACCACCGGCTCGTCGGCATCGAGCCGCGCCTCGACCAGCGGGACGAGTGCCGGATCGCCGGAATTGCCGATGGCGATCAGGACGTTGCGCAGGAAGCGGGCCAGGCCGATGCGCTTGATAGGCGAGCCGACGAACAGGCTGCGGAACCCGGCATCGTCGAGTTGCACGAGGTCTGCCAGAGCTGGCCGCTCCAGCTCCGGCCGCGCGCGGAGCCTCGCTTCGCGGCTGACCGAGGCGAACTTGTTCCATGGGCAAACGGCCAGGCAATCGTCGCAGCCATAGATGCGATTGCCCATCGGGACGCGAAACTCCAATGGAATCTGGTCCTTATGCTCGACCGTGAGATAGGCGAGACACCGCCGCGAATCGAGCTGGAAGGGTGCGGGGAAGGCACTGGTGGGGCAGATATCGAGGCAGCGCGTGCAGGTGCCGCAGCTTTCCGGAAGGGGCTTGTCGCCGGGCAGGTCGGCCGAAGTCAGGATCGCCCCCAGGAACAGCCAGGAGCCGAAGTCGCGGCTGACCAGAACCGTATGCTTGCCCTGCCAGCCCAGCCCCGCCGCCTCGGCCAGCGGCTTTTCCATCAGGGGGGCGGTATCGACGAAGACCTTGACCTCGGCGCCGGAGCGGCGCGCGAGCAGGCCGGCAATATCCTTGAGCTTGCCCTTGATGATCTCGTGATAGTCGCGGTTGCGGGCATAGACCGAGATGGTGCCAAGGGACTTTTCGCCCAGGATGGCGAGCGGATCGGTCTCGGGGCCGTAATTGATGCCCAGCACGATGACCGATCTTGCCGCGGGCCACATGCCCTGGGGGCTGCCGCGGCGATCGGCGGTCTCGGCCATCCAATCCATGTCGCCATGCCAGCCGGCAGCCAGGGCGGCGTTGAGCTTTGCGGGCAAGTCGGGGCGGGCATCGGCCGGGGCGATGCCGAAGCTGTCAAAGCCAAGCGCCGCGGCGCGGGCGCGCAGTTCGGCGACGAGGGTTTCGGGGTCGACGGGGGCACTTGCCATCTTCATCCGGGTCATTCCCGCGCAGGCGGGAATCCCTGTTTAGGAGGGGCGAACGAACACCGCAAACGGAGATTCCCGCCTGCGCGGGAATGACCCGGTGAGTTGCTAGAAATCGAGGTCCGCATAGCCCTTGTGCGGCGGCATAGCCACGACGCGGTCGTTGAGCAGGGTGCGGAAGGCAGGGCGCGACTTGATGCGGGAATACCAGTCGCGGGTTTCCCCGGCCTTGCCCCAGTCGATGTCGCCCAGATAGTCGAGCGTGGACAGATGCGCCGCCAGGGCAAAATCGGCCAGGGTCAGGCTGTCGCCGGACAGCCAGGAGCGGGTGGCAAACAGCCAGTTGAAGTAGAGCATGTGCTCGTTCAGGTTCGCCTTGGCCACGCGCAGCACGGCCGGATCGGGCGTGGCGCCCTTCTGGTCGCGCTTGACGATCTTTTCCTCGAGCACATAGCGGGTGACTTCGTCATTGAGCTTGAAGATCACCCATTCGATCAGCCGCCACATCTCGGCGCGCGGCCCCGGCTCGACCGGGATAAGACCGGTGACGACGCTGGGGGTATAGAGATCCTCGATGGTATGGATATTGGCGAGCAGGCCGACAATGGGCTGGTCGTCGTCACCCAGGAAGATGGGCAAGGTGGCGGCGGGGTTGATCTCAAGCAACTCTGCCGTGCGCAGCCAGGGCTTGATCTCCTCCATGTCCAGCGGCACACCGTATTCGGCACACATCAGCCGGATGAGGCGCGAGGCGGGATCGAGGGGATGGTGCAGCAGGCTCGGCATATGGACGCTCGTCTCTTCTTGCGGTTGCCGGGGCTGCTTGGCGCTGTGGGCGAACAGCGCTAGAGCTTGCCAGATATACAGCCCGCCTGACTGAATTAGGGGATCAAATGAACGCCGATCAAGGTCTTTTTGTGCCGCTGATCCTTGGAATTCTCGAAGGGCTTACCGAATTCCTGCCGGTGAGCTCCACCGGGCACCTGCTGCTGGCCGGCCATTTCTTCGGGCTGACCCAGCCGACGACATTCGTGGTGCTGATCCAGCTGGGGGCCATCCTGGCCGTCATCACCGTCTATTTCGCCAAATTGGGCATGCTGATCCGCGATGCGCTGACGGGCAAGGCCTATGCCTGGCAGTTCGCGCTGTCGGTGATCCTGGCCTGCCTGCCCGCGGTCGTGGCGGGCGTGTTGCTGCGGGATTTCATCCAGGGGGATCTGTGGGAATCGGCTGCCCTGATCTGCTGGACGCTGCTGATCGGCGGCATCGTCCTGCTGGTTGTCGACCGGCTGCCACTCGCCCCGAAATATGACGATATCTACCAGTTTCCCTGGCATCTGGCCCTGATCGTGGGCCTGTTCCAGATGCTGAGCCTCGTTCCCGGCGTGTCGCGCTCGGGGGCGACAGTGGTGGGTGGCATGCTGTTTGGCGCCAGCAAGCGCGCGGCGGCGGAATTCACCTTCTTCATCGCCCTGCCGATCATGGTCGGCGCCTTCGGCTACGACCTCTACAAGAGCCGTGACCTGATCGACAGCTCCATCGCCCTCAATGTCGCCATCGGTTTTGCCGCCGCCTTCATCGTCGGGGCGCTGGTGGTGCGGTACCTGCTGGGCTTTGTCAGCAAATACGGCTTCGCCCCCTTTGCCTGGTGGCGCATCGTGGTGGGCATTGCCGGGCTGGTGGCAATCTACGCCCTGGGTCGGTAGCTTTCTTGCCTCTCCCCTTGGGGAGAGGTGAAGGGCTTACTGCTCGAGCGGCTTGTAGGTCGCCGGGATGGAGAAGAAGGCGCGCGGGATTTCCACGTCCTTTTCCACGTCATAGAGTGAGAAGGTCAGCTCGGCGCCTGACGGCTCGACCAGGCTCCACTGGGCCAGTTCCTTGGTGTCGGTCCCGAAGATCAGCGATACCTGCACCGTGCCGGCGACGGTCTCGTCGATCACTGTGATGGCCATGTAGCCATCGGACGTAGTGACATCGACGACATTGGCATTGAGCAGGTCGATCTTGTCGCCGAGGAACTGGCGCAGCGGGATCGAGTCCTGCGGATAGGCGTAATAGGTCTCGTCGCGCCGGTTGAGCACGTAGAAGCCGCGCCCGATCGAGACGATTTCCTCGCGGCTGGGCGGCGCGTAGCGGAAAGCGATCTTGTCGGGCCGCTCGAGGAAGAAGGTGCCTTCGGACCGCCCGCCATTGGTGTCGATCTGGAGGAACCGGCCAACCATGGTACGAATGGCTGAATTATGCGCGCCGATATCGGTGATGAGCTGCTGTTCTTCGGGCGTCAGCGCCCGGTCGAGGGCCCAGGCGGGAACGCCAAGGGCAAAGGCGGCGGAAAGGCCGAGCAGCAGGGCATCGCGGCGAATCATGGAGGAAGGTCCCCGACTATTGGTTGGTTATAGGCTAACCTAGAAAGCAATTGCGGCAACAGGTGGTTCCCACCGTTCAGCTGCCATACAGCTAATGCCATGAGGGAGATGACGATGGCGCGATGGAAATGGGTTGGTTTGGTTATGCTGACGGGGACCGTGCCGGCGATGGCGGCGCTGCCGCCGCACTACCAGCGACAGGATGAACTCGAAGCCATTATCGGGCATGTGGTCGAGGAATTCGGCATCGATCACCCCATCGAGTCCATCATGATGAAGGGCACCGACTTCTATGACGTCATCAGCGGCGCGTGCCGCATGGAGGTGGTCATCGTCGACGTGCCGCCGGCGGCCGGGGCCGAGCCGATGGCCGGCCCGCGCCAGTTCGCTGTCGAATCCGGCCCCTTGGTCTGCGAGTAGGGTTCGGAGCGCCACGCGAGACGCCGGACAAAACGAATGCCCCGGCACTCGGGCCGGGGCTCGGATGTTCTGATGCCCGTCGGCGCTAATAGCCGTCGGCGTTATTGCCGACCAGGATTTCGCGCTTGCCGGCGTGGTTGGCCTGGGAGATGACGCCTTCGCGCTCCATGCGCTCGATCAGGGTCGCAGCCTTGTTGTAGCCGATGGCGAGGCGCCGCTGGACATAGGAGGTGGAGGCCTTCTTGTCTGACAGCACGATATGGACTGCCTTGTCGTAGAGTTCGTCGCCCGAACCGGCATAGTCGTCGCCGCCCGAGGCACCGTCGCCGCCGAATTCGCCGCCTTCGTCTTCCTCCTCGGTGATCGAATCGAGGTAGTCGGGCTGGCCCTGGCTCTTGAGATGGGCCACCACGGCCTCGACTTCGCTGTCGGCCACGAAGGGGCCGTGCAGGCGCTTGGTGCGGCCACCCGAGGCCATGTAGAGCATGTCGCCATTGCCCAGCAGCTGCTCGGCGCCCTGCTCGCCCAGAATGGTGCGCGAATCGATCTTGGACGTCACCATGAAGGAGATGCGCGTGGGGAAGTTGGCCTTGATCGTGCCGGTGATGACGTCGACCGAGGGGCGCTGGGTGGCGGTAATGATATGGATGCCGGCGGCACGGGCCATCTGGGCGAGGCGCTGGATGGCACCTTCGATGTCCTTGCCGGCCACCATCATCAGGTCGGCCATTTCGTCGACGATGACGACGATATAGGGCAAGGGCTCGAGATCGAACTCTTCGCTCTCGAAGATTGCCTCGCCGGTCTCGCGGTCAAAGCCGGTCTGCACGGTGCGGGTGATGACCTCGCCCTTGGCCTTGGATTCGGTGACGCGCTGGTTGAAGCCGTCGATATTGCGGACGCCGATCTTGCTCATCTTGCGATAGCGATCTTCCATCTCGCGCACGGCCCATTTGAGCGCCACCACCGCCTTTTGCGGATCGGTGACGACGGGGGTCAGCAGATGCGGGATGCCGTCATAGATGCTCAGTTCCAGCATCTTGGGGTCGATCATGATCATGCGGCACTGCTCGGGCGTCATCTGGTAGAGCAGGCTGAGGATGAAGGTGTTGATACCCACCGACTTGCCCGAGCCGGTAGTGCCGGCGATCAGCAGATGCGGCATGCGCGCCAAGTCGGCGATGACAGGCTCGCCGCCAATGGTCTTGCCCAGGCAGATGGGGAGCTTGCCCTTCATCTTCTCGAAATCGGAAGAGGCCAGCATTTCGCGGAAATAGACGGTTTCGCGGACCTGGTTGGGCAGCTCGATGCCGATGGCATTGCGGCCGGGCACCACGGCGACGCGGGCGGAGATGGCGCTCATCGAGCGGGCGATATCGTCGGCCAGCGAAATGACGCGGGATGATTTGATGCCCGGGGCCGGTTCGAGTTCGAACAGGGTGACCACCGGGCCGGGGCGGACATTGATGATGTCGCCCTTGACGCCGAAATCGCTCAGCACTTCCTCGAGGCGCCGTGCCATGGCTTCGAGCCGCTCGGGCGCATGCTCGGGCGACGGGCCAAGATGCTTGGGCTCCGACAGCAGGCTCAGCGGCGGCAGCTCGAAGCCGCCGGGCTCATCGAGGAAGGAGGCCTGGGCCTCGCGCATCATGCGCTGGCCGGGCACCGGGCGGGGCGCTGGGGCAGCGACGCGGGGCTTGGCCGGATCGACCGGGTGGAAGCGCGAATCGCCGCGCTGCTGGTGACTGGGTATGGGCGCCGACGGGGCATCGGGCACAAAGGGGATGTCGTCCTCGGCCTCATCAGGGTAGTCGAGTTCGGTATCGTCGTAGCTGGGCCGGGCATTGATGCGGGGCGAGATTTCAGGCTCGGCCGCGAAGGCCGGTTCGACGGGGGCGTGAATACGGCGCGCTTGGGGCGGGGCGACGGAGGGCTCGCGCCGTTCGGCCACAGGGCCGTGACCATCCAGGCTCGGCTCGACCTCGTCGTCGCGCCAGCTGGCGGTCTCGGCGGCCCGACGCTCGGCATGGTTGGCGCGGGCGCGGCGGAACGCGGTGCGCAGCGAATAGCCGGTATGGACGACGGCGCCGAGCACGATATCGACGATCGGGTTGGTCTCGGGCTCATCAGCTTCGACCGGGGCGGCAGCGCCCTTGCGACCGGCGGCGGCTGACGCGGGCTTGCGCGGGCCTGTCGGCACCGCGGTGCCCAGGCCCATGGCAATCCAGAAGGCGGCAGTCGCCGGAATGGCAATGATGATGGCAAACAGCACCGCGGTCACCGCCTGCGGCGCTTCGCCGGTGACGAGCGCGGCCAGTCCGACAAAGCCGTTACCAATGAGGCCGCCAAGGCCAGTGGGCAGCGGCCAGCTTGCCGGCATGGCAACGAAGGAGAGCACGCCCGCGAGCAGCAGCGTGGCGGCGATCCAGGCCAGCGAGCGCAGGCCCATATGGCTGGGCATGCGGCGACGGGCGAAGGCCCAGCCCCACAGAGCGGGCGGCACCAGCAGCGCCAGCGCGGCAAGGCCAAAGACCTGGAATAGCGCATCGGCGATGGCTGCGCCGGGAAAGCCCAGCCAGTTGGCCGGTGCCTTGGATGTCGCATAGGAGAAGCTCGGATCGTCCACCGACCAGGAGGCGAGAGCGACCAGGCAGATGCCGACGAGGCCGAGCAGCACCAGACCCACCACGCGCACCGGAATGCGAATCGCCAGAGCCGGCGGCGGCACCGGAGCGGTCCTGGTGGCGCCGGCGCGCGAGCGCTGCGGCACGGAGCGGATTTCGTCAAGCACTGGCGAGGGAGAACTGGGCATGGGCGAACTCAATACTTGCCCGGCTGAGACCGGGCCCACATTGCCGCCATGCTAGAGCGATCGGGTTAACCCAAGGCTAACCATGGGTGTTGGGAGGGGCCTCTTTACCTCTCCCTTCGGGGAAAGGTCGGAGCGAAGCGACGGGTGAGGGGCCTTTTCTCGGCTCGATGTTGGGGGAAGGCCCCTCACCCGACCCAATAGGTCGACCTCTCCTCCGAAGGGAGAGGTGAAGAAAGAAACGGCCCGCTTCCGGAGAAGCGGGCCAGGGGGACCGCGCGGGTCGCGAGGGAGAGCGTGCCGCGGGTAAAGACGTTGATCGTGGAGTGCGGCCCGTGCAGTTTTGCGAGTGGGAAGCCTCTGTGGCGGGCCAAGAGGGGCACGAGCCGCACGCCACGATCAACGTTCGCATGATCCTTGAGTCGACCATGCGAGGGAGAGGCGGGCGGCGCGGACGCCGCCCGGAAAGTCGGACTTAGTTGTAGGCGCGTTCGCCGTGGCTCGAGAGATCCAGGCCATCGCTTTCGCTCGATTCGGGGACGCGGGCGCCGCCGAAGATGGCCTTGACGATGAGCATGGCGACCAGGGCAACCACACCCGACCAGACCACGGCGATGCCGACGGCAGTGAGCTGGATCATGAACTGGCCAGTGATCGAGTATTCCTCGGCAACGCCCAGCGGATAGCCGCCGAGGCCGGGAGCGGCAACGATGGCGGTGCCCAGGGCACCGACGATACCGCCGACACCATGGATGCCGAACACGTCGAGGCTGTCGTCATACTTGAGCATGGGCTTGAGGTTGACGACTGCCCACAGGCAGACGATGCCGGCAACGGCGCCGAGCACGATGGCGCCACCGATACCGGCAAAGCCGGCAGCAGGGGTGATGGCCACGAGGCCGGCAACGGCACCCGAGACAGCGCCCAGGGCCGAAGCATGGCCGCGGGTGACCTTTTCGCCGATAGCCCAGGCCAGGGCCGCAGCAGACGGCGCCAGGATGGTGTTGATCAGGGCGACGGCAGTCAGCGAATTGGCCTCAAGGTTGGAGCCGGCGTTGAAGCCGAACCAGCCGAACCACAGCATGCCGGCACCGACAAAGGTCCAGACCAGGTTGTGGGGAGCGATCGGCTCCTTCATGTAGCCCAGGCGCGGGCCAAGCACGATGGCGGCGACGAGTGCGGCCACACCGGAATTGATGTGAACCACGGTACCGCCGGCGAAGTCATAGGCGCCCATGCCGAACAGCAGACCAGGGCCGGCCCAGACCATGTGGGCGATCGGCAGATAGGAGAAGGTGAACCAGATGGCGAGGAACGTCAGCAGCGCGCCGAACTTCATGCGCTCGGCGATGCCGCCGACGATGAGGGTGGCAGTGATGCAGGCGAAGGTCATCTGGAAGGCCACGAACACCATTTCAGGCAGCTCGAAACCAGCCGAGAAGGTGGCGGCGGTGGATTCGAGCGTGACGCCCGACAGGAAGAACTTGGAGAAATCGCCGATGAAGGCCGAGAGGCCGCCTTCGGTGGGGCCGGCAAAGGCCAGCGAGTAGCCGTAGGCAACCCAGAGGATGGCGATCAGCGAGAAGCCGAGGAACACCTGGGTCAGCACCGAGAGGATATTCTTGGCGCGGACCAGGCCGCCATAGAACAGGGCGAGGCCCGGCACGGTCATGAAGATCACGACCATGGTGCAGACCATCATCCAGGCGGTGTCACCCTTGTCGACAACGGCCGCGGCTTCTTCAACGACGGGCGCGGCAGCGTCCTGGGCAAATGCGGGCAGGGCCAGCAGGAGGGAGGCGAGTGCGACGCTTCCCAAAATCTTTGACGTCTTCATCTGTTTTTCTCCCGATGACGCTTAGAGGGCAGCCGCGCCGGTTTCACCGGTACGGATACGGGTGACGGCAAGCAGATCGAGCACGAAGATCTTGCCATCGCCGATGCGACCGGTCTGGGCGCTGTCGCGGATGGCGGTGCTCACGGCATCGGCGAGCGCGTCATCAACGGCGATCTCGACCTTGAGCTTGGGCAGGAAGTGCACGGCATATTCGGTGCCGCGGTAGATTTCCGAATGCCCCTTCTGGCGGCCATAACCCTTCACCTCGGTCACGGTCATGCCGTGAACGTCGAGTGAGTTGAGAGCCTGGCGAACCTCTTCGAGGCGTGATGGCTTGATAATTGCGATCACCAGTTTCATGTGAGCCCCTTTGCGCTTGGCGCTTGTCTGGAATGGCAAACTAGACTCAAGCGCCGTGCCAGTTGGACAGCACCCCTAAAATCCGCATGAATTCAAAGGGTTAACGATTTGAAAATCGATCCTGCGCGTGCGGCCCAACCGAAATGCGTAATTATTGTGCATTTCTGGACCGAGTTGAACAAATATGAAGCAGCGCCGCGGCGATCCGCGCGCTTGCGCAAAACGACAGCAGGACCACAATAGAACTCCAAGGAGACCGGAGATGAGTGAGCAGGCCTATGACGTGCTGATCGTCGGCGGTGGCCCAGTGGGGCTGACGCTGGCCCTGGCACTGGTGCAGTCGGCAAGGGGCATCCGTGTGGGCCTCGTCGACCGGCGGCCGCTTTCGGTGCCGCGGGACGCGCGCGCCTCGGCCATCGCCGCCGGCGTGCGGCGCGTCTTCGAGACGCTGGGCGTGTGGCCCGGCATGGCGGGGGCGGCGCAACCGATCACCACGATGCGCATCACCGATTCGGGCCAGGGTGATATTTCGCGGCCCCTGTTCCTCACCTTCGACGGCGATATCGCACCGGGCGAGGCCTTTGCCCACATGGTACCCAACAGCGTCAGCGCGCAGGTGCTGCTCGACGCTGTGGCCGATAAGATCTCGGTCATCGCACCGGCAACGATCAGCGGCTATACCGTCGAGGGCGGGGCAGCCCGCCTGATGCTGGACGCTGGCCGCATCCTGACTGCGCCGCTGCTGGTTGCCGCCGATGGTGGGCAATCCGCGCTGCGCGGCATGGCGGGCATCGGCGTCATCGCCCACGACTATCAACAGACCGGGCTGGTCACCACTATCGGCCATGAACTGCCCCATAACGGCGTGGCCTATGAGCATTTCCGCCCCGCCGGACCCTTTGCCAGCCTGCCGCTGCCAGGCAATCGCTCTTCGCTGGTCTGGACCGAGAGCCGGGAGGCGGCGCCACGATTCCTCGCCATGGAGCAGGCGCAACTGGCCCGGGAGATCGAGGCGGTGATGGGCTCGACGCTGGGCGCGGTGACGGTGGAGGAAAAGCTGATGGGCTTTCCGCTCCGGCTGCAGATCGCGCGCGAATTCGTCGCCCCGCGGCTGGCGCTGGTGGGCGACGCGGCCCATGTGGTTCATCCCATTGCCGGCCAGGGCCTCAATCTGGGCCTCAAGGATGTGGCGGCTTTGGCCGAAGTGGTCATCGAGGCGATCCGCCTGGGGCTCGACCATGGCAGCGACGACGTGCTGGGCCGCTACCAGAGCTGGCGCCGGCTCGATACATCGGCCATGGCCGCGATGACCGACGGACTCAACCGGCTCTTTTCCAACGACCTGGCGCCGGTGCGCGCCTTGCGCGATTTCGGCCTGGGCCTGGTGGATCGAGCCGGCCCTATCAAGTCGGCGCTGATCCGCACCGCTTCGGGTGTCTCGCCCAGCGGTCCGAGGCTGCTGAGCGGTCTGCCGATCTGAGCCATGGTCCGCTTCGATTCCAGCGCCATCTGGCGAGCGGAATATGACCCGGACGAGCAGTTGCTGCAGCTGTGGTTCACGGGCGATGCGCTGCCCTATGGCTATCGCCACGTCCCCGAGGATGTGTTCGACGAACTCTGTGCCGCCGATTCGCAGGGCCGGTTCTTCGCCGCCCATGTCCGCGACCGCTACGAGGTCATTCCACCTCCTGAATGACGGCTAATGGCCGTCCTTGAGGTCGGGCAACTCCCGCAACGCTTCCGGCTCGACGGTGCGGGCCTCGTCGAGACTGAGCAGGGGCACGCCATTGACGACGGGGAAGGCCAGGCGCGCCGCCACCGAGATCAGTTCGGTCCGGTCGGCGGAGAGCATCAGCCGCGTCTTGGTCAGCGGACAGACCAGCATTTCGAGCGTCTTCACATCAAGGACATGACGCGGATTGACCGATGGCGCCTGGCTCATGGCGGGGTCTCAATTGTCGCGTTTCCGAACCGCAGAACCGTATCCACTTTTGCTGAAAACACTCAATTCAGCGGAGCAGCGCCGCCGCTGCCGCCACGGGCAATTTCATATTCGGTCATGGCGATCAGCGTCTCGGCGCGCTGCTCCAGCGTCTGCGCCTCAAGCAGCACCTGCTTTTCGGCTGGACCATAGGGCCCCACCATGCAGCAGAAATTGACGAGGTCGGCAGTGCCGGTGCGCTCGATCTCTTCCCAGTTGAGCTCGATGCTGGCGAATTCGGCATAGTCGCGCATCATGCGGACGAAACGCTCGCGATCCACCGCCTCTTCGCCGAAGTCGCGGGTGAAGTCGGTGGCAAAGTCTTCGGCCGAAATCACGCCCTGCCGATAGGGCGTCATGACCGTGAGTTCATGCACAAGGCGGAAGCGGGAAACGCCTTCGAGGATAATGAAATAGCGCCCCTCGCCGCTTTCCTCGAAATGGGTCAACCGGCCGAGGCAGCCGATCGACTGCAGCGGGCTGCGACCCTTGGGACTCTCTTCCGACGTGTCCTCGGGCTGGATCAGCCCAACCAGGCGATCGCCGCGGAGGGCCGCGTCGACCATTTCGATATAGCGCGGCTCGAAGATGTTGAGCGGGCGGTGCGAGAAGGGCAGCAGCAAGGCCCCGCTGAGCGGGAAGAGCGGCACCGACTTGGGCAAGTCGGCTGGCGATGCGGGGCGCTTGAGCATGATGGCGTTCCTCAGGAGAACAGGGCAGCCGACAGCATGCGGCGACCCTTGACGGTTGCCGGGTCGCGCGGACCCCAGGCATCGAAGAATTCGAGCAGCTTCTTGCGGGCGCCGTCCTCGTTCCAGGTGCGGTCGCGCTTGAAGATGGCGACCAGCGCCTCGGCCGCCTCGACCTTGCTGCCTTCGGCATTGAGCGCCAGGGCCAGATCGTAACGGGCCTGGTGATCATCCGGATTGGCCGCGACAGCGGCCTCCAGCGCCGCGGTCTCGCTGAGATTGGCGGCCTCGCCGAGGAGCCGGATGGAATTGACCAGCGTGGTATAGACCTCGCCCTTTCGTTCGGCTTCGGGGAGCAGGTCGAGCGTGGCCTGGGCCTGTTCGGCTTCGCCGGCAGCCAGATAGACACGCGCGAGACCGAGCAGTGACGTGGCATGGTCGGGCTGGTGCTGCAGCACCATGCCGAAGATCTGGGCGGCGCGGCCGAGATCGCCAGCGGTGAGAGCTTCCTCGGCGGCGGCGACGGCTTCGGTTATCTGGGCCTCGATCGAACCTTCGGCAGGCTGCGGCGCCGGGGCGCCGTCAATGACGCGCTCGGCAAAGCGGCGCACTTCGCCCTCGGGCATGGCGCCCATGAAACCATCGACCGGGCGGCCGCCGGCAAAGGCGAATACGGCCGGGATCGACTGCACGCCAAGCTGGCCGGCAATCTGGGGATGCTCATCGATGTTGATCTTGATCAGCCTGATGGCACCGGCCTTCTCGTTGACCACCTTTTCAAGCGCCGGCGTCAGCTGGCGGCAGGGGCCGCACCACGGCGCCCAGAAATCGACCAGCACCGGCTGGTCGAGCGAAGCATCGATCACATCGGCCTTGAAGGCCTGATCGCTCGAATCCTTGATCAGGGCGCCAGCAGGAACGGCAGATTGAGGGGCGGCGGCAACGCCGCTAAACGGGGTGGTCATGACGGAACGAGGCCCTTGCAGCTAGGCGAAATCTTGAAGTTCTGGACACTTCTTGCGCCCGCGAACGGTGATGTGACAAGCCCCTCAACCCACAAGGCGGCACTAAGATGACGGTCGGGCCAAATTGTGGGTTGCAATCGGACAGGTGATTGGGCATATAGGCGCGCGTCGCCGGACTGCCAAGGCAGTGCGGCAACAAACGGAGCGCGGGTGTAGCTCAGGGGTAGAGCATAACCTTGCCAAGGTTAGGGTCGTGGGTTCGAATCCCATCGCCCGCTCCAAATCTCCTCCGGGAGAAACGATCAAAAGGCCAGACGCAAGTCTGGCCTTTCGTTTTTTTGCGACCTGTGGTGGGCTGAGCGGACCGATCCGCGAGGTTGGGATGCAGCGCTTCAAGGTGGACACGATCGACGCGTTCAACGCGGCCCAGGCGCCCGGCGATCGGGAAATCTGCGACCTGATCCGGGCGGCCATAGCGGCGAACCTGCCAGAGGCAGAAAGCAAGATCTGGCACGCCCATCCGGTATGGTTTCTCGCCGGCAATCCCATTGTCGGCTATTCCAAGCTCAAGAGCTGCATCCGGCTGCTGTTCTGGAGTGGCCAGTCCTTCACCGCGTCGGGCCTGGCGCCCGAGGGCACGTTCAAGGCCGCCGAGAAGCGCTACACCGCCCCCGAAGAGGTCGATCCGGCAGAAATTGCCCGATGGGTCGAAGAGTCCCGGACGGTGCAGTGGGACTACAAGAACCTGATGAAGAAGGGCCGGCTGGAGCGACTGACCCTTCCATAGGTGCGGTTTACGGCAAGATATGCCCGGCGGCGCGGAACAGGCGGTACCATTCCTCGCGGGTGAGCTGGACATCCGAACCCGCAGCCGAATCCTTGACCCGGCCTGGATTGGTGGTACCGAGCACCACCTGAATCTTGGCGGGATGCCTGACGATCCAGGCCACGGCAATGCCGGTGGGCGTCACGCCATATTTGGCGGCGAGGGCATCGATGTCGGCATTGAGTTCGGGATAATCCTTGTCGCCAAGGAAGACGCCGTCGAAAAATCCCTTCTGGAACGGCGACCAGGCCTGCAGCATCATATTGTTGAGCCGCGAGTAATCGAGCAGGCCATTGTCGCGCGAAATCGACTGGTCGAGGCCGGCCATGTTGGCGGCAACGCCCTGGGCGAAAAGCGGCGCGTGGGTGATGGAGAGCTGCACCTGGTTGGCGACCAACGGCTGCTTGACCGCGCTCTTGAGCAGTTCGATCTGCCCCGGCGTGTGGTTGGAGACGCCGAAATGGCGCACCTTGCCTGCGGCAACGAGCTGCTCGAAGGCCTCGGCGACCTCTTCTGGCTCCACCAGCGTATCGGGGCGATGCAGCAGCAACAGGTCGAGATAGTCGGTCTTGAGCGCGGCCAGCGAGCCATCGACGGTGGCCAGGATGTGCTCCCTGGAGAAATCGAAATAGCCCTTGCGGATGCCGACCTTGGACTGGATGACGACCTGATCGCGCTGGGCCGGGGTCAGCGTTACCGCCTCGCCGAAGCGCTTCTCGCAGAGGTGGCGCTCGCCGCCATAGATATCGGCATGGTCGAAGACGTTGATGCCGGCGTCGCGCGCAGTACCGACCAGCGTCGCGATCTCGGCATTGCTCATCTTGGAGATGCGCATCAGGCCGAGCACAACGCTGGAGACGGTGCGGCCGGTGTGAGGCAGGGTATAGGTTTTCATGATGCTGTCTTTCCGGCGGTTGGTCGCCCAGGATAGCCGCCGCCTGCCCCGCTGGCACCGTCTACTATGCGGATGTCCGGGACCGCCAAGCGTGGCGGCGACGATTGCCCGTTCGGTTTTTGACCCAGGTCAACGGTGGCGGCGACCACGGCTCTATGTGAGGGTGATACGCAAGATAATACTGCCTGGAGTTTTGATAATGTCGAGACATGATAGGGGTTTTCCCTTTGCTGGAATGACGCGGCTCGCCCTCGCGGCCGGGTCGAGCCTGAGCTTGCTGATGGTTCTGGGAACACCCGCCTATGCGCATGTGAAGTGGTTTGCGCCCTATGTGGTGGGTTCGGCGCCCGCCCCCATCACCCAGACGCTGGCAAATGGCTGGTTCTGGCTCGGCATTGTGCTGGTGCTGGCTTTCCTTGTGGCCACCGTCGTTCTCGAGAAGGGCCCTGTCGGGCTCGGGGTAAGCGGCGCCCTCGACCGGGTCAGCCTGCCGCTGTGGAACCGGGCAGATGACTTCATGCGCGTGGTCATCGGCGGGTTCTTCGTGGCGATCTTTGCGGTGGGTGGCGTCTATCTGACGCCGGACCTGCACACGCCGAACGAATGGGTGTCGTGGCTGCAACTGCTCATCGCCATGCTGGTGTTTTCGCGGCGCACCATGCCGCTGGCCGCCGCCGGCATTATAGGGCTCTGGGTGATTGCGCTGCGCGACTACGACTTCTTCCACCTGCTGGACTATCTGGCGCTTGGCGTGGGCGTAGCCGGCTACCTGGTCCTGGCCGCCAATCCCAATGGTCGGTTCTACGGGCAGCGCTTTGCCGTACTGCGCTGGGGCGTGGCGATTGCGCTGATGTGGTCGAGCCTGGAAAAGTTCGCCTATGCCGAATGGTTCTATCCCCTGGTCGAGGAACGTCCCTTCCTGACCTTCGGCATGCCGCGCGACACATTCATCCCCATGGCGGGCGTGGCCGAGTTCACCATGGGCTTTGGTCTGTTGTGGACGCCCCTGATCCGGCGGCTTTCGGCCATCGCGCTCATCGTCATCTTCACTGCCGCGGTCTATCCGTTCGGTCGCATCGACCTGGTCGGGCACGCCCTGATCATGGGAACACTGTTCCTGATTGCTGCCGATCCCTCGCCCTCGGGCCTCAAGCTGCAGCGACTGGTACCCAGCATGGGGAGTGTGCCCGCCGGCCTGCTGGCTGCGCTGGTGGTGATCTGTGGTGCCTATTGGGGCCTGCATGGCCTGTTCTACAGCCAGTCGGCGAACCAGCCCGTGCAGGTTGATGCCAATGGTGAACTGCTGACCCACATACCCAATGCCGAGTATCCACACGGCGTGGTGGATTCGGCGCCCCAACCCTGAACCCCAAGCCGCCGGGCGCGATGTCCGGCGGCGCTTAGCTCGCCGGGAGCTCGAGAAACGCCGTCAGCGCTCGTGCGGCCGCCGCCCCTGCCCGGTTGGCGCCGATGGTCGAGGCCGATGGCCCATAGCCGACCAGATGGACGCGCGGGTCGCGGGCGACCTGGGTGGCCAGGCGTCCGGTCATGGTGATGCCACCGCTCTCCTCACGCAGCTGCAGCGGCGCCAGATGATCGAGCGCCGAACGGAAGCCGGTGCACCACAGGATCACATCGACATCGAGGCTCCGCCCATCGGCCCAGCGGACGCCTGTGGGCGTGATTTCGCTGAACATGTCCTGCCGCTGGAGTACGCCGCGTTCGCGCATGGCCAGGATTGCGGGGCTTAGCGGCAGGCCGGTGACCGACACTACCGAATTGGGCGACAGGCCGGCGCGGACGCGATCTTCCACCAGTTTCACCGCCGCCCGCCCCGCCTCCTGGTCGAATGGACCCTCGCGAAAACGCGGCGGGGTCCGCGTCACCCAGGTGGTGCGCGTGACCTGTGATATCTGATCGAGCAGCTGGATGGCCGAAATGCCGCCACCGACAACAAGCACATGCTGGCCGGCGAAATCCTCGGCCGCGTGGAACTGCTGGGTATGGAGCTGGCGGCCGGTGAAACTCTCGCGGCCGGGATAATCAGGGATAAAGGGTTTTTCCCAGGTACCCGTGGCGTTGATGATGCCCCGGGCCGAGAACAGGCCGCGATCGCTCTCGACGCGCAGGCGCTCACCGCGGTTGCAGACGACATTGACGCTGGCGGGACGGTGCACGTCCAGCCCGAAGCGCTCCTCATAGGCGGCGAAGTAATGCGGGACGGCCACGGAGGCGCGCACGCTGGCGTCGCCGCCGGCATTGTCGGCAAAGCTCAGGCCCGGCAGGTCATGCACGCGATTGACGGTGGAGAGCGTCAGCGAGGGCCAGCGATATTGCCAGGCGCCGCCCGGCTGCGGGGCACGGTCGAGCACGAGGAAGTCGCGTCCAGGTTGGAGCCCGAGCTGTTTCAGATGATAGGCCGAGCTCAGCCCGGCCTGCCCGGCGCCGATGACGACGATGTCGAGCTTGAGGGCAAGGCGAGACGAGGTGTCCAAGACTGCTCCAGGCGTTGATTGCACCCCAGATGGGGAATAGCATCGGTCAGAACAAGCCAAGGGGTACACGCCGTGGCCAACGAGGTCGATGCCTGGATGGCGACCTATGACAATCCGATGAAGCCAGTGGTCGAGGCTGTGCGCCGCGTCGTCCTGACCGCCGATCCGCGAATTGGCGAGACCATCAAGTGGAAGGCGCCGACATTCACCTACAAGGGAAACCTCGCCTCGTTCTTCCCGCGCGCCAAGGCGCATGCCAGCCTGATGTTTCATACCGGCGCCAGCATTGCCGGCGATTTCCCCTCACTCGAAGGTGGCGAGGCTGTCAGCCGGTTCATGAAATTTGCCAGCCTGGACGAGGTGACCGCCAAGGCACCCGAACTGCAGCGCCTCGTCCGTGCCTGGTGCGATCAACGCGACGCCGGTTAGTCGCGCGCCGCCAGGTGCTGGCCGGTCAGCGAATTCTTCGCCCTGGCCAAGTCGGCCGGCACGCCCTCGAACTGAACCGTCCCGCCATCCTGGCCGGCGCCCGGACCCAGATCGATGACCCAGTCCGCGCGTGAGATCACATCCAGATTGTGCTCGATGACGATGACCGAGGAGCCGGCATCGACCAGCCGGTCGAAAAGGCCGATCAGCGTATCGACATCGTTCATGTGAAGGCCCGTGGTGGGTTCATCGAGCACATAGATATTGCCCTCCTTCCCCAGTTCGGCGGCGAGCTTGAGCCGCTGGCGTTCGCCGCCCGAGAGCGTCGAGAGCGGCTGGCCCAAGGTCAGATAGCCCAGGCCGACATCGTCGAGGCTGCCCAGAATCTTGGCGATGGCCGCCTCGGTGAAGAAGCCGACGGCGTCCGAGATGCTCATTTCGTAGACGTCGCTGATCGACCTGCCGCGCAGCTGGTGCTGCAGCACCTCGGCGGTGAAGCGCTTGCCTTCGCAGGTCTCGCAGGTGGTGATCATCGGGTCGAGATGGGCAAGGTCGGTATAGATGACGCCCAGCCCGTTGCAGTCCGGGCAGGCCCCCTTGGAATTGGCCGAGAACAAGGCGGCGTCGACGCCATTGGCCTTGGCGAAGGCCTTGCGCACATTGTCGAGGATGCCGGTATAGGTGGCGGTATTGGAACGGCGCGAGCCCCGCGCCAGGTTCTGGTCGATGATGATGGTGTCGGGATAGGCTGATGGCAGGCAGCCCTGGATCAGGCTGGATTTGCCCGATCCGGCGACGCCCGAGACGGCGGTCAGCACACCCCTGGGGACGGAGACCGAGACATCCTTGAGGTTGTTGAGGCCGGCATGAGCGATCCTGAGCTCGCCAGTCGGCTGGCGGACCTTGTCCTTGATCGGCTGATGCTTCCTGATGTGGTTGCCGGTGAGGGTACCTGAGGTCAGGAGGCCTGCATAATCGCCCTCATAAACCACCTCGCCGCCCTTGCTGCCGGCGAAGGGTCCCATGTCCACCACATGGTCCGCAATGGCGATCATGTCGGGCTTGTGCTCGACGATCAGCACCGTATTGCCCTTGTCCCGCAGCTGCTGCATCAGCCCGGCCAGCCGGCCGACATCGTGCGGGTGGAGACCCACCGAGGGTTCGTCGAACACATAGGTGATGTCGGTCAGCGACGAGCCCAGGTGGCGCACCATCTTGACGCGCTGGCTTTCGCCGCCTGACAGGGTCGAGCTCTCGCGGTCGAGGCTGAGATAGCCGAGGCCGATGGTCACCAGGTTTTCCAGCCGCAGCGCCAGCGCCTCCAGCATCGGCCCCACTTGCGGCGCCTTGATCTGGCGGACCAGTTCGGCCAGCTCGCTCACCTGCATGGCCGACAGCTCGGCAATGTTGTGGCCTTCCACCTTGCTGCCCAGGGCCGCCTGGTTCAGCCGGGCGCCGTGGCAGGAAGGGCAGCTGGCGCGGGTGAAGATTTTCTCGTATTCGCGCAGCACATGCGGTTGCAGGCTTTCGGGGTCCTTGCTGCCCAGGCCCTTCTTGAGCTTGGCGACGACGCCTTCATAGGTGAGGCCGATCTTGCCCACCTTGATCTTGCGGCCGTCATCGAGGTGGAACAGGTTGTGGCGCTCCTCCTCGGTGAACCTGCTGATCGGCTTGTCCATGTCGAACAGGCCGGAATTCTTGTAGATTTCCCACCACCAGCTATCGACGGCAAAGTCCTTGGGGAGCAGGGCGCCCTGGTTGAGCGATTTGCTCTCATCGACAACGGCAGACATATCCATCGCCGCCACCTGCCCGATGCCCTCACAGTCCTGACACATGCCGCGCGGATCGTTGTAGGAATAGAGGCTGGGCGGTCCGAGCCGCGGCTCGGCCAGCCGGGAGAACAATACGCGCAGCATCTGCGCGGCGTCCGTCACCGTCGCCACGGTCGAACGCGAGTTGCCGCCCAGACGCTGCTGGTCGACGATGATGGCGGCCGAGATGTTCTCGAGCTGGTCGGCATCGGGTTGGCCATAGCGCGGCATGAATTGCTGCACGAAGGCCGGATAAGTCTCGTTGATCAGGCGCTGACTTTCCGCGGCTATGGTGCCGAAGACCAGCGACGACTTGCCCGAGCCCGACACTCCGGTAAACACCGTGATCTGGCGCTTTGGAATGTCCAGCGAGACATTCTTGAGATTGTTCTCGCGGGCGCCGCGGATGATGATCGAGCCGTAAAGGGGAGTGGTCAAGGGCAGTCCTCTTGGTTGGGCCGGAGCCAGACCGACTTTGCGGCAGCTTGCTGACATGACGTGTCAGCGAGCCGATTTTCGACAGCGTGCGCGATATTCAAGCTGGCCTAGCCGACAGACCTGCGGATCAGCGCGGCAAGCATGTCCTCATCTGCCTTGGTGAGCCTGGTCACGGCGAAGGAGGTCGGCCACACCGTGCCATCATCGAGCCTGGCCGCGTCGTTGAAGCCGAAGCTCGCATAGCGGGAATCGAACTTGCCGGCCGGCGTCAGGAAGCACACCACCTTGCCATCCCCATTGGCCCAGGCCGGCATGCCGTACCAGGTCTTGGGAGACAGGTCCGGGGCGTTCTCGCTCACCAGGGCATGGATGCGTTCGGCAATCGCCTTGTCGCTTTCGTTGAGTTCGGCGATCTTGGCGAGCAGATCGCCGAGGCCGTCGGCCTTCTTGCCCCTTTTGCGCTCGACCTTGGCATCCTGCATCGCCTCGAGTTCGGCATCCGAAAAGGTCTTCTTGCTGGTCTTGCTAGCCATCAGAATTCTCCCTGTATGGTCTTGGACGTTGCACGTCAGTCGAGCCGCGACAGCAGCTCGTCGAGCCGGGTCACGAATTGTTTCCAGGAGGCCCGGGCGCCCTTGTAGGCAGCGTCCTGATCGGGACGGAATCCGGTCTGCTCCATGCGGATAATGGCGCCCCTCGGCGTCGGCTCGAGCGTGAAGGTCACCACGCTTTCAAGGCCGAAGGCCTGCCAGGAGTAGGACAGTGATCTGTTGGGCTCGATATCGAGCACCTGGCAATCGACCACAACACTGATATCGGGCTGGGGCTGCCGGCTGAAGGTAAACTTCTGGCCCTTTTCCGGCTTGAAATCGGTCTTCATCAGCCATTCCTCGAGCAGGTGCGGCTGCGTCAGCGCCCGCCAAATCTTTTCCGGCGGATGGGCAACCTCGCGCTCGATGACGACGGTGCGGATGGGCGGTATCTCGGTCATTGGTCCATCCTCGTGAGCAGATTTTCGAGGTCGTCGAACCGCCCCTCCCAGAAGCTGGTCATCTCGCTGGTCCAGTCGACAAGCGGCGCCAGGGCACCGGGCAGGGCGCGATAATGGGTCTGGCGGCCTTCGTGCCGATCAATCACCAGTCCCGCCTGCTTGAGCACGCCCAGATGCCGCGAGACCACCGGCTGCGATACCCCGGCTCCGGCCGTCAGGCCCCCTACCGTGACCTCGCCTTCGCGGCACAGGCGTTCAAACAGCGCCCGCCGCGTTGGATCGGCAAGCGTCCTGAAGATCGTATCCTGCGCATCCACTATCTGGGCCAATCCATGTTCCATCAGCTATGGATTGACGTATAGCCAACGAGCTATGATTTGGTCAAGCGGCAATCTCGTGCCTAAAGCGATGCCTTGCGGATCTGGCTGACGCCCACTGTGAGGCCAAGTGCCGCAACGAGCGCTGCAACCAGAACGCCTGACAGGACGGGCAGCGATGCAAGGTCGCCCGAGAACAGCGCCCGCTCGGCTTCGACCAGATAGGTCAGCGGGTTGAAGCGGCTGGCAACATAGAGCCAGCCGGGCGCATTGGTCATCGGCAGCAGCACGCCACCCAGCAACATCATTGGCAAGGCGACCGAGTGGCTGACGAGATAGAACAGGCTGCCGTCATGCTTGCTGGCTATGGCCAGTGCGTAGGACAGCGAGGCAACGCCCACGCCGAACAGCATCAGCATGGCTAGGCCCAGCAGCATGGGCAGCGGATGCAGCACCAGACCGAACGGGGTGGCGACAATGATGAGGATCAGGGCCTGGACCAGGAGCGGCGCCAGTTCCTTGAGCGCCCGGCCGACCATGATGGCCGGCCGGCTCATCGGCGTGGCCAGAAGGCGCTCGAAGCTGCCGCTCATCAGTTCCTCGGTCAGCGACCAGCCGCAGGAAACAGTGGTGAACAGCACAAGCATGACCACCATGCCGGGTACGAACCATTGCAGGGGTGAGGCGCCGTCGGGACCGGGCACATTGCCCAGCAATGGCACGAACAAAGCGAGATAGAGTAGCGGCTGCACCAGCCCGAAGAGAATGTAGTACCAGGATCGGAGGGTGGGCCCGATTTCGCGGCGGAAGGAGATGGTCGTGTCGCTGAAGAAGGTCATGGTTTTCTCCTGATCACGCTGAGACGGCTTCGCGCAGAGACCGGCCCGTGAGGCCGAGGAAGACATCATCGAGCGTCGGCCGAACGACGCGGGCGCTCATGGCCTCGATGCCGGACTGGTGCAGGCGACGGATGAATTCGGGCAGCACCGCCTCACCGTCCCGCAACGTCACGGCGAGGTCGCGGCCTTGTGCCGTGGCTTCGCGCGCGTCCGGCAGATTCCGCGCGATCTCGGCGGCATGGGAGAGCTGGTCGTTGCAGAGCAGCCTGATGTGGATGGTGTCGCCGGCGAGATCAGCCTTGAGCCGGGCCGGCGTATCGTCGGCGATCATCACGCCATGGTCGATCACCATGACCCGCTCGGCCATGGTATCGGCCTCGTCGAGATAGTGGGTGGTCAGGAAGATGGTCATGCCGCTTGCCTCGCGCAGGCGGGCGATGTGATCCCAGAGATTGGCCCGCGAATGCGGATCGAGTCCGGTGGATGGCTCGTCGAGAAAGAGGATAGGCGGGGTGTGCATCAGCCCCAAAGCCACGTCGAGCCGGCGTTTCTGCCCGCCCGAGAGCGACGCGCAAGGCCGGTCGGCGAGACCATCGAGCTCGAGCATGCCCAGCATTTCATCGGCGCGCTTCCGAGCCGCCATCGTGCTCATGCGCTGCGCCCTGCCCTGGCTTACCAGCTCGTCGCGCACCCGGTGATAGGGGCCCGAGCCTGTCCCCTGCCCGACATAACCGATCTGGCGCCGCACGGCGGCCGGATCGGAGACCACGTCATGGCCGCCGACACTGGCGCTGCCCGAGCTCGGCGGCAGAAGGGTGGTCAACATGCGCAGCGCGGTCGATTTGCCGGCGCCGTTTGGTCCCAGAAAGGCGACCAATTCGCCCTCGGCGACGTCGAGGCTCAGGCCCCGCACCGCCTCCACCGACCCCGCCTTGGTCTTGAAGGTGCGGGCTAGATCTCTGGCATGGATCATGAATGTCCCCTTTCGTGTCCGTGGGCACACTGCCGCAGCCCCTGCTGACATGACGCGGCAGCAGGCGGAATTTCGACAATGTCTCGACTTTGGCGCGTGGAAACGCTAACTAACTTCGTACGCCGCACAGGGTTTAGCATAACTATGTACGGTGTAAAGTGTTATTTGGAGGCCCGATGGCTGACGATATTGCCGGACGCGGCGATCCGATCAAAACCCTGCAGTTGATGTGGGGTCGGATCGAGGCGCCCAAGCGGGGACCCAAGTCGAAGCTGGCGGTGGCCGACCTGGTGCGGGCGGCGGTGCGCCTTGCCGACGAGGAGGGGATCGATGCCGTTTCAACGCGGCGCGTCGCCGAGGCGGTCGGCATCTCGCCGATGAGCTTTTACACCCACATCCCCGACAAGGCCGTGCTGCTCGACCTGATGCTCGATGCGGTGGCGCGGCCCGCCGATGGTAGCGAGGAGGCGCAGGCGTTCAGGCCGGAAGACTGGCGAGCCAATGTTGCCTTCGTCGCCCGCGAATACCGGGCCTTTTACCTGCGCCATCCCTGGGTGCTGCAGGTGGCGACGCATCGGCCGGTCCTTGGGCCCAATACCATGCGCGCCTACGACTATTTCCTTGCCGCCTTCGACGGGCTCAATCTCAGCGAGGTGGAAATGGACCTGTCGGTGACCATGGTGGCCAACTACGTGCATGGTGCGGTGCGCGACGTGGCCCGCGCCCGCATGGTCAAGGAACTGACGGGCATGAGCGATGACGAATGGTGGCATGCCATCGCGCCATTCCTCGAAACCGTGGACTTCTCGCCCTATCCCGTCGCCAGCCGCATCGGTCCGGTGGTGGGCGAACTCTACGGCCTGGGCGATCCGGACCGCGCTTTCGAGTTCGGGCTTGAATGCCTGCTCGATGGGCTGGCGGTGATGGTCGAGCGAAAGGGCGGCAGACGCTGACCCGCCCCAGCCTCGCGTCTAGATGGCGTTGCCTTCGGCGTTGAACAGATGCAGCCGCGCCGGATCGATATAGGCGCCGACAGTTGAACCCAGCTCCACCTTGCGCTGGCCTTCCAGCACGATGTTGAGCGGCTGGCCGTCCGACGTGGTGGCGTAGACCACCGTCTGGCCGCCGAGATTTTCCACCAGGTCCACCGTGATATCGGCCAGCTTGATGCCACTGCCCTCGGCGATGGTGATATGCTCGGGGCGCACGCCCAGGGTCGCGGTTCCGGCCACTGATCGCGACAGGTTCACATTGTTGCCCGCCACCTTGATGCCAGCGCCATCGTCGCTGGCGGTCAGGAAGTTCATCTTGGGCGAGCCGATGAAACCGGCAACGAAGAGGTTTTTCGGATTGTTGTAGAGCTCGAGCGGGGCGCCGGCCTGCTCGATGACGCCAGCGCGCAGCACCACGATCTTGTCGGCCATGGTCATGGCTTCCACCTGGTCGTGGGTCACATAGATCATGGTGTTGCCCAGATCGTTGTGGAGCTTGGCGATCTCGACGCGCATCTGTACGCGCAGCTCGGCATCGAGGTTGGAGAGTGGTTCGTCGAACAGGAAGATGCGCGGTTCGCGCACGATGGCGCGGCCGATGGCGACGCGCTGGCGCTGGCCGCCGCTAAGCTGCTTGGGCTTGCGCTGCAGCAGCGGCACGATCTGCAGGATTTCGGCGGCGCGCTGCACCCGTTCCTGAATCTCGGCCTTGGGCGCCTTGGCGGTTTCTAGGCCGAAGGCCAGGTTCTGGTACACGTTCATATGCGGATAGAGCGCATAGGACTGGAACACCATGGCAATGCCGCGCCGGGCGGCCGGCACGTCGTTCATGCGCTCCCCATCGATCAGCAGGTCGCCCCCGGTGATCGGCTCGAGCCCGGCAATCATGCGCAGCAGGGTCGACTTGCCACAGCCGGAGGGACCGACAAAGACGGTGAACTCGCCCGGATCGATGTCCAGATCGATGCCGTGCACGACCTCGATATCGCCATAGGCCTTGACCAGTCTGCGGAGCTGAATGGGTGTCGACATGGAACTCTCCTAAGCCGCGCGGAACTGGGCCGGGACCCAGCTTTCATAGAGCGGATGGCCGGGGCCGATGGGCAGGACGACGTCCTGATTGGTCGACGAGGAATGGTAGAAGGCCGTAACCAGCTCGAGCGAGCGGCGGGAATCCCGGCTGCTGACGGGCAGCGGGCCGGATCCGACCAGCGCATCGTGGAAGCGTGCCATCTGCGTCTGGAAGCGGGAGGGCACGTGGTGCCAGTTCGCCAGCAGCGCATCGATCTTTGCCGCCGTCTCGGGATTGCGCGGCTGGATTTTCCAGAGCTTTTCGCCCGGATTATAGGCGGCGTGGTCGCTTTCGAAGGAGACATTTTCAAAAGCGAGGCGGATGCGCGTCATATCGTCCGCAGAGCCCAGCGTCGCGGTGAAGCTGGCCAGGGCGCCCGATTTCATCAGCAGCGAGGCCGAGATGGTGTCTTCCACCTCGATCGGGTTGACGCGGGTGGCGACGCGACCGAAGACGCGCTCGATATCGCCCATGAGGTAAGTGAACAGGTCATGCGGGTGGATGGCATGACCCATCAGCACGCCGCCCAGCTCGGTGGCCCACTTGCCGCGCCAGGGCACGGCATAATAGGGCGCGTCGCGCCGCCACAGGGTCTCGACCGTGCCCATGAAGGGCTTGCCGGCAATGCCGGCATCGATGATGGCCTTGGCCTGTTCGATGCCATCGCCAAACCGATACTGGAACACCGGCATCAGCAGGCCCTTGCTGTGCTTTTCCTGTTCCATGACAGCATCGACCTGGGCGAGCGAACCGACCAGCGGCTTCTCGCAGATGACGTGCTTGCCGGCTTTGAGCGCGGCCATGACCATCGAGAAATGCAGGCCCGGCGGCGTGCAGATGTCGATGATGTCGATGTCGTCCATACCAAGCAGGTCTTCGAAGCTGGCGATGCGCCGCTCGACCCCGAACTCGTCGGCAACCTCGGTCATGCGCTCGGCATTGAGGTCGCACAGGGCCAGGACCCGGAACTTGCCGGAATTGGGCACATAGCCTTCCACGATATGGCTGCGGCCGATGCCGCAACCGACGACGCCAACATTGAAGATCTTGGTCATTGCGCCCACTCCGTCCCGCGTTCGGCCAAGGCTTGCGCGGTCAGCGCCAGCTTCATGGCGTTGAAGCACCGCTCCTGCGGCATGGCCGTCTCGGTGCGGTTCCTGACATCGTCGAGGAACTGCTTGCCGAAGGGCCGTTCGACCCGGGAGCAGTCGATATGGCGCGGGCCATCGCTGTTGACCAGGAAGAGGTGATTTTCGCCCGGGCGGCCGGCAATGTCGATATATTTGCGCAGCTCGATATAGCCTTCGGTGCCCAGGATGGTCAGGCGTCCGTCGCCCCAGGTGGGCAGACCTGTGGGGGTGAACCAGTCGACCCGGATATAGCCTGACGTATTGGCGGTTCTGAGGTGCACGTCGCCCACGTCCTGCAGCCCCGGCCGATCGGGATTGCCGCGATTGGCGACGTTGGCCGAAACCACCTCGGCATCCATGGCATCGGAGAAGAAGAGATATTGCTCGAACTGGTGGCTGCCGATGTCGCAGAGAATGCCGCCATAGCGCTGGCGATCGAAGAACCAGTCCGGCCGCTGGTTGTTGCGGATAGCATGGGGTCCCAGGCCCACCGTATTGATCACTTTGCCGATGGCGCCCTGGGCGATGAGGTTGCCGGCTTCGACCGTGGCGCGCACCTCGAAATGCTCGGAGTAGAGCACCGAATAGATGCGGCCGGTCTCGGCCTGCACCCGCCTGAGTTCGTCGAGCTGGGCGAAGGTGGTCATGCCCGGCTTGTCGGTCAGCACGTCCTTGCCGTGCCGCATGGCGGCCAGCGAAATGGCAGCGCGGTCGGCCGGGATGGCGGATGTCAGCACCACCGCAATGGACGGATCCTCGAGGATGGCGCGCGGATCGGCAACCCGCCTGGCCTGCGGATATTTGGCCCCGAAGTCGGCAGCCAGGTCGTCCTCGACGGCGTGGAAGGCGGTGAACTGCGCGCCGGCCTCGAGCAGGCAATCAACCTGGCCATAGATGTGGCTGTGATTGATGCCGATCGCGGCGAATTTGATATCAGTCATAGGTCTAGCGTTTCATACCGGTAGTGGCGATGCCCTCGATGAGCAGGCGCTGGAAGAACAGGAAGAATAGGAAGATGGGCACGAGGCTAAGCACGCTCATGGCGAAGAGCCCGCCATAGTCGCTTTCACCGGTGGAGTCGGTGAAGGTGCGCAGGCCCAGCATGACGGTGTAGGATTTCATTTCGCTGAGATAGATGAGCGGGCCGAAGAAATCGTCCCAGGTCCAGATGAAGGTGAAGATGGCGGCCGTCGCCAGCACGGGCATGGAGAGCGGCAGGATGATCTTCCAGTAGATGCGCCAGGGCGAGCAGCCGTCCATCTGGGCCGCCTCGTCGAGCTCCTTGGGCAGGCCACGGAAGAACTGCACCATCAGGAAGATGAAGAAGCCATCGGCGGCGAGGAATTTCGGCACCACCAGGGGAAGGAAGGTGTTCACCCAGCCGAGCTGGCGGAACAGCACATATTGCGGGATCAGCGTCACCTGGTAAGGCAGCATGAGCGTCATCAGCATCATGGCGAACCAGAAGTTCTTGAACCTGAAATTCAGCCGGGCGAAGGCGAAGGCGGCCATGGAGCAGGCAATCACATTGCCCGCCACCGACAGGCCGGAAATGATGAAGCTGTTGAGATAGAAGGTGGCGAAGCTGGTCCGCAGGCCGTTCCAGCCGCGGATATAGGCGTCGATGCTCCACGCCGAAGGAATGATGCTCGCCGAGGTGAAGATCTCGTTCTCGGGGCGGAACGAAGCGGCCAGCAGCCACAGCAGCGGATAGAGCATCAGCACCGAGGCACTGAGCAGTGCCACGTGGATGAGGATCGAGGTCAGGCGCTTGCGGCCGGGGGCCGGCGCGCCGGTGACGACCGTCAGCTTGGCGGGACCATCACTCATCGTAGTGCACCCAGTATTTGCTGGTCAGGAACGAGAAGGCGGTGAAGATGCCGACCAGCGCCAGCAGCACCCAGGCCAGTGCCGAAGCATAGCCCATGCGGAAGAAGCCGAAGGCTTCCTGGTAGAGGTAGAGCGTGTAGAACAGCGTCGAGTTGATCGGATTGCCGGTGCCACCCGAGATAATGAAGGCCGGCGTGAAGCTCTTGAAGGCCTCGATGGTCTGGATGATGGCATTGAAGAACACCACCGGCGTCAACAGGGGCAGGGTGATCTTGACGAATTGCCGCCACTTGCTGGCGCCATCGAGACTGGCCGCTTCATACATGTCCTGCGGAATCTGCCGGAGGCCGGCCAGGAAAATGATCATCGGCGAGCCGAACTGCCAGATCGAGAGAATGATCAGCGTCCACAGCGAGGTTTTGGGATTGGAAATCCAGCTTGGCCCCTCAATGCCAAACACCAGCAGCAGCTTGTTGACGAGACCGTCACCGGCAAAGATTTGGCGCCACAGGATGGCGATGGCCACCGATGCGCCGAGCAGGCTGGGCAGGTAGAACAGCGCCCGATACATCGGCAGGCCCTTGATGCCGCGATTGAGCAACATGGCCACGGCCAGGGCGAAGGCGAGCTTGAGCGGCACGGAGAAGACGACAAAGAACATGGTCACCCGCATCGACGCCCAGAATTTGGGATCGTTGGTGAACATGCGCATGTAGTTGTTGGCACCCACCCAGTCGGGCGAGGTCAACAGGTCGAAATCGGTGAAGCTCAGATAGAGCGAGGTGATCATCGGGCCGATGGTCAGGCCGAGAAAGCCGATGAGCCATGGCAGGAGAAACAGGTATCCCGGGGCATCATTCTGCCAGATCCGGGACCAGAGTGAAGGTGTGGCCGCGCGCTCCCTTGCGGAAGCGCCCGATTGAAGAGAGCGCGCGGTCATGGCTTAGGCTCGGCTGAGGATATCGTTGGCACCGGCGATCAGGTCGCGGGCGCCCTCTTCTGGCGTCTTGGCGCCGAAACCGACTTCCTGACCGATCGTGCGGATCAGCGAGGCGTCAATTTCACCGGCAGAGGCTGGCGGCGGCGGCGGCAGAGCCCCGAGCAGGTCGCCCAGGTTGGCCACGAAGTTCAGGGCCACCTGGCTCTGCTCATCGAGCGTGGGCGCAACGACTTCACGGGTCGATGGCAGGCAGGGAATGCCGCGCTCGACGCCGAGCACCTTGGCGGCTTCCGGATCGGAGATGAAGAAGTTGAGGAAGTCGGCAGCGGCTTCCTTGTTGGCAGACGAGCCACCGACCGAGAAGAACATCGAGGGCTTGCGGTAGTGCCCACCACCGACGCCGGCCGCGACGCGCGGAAAGCCGACCATGCCAAGCTTGTCCTGCACCAGCGTCTGGAACGCGACGAGCTGGTTGGAGTTGGACTGCAGCATGGCGGATTTGCCGAGCACCAGCATGGTGGTTTCGAGCGGACCGGTATCGATGGCCTGATCTTCGGCCGAAACGCAGACACCGGCGTCACGCAGCTTGTTCCACATCGTGTACCATTCGATCGCATCGGCCTCGTCGAAGGCCAGCTTGCCATCGGCGGTATAGAGGTCCTTGCCGCGCTGGCGCAGCCAGTTCTGCAGCATGGGCTCGGAATAGGAGCCGTCGCCGATAGCCTTCATGCCGCCGCGGATGTTGGCGGCCTTGAAGGCCTCACCGATTTCCATCAGCGTATCGAAGGTCCAGTCATTGGTCGGCGGGGTAACGCCGGCCTCCTCGAAGGCAGTGGTGTTGACCAGCATGGCCACCGAATTGGCACCGAGCGAAATGCCGTAGAGTTTGCCATCGACCTTGCCGCCGTCGAGCTGGTCCTGGTCGAAGGTCGACAGGTCGAGCACGCCGCCGACGAATTCGTCGAGCGGAGCGATGGCGTTGCGCTTGGCGTATTCGACGATATAGCGATAGTCCATCTGGATGATGTCGGGGGCGTTGCCGCCGGCCGTCTGGGTCGCCAGCTTGGGCCAGTAGTCGTTCCAGGCGAGGAATTCACCCTCGATGGCGGTACCCTTGGCTGCGGTATAGAGGTCGGTCACGGCATAGGTGCGGTCGGCACGGGCCTGGCCGCCCCAGAAAGTGAGACGCAGGCTGGCGGCCTGGGCCCAGCTGGGCATCACGCCGGCGGCGCCGGCGGCGACGAGCGCGGAGCTGCCCATCAGGAACTTGCGGCGATCGATACGGATAGTCATCAGGTTTTCCTCCCTTGAAACTGGAAGTGATCCGCAGCTTCCCGCCGCTAAATCACTAATCGGTTACTTCTCTGTGACGGAGAGGCTGTTGTCACCAACGCTGCCCGTCGCGCTTTTTGCCCGGCTCTCCTCACGCAAAATGCACAAATAACCGACTGGTTACGACATAGCACACAGTTTTGCGGCAAGGCAATCACTTGTATGGAAGATGCCCGGACGCATCGAATTCCTCTTACCGGCCTGCGGGCATGCCTGCAGCTTTCTGCCTGTTTTCCTGTATTTTGTGCGGCACCGCCTTGCAGCGTGTCGCCCTCCCAAATGCCGTTTCGCCGGCTCGTTCTTGTCTTATTGTCCGCACAGTGGCGCAGTCTCGACCAAAAGAAAAATACGAAATATCCTGTCCGGTATAGATTTCTTCTATGATCGGAGATGGCGCAGGTGGACAAGCTTCTCAACCAATTCCTGGCAGTGGCCGAGGCCGGCACGATCACCGCGGCGGCGACGGCCCTGTTCGTGACCCAGCCGACGCTCACCTTCAACATGCGCAAGCTGGAGGAGACCATGGGCGTGCCGCTGCTGATCCGCACGCCGCGCGGCGTGGAGCTCACCGAATATGGCGAGACGCTGTACCAGAACGGGCGGCTGATGCGCCGGCTCTACGACAATACGCTCAACGCCATCGCCCACCAGCGCGGCCGCACCGAGCAGGGGCTGCGCATCGGCTCGGGCTATTCGTGGTGGACGCTCTTCATCCGCGACATGGTGCTGGACTATTCGCGCACCTACCCCAATGCGCGCATTCATGTGAGCCTAGGCAACCAGCTGCGCTGCATGGACCAGCTGCTGAGCGGGGATATCTCGCTGTTCGTGGCCCATGAAATCGAGGGCCTGAGTCGCAGCACCGGGGCGCGGCTGATCCCGCTGACGCGGGTGGGGCAAAAGTACTTCGTGCGCGAAGGCCACACCCTGCTCAGCCGGCCGCGGTCGATTGCCGAGATCGAGGCCTATCCCGCCGTGACCAGTTCACTGCCCGAAATCCGCCACCAGCGCTTCTTCGAGGCGTGGAGCCGGACGACGACGGGCAGCGCGCCGTTCGATCAGGGCAAATATGTCTTTGCCTCCAACTCGCTGGCGGCGTGCCTCGACTATGTCGAGCGCAGCGACGCTGTCATCAGCCATACCGAGGTGATGGCCGACGAATTCGTCCGTCGCGGCCTGCGCCAGATCGAGGTGACCGAAGCAACGCCCCGGAGCCTGATCGGCATCTATGTGTTGCAGGAGCGCGCCGAGGAGCCTCGCGTCGCCGAACTCATCGAGAACCTGCGCGAAGCGGCCGCCACGGTGCTGCCGCCGCTGGAGTGAGGGGCAGCCTACGCTCGGAGCATACCCCTCGCGTCTACGCCGGCTTGGTGCGGAGATAGTCGAGTACCATCTGCACGGCCTGGGCCTCGCGTTCCTGCACCATGTCGATGCCGGAGAGGTCGCGGGCGAAGATCACCGACAGGGTGGCCATGTTGGAGACGTAGAAGAAGCCCAAAGCGGCGATCGAGATATAGAGCTGCACCGGATCGACATCGCGGCGGAAGATACCCAGTTCCGCGCCGCGCTCGACGATGGTGGTAATCTGTCCCACCAGCGGGGAATGCAGCGCCAGGATATCGGGCAAGGTCTTGAGGAAACGGGCGTTTTCGAGGTTCTCCGTATTGAGCAGGCGCGGAAACCAGGGATTGGCCAGGAAGTGGCGGAAGGTGAACCGCACCAGCCGGTCCATGGCGTCGACCGGGCCATATTGGTCAAGGCTGAGAGCCCGCTCGCCCCGCCTGATCTCCTGATAGGCGTCGAGGAGCACCGCGCGGTAGAGGTCCTCCTTGTTGCCGAAATAGTGGTAGAGCAGCCGCTTGTTGGCACCGGCCAGGGCGGCAATGGCGTCGACGCGCGCGCCCTCGAAACCCCGCTCGGCAAATTCGGCCCGCCCGGCGACGAGGATTGCCGCCTTGGTCTTTTCCGAGTTCCGCGCGCGCTTTACCGGCGCTGCCTTTTCCGCAGGTCGCTGATCCATGGCCCCTCGTTGCGAACGGGTCAGTTACCCGCGCATATCGCCGTAACCAGATAACAGCGCCGGGGAGCCGGGTAAAGGCCGATGGTCGCTGCGGGTTGCAGCATGAGCGCTACGGAGACTTGACGCCACCGTCCCATCAAGTGTAGCTAAGTAACTAATCAGTTACACGCGCAAGGCGATTTGGGAGGCTTTAATGGCGGATAGACGGCTCGGACTCATCATGCACGGCGTCACAGGGCGCATGGGCTACAACCAGCACCTGGTGCGCTCGATCCTGGCGATCAGAGACCAGGGCGGCGTGATGCTCAGCAATGGCGACCGTCTCGTGGTCGATCCCATCATTGTCGGCCGCGACGCCGACAAGATCGAGCGGCTGGCGAAAAAGCACGACATCAAGCGTTGGAGCTCGGACCTCAACGCCGCGCTGGCCAATCCTGAAGACACGGTGTTCTTCGATGCCGGCACCACGCTGATGCGCGCCAGCCTGATCGAGAAGGCCCTGGCCGCCGGCAAGCATGTCTATTGCGAAAAGCCGACATCTGACTCGCTCGAGATCGCCGTGAACCTCGCCAAAACCGCCCGCGCCTCGGGCCTCAAGCATGGCGTGGTGCAGGACAAGCTGTTCCTGCCCGGTCTGATGAAGCTGAAAATGCTGCGCGACTCCGGGTTTTTCGGCGACATTCTCTCGGTGCGCGGCGAGTTCGGCTATTGGGTGTTCGAGGGCGACTGGCAGCCGGCGCAGCGCCCGAGCTGGAACTATCGCAAGGCCGATGGCGGCGGCATCATTCTCGATATGCTGTGCCACTGGCGCTATGTGCTCGACAATCTCTTCGGCGAGGTCAAGGCCGTCTCGTGCCTGGGCGCCACCCATATCCCCGAGCGCGTCGACGAGAAGGGCAACCGCTACAAGGCCGATACGGACGATGCGGCCTATGCCACGTTCGAACTTGAAGGCGGCGTGATCGCCCAGATCAATTCGAGCTGGACCACCCGCGTCCGCCGCGACGATCTCGTCACCTTCCATGTCGATGGCACGCATGGCTCGGCCGTGGCGGGCCTCCACAAATGCTGGAGCCAGCATCGCGTCAACACACCCAAGCCGGTGTGGAACCCCGACCAGCCGCAGACCATGGACTTCTTCGGCGACTGGGAAGAGGTGCCGGACAACTGGCCGGCCCAGAACGGCTTCAAGGCGCAGTGGGAAATGTTCCTCAAGCATGTCGCCGAGGATGCGCCCTGGCCCTATGGCCTCGAAGCCGGCGCCAAGGGCGTGCAACTGGCCGAGTTGGGGTTGAAGTCCTGGGCCGAACGCCGCTGGCTCGACGTGCCGAAGCTGGAATTCTGACACACGTCGTGGGGGCCAAGGCCCCCTCACCCGGCCCGTTGGGCCGACCTCTCCCCCAAAGGGAGAGGTGTCGCAAGACCAGCCACAGTGACCTCTTCACCTCTCCCTTTGGGGGGAGGTCGGCGCGCAGCGCCGGGTGAGGGGACCTTTCGGAGCCCGAACATGACCAGTATCAACCTGCCCAATGCCGACCGTTCCATCAGCAGCTACACGCTGACGGGCGAGCCAATTCCCTTCGTCAAGTTCAAGGCGAGCGAATTCAATCGCATCGCCTATGCGGCCGCCCATGTCGTGGCCGATCCGCTGGCCAGCAACGACCCCTGGCTTACCCCTGCCATCGATTGGGACACCACCCTCAAATTCCGCCATCGTCTCTGGGATCTGGGGCTCGGTGTCGCCGAGGCCATGGATACCGCCCAGCGCGGCATGGGTCTGGGCTGGCCCGAAGCGCAGGAGCTGATCCGCCGCGCCCAGGCCGAAGCGCGGACCCGCGACGACAGCCTCATCGCCTATGGCGCCGGCACCGATCACCTGATGCCCGGGCCCGATGTCAGCATCGACCAGATCATCGCCGCCTATGAAGAGCAGGTCGGCTTCGTCGAGGCCGAGGGTGGCCGCGTCATCCTGATGGCGAGCCGCGCGCTGGCGGCTGCGGCAAAGTCACCGGACGATTATGCGCGCGTCTATGGCCGCATCCTCAGCCAGGTCAAACAGCCGGTCATCATGCATTGGCTGGGCGAGATGTTCGATCCGGCCCTTTCGGGCTATTGGGGCAATGTCGACCACGACGCGGCCATGGATGTCTGCCTCGACGTCATCGCCGCCAATGCAGCCAAGGTCGACGGCATCAAGATTTCGCTGCTGTCGGCCGAAAAGGAAATCGCCATGCGCCGGCGGCTCCCCGCCTCGGTCAAGATGTATACCGGCGACGACTTCAACTATGCCGAACTCATTGCCGGCGACGATCAGAGCTATTCCCACGCTTTGCTCGGAATATTCGATGCCATCGCCCCCGCTGCCTCGGCGGGCCTCGCCGCGCTGGGCAAGGGCAATAGCAGCGAATTCTACGACCTGCTCGAACCCACCGTGCCGCTGAGCCGCCATATCTTCGCGGCGCCGACGCGGTTCTACAAGACGGGCGTGGTGTTCCTCGCCTATCTCAACGGACTGCAGGACCATTTCAGCATGATCGGCGGCCAGCAATCGACCCGCTCGCTGCAGCATCTGGCTGAGCTGTTCCGCCTCGCCGACAAGGCGCGCGTCTTGGCTGATCCCGATCTGGCGGCGAGCCGCATGAAGGCGGTGCTGGCCGTGCACGGGGTGGTGGCATGACCATGGTTCCCAGCCCCACGACGTCATTCCCGCGCAGGCGGGAATCCATTCTTTCTTCAACCGGAGACCATCAACGGGTGGATTCCCGCCTGCGCGGGAATGACGTTGAGGATTGTTCGACATTTGGTGGGGAAACAGAACAATGAGCGCCGACACCGTCATCTCGCTGAACCTCGCCACCACGCGCCAGGTCTGGGGCTTTGCCGAGGCCGTGGATGGGTGCCTGCGATCAGGCATCACCGCCATTTCGCCCTGGCGCGACCAGATCGCCGCCATTGGGCTCGATGAAGCGGCGCGCATCGTGCGCGACAACAAGATCCGGGTTACGGGCGTCTGCCGCGGCGGCATGTTCCCCGCCGAGACCGCCGCCGGCCGCCAAGCCAATATCGACGACAACCTGCGCGCCATCGATGAAGCCGCGGCGCTCAATGCCGATTGCCTGGTGCTGGTGGTGGGTGGCTTGCCCGGCTCAAGCAAGGATATTGCCGGCGCGCGGCAGATGGTCAGCGACGGCATTGCCGCCATGCTGCCCCATGCCAGGGCCAGCGGCATCAAGATCGCCATCGAGCCGCTGCATCCGATGTATGCGGCCGACCGGGCCTGTGTGAACACGATCGACCAGGCGCTCGATATCTGCGAAACGCTGGGCGAAACCGTCGGCGTCGCCATCGACGTCTATCACGTCTGGTGGGACCCCTATCTCGCGCGGGCGATTGCCCGTGCCGGGCGGATGAAGCGCATTTTCGCCCACCATATCTGCGACTGGCTGGTGCCGACCAAGGACATGCTGCTCGATCGCGGCATGATGGGCGACGGGGTGATCGACCTCAAGGGCATCCGGAATATGATCGAGGACGCCGGCTTCCACGGTCCGCAGGAAGTGGAAATCTTCAGCCAGGACAATTGGTGGAAGCGACCGGGCGACGAGGTCCTGGCCGTGATCAAGGAGCGGGTCGCCACGGTGTGCTGACCGCAAAAGCGCGACAAGAAAAACCCCCGGAGCAAGCTCCGGGGGTTTTTCCATCTTGGGCCTTAGGCGCGGCTATAAGCCAGCGTCTGGCAGAGGATTGCCGCGCGGCAACCCTGGATTTCGATCGTATCTTCGCTCACCTGGGTAACGGTGGCTTCGGCGCTGATGCCGCCGGCCGTCAGCGAGCCCTTCCATTCCCCGGGCGCGACCTGCTCGGCCTGCATCACCTTCTTGCCGACAAAGGCCAGATTTTCCGGGGTGGCCGAAGCGCCCTCGAGGTTGGTCAGCACACCGCACAGGTCGGTATTGTCCTCGCCGCACAGCGAGAATTCAAACGACGTGCCGAATTCGTCAACGAAGGTGCCGTTGGGCAGAGCCGCCGCGTCCTGGGCCAGAGTCGGCAGAGCAGCGGCAACGCAAAGGGCACCGATAGCAAAAGTGGTCTTCAAAAAGTGCATGGTTCTATCTCCATGCGACACGCCGCCCCACGCAGTCGCGATCAAGGTTGGTTGATGGTTAGCTAACGCGGCCTTGTCACTTCGGTTGCGCGCTGTTGAGATCACGTTTAGCGGCCAAATGTGGCAGCAATCTCGACATGGGCCGACTGGGCGAACTGGTCGACTGCGACAATTGCGCCCATGTTGTAGCCACCTGCCACCAGAATGGCCGCATCGCGGGCAAAGGTCCTGGGATCGCAAGCCACCATGACCACGGTCCTGACCCTGGACTTGGCCAGCTCCCTGACCTGCGCCTCGGCGCCCGCGCGGGGTGGGTCGAGCACCACCGCCTCATAGTCGAGTTCGAACTGGGTCAGCGGATCGCGGAACAGGTCGCGGGCCCTGGCGGTGATTTCGCGCAGCCCTTTGGTGAACCGTCGCGCCTTGTCCAGGGCGGCAATGCCCGGTTTGTCGCTGTCGAAGGCGGTGACCGGGCGCTGTTCGGCCAGCCGCAGGGCAAAGGGTCCGACGCCGCAGAACAGGTCGGCCACCGATTTGGCCTTGCCCACGGCATTGACCACATAATCGGCCAGCGCCTGTTCGGCGGCCTCGGTGGCCTGGAGGAAGCTGCCGATCGGCAATTCCACCCGCGCCTTGCCCATTTCGACGATGGGCGGCTGCGCCTGCAGCACCATTTCGCCATTGAGGGCCAGCCGCGCCAGCTTGAAGCGGCCGACCAGCGGCGCGACGCGATCGGTCCGGGCCTGCTTTTTCTCGGTGCGGATGGCAACATCGAGGCCCGATAGCGTGGCGGTGAAGCTCACATCGGCCTCGCCGACCGCCTGCATCACCGCCCGGGCAATATCGGGGGCGCGGGCCAGCCCGGGCACCAGGATGGGGCAGGTATCGAGGTCATGCACCTGGTGGCTGCGCAGCCGCATATAGCCGGCGCCTTCGCGGCGCGCATGCAGAGTGGCGCGGCGCCGGCCATTGCCGGATGCGTCGATGAAACTGACAACCTTCTGTTCGATGCCGGCAAAGCGCAGCGGCGTTTCCACCAGCCCGATCTTGAAGGCCTCGTAGTCGGGCCGAGCCAGATGCTGGAGCTGGCAGCCACCACAGGCGCCGAAATGCGGGCAGAATGGCTCGATGCGGTTGGGGGCCGGGGTGATGACGCCCAGCAGGGTGCCGCGGTCGCCGTCGATCGATATCTCGACGGTTTCGCCCGGCAGCGCCAGCGGCACGAAGACCTTGCGGCCGTCGATCTCGGCAACCCCCTCGCCCTTGTGGCCGAGGCTGGTGATAGTGGTGGTGGTTGTCATCGGGGTCCGGGCTTGCTGAAGCGGGTTCAGTAGCCTGTCCCATCAAGGATGCCAACCTTCCCCCTCTCCCTGCAGGAGAGGGGGAAGAGGCGACATTAGCGCGTCGCCCATTCCAGCAGGCTTGCCAGGCCCACGAACGGCACGCCGGCATGTTCGCTGAGACCCGAGGCGCAGGTGCTGACCGTCGAGACGCCGAGCGTGCAGCCGGCAGGAATGTCGGCCTTGGCGAAGCGGGTCGCGTGGGCGTTGAGCTCGGGGAAGAACAGGCCCTTGTCGCCGGCATAGCCGCAGCAGGTGACCGAGCTGAGCACCGCAATCTCGTCGGCGCAGGCGCGGGCAATGGCCTCGGTCATGGGCTGTTCGGCCAGCCGCTGGGCCGAGCAGTTGTGATGCACGGCCACGACGGGGAGCTTGCGGGTAATGGTCAGGCGCGGCAGCAGCTGGCTGAGCAGGAACTGGCTGGAATCGAGCACGGGGGCATCGCCGGGGAATTCGCGCAGGTGCTTGGCGCAGGTGGAGGCGTCGGTGACGACACTGAGCCGGCCGGCATCCGACAGCGCCGAGAGCTCGCGCTTGAGCGCCCCGCCGACTTCGGCCGCCTGTTCGGGGAAACCCTTGGACTGGAAGGGCTGGCCGCAGCATTGGCCATTGAGATGCTCGGGCATGATGACGTCGAAGCCGGCCCGCGTCAGGAGCGCCAGCATGGCATCGGGCACGGCGAGCAGATCGTGCTCCGTCCTGGGTGCCCCGAACATGCGGGTGGCGCAGCTGGGGAAATAGACGATGGATGGACGACCGGTCTGGGCGATGGGCACGGGAAAGCCGGTCTGGCGGGGATCCTGCCGGTCGGGTGCTGCTTTGAGTGATCCCGGCCCGTGATGCAGGGCTCGGGACAGGCGGGGAACGCGCCTGCCCGTCAGGCGGCGTGCCGAATCGGTGATGGCCTCCATGGCCGGGGCTGGGATCACGGTGCGGGCCATGTCGGCCAGGGCCACGCCGCCACGCATCATGGATTCGACCGCGCCGCGATGATCGGCGGCAAAGCCCGCCACGGCGCGCGCCGTGCCGCTACGTCTTTGCGCGCGCTGGCCGATAATCATCGTCCCTGTCTCGATGCCGACCGGGCAGCGCAGCGAGCAGAGATTGCAGGCGGCGCAGGTATCGAGGCCGGCATATTGAAAGTCCTCGTCCAGGCGCTTGAGCCGTGCCGGATCTTCGCCACTGCGCCGCAGCCGTTCCCGCTCGCGGGTGACGGCGATGCGCTGGCGCGGCGACAGGGTCATCTGGTGGCTGGGACAGGCCGGCTCGCAGAAGCCGCATTCGATGCAGAGATCGACCAGCTCATCGGCCAGCGGCATGACCTTGAGATGCTTGATGTGGATCTTGTCGTCGGGATTGAGCAGCACGCCCGGATTGAGCAGGTTTTCCGGATCGAACAGCTGCTTGATCCGCCACATCAGGCCATAGGCCTTGCTGCCCCATTCGGCTTCGACAAAGGGCGCGATGGCGCGGCCGGTGCCGTGCTCGGCCTTGAGCGAGCCGCCATATTGCACCGAGACCAGTTGCGACAGATCATGCGAGAAGCGATCGAACTTTTCCGCCGATCCGGGCTGGGCGAAGTCGTCGCTCATCTGGAAATGCAGGTTTCCCGCCAGCGCGTGACCAAAGATGATGGCATCTTCATAGCCGTGGTCGTCGAGCAATTGCCGCATGTCGATGACGAAGTCGGCAAGCCGCTCGATCGGGGCCGCCACGTCTTCAGTCAGCATGGACGTGCCCTTGGGTCGGGCCGCGCCGCCCGAGGCGAAGAAGCCCTTGCGGATATCCCAAAGGGCATGGCTGCGCGCTTCATCGGTGGAAAAATCGATATGGGTGGCGCCATGCCGCGCCAGCAGCTCCACCGCCCTGGCGGTTTCGGTGGCCAACGTGGCGGCGTCGGGGGCGGTGACGTCGATCAGCACGGCTGGCGAGTTATCGGTCAGCCAGGGCAGCAGCGGCGCCATGGGCGGCAAATGCTCCACCGTCGCCAGGGCGCGCCGCTCGATATATTCGGCGGCGGTGACGCCCGTCGTGACCTGCACGCCGCCATTGGCCATTTCGATGATGGCGCGGCCGGCCGATTGCGGGTCGGGGAACGGCACCAGCGCCGTGGCCTTGAAGGGATGCTCGGGCACGGTCTTGTAGGTCACCTCGGAAACGAAGCCGAGTGTGCCTTCCGAACCCACCATGAGGTGGATGAGGATATCGAGCGGGTCGTGGTAATCGACCAGGGCATTGAGCGAATAGCCGACCGTATTCTTGATGCGGTACTTTTTCCGGATCAGTGCAACCAGCTCGGCATCGTCCATCACCTCGTGATGGAGCCGGTGCAGGCCCTCGAGCATGGTGCCGTGGCTGTTGCGGAATGCCTCGCGGCTCGCCGCATCGCCCGAATCCAGCATGGTGCCATCGGTCAGCACGAGGCGCAGCCGCGCCATGGTGTGGTAGGTGTTCTGCGCCACGCCGCAGCACATGCCGGACGAATTGTTGTTGACCACGCCACCGATCTTACAGGTGGCCTGGCTGGCCGGATCAGGCCCGATCTTCCGGTTGAAGGGCTTTAGCGCCCTGTTGGCATTAGCCACGATGATCGATGGCCCCAGCGTGATCTGCTCGGCCCCCGGGTGAATGTCGAGCTTGCGCCAGCCATCGCCGAGCACGGCCAGCACGCCATCGGTCACCGCCTGGCCCGAAAGCGAGGTGCCGGCGGCCCGGAAGGTGATCGGCAGCCCCTCGGCGCGGGCTGCCGCCATGACGGCGCGAACCTCGTCCTCGGAATTGATGAAGACCACGACCGCCGGAACCAGCCGGTAGGAGCTGGCGTCGCCGCTCCAGGCATAGGTCATCAGTGGATCGGTATGGATGCGCCCCTGGACCTTGCCCTTGAGCCTGAGGGCGACACGTTCACCGGCCGCCTGGCGGTCAGGCATGGGCTGGTGGAGGGCGGAGGGGGGAAGAGTGGCTTGCTGCATGGCCAAGCACTAACATGTTAGTCCCCGCCTGCGAAGGCCTTGTCAGCGCGTCGCGAGCAGGCTTTGCTGGCCATATGGAAATGGCGCTACACCATCCCGGCCCCCATCTCAGCGACTGTGTCGCTGCCATGGTGCATTTTTCCGGTTTCGTGCCCGACTACCAGCGCGAGAAACTGCTTCCCGATGGCGTGATCGAGATCGTCGTCGATCTCAGTGACCGGCCCAAGCGCCTGTTTCGCGACGAGGCCGGGCCCGAGGGCGACGATTTCCGCAAGGCCTGGATTTCGGGCGTTCATGGCAGACCGATCATCGTCGAGGCGCAGCCGATGGCCGAGATGCTGGTCATCAGCTTTACGCCGGGCGGCGCCTGGCCCTTTATCGGCACAACGGCCAGCGCGCTGGCTGACGGGGTATTCGAACTCGACGCGGTGCTGGGTTCTGCAGCAGCCAGCCTGCGCGACCGGCTGCTGGCGGGCCTTAGCCCAAGGGAGAAATTTGCGCTGGCCGAGAGCTGGCTGCTCGAACGCAGCGGCGGCCCGGTGCGCCGCGACCCGCTGATCGCACACCTCACCAGCCGGATCAGCACCGGCGGGCTGCCGATCCGCGCGCTGGTGGAGGAAACCGGCCGCTCCGAACGCGCTATCCAGCTCCTCGCCCAGCGTTGGCTCGGCACCAGCCTCAAGCACTATGCCCGCATGCGCCGCTTCCAGCGGGTGATCGGCAGCATGGCGGCCGGCGCGCCGCCCGATTGGTCAGACCTCGCCAGCGCCGAAGGCTATTTCGACCAGTCCCATCTCAGCCACGAATTCGTGGCCTTTGCCGGCATGACCCCCGGGGCCTATGCGACGCGCTATGCCGGCCTCACCGATTTCCTGCCTCTGCTGGTGTCGCCGGCATGCGGAAATCTACAAGACGGCGCCCGGATGCTGCAGGCATGATCGAGCGGCGCAAAGGGAGGGCAAGCGATGCCTGAAGTGAACTGGCTGGCGGTGGTCGCCGCGGCCATATCGATGTTCGTCATCGGGGGAGTCTGGTACTCGCCCGTCCTGTTCGACAAGGCCTGGCGGCGCGCGGGCAATATCAGCGATGCCGACATGGCGCGCGGCAATCCGGCGGTTATTTTCGGCGTGGCCTTCTTGCTGTGCCTGGTGATGGCGGCCAATCTGGCCTTCTTCATCGCCGGGCCGGAAACCACGCTTGGCTTTGCCATCGGTGCCGCCCTTGCCGCCGGCTTGGGATGGGCGGCGCTCAGCGTCGGTGTCATCAGTCTGTTCGAGCGCCGGCCACTCAGCTATGCGCTGATCAATGGCGGCTACCTTACAATAGGCTTTGCCGTGATGGGCCTGATCCTGGGTCTCTGGCGCTGAAAAGGGCGGCGATTGCGCGCCGCCCTTTTTGTTCTAGATATCGACCTCGTCGTCGCCCAGCGCTTCGATCTCGGCAGCGGCGCGCTTGAGGATTTCGGCGACGTGGCGCTGCTGGTCCTCGGAGGCGCGGCGCGCCTTCTTGATGGCGGCCTTGAGGTCGCGACGGGCGTCGTTGAGTTCGGGCACCACATCCTTGAGGTCGCGATCGGCTTCGGGTCCAGCCTGGGGATCCCAGCCATGGCCGCGCGGCGGGCGGTTGCCGAAATCGGGGCCCGGGCCTGCTTCACTGCGCCCGAAGGGCCAGTCAGCCTTGGCGAATTCGCGGAAGCGGTTCATCTGCTCGCCCGCCTTGGCCAGGAAGGACAGGGTGGATTCGATGGCCTCCCGGTTATCGGTGAGATGCGCCCTGCCCTCATCGGTGATGGTATAGAGCTTCTTGTTGCCATCGGCCTGCGAGGTCACGTAGCCGGCTTCCTCAAGGAAGGTCAGCGCCGGATAGACGATGCCGGGGCTCGGCGTATAGAAGCCGGCCGACTTTTCCTCGATGGCCTTGATCAGGTCATAGCCATGGCGTGGCTGCTGCTCGATCAGGTACAGCGCGACAAGGCGCAGGTCGCCGGAAGCGAGCATGCGGCCGATGCGGAAATTGCCGCCCATATTGCCCCAGCCTTCGCCACTCTCGACGCCGGCGGCGAAGCGCCCCCAGCCGCGGCGGGCCATGGCTTCCATGCGGCGCCAATTGGGCTCGCCGTCCTTCCAATATCCACTCATGATGGGTCTCCGATATATCTTTCGTTTCACTGAGACCAAAGATCGGCGTCCATTCTGGCGATTTCAAGATATATCTTACGATTGTTTCTGGCGGGCGACGAAACGCCCGTGGCGCTTTGCTCCCGCACCGACCGCGCGTCACGTCAGGGCCTGACCCGAGGGGGTTGCACTCGCGGAACGATCGTTAAGTGCAGAGCCCTCGGGTCAAGCCCTGATGTGACGGCTGGTGGCGTGGCCGATCGGTGGGCAAATCAACGCGCGGGCGCGCCAAAGAAAATCCCGCCCGGGGTGCCGGACGGGAGGGGATGCACTGCGATTCAATCGGTCGTCGCCCTAAAGGATGGGCGCCGGGGCGTTGTCGCGGTCGAACTGGCCGTGCTTGCGATAGCGATACATGTAGGTGGGCAGGATCGCATCCATCGCCGTGGGTGTGATGCCGAAGGCGGCGAAGGTTCGCTTGTCCTTGATGGCGGCATCGGAAACGACATTGTCGACGCCGAGCAGTTCGACCTGGTCCGCGGTCAGCAGAGGCGGAAAGGGCAGGATGGCGAAAGGCAGGGCCAGCAGCTTGGCCAGGCTCGATGGCAGCGGCAGCATGGGGCGGTTGCGACCGGCTTCGCGCTGGATGCGAACCAGCAGCTGCCTATAGGTCTCGATCTGCGGCCCGCCCAGCTCGTAGATGCGGCCGGACTTGACCTGACCCTCGGCAGCCAGCGCAAAGGCCTCGGCCACGTCGCCGACATAGGCGGGCTGGAACCGCGTATCGCCGCCGATGACGGGCAGCACCGGCAGCATGCGCGCCAGGGCACCCATCAGGTTGAAGAAGCCATCGCCCTGCCCGAACAGCAGCGAGGGCCGCATGATGATGGCATCGGGGAAGGCCTTGAGCACGGCCTCTTCGCCAGCCAGCTTGCTGGCGGCATAGGTGCTGACTTCGGCTGCCTTGTCGACGCCAAGCGCCGACATATGCACCAGCTTCGAGGCGCCGGCGGCCTTGGCAGCGGCGGCAATGTTGGCGGCACCGTCGACATGCACGGCCTCAAAGGTCTGCGCGCCGCGCGAATGGCCGACACCCACCAGGTTGATGACGATATCGGCGCCGGCTACCGCATGGCGCACCGAAGCGGCATTGCGCACATTGGCCTGGATCGGCACGATCTGGCCGACGCTGCCGAACATCCTGGTATGGCCGGCCAGGTCGGGCCGGCGCACGGCGACGCGGATGCGATGGCCGCGCTTGGCCAGTAGTTGCACGATCTGGGTGCCGACAAAGCCCGAACCGCCAAAAATGGTGACGAGTCTGGGTTCAATTCTGTCCATTCTGGGCTCCGGCAACAGGCTTGGTTGGCTCCGCTTCTATCGCATAGCCGCCGCCGCTGTCGAGGGCAGCAAGCCCACAAGGGGCTTGACACCACGCCGCATTTGTTCTTGTTTTGTTCTCCACAAGGAGGCACCAATGCCCGACATGAAGACTTACCATGGCCAATGCCATTGTGGCGCGGTGCGCTACACCGCCACCACGGACCTGAGCTCCCTGGGCGACTGCAACTGCTCGCGCTGCCGGCGGCTGGGCTGGGTCATGCAATCGGTGCCGGCGTCCGACTTCAGGCTGGAGAGCGGCGAGGCCAATCTCAGCGTCTATCACTTCAGCACCGAGACGATCGACCACCTGTTCTGCAAGACCTGCGGCATCGAATCGTTTTCCCGCGGCAGCGACGGCAAAGGCAACGAACTGGTGATGATCAATGTCAATTGCCTGGAACCGCCCGTTCCTGTCGATCGCAACGGCATCAAACACTGGGATGGGGCTAACTGGTGAGGCGCGCACGAATGCCGGTTGACATCGTCAGGCGCTGCCCCTAGTTACACCACCGCTTGCCCAGATGGCGGAATTGGTAGACGCGCACGGTTCAGGTCCGTGTACCGCAAGGTGTGGAGGTTCGAGTCCTCTTCTGGGCACCAAGTTTTGGACCCCGGTCACGACAGATGTCGTGGCCGGGGTTTTTCTTTTTTCCCTCCCCCTCGAGGAAGGGCTTCGGTCCTGTGTTCGCTGCTCGATGCTGCCCACGAGTGTCGCGACACCTCCCCGCCAAGCCATGCTCCAAAAACGCGCTGCGGGCATAAAGCTTTCTTTATATCCCGCTTGACCGGCGGGCCTGCCAATGTCACAAACCTCCCCATAATTGCTCGTTTTGAGCGATTTTCGGCATGTTAAGGGGATTTTGGTTGGCACGGTCTTCCTATCTTTTCACCTCCGAATCGGTCTCGGAGGGTCATCCGGACAAGGTTTGTGACCGGATTTCCGACGAAATCGTCGACCTGGTTTTCCGTGAAGCCAAGAAGACCGGCATGGATCCCGCCCAGGTCCGCATTGCCTGCGAAACGCTCGCCACCACCAACCGGGTGGTGATCGCCGGTGAGGTCCGCGTGCCCGAAACCCTGCTCAAGAAGGGCAAGGACGGCAAGGTGCTGCTCGATGCCGCCGGCCATCCGGTGGTCAATCCATCCAAGTTCAAGTCGGCGGCCCGCAAGGCCATCAAGGCCATCGGCTATGCGCAGCCAGGCTTCAACTGGAAGACCGTCAAGATCGACGTGCTGCTGCATGGCCAGTCGGCCGACATCGCGCAGGGCGTCGACGAAACCGGCAACAAGGATGTGGGCGCGGGCGACCAGGGCATCATGTTCGGCTATGCCAGCCGCGAGACGCCCGAACTGCTGCCGGCGCCGATCTATTATGCGCACAAGATCCTCGAGACGCTGACCACCGCCCGCAAGGCCAATAATGGCCCGGCCGGCAAACTGGGGCCCGATGCCAAGAGCCAGGTCACCGTGCGCTACGAGGATGGCAAGCCGGTCGGCGTCACCCAGATCGTGCTGTCGACCCAGCATCTGGATGAGAACCTGACCTCGGCCGACGTCCGCAAGATTGTCGAGCCCTATATCCGCGAAGCCCTGCCCGAGGGCTGGATCACCAAGGACACGGTCTGGCACGTCAACCCGACCGGCAAGTTCGTGGTGGGTGGTCCCGATGGCGATGCGGGCCTTACCGGCCGCAAGATCATCGTGGATACCTATGGCGGCGCGGCCCCGCATGGCGGCGGCGCCTTTTCGGGCAAGGACCCGACCAAGGTCGACCGCTCGGCCGCCTATGCGGCGCGCTATCTCGCCAAGAACGTGGTTGCGGCCGGTCTCGCCGATCGGGCCACGATCCAGCTCAGCTATGCCATCGGCGTGGCACAGCCGCTGTCGATCTATGTGGACCTGCACGGCACGGGCAAGGTCGAGGAATCGGTGGTGGAAGCCGCGCTGGCCAAGGTGATGGACCTGACCCCGCGCGGCATCCGCACCCATCTCGATCTCAACAAGCCCATCTATGCCCGGACCTCGGCCTATGGCCATTTCGGCCGCAAGCCGGGTCGTGACGGCAGCTTCTCCTGGGAAAAGACCGATCTCGTCGGCGCGCTCAAGGCCGCGGTCAAGTAATTCCCGTTCATCAATCATCGATGCCCGGCCCCTGTTCAAGGGTCCGGGCATTTTGTTATGCAGGCCCCATGACCAAGCCCGATCACCAGCTACCCAAGACCCTGACGGGCGAGCCACGCGCCTTTTTCGGGCGGCGGTCCGGCAAGAAACTGCATGACGGCCAGCAGGCGGTGTTCGATGCCACCCTGCCGGCGCTGGAGATCAAGCTGACGGGTGCTCTCGATCCGCGGACGCTCTTCCCCGAGGCGCAGAAGATCATCATCGAGATCGGCTATGGTGGCGGCGAGCACCTGGCGCTCGAGGCCGGCAGGCATCCTGATACCGGCTATATCGGCTGCGAAGTGTTTACCGGCGGCATCGGCAAGATGGTGCAGACCATTGCCGCGCAGAAGCTGGCCAATATCCGCCTTTATACCGACGACGCGCTCAAGCTGCTGATGCAGCTGCCGGAGGCGTCGATCGACGAGATCTACCTGCTCTATCCCGATCCGTGGCCGAAGACGCGCCATCACAAGCGCCGTTTCGTGTCGCCCACGACGCTGGCGGAACTGGCGCGTGTCATCCGTCCGGGTGGCCAGTTTCATTTCGCCACCGATATCGAGGATTATGCCAACTGGACGCTGGCGCATATCGTGCGCGCGCCGCAGTTTAGCTTCGCGCCCGAAAATCCAGGCGGGTGGCACGAGCCCTATCCCGGCTGGGAGGCTACCCGTTACGAACAGAAAGCGCGCCGCGAAGGGCGCCTGGTCAGCTTTTATTTCAGCTTCATGCGGGTTTAACTGCCCTGGGCAGGAGCGGCTTCGCCGCCCTTGAGAATAGCAGCCATGTCAAAGTTTAATGCCTGGCGGCTCTGGTAGTCGCGCAATCGCGACCCATATCCGAGCCTCGACCAGTATATCGAGGTTCGCCATGGCCAGTCAGTCCGCACCCAATCGTCACGACGTCACCGACGCGTTGCTGGCAAGACCGGGCAAATGGACGCTGACCGTCATCACCATGCTGCGGGTCGAGGCCCGCCGGTTCAACGACCTCAAGCGCGCGGGCGGCATCTCGCAGAAGACACTGACACTGACCCTGCGCGACCTGGAGCGGGACGGATTTGTAACGCGCACCATGTTCGCGACCATTCCGCCGCGGGTGGACTACGAATTGACCGAACTCGGTCGCGAATTGCTGGAGCTGGCCGACAGTGTGCGCGACTTCGCCGAACGCAATGGCGCGCTGGTGCAAGCGGCCCGCGCGCGGTTCGATGCCAGCGGCGGCGAGCCGGCCATCAAGCTGGTGCATTCCAGCTAGGGCACGGGCGCCGCCGGCATACCGGCGGCGCCGTGGGCAGGCGACTAGAGCGTGACCTGCTCAAGCGAACCAGGCGTGAAGAACTGCATGGTCTGGGTACCGTCCTCGAGGGTGACATAGGCGCGGATCAGGCCGCTCCAGTCTTCAACGGAGGTGGCATTGATGCCCTTCTGCTGCAGCTCGGCCAGGATCGAGTTGGCGGTGAATTCGCGCATCTCGGTCGAGGCATTGTCACCGAATACGTCGGCGAAGGCGGGAGCGGCGGCGCCGGCAAAGGCGGCAGTGGCAACCAGGGCGATAATGGTGTTCTTGATCATTTCAGGTGTTCCTTTCGTTTTGAACACCCTGCAGATGATCCTGCCCCAGCCGACCCTCAAGACACGATTTTGCAGAATCTTGCCCTTGAACTCTCCACTTTCGTAGCGACAGTTTTATCAAGGATATCAGGGGGTTCCGGGGAACCCCAGTTTCCTCCAGGCAACTGTGTTCCCTTGCTGTGACGCTCAATATAGGCGGGGGTTTGCGGGTGCTGGGGACCGGTCCAGGCGGCGGCGCCAGCCCTTCAATGGGGGCCGCATTGGCCAAGCGCATCCCCAATCCAAGGGCCAAAGTGGTCCCTCACAATATTTGCCGTTTTCGCGTCGGAAGCCGAAGAATTTTCACTTCTGCCTTTGTCCGCACGGTGCTGATGCTATGGTGGCTGACCTGCGCGCCGCTCTCGAAGGGTTGGTCGCCGATGTGTCGAGCGTCACTTGGGAGACGTGAGTGTCGTATGACCATGCGGACGTCATCTGGACTGTCAGATTAGCCGATGGCGCAAAAGGGCTGGAACTCCTTGCCCGCCACGATGGATTGTTCGAGTTTCGCGAAAGCCTGCAGATTGACTACACTCATCCGATCGATGGCCCGCAGAAAATCTGGGGTCATGGCTATTCATCCGGTCTGTTCGGTACGAGAGAAGAAGCGGAGCGAGAGGCGCGTGCAGTCATCAACTGGCTCGGTGAGGCCTGACACCTTGCGCCGTCAGGCCTTCGGCGCTATATAGGCGCCAACATCTCAGCAAGTTTGCAGAGTGGGAGCCGCCCGGCCCCGCTCTTTTTTATTAGCCGAAGGGACCGATGAGCTTCGATCTCACCGAAAAGCGCTACATCAAGGAAACAGGCCTCGAAGCCCGGGTTTCCCGTATCGTCGAGCCGGTGGCCAATGGCCTGGGGTTTTCGCTGGTGCGTGTCAAAATCACCCAGGAAAACGGCATGACGCTCCAGATCATGGCCGAAGACGAGAATGGCCGGTTCACCATCGTCAACTGCGAGACGCTGAGCAAGGACCTTTCGCCCGTGCTCGACGTGGAAGACCCGATCGATCGTGAATATCACCTCGAGGTCTCCTCGCCCGGCATCGACCGGCCGCTGGTGCGCCAGCGCGACTTCGCCGCCTATGTCGGTCACGAGGTCAAGATCGAGCTCAATGACATGATCAATGGCCGCAAGCGCTTCCGCGGCTTCATCAAGGCGGTCGACGACGAGGCGGTGACCATCACCCTGCCCGACGCGCCCGCCGGCACCGATCCGGACCATCGCCTGCTGTTCACCACCCTGGCCGAGGCCAAGCTGGTGATGACCGACGCGCTGATGGAAAAGGCGCGGCTCGACCAGGAAGCCCACCCGATCGACGATGACGAGACCGAGACGGTCGAGATCGCCGACAACGATAATGACGACGAAGACGATACTTCCAAGGAGTCCAACTAAATGGCCGTTAGTGCGAACCGCCTCGAGCTGTTGCAGATCGCAGATGCCGTTGCCCGCGAAAAGTCGATCGACCGCATGGTCGTGATCGAAGCGATGCAGGACGCCATGGAAAAGGCCGCCAAGGGCCGCTACGGCGCCGAGACGGAGATCAAGGTCGAGATCAATCCGCGCTCGGGCGAAACCCGCATGTGGCGCCTGCTGGAAATCGTCGAGACGGTCGAAGAGACCAGCCGCCAGATCGACCTCAAGCATGCCCAGCTCAAGTCGCCGGAAGCCAAGGTCGGCGATTTCCTGACCGAGCCGCTGCCGCCGATGGAATTCGGCCGCATTGCCGCCCAGTCGGCCAAGCAGGTGATCGTGCAGAAGGTGCGCGATGCCGAGCGCGAGCGCATGTATGACGAGTATTTCAACCGCATCGGCGAGATCGTCAACGGCTCGGTCAAGCGTGTCGAATATGGCAATGTCATTGTCGACCTGGGTCGCGGCGAAGCCATTATCCGCCGCGACGAGCTGATCCCGCGCGAAATGTTCCGCTATGGCGACCGCGTCCGCGCCTATGTCTATGACGTGCGCCGCGAACAGCGCGGCCCGCAGATTTTCCTCAGCCGCACCCATCCGCAGTTCATGGCCAAGCTGTTCATGCAGGAAGTGCCCGAGATCTATGATGGCGTGATCACCATCCGCTCGATCGCCCGCGATCCGGGCTCGCGCGCCAAGATTGCGGTGACCTCGTCGGATTCTTCGATCGATCCGGTCGGCGCCTGCGTCGGTATGCGCGGTTCGCGCGTCCAGGCTGTTGTCGGCGAGCTGCAGGGCGAGAAGATCGACATCATTCCGTGGACCGACAACATTGCCGACCTCGTGGTTTCGGCGCTGCAGCCGGCCGATGTGGCCAAGGTGGTGCTGGACGAGCAGGCCGAGCGCATCGAAGTGGTGGTTCCCGATGAGCAGCTGTCGCTGGCCATCGGCCGCCGCGGCCAGAATGTGCGCCTTGCCAGCCAGCTGATCGGCTGGGATATCGACATTCTCACCGAGCAGGAAGAAAGCGAGCGCCGGCAGAAGGAATTCACCGAGCGGTCGAGCCTGTTCATGGCTGCCCTTGACGTGGACGAGATGGTTGCCCAGCTATTGGCTTCGGAAGGCTTCTCCTCGGTCGAGGAACTGGCCTATATCGACGCCAATGAAATCGCCTCGATCGACGGCTTCGACGAGGAAACTGCCGGCGAAATCCAGAACCGCGCCACCGAATACCTGGCGGCCATCGACCGAGCCCATGACGAGGAGCGCAAGAAGCTCGGCGTCGAGGACGAACTCTACGAGATTGCCGGCCTCACCGCGGCCATGCTGGTCGCGCTAGGCAAGGACGGCGTCAAGACCGTGGAAGACTTTGCCGGCTGCGCCGCCGACGACCTGATCGGCTGGAGCGAACGCAAGGATGGCGAGACCAAGCGCTTCGAAGGGACATTCAAGGACTTCCCGGTCAGCCGCGAAGAGGCCGAAGACATGATCATGCAGGCCCGCGTCAAGGCCGGCTGGATCAACGAGGAAGACCTGGCGCCGGCCGAAGGCGATGCGCTCACCCAAGAGGCTTCGGCCTAAGGGCCGAACGCCAGCGAGGGCACCAGAGATGGCCCGGCGCGAAGAAACGACGCGGTTATGCGCTCTGACACGGGTTGAGAAGCCCGTGGCGGAGCTGATCCGTTTCGTGCTCGGACCCGATGGCGTGCTGGTGCCCGATACCGAGGCCAAGGCCGAGGGCCGCGGCGTCTGGATCAGCCTCAGCCGCGACGCGGTGGCCGAGGCGGTCAAGAAGAAGGTGTTTGCGCGCAGCCTCAAGACCGAGGTGCACCTGCCCGACGACCTGCCCGGCCTGACCCAGCTCAGGCTCGAGCAGCGCTATCTCAATGCCCTGGGCATGGCGCGCAAGGCGGGTCAGCTGACCTTTGGCGCCACCAAGGTGCAGGGCCTGATCCGGACGGGCGACCTGATCGCCCTGATTACCGCCACCGACGCCGCCGAAGACGGGCGCAGCAAGATGGTCGGACCACTCAAGGCGCTGCATTATGCAGCCGCCGAGGAAGAAATCGAAGGCTTCGAAGTGCCCCATTTCGAATTGCTCTCCTCAGAGCAAATGGGTTTGTCACTCGGGATGGAAAATGTGATACATGCTGCCCTCACAAGAGGGGCAGCAGCCCAAGCGGCAGTGGAAAAGGCCCGTAGACTGGCCCTTTATACTGCCAAACCGACGGAAAAGGACACCGACCGCATTGCGGTTGACGGTGACCTTTTGCCCGAGGCCACCGACGAAAGACGCGAGATACATGGCTGATAACGACGACAAGCGCACCGACGACACTGGCGCGAAGAAGACGCTGACATTGAAGGGCGGCCCAGGCCTGGGCAACCGTCCGGGGATGTCGCGCGGCCCTTCGCGCTCGACGGTTGTCGTCGAGAAGCGCACGCGCCTGGTTCCCAAGCCCAATGCACCGAGCGTTCCGCATCGGCCACAGCCGGCTGCGGGTGCACCATCGCAGGGCCAGCGCCCGGCAGCCGGTCGTCCGGCAGCGGCGCCACGCGCCCCGCTTGGGCTGAGTGCTGCCGAAGCGGAAGCCCGCCGCCAGGCGCTTGCGCTGGCCGGGGCCCGCCAGGCCGAGGACCAGCAGCGCTTTGCCGCCGAAGAGGCGCGCCGCGTCGAAGACGATGCGCGCCGCCGCCAGATTCGTGAGGAAGCCGAGCGCGCCGAGGCTGCCCGCCGCGAGACCGAGACAGGCACGCCAGAAGCCGAGGCGCCCGCCGCCGCTCCAGCCGAGAGTGCGGCTCCGACCGCGCCGGAAGCCGGGCCGGAAGCCGCCCCTGCTGGCCGTGAAGAAGACCAGCCAGGCTATACGCCCCCCTCGCAGCGCAATGCCGGTCCGTCCAGCGTGCGCGTGGTTGCCGGCCGTCCAGGCCAGCCACCCCGCCCGGTGCGTCCGGCAGGCGAGGCGCGCCCGAGCGGCAATACCCGCCCAGAAAGCGAACGCGGCGCCAATGCGCTGATCAAGCCGGGTGCCGCTGGCGCTCGTCCGGGTGCACCCGGTGCGCGCCCCTCCGGCACCGCCGGCCGTCCGGCCGGCGAGCGTCGTCCGCCCGGAACGGGCATGGCGCCGATCGGCAATGTGCCGCCGGCAGGCCCCAACGAAGCTGATGGCCGCAAGATCCGGACCGGCTCGCCGCAGGCCCGGCCGACGACCGAAGCCGAACTCGAAAACGCCCGCCGCGCCTCCCGGGCCACGCCGGAGCGGCCGACGCGCCGCGTCGGCGAGGACGCCAATGCCCGTGGCCGCCTGACGGTGACCAATGCCGGCGCCGAGAGCGACCGCGACAAGGGTCCGTCCCTGGCCGCCATGCGCCGCCGTCGCGACAAGAAGATGGGACGCAACCAGCAGGAAGCGCCCAAGCTCAGCCGCGAAGTCATCATTCCGGAGGCCATCACGGTCGCCGAACTGGCCAACCGCATGGCCGAGCGCTCCGTTACCGTCATCAAGATGCTGATGGCGCAGGGCACCATGGCCACCATCAACGACGTGCTCGATGCCGATACGGCCGAGCTGATTGCGAGCGAACTGGGCCACACGGTCAAGCGCGTGTCGGAAGCGGACGTCGAAGAGGGCCTGTTCGACATTGCATCGGACGACAAGGCCGAGGACCTGACCGATCGTGCGCCCGTCGTGACCATCATGGGTCACGTCGACCACGGCAAGACCAGCCTGCTCGACGCCATTCGCGAAGCCAATGTGGTGTCGGGTGAAGCCGGTGGCATCACCCAGCATATCGGCGCCTACCAGGTCGAAAAGAACGGCAGCAAGATCACGTTCCTGGACACCCCGGGCCACGAGGCGTTCACCGCCATGCGTGCCCGCGGCGCCCAGGCGACCGACATCGCCGTGCTGGTGGTGGCGGCCGATGACGGCGTGATGCCGCAGACGATCGAATCGATCAAGCATGCCAAGGCGGCCGGTGTTCCGATCATCGTGGCCATCAACAAGATGGACAAGCCCGAAGCCAACCCGACCCGCGTCCGCACCGAGCTCCTGCAGCATGAAGTGTTCGTGGAATCGATGGGCGGCGACGTGCTTGACGTCGAGGTCTCGGCCAAGACGCGGGATGGCCTCGACAAGCTGCTTGAGACCATCCTGCTGCAGGCCGAAGTGCTCGAGCTCAAGGTGGCCCGCGATGGCCGCGCCGAGGGCCTGGTCATCGAGGCCAAGCTCGATCGCGGCCGCGGTGCCGTGGCGACGGTGCTCGTGCAGCGTGGAACGCTGGCGATCGGCGACATCCTGGTCGCCGGTACCGAGTTTGCCCGCGTGCGCGCCCTGATCAATGACCAGGGCGAGCAGGTCAAGGAAGCCGGCCCCTCCATTCCGGTGGAAGTGCTGGGCTTTACCGGCGTGCCATCAGCGGGCGACCGCTTCTCGGTGGTCGAGACCGAAGCACGAGCCCGCGAAGTCACCGAATATCGTCAGCGCGCCATCCGTGAGAAGACGGCTGGCGGCGGCGCCACCAGCCTCGAGCAGATGATGAATCAGCTCAAGGTGGCCGGCATCGCCAAGTTCCCGCTGATCATCAAGGGCGACGTGCAGGGTTCGGTCGAAGCCATCGTGGCTTCGCTCAACAAGCTCTCGACCGACGAAGTGTCGGCGCAGATCCTGATGAGCGCGGTGGGCGGCATCACCGAGAGCGACGTGACCCTGGCCTCGGCTTCGAACGCCATCGTCATCGGCTTCAACGTCCGCGCCAACAAGCAGGCATCGGACCTCGCCACCCGCGACGGCATCGAAATCCGCTACTACAACATCATCTACGACCTGGTGGATGACGTGAAGAGCGCCATGAGCGGGCTGCTCAAGCCCGAGCGCCGCGAGACCTTCATCGGCAATGCGGAAATCCTCGAAGTCTTCACGATCACCAAGGTCGGCAAGGTTGCCGGCTGCCGGGTCACCGAGGGCATCGTGGAACGCGGCGCCGGCGTGCGCCTCATCCGCGACAACGTCGTCATCCACGAAGGCAAGCTCAAGACGCTCAAGCGCTTCAAGGACGAGGTCAAGGAAGTGCAGACCGGCCAGGAATGCGGCATGGCCTTCGAAAATTACGAAGACATGCGCCAGGGCGACGTCATCGAATGCTTCCGCGTCGAGACCGTGCAGCGCACGCTGTAGGCGGATCGACATATGGAAATGCCAAAGGGCGCGGTGCAGACCGCGCCCTTTTTCTTACCGGCCCATTGCCTGCCGAATTGATGCGACTACGCCATCGACATCGGCCGTCGCGTCTATTGGCGTGCCAAAGAATGGGTCGGCATGGGCGGCTGCGCATTCAGCTGAGCGTCTCAGTTCGAATGGGGTAAGATCGGACCGGCCCTCTTCCGCCACACGCACCGCCAGCCGCGCTCGAATCACAGCCAGCGGCGCGACGAGGCACAACTTCTGCACCGGTGCCGTCGCCTGCAGCGCCTCCGCAAATGTCTCCAGCTAGCTGCGGTTGGTGAAGGCCATCGGTACGATGACGATCTCGGCACGCCGACGGGCCCAACGCGCCTGATGCACGATCAGGCGGCGCCAGAGCGCAATGTCCTGATAGTCGCTCGGTTGCCGGCGCAATCCCAGCATAAAGGCCGGAAGGCGGCGCATTATGTATCCCACCACTTCCGGATCCGAAATGGCGGCGGCGGGCAATTGCCCAGCGAGCCTTCTGGCCGCCGTAGTCTTGCCGATGCCAAACGAGCCATTGAGCAGGAGAAACATGGCGCCATGCCTAGCAATATGGCAGCGGGCACGACACGCAAAAAAAGCCCGCCTCCTGTGGAAGCGGGCCTTTTCATTCTCAGTCCCGGGCCTTTGTCGCGGCAGCGGAAAACTTTGCTTCGGTGACTACGGGATCCGAAACAAGGCGCCCCGCTGCCGCGGCAGCGACCCGGCAGATACTCTAGAACGTCGCGGCAGGAGCGAGCGCTGCAGGCGAAATCGATGCGACCATGGGGCTGTTGATCACCACGACCTTGGCGCCAACCGGCACGCGGGCATAGAGATCGATGATGTCCTGGTTCATCAGGCGGATGCAGCCCGAAGAGACGCTGGTGCCGATGGTATAGGGCTCGGTGGTGCCATGGATGCGGAACAGCGTGTCATTGCCATTCTTGTAGAGATAGAGCGCGCGCGGCCCCAGCGGGTTGATCTCGCCACCCGCCATGCCGCCGGCATAGGGGCCATAGCGCTCCGGTTCGCGGGCGATCATCGACTTGGTCGGCGTCCAGCGCGGCCACTCGGCTTTGCGGCCAATCGAAGCCGTGCCACGGAAGACCAGCGATTCGTCCTTGCCCACGCCGATGCCATAGCGCAGGGCGCGGCCGCCCTCGAGCACGAGATAGAGGAAACGCTGGGGCGTATCGACAACCAGCGTGCCGGCGCGCTCGGTGGTGCTATAGGGCACTTCCTGGCGCCACCACTTGGGATCGACGCGGCGCAGGTCCATCGCGGCGACACGGTGCGGCTCGCCGATCACCTCGCCATACATGCGCTGGTAATAGGGGTCGATCATCGGCTCCTGCACGACCGGGGTGCGGGTGGAGGAACAGGCGGCGAGAGCGGCGGCGGAAAGGCCGATCATGAACAAGCGGCGAGAGAGCAAGGTAAATCCCTGAAACAGCGGGTGACGCAAATGATGTGTGTGGCCAATGACCTAAGCCCCGACCCAGGGCTTCGCTAGTGCAGGAAAGCCTCACTGCCCAAACGGGGCGACCGTATGGCGGGTTCCTCGCACAGATGTGATGGTCAGGGCAGTGTTGCCGGAACGACACGCAAAGAAAAGGCCCGGATCGCTCCGGGCCTTTGTGTCTCATCGCTACCAGCCGATTACTCGGCGGCGGCTTCGCCTTCCTTGGCGATTTCCTTGCCAGTGGCCTGGTCGACGATCTTCATCGACAGGCGGACCTTGCCGCGCTCGTCAAAGCCCAGGAGCTTGACCCAGACCTTGTCGCCTTCCTTGACCACGTCGGTGGTCTTGGCGACGCGCTGCTCGGCGAGCTGGCTGATATGGACCAGGCCGTCCTTGGCGCCGAAGAAGTTCACGAAGGCGCCGAAATCGGCGGTCTTGACCACGGTGCCCTGATAGATGGCGCCGACTTCGGCTTCGTCGGTGATCGAGCGGATCCACTTGATGGCCGCTTCGATCTGGCTGCCGTCCGAGGAGGCGATCTTGATGGTGCCGTCGTCCTCGATATTGATCTTGGCGCCGGTCTTCTCGACGATCTCGCGGATGACCTTGCCGCCGGTGCCGATCACTTCGCGGATCTTCTCGGTCGGGATCTTCATGGTCTCGATGCGGGGCGCGAACTCGCCCACTTCCGAACGCGATGCGGTCAGTGCCTTGGCCATTTCGCCCAGGATGTGGATACGACCGCCCTTGGCCTGCTCGAGGGCGATCTTCATGATCTCCTCGGTGATGCCGGCGATCTTGATGTCCATCTGGAGGCTGGTGACGCCAGCTTCGGTGCCGGCCACCTTGAAGTCCATGTCGCCCAGGTGATCTTCATCACCAAGGATGTCGGACAGCACGGCGAACTTCTCGCCTTCCAGGATCAGGCCCATGGCGATACCGGCCACGGGACGGGCCAGCGGCACGCCGGCGTCCATCAGCGCCAGCGAGGTGCCGCAGACGGTTGCCATCGAGGAGGAGCCGTTGGATTCGGTGATCTCGGACACGATACGGATCGTGTAGGGGAATTCTTCGACCGACGGACGGATCGGGTTGATGGCGCGCCAGGCAAGCTTGCCATGGCCGATTTCGCGACGGCCCGGGGAACCCATGCGGCCAGCTTCACCCACCGAATAGGGAGGGAAGTTGTAATGCAGCAGGAAGTTCTGCTTCTGGGTGCCTTCGAGCGAGTCGATATACTGCTCGTCTTCGCCGGTGCCGAGGGTGGCAACGACCAGCGCCTGGGTTTCGCCGCGGGTGAACAGGGCAGAACCATGGGTGCGGGGCAGGACGCCGACTTCCGAAACGATGGGCCGGACGGTCTTGAGATCGCGGCCGTCGATGCGCAGGCCCGTGTCGAGCACGTTCCAACGCACGATTTTGGCCTGGAGGTTATGGATCACTTCGCCCAGGTCTTCGGAGGAGACTTCACCGGACTCGACCTTGGCAGCAAAGGCTTCCTTGACCGCCTTCTTGACGGCGTCGACCGCCGCGTAGCGATCTTCCTTCTTGGTGATCTTGTAGGCGGCGCGCAGGTCGGCTTCGGCGACCTTGAGCACTTCTGCTTCGAGGGCGGAATAGTCCGGAGCCTGGAAGTCGCGGGGTTCCTTGGCGGCGAGTTCAGCCAGCTTGATGATGGCCTGGATCACCTTGCGGCTCTCGGCATGGCCGAACATCACGGCGCCGAGCATGACTTCTTCGCTCAGTTCCTTGGCTTCGGACTCAACCATCAGCACGGCGTCTTCGGTACCGGCCATGACCAGGTCCAGCTTGGACTCCGAGCGACGGTCAACGGCGAGGTTCAGCACATACTGACCATCAATATAGCCGACGCGGGCCGCGCCGATCGGGCCCATAAAGGGAATGCCGGAAATGGTCAGGGCCGCGGAGGCGGCAACCATGGCCAGCACGTCCGGGTTGTTTTCCATGTCATGCTGCAGAACGGTGATGACCACCTGGGTCTCGTTCTTGTAGCCTTCGGGGAAGAGCGGGCGGATCGGGCGATCGATGAGACGCGACACCAGGGTCTCGTTCTCGGTCGGGCGGCCTTCGCGCTTGAAATAGCCACCCGGGATCTTGCCGGCGGCGAAGTATTTTTCCTGGTAGTTGACGGTCAGCGGGAAGAAGTCCTGGCCCGGCTTGGCCGACTTGGCGCTGACAACGGTGGCGAGCAGGACGGTTTCGCCCAGGGTGGCGAGCACGGCGCCATCGGCCTGGCGGGCCATCTTGCCGGTCTCGAGGGTCAGCGGCTGGCCGCCCCAGTTGAGCTCGACCTTGTGGTGATCAAAGTTGATCGTCATCTTGTTTCGTCTTTCCATTCTGCCGGCTGAGCGGGAACGCGGTTGCGTAGGAAACCCGCGAACTCATCCGGTGCACCCGCACTTGACCCTGCACCCCATGTGCAGGCCAAGCTCAAAATCAGGCGCGGTTCACGTCTTTGGCGAAGACGAAACATGGGCAAGACAACAAGCAGCTCCCGGAAAATCCGAGATGCCTCACGAGATCAAAACCAAGCAGTTGATTTTGCGAGCGTGAGGCGGGGGAGCGGCCAATAATCCTGCCATGCTCCGGCATTCGCCGGTCTACGCTTCGAAACTGTTTGCCAACTCTACTGTGGGCGGCCAACTGCCGGCGTTTTCTGCGCTTCCGGTGCTCACGTACTTCAGTACGCTCCGCTCCGGTTCTCGAAAGCCACCGCCATTTGACTCGCCACAGCGACTTTTCAAACGGTTTCGTATCATCCACCGAAGCGGATGAAGGCGAATGCGGAGATCACCCCGCATCCGCAATTCGGTTGCGCGCGTTAGCGGCGCAGGCCGAGCTTTTCGATCAGGGCCTTGTAACGGGCGTCATCGACGGTCTTGACGTAGTCAAGCAGGCGACGGCGGGTCGAAACAAGCTTCAGCAGGCCGCGGCGGGAATGGTTGTCCTTGCCATGGCCCTTGAAGTGTTCGGTGAGGTTGGCAATGCGTTCCGACAGGATGGCAACCTGGACTTCCGGCGAACCGGTATCGTTCGGCTTGGTTGCGTATTCCTGGATCAGTTCGGTCTTGCGCTCAGCAGTAATCGACATCGGGGATATCCTTTCAAAAGGAGGATCGGGTCGCCCCGGCCGGGATGTCGTCCAGGCGGGGCCATGAATGCCCGGGCCGCAAGGCCCAGGACTGGCGTCCCTATAGTGCAAAGAGGGCCACAATGCCAGAATTTATTCAGGCGGCGCCTGATCGATGGGGGCAGGCGCATGGGCCGGGTCGATCGAGGCCAGCGGGATATCGAAGTGCCACTCGATGCCATCATCATGGCAACGTCGCTCGACCTGGGCGCCCAGCGATCGCGCGACCATGTCCTGCAGCACCTTGGTACCAAAGCCGATGCGCTCCGAGCGGACCGTTCCGGGGGCCACGATCTCGCGCCAGACCAGGTCCAGCCGGTCGTCGGCAATGCGCCAGCGCACCGAAAGCGTACCGCTGTCGCCGGCAAAGGCCCCATACTTGACGGCGTTGGTCGAGAGTTCATGCGCGGCCATGCCCAGGATCTGGGCCGCCTGGGCATTGAGGCGCACGCTCGGTCCGGAAAGGCTGACGCGCGCCGCATCGGGCGGGGCGAAGGGCGCGATATGGCTGTCGATCAACTCGTTGAGCAGCACGCCGGCACGGCCATGGGCGAGCAGCAGATCGGTGGAGCGGGACAGGCCATGGATGCGCCGCTCGAACGCCTCGACATAGCTCTGGACATCGGGAGCGCCGCGCGCCGTCTGCTTGGCCATCGCCGCTATGACCGTCATCTGGTTCTTGGAGCGATGCGCCAGTTCACGCATCAGGAAATGCACTTCGCGCTCGGCCGCCTGGCGCTTCGACGAGGCCTCGGCCAGGGCGCGGGAGACTTCAGCAATCTCGGCCACCGGATAGGCCTTGGCCATGACCGGTTCGCCCTGGCCCAGCCGTTGCGCGTCGCGGCGCAGGCCACGCACCGAGCGGCCGACACGCTGGGCCAATACCACCGCCACGCCGCCCGCCAGGCCGGCAATGATGACGCCCCAGGCGGCCAGCCAGAGCAGGGAATCGCCCAGGGGCCGTTCGACCGTGTCGACATCAGCCCAGGCGATCACGCGCCAGCCGGAAAGACTGGATCGCCATTCGGACGTGACCACCATGTCGCCGCCGAAGCGCTCGCGCCGCCACTCGTCAGGCTCCTGCTGCAGGGTCTGGCGCATCGGCAGCACAGTGCCGGATTCGAGTCCGGCATCGGCGGTCGCGGCGATGACCAGATTGGCGCCATCCACCAGAGCCGCATGCCACCCATCGGGTAATTGCCTGGTCTGCAAAGCCGGGATCAGGTTGTCCGCGTTCCGCGTCAAGGCCAGCAGCGCGATCCGGGGATTGTCCTGAACCGGCAACAGCACGTTGAACACCCAGCGCTGCGCGGTCCGCCCGAAGAACAGGCCCGACGTCACGGGCATGCCACTTTCGAGGGCAGCGATGGCCGAATTGGGATCGGAACTGGGGCCGAGCGGCTCCCCAAAGGGAACGCGGGTATTGAGCATCTGGTTGAAGTCGCGATCGAGGGCCAGCAGGTAAGCGCCGCTGCCCCCCAGCGCGACCAGAGCGCGCTGATAGAATTGGGTCAGATCATTCTCAAACAGGGTCGGGCTGGTCGAGAGCACCCGCAGCGTCGTGATCATGCCGGCCACTTCGCGTTCCACCGACTGCCCCATGGCCTGCACGGTGGCGTTGGTCAGGGCCCGCACCACGTCCTCCTGGGCGCGGTTGTTGCGGTTGAGCAAGACCAACGAAACGACCAGAGCCGGAACCAGGATGACCAGGACAAGCGCGAACAGATAGACAGCAACCGACTGCGAGCGCGCCCAGGAGCGGCGCTCGTCCCTCGGCGGCACTGCTGCCGCGCCCTCTTCCACTGTCTCCTGCCCTGCCCCCATGCCGCACTTTCTGCGGCCGAATCCTGACGACAAAGTGCCGGCCGCACCCGACCTTAGCGTTCAGGCACGGGATGTCGATAGCGGCTGAAACCCTTAGGCTTCAGATCACTTGCAAGGCTGGCACAAATGCCACCGTTCAGGGCTGTTTGCAGGCCTGCGGAAAGCCGGTTCGCGCCCTTTGACACGTCTCCCTAATATTTGGCGCTGGCATCGCTGGCCGGAAAGCTCTCGTCGACTGCCTCATCCTGGGCGTCCCAGTCCTTGGACTTGTCGGCAAGGGAATCCTGGCCCGCCGGGCGCACCTGTACCGGCGCATCCTTGGGGCCGGGCTTCTTGCCGCCCTTCATGGCAGCGGCTTTGTCGTTCTTTTGGGTCTGGGTCATCTGCAAACTCCCTTTCGAGAGGAAAACCCCGGCGCCCCTGCAAGGTTGCAGCCGGGTCGAGTCTGGTTTTTGAGTCTTCCGCCGCCATTCGGGCATAGCCCTCCTGGCCTTCTCGGGTTGAAAGGCTCCACCGGAGCCTTTCAGCGGCTATGCCGCCCACCTCGAAGTCTGGTAAAGAGCCGGCATGACCGAGACGCGCGCCAATACCAAGAAGCTGTTCATCAAGACCTATGGGTGCCAGATGAACGTCTATGACAGCGACCGCATGATGGATGCGCTGGCGCCGCATGGCTATGAGACGACGCTCGACATGGCGCAGGCGGACCTGGTGCTGCTCAATACCTGCCATATCCGCGAGAAGGCTTCGGAGAAGGTGTTTTCCGAGCTGGGGCGCCTCAAGGAATTGCAGAGCGAGCGCCGGGCGCTGGGTGGCGACATGATGATCGGCGTGGCCGGTTGCGTGGCGCAGGCCGAGGGCGAGGAAATCGCTCGCCGGGCGCCTGTGGTCGACATGGTGTTCGGGCCGCAGGCCTATCACCGGCTGCCCGAGATGATCGGGCAGGCGGAGGCGCAGCGGCACATGCATCCGAGCCTCAAGCGGGCCGTCGTCGACACCGACTTCCCCGAGGAGGACAAGTTCGAGCACCTGCCGGCGGCGCGCAAGGAAGTGACGATCAAGCGTGGGCTGACGGCGTTCCTGACGGTGCAGGAAGGCTGCGACAAGTTTTGCTCGTTCTGCGTGGTGCCCTATACGCGCGGCGCGGAAGTCAGCCGGCCGGTGGCGCAGGTGATTGCCGAAGCGCGCGGGTTGGTCGAGGCGGGGGTGAAGGAAATCACCCTGCTCGGGCAGAATGTGAATGCTTATCACGGGCTGGATGGGGCCGGACGCGTGGTGGGTCTTGGGGCGCTGGCATATCTCCTGGCGGAGATCCCGGGGCTGGAGCGGCTGCGCTACACCACCAGCCATCCGCGCGACATGGACGATGCGCTGATGGCGGCGCATCGCGACCTCGATATATTGATGCCCTATCTGCACCTGCCGGTGCAGTCGGGCAGCGACAGCATCCTCAAGGCGATGAACCGGCGGCATACGGCGGCCGAGTATCTTGAGGTGATCGCGCGCATCAAGACGGCGCGGCCTGATATGGCGCTATCGGGCGATTTTATCGTCGGCTTCCCGGGCGAGACGGACCAGGATTTCGAGGACACGCTCAAGCTCATCGCCGATGTCGGCTATGCCTCGGCCTACTCGTTCAAATACTCGACCCGCCCCGGCACGCCGGGCGCCAACCTGGGCGACCAGGTGGCCGAAGAGGTCAAGAATGAACGGCTGTGGCGGCTGCAGGATCTGGTCAACGCGCAAACCACGGCGTTCCACCTCAGCTGCGTCGGCAAGACGCTGCCGGTGCTCATCGAACGGCCCGGGCGCATGCCGGGGCAGGTGGGTGGGCGGTCGCCCTATCTGCAGGCGGTGCATCTTGAGGGGAGTACCGACCTGATCGGGGCGATCCACCAGGTGGAGATTGTCGGGACGAGCACGAATTCGTTGGTCGGGCGGCTAAGGCAAGCGGTGGCGGCTTAGGCGTTGTCGCGATCGCGCGCAGTCACAATATTGCTACAGACAGCGGACCCAAATCATCCTAGCCTCGTTATCGTATTCGCGGCGCAAGCCCGCGCCGCGCGAAAGCGTGGAGACACACCAGTTTGAGCAGGCACTTGTCACCGACCGCAGACAACGCACTCGCATCGCAACTCGAACTCGCTTTTGAAGACAATCGCCTCGCGGCCCAGCTGTATGGCGATTTCGACCAGAACCTCGCCCTCATCGAACAGCGGCTCAAGGTTTCGGCTACCCCCCGCGGCAATCACGTCCTGCTCAAAGGCGCGGCCAGCTCGGTCGACCAGGCCCGGCGCGTGCTCGAATCGCTCTATGGCTCGCTCGAGGAAGGCCGGACGATCGACATTTCCGATGTCGATGGCGTCATCCGCATGATCGAGACCGAGGACAGCCAGCTGACGCTGCCGACGCTGGAGCGCAAGGGCAAGGTGCGCATGGCCCAGATCGCCACGCGCAAATCCACCATCGTTGCCCGCACCCCGGCGCAGGACGCCTATATGCGCGCGATGGAGCGGAGCGAACTGGTCTTCGGCGTGGGGCCGGCCGGTACCGGCAAGACCTATCTGGCGGTGGCGCATGCCGCCTCGCTGCTCGAACGCGGGGACATCAACCGCATCATCCTCTCCCGCCCGGCCGTCGAAGCCGGCGAGCGCTTGGGGTTTCTCCCCGGCGACATGAAGGAGAAGGTCGATCCCTATCTGCGCCCGCTCTATGACGCGCTTTACGACATGATGAAGCCTGAGAATGTCGAGCGCTGCATTACCTCTGGGATCATCGAAGTGGCGCCGCTCGCCTTCATGCGCGGCCGGACGCTGGCCAATGCCGTGGTCATCCTCGACGAGGCGCAGAATACCACGTCGATGCAGATGAAGATGTTTTTGACCCGCCTGGGCGAGAATTCGAAGATGATCGTCACGGGCGATCCGACCCAGGTCGACCTGCCGCGCGGCGAGAAATCGGGGCTGGTGGAGGCCATCGGGCTGCTTGATGGCGTCGAAGGCGTGCATATTTCCCGCTTCAACGACAAGGATGTGGTGCGCCATGCCCTGGTCGGTCGCATCGTGCGGGCTTACGAGGCCGATACGGCCAGGAAGCTGGCCGAGAAGGACCGGGACACCGAGGGGCTGGCGCGGACATTGGGCGCATCGCCGCGGACCTGACTCAACACGATGGCATTCCGGCGCGAGCCGGAATGCATGCGGCGTGCTATCCTCCCTGCGGGTGATGCGATAGACCACGGACATGGATCCCGGCCTGCGCCTGGATGACACCCGCGAAAACCAGAAGACCGATGCCCGCCACACCACCCATCGACATTGCCGTCATCATCAATGACGAGGCCTGGCCCGACAATCTGGAGGCGCGGGCCGAGGAGGCGGTTTTCGCGGCGCTCAAGCTGGCCAAGCCCAGGATCAAGGGTGCAGCGGAGCTGTCGATCCTGCTGACCAATGATGAAGAGCAGCACGAGCTCAACCGGCAATGGCGCGGCAAGGACGGTTCCACCAATGTGCTGAGCTTTCCCCAGGTCGAACCGTTCGGGCCGGTCGTCGGGCTGCTGGGCGACATCACCCTGGCGCGGGAAACGCTGGAGCGCGAGGCGGCGGAGCAGGGCACCAGCTTCGCCGACCATTTCACCCATCTCGTAGTGCATGGATTTCTGCATATTTTAGGCTATGATCACCTCACCGATGCGGAGGCCCTTCAAATGGAGAGCCTCGAAACCCAGATATTGGCGAGCCTTGGGGTCGAAGACCCCTATGCCGATTAGGGCCGGAACGACTACAATCCGGGCATCATTCCCGTTTCGAGGACAGATAAGCCGCCTATTTCGCGGCGAGAGACCATGAACGATAGCGACAGTCTGGGCCCACAGGCGCCCACCAATCCCGAGCCTCCTTCTAGTCCCGCCTCCGTGCCAGCACGGGGGCCATCGATCTGGAACCGCCTGAGGGCCATGCTGGCCCGCAGTACGGTTTCGCTGCGCGACGACCTGCAGGTCGCGCTCGACGAGCAGGGCAGTGCGGAAACTGCCGACTTCTCCGAGAGCGAACGCACGATCCTGCAGAACGTGCTCAAGCTCTCCAACGTGTCGGTCGCCGACGTGATGGTGGAACGATCAGACATCCAGGCCATCGAGGCCGATGTCAATCTGGGCACGCTGATCGCCAAATTCCGCCAGGTGCGCCATTCGCGCCTGCCGGTTTATGACGACAATCTGGACAACATTCTGGGCTTCATCCACGTCAAGGATGCGCTCAGCAAGATCACCGACCCGGTGACCGATCCGGCCAAGGAAGTGCCGGTGAAGCTGGTGTCCACGGTGCTCAAGCAGAAGATCATCCGGCTCGACCTGATGCGCGACGCCATGTTCGTGCCCACCTTCATGCCGGTTGGCGACCTGCTGCAATCGATGCGCGCCTCGCGGGTGCATATGGCCATCGTGATCGACGAATATGGCGGCACCGATGGCCTGGTCACCATCGAGGACCTTCTCGAGGCCGTGGTCGGCGAGATCGAGGACGAGCATGACGAACTGGCTGCGGCGCTGATCCGCAAGGTGGGCGTCGATACCTATATCGCCGATGCCCGGGCCGAACTGAGCGATGTGCAGAAGCTGATCGGGCCCGATTTCGATCCGGGCGACTATGCCGAAGACGTGGAAACCATTGGCGGGCTGGTCTTCGACCTGGCCGGTCACGTCCCCAAGCGCGGCGAGCGCGTGACGCGGCTGGACGGTTTCGAATTCGAGATCCTGGCCGCCGACAGCCGCCGCATCAAGCGCCTGCGCATCAGGCGCAAGCGGGAAGAGACAGGCGAGCCATTGGCCATCACCGACCAGCGCAGCGACGCGGAGAAGGCGGCGGCGGAGTAGGGAACTTCTTCACCCGCCCCCCGAAGGGAGAGGTGGGAGCAAACAAAAGGCCCGGTGATCACTCACCGGGCCTTTGGCTTGCTGCTTAATTGATCCTGCTCAGACCTGCTGGACGGCTTCGACGCCCGGCACGAAGTGGCGGAGCAGGTTTTCGATGCCGCTCTTGAGCGTGGCGGTCGAAGACGGGCAGCCGGAGCAGGCGCCCTGCATGTGGAGGAACACGGTGCCCTCCTTGAAGCCCTTGAAGGTGATGTCGCCGCCATCCATGGCCACGGCCGGACGGACGCGGGTGGCCAGCAATTCCTTGATGACTTCCACGGTCTCGCTGTCTTCTTCCTCGAAGAATTCATCGACCTCGTCAAAGTTGGCAACCTCGACGCCGCCCTCGACAATCACGGGCTTGCCGGACAGGAAATGGTCCATGATGACGCCGAGAATGGCCGGCTTGATATGGGCCCAGTTGGTGTCGTCCTTGGTGACCGAGATGAAATCGGAGCCGAGGAACACGCCGGTGACGCCGGAAATGGAGAACAGGCCCTGCGCCAGGGGTGAGTTGACCGAGGCCTCGGGGCTGCGGAAATCGCGCGGTTCACCGACCAGCACGTCGCGCCCCGGCAGGAATTTCAGGGTCGCGGGATTGGGCGTGGCTTCGGTCTGGATGAACATCGGGCGGGCCTGCGGTTTACGATTAGAACGCTTCTAAAATAGACTTTTGCAGTCAGGATGCAAGGGGAAAGGCGCGGGAGGAGGGCTATGTGTCGTAGCACGCCCACCTATCGCTGATCGTCACACTCGGGCTTGACCCGAGGGGTCTTCACCTGCTGCTCGTTCGGTAAGTGCAGCGCCCTCGGGTCAAGCCCGAGGGTGACGTCTGGTGGTGGCGGTCCGTCTGTGCACGCGTGCGCATAGCTCGACAGCGCCTAGCAGATCGCGATGATCTCTTCGTCGCTCATCCGGCCCGGCACAATCGTCAGCGGGATGGGGAGGGCGTTGGCCCTGGAGGCGAAGTGCATCACCAGCGGGCCCGGGCCGTCACTGGAGGTGGATGCGGCGAGCGCCAGGATGGCGATGTCGCGATCCTGGTCGATCACCCGCTCGATTTCCTCTGCGGCCTCACCCTCGCGAATCACCGACTCCACCTTGACCTCGCCGATATCGCGCAGGCGCGCCAGGCGGGTATCGAGGTTGCGCTCGGCCTCTTCCACCGCTTCGGCGCGCAGCACGTCCTCGACCCCCAGGCCGATGAATTCGGGCTTCTGCACCACGGTCATCAGCACCACCGTGCCGCCGGTGCGCTTGACGCGGTAGGCGGCAAAGGTCAGGGCCCGTTCGCATTCGGGCGTCTCGTCGATGACCACGAGGAATTTGCGCTTGTATTCGACCTGCGAAACCATGATGCCCCCTGCTGCTAGCGAATGAAGCCGACGATATTGCGGATATCGGCCATGATGGGCTGGGCTATCGCCCGGGCCCGGTCGGCGCCGCCGCGCAGGATGGCGTCCATTTCGCCGCGATCGGCGACCAGCCGCTTCATTTCGTCGGCGATGGGCGACAGCACCGAGACGGCGAGATCACCCAGAGCCGGCTTGAACTTGCCCCAGCCCTGGCCGCCGAATTCGCCCAGCACATCATCGACCGATCGGTTGGACAAGGCGGCATAGATGCCCACGAGGTTTTCTGCCTCGAGGCGCCCGGCAAGGCCGGCGGCTTCGCTGGGCAGCGCATCGGCGTCAGTGGTGGCGCGCTTGATCTTTTTGGCGATCGTATCGGCGTCGTCCATCATGTAAATGGTCGACATATCCGAGGCGTCGGACTTGCTCATCTTCTTTGAACCGTCCTTGAGCGACTTGACCCGCATGGCGGGCCCCGTCGCGAGGGTCTCGGTGATGGGGAAGAAGTCGCCCTTGAAGCCCAGCGCTTTGATCTGCTTGCGGAAATCGTGGTTGAATTTCTTGGCGATATCGCGCGTCAGCTCGAGATGCTGCTTCTGGTCCTCGCCCACGGGAACGCCGGTGGCTTTGTAGAGCAGGATGTCGGCGGCCATGAGGCTCGGATAGGCGAACAGGCCGAGCGAGACATTCTCGGAATTCTCGCCGGCCTTGTCCTTGAACTGGGTCATGCGGGCCATCCAGCCCATGCGCGCCACGCAGTTGAAGATCCAGCTCAGCTCGGCATGTTCCATGACCTGGGACTGGTTGAAGATGATCGAGCGCGCAGGATCTAGGCCGGCGGCGATATAGGCGGCAGCAATCTCATAGGTCCAGCGCTTGAGGTCCTCGGGCTCCTGCCACACGGTGATGGCATGCATATCGACCACGCAATAGATGGTCTCATGCGTGTCCTGCAGGGGCACGAAGCGGCGGATAGCGCCGAGATAGTTGCCCAGATGCAGATCGCCCGAAGGCTTGATGCCGGAAAAGACGCGGGGGGTGAAGGTCATGGATAAGCGCTTATTTTTGGCTGTTCGGCTCCTTCTATATGCGTATCCGCTTATTGGGAACCAGCGCCAATACAAACTCGGTGGGGATGCTTCAGCCCCGGCGCCGCAGCCGGCGCAGCAGCAGGCCCAAAGGCTGGGCGCCGCTGACATGCACCAGGGTGAAGTAAACCACCATGCCGAAGCCGACCAGCACGGCGAGCAGGCCTGCCTGCTGCCAGAGCGGGGCGCCGGCGGCGAAATAGGGGGCGCCGCGCTGGGCGAGGAGGTATAGGGCGCCGCCCATGACGGCGCTGACCAGGATGATTAGTCCATGCTTGCCCCATTCGGCAGGGCTCATGCGGAAGTGGCCGCGCCGGGCCAGGAACAGCGCCAGCAGGGCCGCATTGAGCCAGGCCGAGGCGGAGGTGGCAATGGCGATGCCGACATGGACGAGGCTGGGAAACAGCAGCAGCGACAGGCCGATATTGGCGACGACGGAAATGCCGGCAAAGATGGTGGGGGTGACCGTGTCCTCGCGGGCGAAATAGCCCGGCTGCAGCACGCGGATCAGCACATAGGCGGGCAGGCCCGTGGCGAAGGCGATGAGGGCCTGGGCGGTCTGCGTGGTGGCCAGCGCGTCGAAGGCGCCGCGCTCGAACAGCACCCGGACGATGGGTTCGGCCAGGGCGATCAGCGCCATTGCGGCCGGCATGGAGAGCAGCATGGCGGCCAGCAGCGACTGGTCCTGGGTGGCGCGGGCCTCGTTGTCGCGGCCGCCCTTGAGATGCCTCGACAGCTCGGGCAGCAGCACCGTGCCGATGGCGATGCCGATAATGCCGAGCGGCAGCTGGTAGAGCCGGTCGGCATAGTTGAGGATGGCAATGGCATTGTCGGCACCCGAGGCGATGATGGTGCCCACGAAGATGTTGATCTGGGTAATGCCGCCGGTGAGGATGGCCGGAATTGCCAGCATCCAGAAGCGGCGCACCTCGGGGTCGATCCGGGGCAGGCGGAATTCGGGGACGAAGTCGGCGCGGCGGATGGCCGACCAGACCAGCCAGAGCTGGGCGAGACCGCCCGTCATGGTGGCAACGCTTACCCAGATGGCCGAGCCAGCGGGATCCTGGACCCAGAAGGTCACCAGCGGGATCATGGCGGCAATATTGACCAGGTTGAGAATGACCGGCGCGAAGGCGGCGGCGAAGAAGCGGCCCAGGGAATTCAGAATCGCGCCATAGGCCGCCATCAGCGACATGCAGGCGAGATAGGGGAACATGATGCGCGTCAGCAGCACTGTGAGCTCGAACTTCTCCTTGTCGTCGACAAAGCCGGGGACGAAGGCGAGCATGAGCTGTGGCATGAAGATTTCGGCGAGGATGGTGACCACGACCAGCGCGGCCAGCAGCCAGGCAATGATGCGCGACGCCAGATCCAGCGCCGCATCGGGCCCGGAGCGTTCGAGGGCTCCCGAGAACATGGGCACGAAGGCGGTGTTGAAGGCGCCCTCGGCGAAGAGGCGCCGGAACAGATTGGGGAAGCGGAAGGCCGCAAAGAAGGCGTCGGCCGCCGGCCCGGTGCCGAGCACGGCCGCCATCAGCGCATCGCGGACGAAGCCGGCGATACGGCTGACGAGAGTCAGGCCGCCGACGGAGAGGAAATTACGGTAGAGGCTCATGGGTGGGTTTGTGGGTGTGGCCCCACCCCCTCCTGGCCTCCCCCATCAAGGGGGAGGTGTTCGCTCCATTCATTGGCTACTATCGCGCCAAAACCACAAGATGGTACCTCCCCCCTGATGGGGGAGGCCAGGAGGGGGTGGGGCCACAGGCCCGATTTATCCATTGGCCACCTTGGCCTCGCCACGCGGATGGAACACGGCCATCAAGGCGTCGTGAATTTTGCGCTGGCGCGGCTTGGACATGATCTTCTGGCCGGTCAGATCGGTGACGTAGAAGACGTCGACGGCCTTTTCGCCATAGGTGCCGATATGAGCCGAGCCGATGGTGAGGTTGAGATCGGAAATCTGGTGGGTCAGCGAATGCAGCAGGCCCATGCGGTCGAGGCCGCTGACCTCGATGACCGTGAATTTCTCGCTGAGCGCATTGGAGACCGTGACCTGCGCGGGCAGGGCAAAGGGCTTGAGACGCTTGTTGTGGCGGCTTTCCTTGCCCAGGTCGATCAGGATGGTGCGCTTGCCCTGCAGCAACTGCTTGACCGTATCGATGATGCGCGTGGCGCGGACCTTCTCATCCTCGTCGGAGGTAAAGCTGCGGCGCAGCCGGAAGGTGTCGAGTGCATGGCCGTCGCGCGTGGAAAAGATCTGCGCGCCGATGATGGAGGCATCCTGCATGGTGCAGGCGCCAGCAATCAGCGACAGCAGGCGCGGATGGTCGGGGGTATAGAAAGAAACCTCGGTAATACCCTCGAAGGCCTTGATGCGGATGGAGCCGGCAAAGGGCTCGCCGGCCATGTCGGCCTGGCGGATCATGCGGGCATGTTCGAGCTGCAGCTCGGGTTCGGCGCGCAGCCAGTAGTGGTCGTAGTGCCTGTTGACATAGGCTTCCACATCGCCCGGCGGCCAAGCCTCGAGCGACTGAGCCAGCTGTTGGCGTGCCTGGTTGATGCGATCCGATTGGGTGACCTGGCTATGGCCGCCCGACAAGAGCGGTTCGGTGGCGTAATAGAGGGCCCGCAGCAGGCTGCCCTTCCAGCCGGTCCAGACGCCTGGGCCGACGGCGCGGATGTCGCAGGCGGTCAGGATCATCAGCAAGGCCAGGCGCTGGGGCGATTGCACCACGTCGGCGAAGGCCCGCGCGGTTTCCGGGTCCTGAATGTCGCGGGCCTGGGCAATCTCGCTCATCAGCAGGTGATATTCGATGAGCCAGGCAACGGTGTCGGTCTCGGCCGGCGAGAGGCCAAAGCGCGGGCAAAGCTTGCGGGCGATGCGGGCGCCGGCAATGGAATGATCTTCCGGCCTGCCCTTGGCGATGTCGTGCAGGAACAGCGCAACATAGAGCAGGCGCGTGTCGTTGAGCTGGGGCAGCAGCTCATGGGTCAGCGGCAGCTGGTCGCGGAGGCCGCCATTGGCGATGTCGGCCATGACGCCGACCGAGCGGATCAGGTGCTCGTCCACCGTATAGTGGTGGTACATGTTGAACTGCATCAGCGCGACGATCTTGCCGAAATCGGGCACGAACTTGCCGAGCACGCCGCTCTCGTTCATCTGGCGCAGGATGCGCTCGACCGATTGCGGCGCCGTCAGGATGGTCAGGAAGTGCTCGTTGGCCCTGGGGTCGTTCCGCAGCTTGTTGTCGATCAGCCGCAGTGAGCGGGCGATATGCTTGATGGCATCGGGATGGAACAGCAGCTGTTCGCGGCCGGCCACCAGGAACATGCGGATCAGGTTGACCGGATCCTTTTCGAAGACGTCTGATCGGGCAATGTTGAGCCGGCCGGTATCGAGCACGAAATCGGTCTCGCCCTTGATCTTGCTCTTGCCGGAGCGAAAGGGCGCCAGCACGCGGCCGACCAGGTCCATGTCCTTGGCGTGGTTGAACTCGAGGCTGGCGCAGATGATGCGCGTCAGGTCGCCCACATCCTTGGCGACCAGGAAATAGCGCTTCATGAAGCGTTCGACCCCCAGCATGCCGATGCGCTGGGCATAGCCCATGCGCTCGGCCAGCTCGGGCTGCATGTCGAAGGTCAGCTTTTCCTCGGCGCGGCCGGTGACGAAGTGGAGGTGGCAGCGCACCGCCCAGAGAAAATCCTCGGCGCGGTAGAAGAGCCGGTATTCGGCGGCCGAAAGCACGCCCTTGCCGACCAGCTCGTGCGAGGTCTTGACCTGGTAGAAGTATTTGCCGATCCAGAACAGGGTGTTGAGGTCGCGCAGCCCCCCCTTGCCGTCCTTGATGTTGGGCTCGACCACATAGCGGGTATTGCCCATGAGCTTGTGGCGCTCGTCGCGCTCGGCCATTTTGGCAGCGATGAATTCGGGGCCGGTGCGGGGCATGATCTCGGTCTCGAAGCGCGAGACGAGATTGTCGAACAGGCTGCGGTCGCCGGTGACGAAGCGGGCTTCGAGCGTGGCGGTGCGCACCGTCATGTCGGCACGGGCCATGCGCAGGCATTCATCGACCGAGCGGACGGCGTGGCCGACCTTCTGGCCGAGATCCCACAGCATGTAGAGGATGTATTCGGTGACCTGCTCGCCCCAGGGCGTCTGCTTGTAGGGCAGGATGAACAGCAGGTCGATGTCGGACCCGGGCGCCAGGGTGCCGCGACCGTAGCCGCCGACGGCCGACAGGGCGATGGCCTCGGCCCCAGAGGGATTGTCGACCGGATAAACGCGGCGGGTGGCGAACATGTGCACCGCGGCGATGATCTCGTCCTGCGCGGCGCTCAGGTTCTGGGCGCAGCGGGTGCCCTTGCCCGAGGCGATGAGCTCGGCCTCGGCCTGCTTGCGGGCCTCGGCGAGGGTCTTGCGGATATGCGCCAGGACGGCGGTGCGGGCCGTGGAGGATTTGGGCGCTTCATCGCCGATTACCGCATCGAGCTCACCGAAAATGGTCTCGGCGGACTTGAGGGTGAATAGCGGTTTTCGCGGCCTTGCCTCAGCTTCGGCGAGCATCATCGCGGATTTTCTTCAACTCGTAGAGCACTTCGATCGCCTGCTTGGGGGTCATCTCGTCGGGTCGGACGGCGTCGAGCGCAATATGTACGGGGTCTTTCTCAACAGGGCGTGAAGCCGGCTGATGCGCGAAAAGTGGCAGATCGTCTAGCACGCTGGCCTTCTGGCTGGAAGAGGCAGTACCGGCCGAGCGCTGCTCGAGCACGGTCAAAACCTGGCGAGCCCGCGCCAGGACCGGCTCGGGCAGCCCGGCCAGGCGCGCCACCTGGATGCCATAGGAGCGATCGGCCGCGCCTGGCCCCACCTCGTGGAGAAACACCACCTCGCCCTCCCATTCGCGCACCTTCATGGTGACATTGCTGACCCGGGTCAGCGTCTTGGCGAGGCTGGTGAGCTCGTGGAAATGGGTGGCGAACAGCGCCCGGCAGCCGGTGGTTTCATGCAAGGCCTCCACGGCCGCCCAGGCGATGGAGAGGCCGTCAAAGGTCGCCGTGCCCCGGCCAATCTCGTCGAGCACGACGAGGCTGCGCCTCGTGGCGCGGTTGAGAATGGCTGCGGTCTCGACCATTTCGACCATGAAGGTCGAGCGGCCGTGCGCGATGTCGTCGCTGGCGCCGACGCGCGAGAAGACGCGGTCGATGACCCCGATATGCGCCGACGTCGCCGGCACGAAGCTGCCCATCTGCGCCAGGATGGCAATGAGCGCGTTCTGGCGCAGGAAGGTGGATTTGCCGCCCATATTGGGACCGGTGACCAGCCAGAGCCGACCGCCGCCAATGGCGTCATCACCACTGAGATCGGCATCATTGGCTACAAAGCTCTGGCCCTCCGACATCACCATGTCCTCGACGACAGGATGGCGCCCGCCGGAAATGGCGAAGGCGAGCGAATTGTCGATCTCCGGCCTGGTATAGCGGCGCGTCGCGGCCAGGTGGGCCAGGGCGCTGGTGACATCGAGTTCGGCCAGGGCGTCGGCGAGGTCGCGCAGCGCCTCGGTGCGACTGAGCACATCGTAACGCAGGCTCGCAAAGACCTTGAGCTCGTTCTCCAGCGCCGCCTCATGCGCGCGGGCGATGCGGCCCTCGAGATCGGCCAGTTCCGTGGTGGTGAAGCGCATGGCATTGGCCAGCGTCTGGCGGTGGATAAAGGTCTGGCGATGCGGTTCTTCGAGGAGCCTGGTGCCGTGCGCGGCGGGGACCTCGACGAAATAGCCCAGCACGCCATTGTGCCGAATCTTGAGGGAGCGGAGGTCGGTTTCCTCGATCAGCCGCGCCTGGAGGGCGGCAACCACGGCGCGGGTTTCGCTGGCCAGCGCCCGCTCGTCATCGAGCGTCCGATCATAGCCCTTGCGCACGAAGCCGCCGTCGCGGGCGAACAGCGGCAGCTCGTCATCGAGCGCCAGAGCCAGTTCGGAGGCCAGGGGCAGCGGCGCGGCGGCGAGGGTCCGTGCCAGCCGCGCGAGAATGGCAGGGGCTTCGTCGAGACCGTCGAAATGCCGGGCCAGCGCTACAGCCGCGCTGACCGCCTTGCCGATGGCGGCCAGATCGCGGGGACCGCCGCGATCGAGCGCCAGGCGCGTCAGGGCGCGGGCAAGGTCGGGCACGGCCTTGAGATCGCCACGGAGCCGGCCTGATAGCAGCGTGTCATTGGCCAGCAGGCTCACCGCATCGAGCCGTTCGTTGATGGCGGCAGCATCAGCCAGGGGCGCGGCGAGGCGCGCCGAGAGCAGGCGCGAGCCGGGCGCAGTGACGGTCAAATCGATCACGTGCCGCAATGAGCCGCTGGTCTGGCCGCGCTGGGTCTGGTGCAGTTCAAGGCTGGCGCGGGTGGCCTGGTCGATGGCCATGTGGCGGCTGACATTGTCGGCAACCGGGGCACGCAGCGCCACCCCGACGCCCTTCTGCGACTCGCGCACATAGGCAAAGACCGCGCCCAAGGCGGCCCGGGCGGCGCGGGACAGGGCGGTCGGGTCGAACACGCTGCCCGGCAGCGCAGCTCGCAGGCTGGCTGTGGCTGCCTCGCTGTCAAAACTCTCGGCGGGGGCGATCTGGGTGATGCCGGCCCAGGCGGGGGCAAACAGGTGCCGCTCGAGCAGGGTGGCCCGCGTCGCCTCGGTCAGCAGCAGCTCGGCCGGATCGATGCGCGCCAACTCGTCCTGCAACTGCTCGGCAGCAAGATCGGCGGTGAAGGTTTCCCCGGTCGAGACATCGGCCCAGGCCAGGGCGAAATCGGTCTCGCCATGGCGCACCATGGCCAGGGCGGCGAGGAAATTGGAGGCGCGGGCATCGAGGTGGTCATCCTCGGTCAGCGTGCCTGAGGTGATGAGACGGACCACTTCGCGCCTGACCACCGATTTGGCGCCGCGCTTCTTGGCCTCCTTGGGATCCTCTACCTGCTCGCAGATGGCGACGCGGTGGCCCAGCCGGATCAGCTTGTTGAGGTAGTCGTTGGCGGCATGGATGGGCACGCCGCACATGCCGATATCCTGGCCCAGATGCTTGCCGCGCTTGGTCAGCACGATGCCCAGAGCCGCGCTGGCGATCTCGGCATCCTCGAAGAACAGCTCGTAGAAATCGCCCATGCGATAGAAGAGCAGGTAGCCCGGATTGACCGCCTTGATCTCGAAATACTGCGCCATCATCGGCGTCAGTGCCGGGCTCTGCGCGGGTTCGATCGGCGTAATGTCCATCAGGCTAAGGGGTCTCGGCGGGAAAGCCGAGACCTTAGGGGGTTCGCGCCGGAAATCCAACCTTGGAGCCGCGTTACCCCCACGTTCGCGGCAATGGCTTGGAGGCCGCGGCTACCCCCTCATCCGCCCTTCGGGCACCTTCTCCCGCAAAGGGGAGAAGGCGGACCACACGACGTCTTCAGTCGGTTACCTTCTCCCCTTGCGGGAGAAGGTGGCGCGCAGCGCCGGATGAGGGGGGGTGCTGGGATCTGGATTGCGGTCCCCCTCACTTCCCCCGGATCATCGACGCTGGTTCCACCACCTTGCGGTAGAGGTGCCAGGTGGCGTGGCCGAAGATGGGGATGACGACCGCCAGGCCGACAAAGAGTGGCAGCGAGCCCAGGAACAAGCCGGCGCCAACAATGATGCCCCAGACCAGCATGGGCACCGGATTAGCCATCACCACGCGGAACGAGGTTTCGATGGCCACGAAGGCGCCGACATCGCGATCAAGCAGCAGCGGAAAGGCGACGACGGTGGTGCAGAGCGTCACCATCGCGAACAGGGCGCCCAGCATGGTGCCCGCGATCAGCAGGGTCATGCCGCCAGGTTCGCCGAATACCTGGGCGATGAGAGCGTCGAGCGTCTGGGGCGGGGAGGAGCCAAAGAGGCTCTCATAGAGCCCCTGCGCCGCCGTGAGCCACAGGGTGAACAGCGCCAGCAGCATGACGCCCAAGGCCGCAATCGAGCCAATGGCGGGGGAGCGCAGCACCTCGAAGGCATGCGACCAGGAGGTATCGAGCCCCTGTTCGCGGCGGCGGGAGATTTCGTAGAGCCCGATGGCGGCAAAGGGCCCGACCAGAGCGAAGCCGCCCACCAGCGGGTAGAGCAAGGGCCAGGTGTGATAGCCGTTCATCCATACCGTCAGCACGATGCCCACGATGGGATAGATCAGCACCAGCATGACGTAATGGCTGGGTTTTTCCCAGAAATCGGCAGCGCCCTGGCGCAGGGCGTCGAACAGGTCCGAGATGTGGATGGTGCGGATGACCGGCAGGTCGAGCTTGGAACCGGCGCCCGCGATGACGTGGAAATTGGACATGGCCTTGGGTCTCCGTTTCAGGAGGTCCCGAAATTCGAGCCAGCGCTGCCCCAGGCGTTCGGCGCGAAATTCGCAACCGCAACGCCGGTAGTTTAGCTCTAGTGCGACCGATTGTCGCTATGGATCGGAAGATTGTGAAAGGGGTGTCCAGGTGGCGCCATTGCTACCGCGCGTCACCCTCGGGCTTGACCCGAGGGCTCTGCACTTACCTGGTACTCGGCAAGTAAAGTCTCCTCGGGTCAAGCCCGAGGATGACGATCGCGATGTTGGACCGGCTCAAATCTCGTACCGATCCGTTTCATGCTTCACCGGCCGATAGGTGAAATAGTCGAAATCGGCCGGCAGGGCGGTGCCGTTGAGGTCGCTGGCGGCCACACCGACAAAGGCGCCGGTGAAGCTGCCATGGGCCTGGTGGCCGCCGCATTCGTCCGACAGGATCGAGGCATCGAGCACCGGGCCGATCGGCTGCAAAGCCTGGCCTTCGAGCGCATAGAAGAACTGCAGGCTGGGTCCGCGAATCTCCAACGCCAGCTTGACCTTGCCCTGGTTGGGAATGGTCACCGGGGCTGCCGGGAACTTCAGGTTACCATCGGGCCAGCTGACTTCCGAGCTCATCAGCAGCAGCTCGCGCTGGCCATCGGCATGGGCGGTGACGGTTAAGTAGAAGAAATTATAGCGGCTGTAATAGGCGGTGAGGCCGGCAAACTGGCGTTCGTCCGTGGGCGAGAAATCGATGACGGTTTCCGCATCGTAGGAAAAATGCGTCTGCCGGCGGGCCACCAGAGCCTGTTCGAACCAGGAGCCGATGGATTCGCGGCCCAGGAGGCGCAGCTTGCCGCTCTCGGTGGAGAAAATCCGCTCGGTCTCGGGCGTGCGCAGCCATTGGAAATCAATCGGCAAGCCCGCCTCGAACGTATAGCGCTGCGCGGCCCAGTATCTTCCTTCGTCGCGCGTGCCGGGCACCTCGACGTGGAGCGATGGTACCGGGCCGTTCTTGACATAGAGCCAATCGTCTTCGCCCCAGTACGCCTCCTGGATCGAGGTCTCGCGGCCCAGAACACAGCGGCGTTCCTGCGTGGTCGGGCGGCCGCCAAGATGGACGAGGTAGGTCTTGCCCTCAGGCGTTTCGACCAGGTCGCCATGGCCGGCGCGCTGGATGGCGGCGAAGGGCGCGTCCTTGGAGGAGAGGATGTGCTTGTCGGGATGGGTCTCGTATTGCCCGTCAATGGTGCGCGAACGGGCGAAGGTGCAGGCATGGTCATAGGCCGTGCCGCCCTCGGCGGTCAGCAGGTAATACCAGCCATTGCGCTTATAGAGATGGGGCCCCTCGACCAGCTTGAGATCGGTGCCCTGGTAGATATTGGTGCGCGGGCCGACCAGCTTGCCGGCGACGGGGTCGAATTGCTGCAGCGCGATGCCGGCGAACAGCAGCGGGCGGCGCCGGTGGTCCCACATCATGTTGACGAACCACTTCTTTCCGTCGTCGTCATGGAACAGGCTCGGGTCGAAGCCCGACGAGTTCACATAGATCGGGTCCGACCATGGGCCTTCGATCGTGTCGGCCCAGACGATGTAGTTATGCGCGTCCTTGAACGAGCCGTCCTTGCGCTTGACGTCGGTATAGACCAGCCAGAATTTCTCGCCGTCATGGCTGAGGCAGGGCGCCCAGACGCCGCAGCTATCAGGGTCGCCGCGCATGTCGAGCTGGCTCTTGCGGGTCAGCGGTCGCGTCACCAGCTCCCAGTTGGCGAGGTCCCTGCTGTGGTGGATCTGCACGCCGGGGAACCACTCGAAGGTGGAGGTGGCGATGTAGTAGTCGTCGCCGACGCGCAGGATGGATGGGTCGGGATTGAAGCCGGGCAGGATGGGGTTGGTGATCTGGGGCATGGCAAAATCCTAAGGGGTCAGCGTCATGCGGTATTGCAGGAAACCGGACTCGCTGGCCAAACGGTCATAAAGTTGCATGGCAGTGTTGTTAGTGCGGTGGGTGGTCCAATAGACCCGCGAGCAGCCCCGCGCCGTCGCGTCGGCGGCGACATGCTCGATCAGCGCGCGGCCATGGCCCTGGCCCCGGCCATCGGGGGCGACGAACAGGTCCTGCAGGTAGCAGTTGTCGGCGATGGACCAGTTGGTGCGGTGATAGATCCAGTGCACCAGGCCCACCGAGGTCCCGTCCTGGAGCGCCAAGGCGCCCCAGGTGGGTTCTGATGGATCGAGCAGGCGCGACCACGTCGAGGCATAGACCGCCTCGGGCAGCACGGTTTCGTAGAAGGCCAGGTAGGCCCGCCACAGGTCCGCCCATGCGGTGCGGTCACCGGCTTCGAGGGGCCTGACGGTATGTGGCATAAGCGGTTCCTGACGAAGCAGCCGCACTCGCCGCGTCACCCTCGGCTTGACCCGAGGGCTCTGAATTTGCGGTGCGGTCGTTCAAGTGAAGTGCCCTCGGGTCAAGCCCGAGGGTGACGATCCGCGAAGATCACACGAAGCGGTTGATCAGGTTTTCGAGATATTCCTGCTGGCCGGACTTGGGCTGCGGGTTGATATTCTCAGCTTCCACCCAGGCGGCAATCTCTTCGAGCGTACGTTCGCCCTTGAGCATGGCCTGGGCGCCCTTCTGCTGCCAGCCGGCATAGCGGGCGTCGACGACCTTGTCATAGGTGCCGTCCTCGATGATGGCGGCCGCTGCCTTGAGCGAGCGGGCGAGCACGTCGAGGCCGCCGATATGGCCATGCAGCAGGTCGGCCGGATCGATGGACTGGCGGCGCACCTTGGCGTCGAAGTTCCAGCCGCCGGAGCCCAGGCCGCCGGCCTTGAGGATCTGGTAGAAGGCGAGCGTGGTTTCCGGCACGTTGTTGGGGAACTGGTCGGTATCCCAGCCGGACTGCAGGTCGTTTCTGTTAGCGTCGACGGAACCCAGAATGCCCAGCGATGCGGCCAGGGCCAGTTCATGCTCGAAGGAGTGGTTGGCGAGGAAGGCGTGGCCGACCTCGATATTGCACTTCACCTTGGTTTCGAGGCCATACTTCTTGAGGAAGCCATAGACCGTGGCGACGTCGAAGTCATACTGGTGCTTGCTCGGCTCCTGCGGCTTGGGCTCGATCAGGATCTGGCCCTTGTAGCCGATCTTCTCGGCATGCTCGACGACCAGGTGCAGGAAGCGGCCCATCTGGTCCTGTTCCTGGCCGATCTTGGTGTTGAGCAGGGTTTCGTAGCCCTCGCGGCCGCCCCACAGCACATAGTTGGCGCCGCCCAGTTCGTGGGTCAGCTCCAGCACGTTCTTCACCTGGCCGGCGGCATAGGCGAAGACTTCCGGATCCGGATTGGTTGCGGCGCCAGCCATGTAGCGGCGGTTGGAGAACAGGTTTGCCGTGCCCCAGAGCAGCTTGGTGCGGCTGGTTTCCATCTTGCGGGCGAAGATTTCGCCGATCTCGCGCACATTGCGGTTGGATTCCTTGAGCGTCGCGCCTTCGGGGGCGATATCGGCGTCATGGAAGCAGAAGAAGGGCATGTCGAGCAGGTCGAACAGCTCGAAAGCCACGTCGGCCTTGAGCTTGGCGCCTTCCATGCCCTTGTCATACCAGGGGCGATCGAAGGTACGGCCGCCAAACGGGTCGCCGCCTTCCCAGGCGAAGGTGTGCCAATAGGCGACGCCGGGGCGGATATGGTCTTCCATCCGCTTGCCGAGGACGATTTCGTCCTTGTTGTAGTGGCGGTAGGCCAGCGGGTTGGTGCTGTCGGCACCCTCATACTTGACCGGCGAAATGCCCTTGAAAAAATCAGTCACTGATGTGCCTCCTCGATGGCGGGGTAGAGCGCGCGATAACGCGCATATTGGTCGGAATAGGCGGCCGACAGGCTTCTGTCGGGCGCGATGACGGTTCTTATTGGCGGCATGGTCATGACAGTTGCGGGGCTCGCGCCCTCGGCGGCACAGAGGCCAAGCCGGGCGGCGCCCAGCGCACCGCCGAAATCGCCGTCTTCGGGGAGGGCGATTTCCATGTCGAGATTGGTGGCGATCATTTTCAGCCAGAGGGCGGATTTGGACCCACCGCCGACGGCCAGCAGCCGGTCGATTTTGGTGCCGGCATCGGCCAGCACGCGCTGGCTGTCGCGGAAGGCGAAGGTCACGCCTTCCATCACCGCCTGGGCCAGCTTGGCCGTGTCGGTGGAATGGCTGAGGCCGACGAAGGAACCACGCGCGCCGGCATTGTTGTGCGGGGTGCGCTCGCCCGAGAGGTAGGGCAGGAAGATTTCCTCGCCCGGCCCGGTGAACTGCGCCTCGGCGGCGCCCGACAGCTCGGCCTGCTTCTGGCCGGTGATCTTGCTCAGCCAGTTGAGCGAGTCGGTCGCCGATAGGATCACGCCCATCTGGTGCCAGGTATCGGGGATAGCATGGCAGAAGGCATGCACGGCGCCCTCGGTATTGGGGCTGAAGCGCTCGTTGGAGACGAACAGCACGCCCGACGTGCCCAGCGAGACAAAACCTTCGCCCGGACGGATGGCGCCGATGCCGCAGGCCGAGGCGGCATTGTCACCGGCACCGCCGGCCACCACCACATTGGCATCCATGCCCCAGCGCTGCGCCAGGTCGCGCTTCAGTGACCCCGATGGCGCCGAGCCTTCGACCAGGCGCGGCATGTGGCTGCGATCGAGGCCGGTGACGGCAAGCAGTTCGTCGGACCAGTCGCGCCTGGCGACATCGAGCCAGAGCGTGCCGGCCGCATCGGACATGTCTTCCACATATTCGCCTGTCAGCAGCAGCCGCACATAGGCCTTGGGCAGCAGGACCTTGGCGATCTGGTCGAAGACCTGTGGCTCGTGCTTGCGCACCCAGGCGATCTTGGGCGCGGTGAAGCCGGGCATGGCGATATTGCCGGCCAGCTGCCGCAGAGTGGGGAGCGCGGCTTCCATTTCCTTGCATTCGGCGGCCGAGCGGCCGTCATTCCAGAGAATGGCCGGGCGCAGCACTTCGTCATTCTTGCCCAGCAGGGTCGCGCCATGCATGTGGCCGGACAGGCCGATGCCGCGCACGGAAGCCAGCTCGGACGGGTGGGATGCCCTCAGCTTGTCGACCGCTGCGAGCGTCGCATTCCACCAGTCGGCCGGGTTCTGCTCGGACCAGCCCGGATGCGGCCGCACGGGCTCGACGGAGGCGGCAGAGGCGTCGCCCAGGGCCCTGCCATGCTCGTCGATCAGCAGCGCCTTGACGCCCGATGTGCCGATATCAATGCCCAGATAGGTCATGAGGCACGTACCTCATGAACGGATAGCAACAACATCTGAACGTCCTCCCAGCCCATTTTTCGGGCCCGCCGGTGTGATGATTGGCCGGTTTCTTAGCGCAGATTGTCGCGCAGGAAAATACCGATTTCAATGGGGTCGGTTGCAGCAGTGCCACTGCCTCCCAGCGCCAGGCTGCGCGCGGCGGCGATGGCCTCGCGGATTTCACCATCCGGATTCTGATCGAGAACCACGTCGATGGCGCCCGATCTGAGGCCCCGACGGGTGGAGTCGGTCAGCTCATGGACAATGACGCGGATGGCACCAAAGCGATGCGAGGCCTCAAGCGCGGCAACCAGGCCGGCATTGCCGGCGCCCAGGTTGTAGAGCCCTGCCAGTTCGCCATGCCGCGCGAGCAGGTCGGCGACGATGGCCTCGGTTTCGCTGCGCTCGTCGTGGCCTTCGATGGGACCGATCAGCTCTACATCAGGGAAATCGGCCGCCAGGGTTGCGCGGAAGCCGGCCAGCCGGTCGGAATGATCGCGCAGATGGAGCGAGCCGGCGATGACGGCCACCTTGCCACCCTGGGGCAGGAAGCGCCCCATCAGCGAGGCGGCGGTGCGGCCGGCGGCGACGTTGTCGATGCCGATGAAATGCCGGCGCAGCGTGCCTGGCAGGTCCGAGACCAGCGTCATGATGGCGATGCCGCGCCGCGTGGCGCCGTCGACGGCTGTCTGCACCGAGGGTTCCTGGCTGGCGACGATGATGGCGCAATCGCAGTGCCTGATATCGAGCGCGTCCAGGCTCCGGGCCAGCGCATCGGCATCGAGGGCACGAATGCGGCGAGTTTCGATATGCATGCGGTCGGCCAGAGCCGGATCGCGACGGCGATCGATGGCGTCGGCGAGGCTGGCCATGAACTCGTTGGAGCCGTCCGGGATGATGAAGGTGAGCTTGAGATCACGGGCCCGCGCCAGCAGGGACGCGCCCAGATCGCGCTGGAAACCGATCTCGGCAATGGCCGCTTCGACCCGTTCGGCCGTGGCGGCGCGCACGCCTGGACGGCCATTGAGCACGCGGTCCACCGTGGCCAGCGAAACGCCGGCGGCGCGCGCCACATCATGGACCGTAGCCCGGCGTCTCAGACCGATTTCGTTCACGCTGGCTCCCCACGCATTTGCCATGAGCTTTGGCAGGCGCCACCGAAAGGTCAAGTGCATCGTTGCAGGCAGGCGACGAAGCAGGCTACACGTTCCCGCAAAATACGGGGGCGGCCATGGCTATTGCGGTATCGACATTCGGATCCTTCAAAGACAAGCGGGTCGACCAGTTTCGCCTCGTCAGCGACACGGGCGTCACGGTCGATCTGATCTCCTATGGCGTCGTGGTGCGCGACTGGCGCGTGCCGGTGGCCGGTGGCGAACGCTCGGTGGTGCTGGGCTTTGACAATTTCGACGCCTATCCCCAGCACAGCCCGCATTTCGGCTCGCTGGCCGGGCGTGTCGCCAACCGAGTCAAGGGCGCGTCCTTTGCGCTCAATGGCAAGACCTACAAGCTGGCTGCCAATGTCGGCGACCTGCAGTTGCATGGCGGCGACGAAGGCCTGGGGCGGCAGGTCTGGGACGGGCAGGTTGACGAGGCCAACAATACCGTCCGCTTCACCCATTTCAGCCCGGACGGGGCCATGGGCTATCCCGGCAATGTCAATTTCTCGGCCACCTATACGCTGAGGGGCAACCGGCTGCGGCTCGAGCTGGCCGCCACGACCGATCAGGCCACGCCGATCAGCCTGGTGCAGCACCAGTATTTCAACCTCGGCACGAGTGACGACGTGCTCGACCACACCATCCAGGTCAATTCGAGCGCTTATACCGAGCTGGGCGCCGATCTCGCGCCGACCGGCGCCATCCTGCCCTCACGCGGCACGATCTATGACCTCAGGCAGCCGCGCACCATGCGCGACGCCGCCGGCCAGCCGGTGGATTATGATATCGGCATGGTGCTCGATACCGGGCGCAGCACGAGCGAGCCGATCGCCACCGTGGTGTCGCCGGGCAAGGAGCTGACGCTGCGGCTCTGGAGCGACCGGCCGGGCGTGCAGGTCTATAATGGGGTCTGGACCGACATTCCGGTACCGGGCCTCAATGGCAAGACCTACAAGAAGCATGCCGGCTTCTGCCTTGAAGACCAGGCCCTGGCCGACGCGGTCAACAACCCGCATTTCCCCAGCGTGATCTATTCGCCCGACCGGCCCTATCGCCACTGGTGCGAATTCGAGATCGCGTAGGGCAGCCCACAACGACGGGACCCGCCCTCCCCCTTGTGGGGAGGGAAGCGAGATAGGACTTGGCGTGAGCTAAGTCCG
>NZ_JACZKG010000013.1 GCF_014860165.1 Devosia sp.
GGTGAACCGCCGGCTCAGCGGGGAGATCAACGAGGACCAGTTCAGGCCGCTGCGGCTGATGAACGGGCTCTACCTGCAGCTCCACGCCTACATGTTCCGCATCGCCATCCCGTACGGCACGCTGCGCTCGAAGCAACTGCGCAAGCTCGCCTATCTGGCGCGCACCTATGACCGCGGCTATGGCCACTTCACGACGCGCACCAACATCCAGTTCAACTGGCCCAAGCTGCGCGACATCCCCGACATGATGGAGCATCTCAACGAAGTCGAGATGCATGCCATCCAGACCTCGGGCAATTGCATCCGCAACGTGACGGCAGACCATTTTGCCGGCGCTGCCGCCGACGAGATCATCGATCCACGCCCGATAGCAGAAATCTTGCGGCAATGGTCAAGCCTGCATCCGGAATTCTCGTATCTGCCGCGCAAGTTCAAGATCGCCATCACCGGCGCTCCGAACGACCGTGCCGCCATCCGCTTCCACGATATTGGCCTGCAGGCAGCGACCAATGCCGCTGGCGATATCGGCTGGGAAGTCTGGGTCGGCGGTGGCCTCGGCCGCACGCCGATGATCGGCAAGCTGATCAACAGCTTCGTGCCCAACGAGCACCTGCTGGCCTATCTTGAGTCGATTATGCGCGTGTACAACCGCTACGGCCGCCGCGACAACAAGTACAAGGCCCGCATCAAGATTCTGGTGCACGAAGAAGGGCTTGAGACCATCAAAGGGCAGGTCGAGGCCGAGTTTGCCGAGGTCCGCGGTGGCGTGCTGACGCTGCCGGCAGAGGAAGTCGACCGCATCACCGCCTATTTCGCGCCGCCCCAGTTCAAGGCGCTGCCGGCGACCAAGATCGACGTGGCCTACGAGTCAATCATCGACCCGGCCTATGGCCGCTGGCTCGACAACAACATCAATTCGCATCGCGAGCCGGGCTATGCCTCGGTCACCATTTCGCTCAAGCCTGTCGGCGGCGCCCCCGGCGACGCGACCGACAAGCAGATGGACGATATCGCCGACATCGCCGAGCGCTATGCCTTCGACGAATTGCGGGTGACGCATGAGCAGAATATCGTGCTGCCGCATGTCGCCATCTCCGACCTGCGCGCCGTCTATGACGCGCTGGTGGCGACCGGCGTGGCCGAGGGTAATACGGGCCTGATCACCGACATGATCTGCTGCCCGGGCCTCGATTTCTGCGCCCTGGCCAATGCTCGGTCGATCCCGATCGCGCAGGAAATCTCGCGCAAGTTCGCCGAGCCTCAGCGCCAGGCGGAAATCGGCGACCTCAAGATCAAGATATCCGGCTGCATCAATGCCTGCGGCCACCACCATGTCGGCCATATCGGCATTCTCGGCGTGGAGAAGAAGGGCGGCGAGCTCTACCAGATCACGCTGGGTGGCGACGCCACCGAGCAGGCTTCGGTGGGCAAGATCATCGGACCCGGCTTCGAGGCCGAGCAGGTTCCCGGCGCCATCGAGACGCTGGTCGATACCTATATCGCGCGGCGCAACAGCGCCGACGAGACGTTCATCGAGGCCTATCGCCGCCTGGGCGAAGCGCCGTTCAAGGAGGCCCTCTATGGCAATGCCTAAGCTGGCGCCGGTTCAGCCCGCGCATGACAAGCTGCGCGCGCTGGGTATCCTGGCTCTTAACGGTATGTTCGACGAAATGGACGCCGTGGGCGTACTGCGCTACGCGGTCAGCGACGTCCTGCCCGGCGATCTGGCCATCGTCTCGTCCTTCGGCGCCGATTCCGCCGTGCTGCTGCATCTGGTTGCGCAGGTCGACCCATCCATGCCGGTCTATTTCCTCGAAACGGGCAAGCATTTCGCCGAGACGCTGGACTATGTCGAGACCCTCAAGAAGCACCTGGGCTTGATCAACGTCCACGCCATTCATCCCAATCCGGATGACGTCAAGCGCTTCGATCCCAATGGCGATCTGTGGGAGACGGACCCCGATTCCTGCTGCCATATCCGCAAGACGGAGCCGCTTGAGCCGATCACCGAGCAGTATGGCGGCTGGGTCACCGGCCGGAAGCGCTTCCAGACCAAGGAGCGCGGCGTGCTGCCGCATTTCGAGCTGACCAGCGATAATCGCATCAAGGTCAACCCTTTAGCCTATTTCTCCGACGTCGACGTCAACCAGTACAAGATCGACCACGGCTTGCCCGAGCATCCGCTGTTCGCTAAGGGCTACAAGTCGATCGGCTGCGCACCCTGCACCTCGGTTGTTGCCGAGGGCGAGGATCCGCGTGCCGGACGGTGGCGCGGTCTCAACAAGAAAGAGTGCGGCATCCATTTCGATTTCAACGGAGCGATTGCCTCGCCGATGACTGCCGCTGCCCGCCATACGCTGTGGAAGGACGGCGCCTTCATCGCCGACCCGTTCCACGAATGGACGGAGGAGAGCGGCCCGGCCACGGCAAGCTACCGCCATGTCCCGCTGCCGGTGTTCCTGGCCAACCGCGAAGCCTTCCTCGCCACCCAGCATCCGCTTGGATTGCTGATCGTGCCGGGTGATCGCGTCGAGGACGTGGAAGCCGACCTTGGCCGCTTTGCCTCGATCGCCATCAAGTTCCCGGCCTTCAGCGACGGTCGCGGCTATTCCACGGCGCGCCTGCTCGCAGAGCGTTACAAATATGCCGGTGAAATCAGGGCTGTAGGCGATGTGCTGCAGGATCAGATTCCGCATATGCGCCGCTGCGGCTTCAACGCGCTGGTCGTGACCCACGAACCGACCCGCGCGGCGCTGGTCGAGAACCGCCTGCCGGAAGTGGCGATCTTCTACCAGCCGGTGGGCACTACTGAGGTTCCCGTCGGCACCCGCCCCTTCCTTCGTCGCGTCTCCTAGGCTAAGCGGATCGCGTCGCACATCTTAACCTGGGGTGCTTGAACCCCGGCGAAAACGGACTTCGAGACGAAATGACCACTGAAATCACCACCGATGTCGTCGTCATCGGCGCGGGCCCCTGCGGGCTGTTCGCGGCCTTTGAGCTGGGCCTGCTCGATCTCAAATGCCATTTCATCGACATCCTGGATCGCCCCGGCGGCCAGTGCGCCGAGCTCTATCCGGAAAAGCCGATCTACGACATTCCCGGCTTCCCTGTGGTTACCGGCCAGCAGCTGGTCGACAACCTGATGGCCCAGATCGCGCCCTTTGCCCCCGAATTCCACTTCAATCGGATGGTCAATTCCATTGAGAAGCAGGAAGACGGCTCCTTCAGGCTGGCAACCGATGCCGACGAGATCTTCCACACCAAGATCGTGGTGATCGCGGCCGGCGGTGGCTCGTTCCAGCCCAAGCGCCCGCCGGTCGATGGCATCGAGGCTTTCGAGAACAAGTCGGTGTTCTATTCGGTCCGCAAGATGGACGATTTCCGCGGTCAGGACGTGGTGATCGTCGGCGGCGGGGATTCGGCGCTGGACTGGACACTGAATCTGCAGCCCATCGCGCGCTCGCTGACGCTGGTGCATCGCCGCGCCGTGTTCAAGGCGGCTCCGGCCTCGGTCAACAAGATGCAGGAACTTGTCGGCGAGGGAAAGATCAACTTCCTCACCGGGCAGATCGCCAAGCTCGACGGCGAGAATGGCCAGATCGACCATGTTCATCTCAGCACCGATGCGGGCGATCTCTCATTGCCGGCAACGCGTTTGCTGCCTTTCTTCGGGTTGACCATGAAGCTGGGTCCCGTTGCCGACTGGGGTCTTGAGCTCAACGACAACACCATTGTCGTGGACACCGAGAAATTCGAAACCTCCGTGCCGGGCATTTTCGCCATCGGCGATATCAACTGGTATCCGGGCAAGCTCAAGCTGATCCTGAGCGGCTTCCACGAGGCCGCGCTGATGGCGCAGGCCGCCAAGGCGATCGTCTCGCCGGGCGAGCGCGTGGTGTTCCAGTACACCACCAGCTCGACCAAGTTGCAGAAGAAGCTGGGCGTCGCCTAAGCCGAAATGTGCAGGATCTTCCCCTTGCGGGAAGGGCTTGTCCGGGGGTATGGACGCCCTCGAAGTTGAGGACCCATCCATGATTATCCACGTTACCGACCAGGCCGGTGAAACGCACCAGCTTGAGGGTCTCGAAGGCTGGCGCGTCATGGAGGTGATCCGCGACTGGGGCCTCAACATCAAGGCCGAGTGCGGGGGGGCACTGAGCTGCGCCACCTGCCACGTCTATGTCGACAAGGACTGGCTTGAAACCGTTGGTGCGCCCAGCGAGGAAGAAGAGGACATGCTCGACAGCGTCGGCGACGTCCGCTCCAACTCGCGGCTGAGCTGCCAGATCCTGTGCAGCGATGCCATTGACGGGCTCAAGCTGACCCTGGCGCCGAGCGCCGCCAAGGATTAGATTCACATCCACCCACACTCACGGGGTCATTCCCGCGCAGGCGGGAATCTCCGTTTGCGGTGGTATGTGAAACAGAGATTCCCGCCTGCGCGGGAATGACCCGGTGACGCGTATCGTCCGGCGCCGAACTACTCCGCTGCGACGCTGAGCGTGTCGCGCTCACCATGCCTGTCGATCCAGTTGGCGAAGCTATCGACGAACCCGGCCAGGAATGCCCGGCTCTGGTCGTCGGTGACTTCGAAATGCTCGTCGATCAGGCCCGGCTTGAACTGGAAATAGACCTCGGGCTGGCCCATCACCACAAAATCAAGCACCGGCAAGACGGCGCGCAGCTGGCTCTGGCCGGCCGCCGTGCCGACGCCGCCCGGGCTGGCGCCGGCAATGGCCAGTGGCTTGCCGGCCCAGGAATTCTGGCCATAGGGGCGCGATGCCCAATCCAGCGCGTTCTTGATGATAGCGGGGAACGAGCGGTTGAATTCCGGCATCACGATCAGCACGGCATCGGCGGCCTCGACTCGATGCTTGAGGTGGGTGACGGCGGCGGGCGGGTTGTCCCACAGGTCGTTGTTGTAGAAGGGCAGGGCAGCGATATCGAGATAATCGAAGCGCAGGCGACCCTCGCCCAGCTTTTCGAAGGTCTTGGCCAGCGTCTTGTTGATCGAGTTTTCGCTCAGGCTGCCGAGCAGGACGGCGACGTTTTTCATGTCAGTACCCGTGGTATCTGTTGGTGACTGACGCTATATGAGTGACTGTCAAAAACGCCACAAGACGGCACTTTTTCGATACGCGAGGTACAAAAATGAAACCTGTCGATCTCGAACTTCACCACGACTGCCGCCCGGTCGGGGAGATTTTGAACCAGATCGGCGGCAAGTGGACGGTGCTGATCATCAACATGCTCAGCGGCGGTCCAATGCGGTTTTCAACGATCAAGCGGATGGTCGGGGGCATCAGCCAGAAGGTTCTCACCGCGACCCTGCGGGACCTGGAAATGGATGGCTTCGTTACCCGCACGGTGACGCCGTCAATCCCGCCACGCGTCGACTACGAACTGACCGAACTCGGTCGCGACCTGCAAAAGCCGCTCGACCTTCTGGGTAAGTGGGCCGTCGACAACCGCCCCAAAGTGCTGGCGGCACGGGAGCGATATTTCGCCGCCAATCCCGAGGCCCTGCCAACGCGCAAGGGCCGGGTCGCCCCAAGGCAGCAGTTGGCCGCTGCCGAATAGCTATGGAGCGGCGTCGCCGGTGAGCTTGGTCAGTTCGGGGATGAAGTCGCGCACCACAGGCTGCGGCTGCGTCTCGAAGGGCAGCGGTCGAACGACCCGCATGGCAGCGATGCCGACGCGCACGGTCATCAGGCCATTGACGACGCCCTCTCCGAGACGCGCCGAGAGTTTGGCAGCGATGCCCTGGCCCACCAGCTGTTCGACTATGCCATCGGTCAGCACCAGGCCGCCGGTGACGGCCAGATGCGCCAGCACGGCACCGGTGAGCCGCCAGAAGCCGAAGAAGCCCGGGCGGGCCCCGTAGAGGGCCGCAATCGCACCGGCAAGGCGGATGCTCTCATAGATCACGAAGGCGATGTCGACCAGCGCACGGGGCGACACGGCAGTCACCAGGGCGACGCGGCGGGCCGAAGCGGCTGTCAGCGCCTTGGCACGGGCATCCAGCGGGGTCATCAGGCTGCGCTCGGCCAGGGCGATGATTTCGTGACCATCAAGCAGATGCGGCAGGTGGTCGGCCACCGATTGGCGGGCGCGGGCGAGATCGGGGCGGTCGGCATAGATGCCGGCGAGGCTGCCGACGACATGTTTGGCGCGATGGCTGTCATTTTCTGCTGTTGCCAGGGCGGCGTCGCGGCGTAGCGCGTCGAGCACGCGCAGGCGGCGCAGGGCGAAGACTTCTCGCGCCGCCAGGGCCAGTATGGCGACGACGAAGACGCCGAGCACGCCAAGCCCCAGCCAGCCGAGCCACGCATTGGCGGCAAACAGGTCGCGGATCAACCGGTCGGCGGCAAGGCCCAGGCCGGCGGAGACGAGAATGCCGCCCGCGGTCCAGGCCAGACGGCCGACCCAGCCCATGCGGCGGGGAGGGGGTGCCACCAGCCTCTCATCGGCAACCGGGTCAAAGTCGGGCTCGGCAATCGCCACCTGGGCGGGTGCGAAGGCACGCGGGGCGCGGTTGGTGACTTCGGTGTCTGCTGCCGGGGTTGTGGCGGTGGGGCGGGCAACGGGCCGTTTCATGCGAGCCAGTCTCCCAGCAGATAATCCAGCGCCCGGTCGAAGCGGATATGGGGCAGGACCACATCGCCGTTGGCGTTGCGGTCGAGTTTTTGCGGTGGCGTGAAGCGCAGGAAGTTGAGCGAGACCGGCGTTCCGTCCTCGAACAGTGAATCCGGGCGCTCCGGCAAGTCCCCGGGAAACAAGGCGATTTCGGTCTTGCCGTCATAGATGGTGCCGTCGAGTTCTTCCCCGGCCATGGGCGTGCCGATGATGGTCGACAAGGTCTCGCCGGCCTCGACTATGGTGCCCTCGCGCGTCGCCCTTATGCCCGCCAGGGCGATGGGGCGCGCCTCAGCTCCGGCAAAGCGGGCGCGTTTGGCGGCATTGGCCACCAGCCGGTTGAGAATGGCTTCCAGTCGGTCATGGCTGGTGTGGTGAACGTGGTCGGCCTTGGTCGCGGCGAACAGGATGCGGTCGATGCGGCGCACGAACGGGCGGAGCAGGGGATTGGTTTCGCCCTGACGGAAGCAGCCCAGTACGGCGGTGAGTGCGGTCTCCAGATCGGCCACCGCGGCCGGCCCTGCATTGAGCGCGCGCAGCGTGTCGACCAGCACGATCTGGCGGTCGAGCCGGGCGAAGTGGTCGCGGAAGAAGGGGCGCACGACCCGATCCTTATAGGCCTCGTAGCGGTGCTCCAGCATGGCGTGGAGGCTGTTGCCGCGCATGGTCTGCTGCTGATGGGGCAGGGGTGCGAAGGTCAGCGCCGGGGAGCCCTCGAGATCGCCTGGCAGCAGGAAACGGCCCGGCGGCAGCGTGGACAAGGCGCCATGCTCGCGACTGCGCCGCAGGTATTCGGTAAAGGCGGCGGCCAGCCGTTCGGCATCCGGATCGTTGGCGTCCTTGTGCGGATCGATGCTGTCGAGCAGGTCGAGGAAGGGACCCGCTTCCTTTCCCGAGCCCGGGCGCCGGGCCCGTTCCAGTGCTTCCGCGCTCCATTCGGCAAAGCTCAGGCCGAGCAGCGGCAGGTCGAGCAGCCATTCGCCGGGATAGTCGACGATGTCGAGATTGAGCGTCGATGGGCCGGTCATGCCGGAATACCAGTTCTTCGACTGGTATTTGAGGACGATGCGAAGCTGGGAGATGCGCCGCGTGCTTTCGGGCCAGGTCGGCGTCTTGCCGGTCAGGGCCTCCAGATGCTGTTCATAGGCAAAGCGCGGGACAGTGGCATCGGGATATTCCGCGAGCCTGGCGCCGATGAAGCGACCCTCGGCCAGCGGGGTGAAGCCGGGCAGGCGGCCGCCGGTCAGCAGATTGTGCACCAGAGCGGTGATGAAGATGGTTTTGCCGGCCCGGCTGAGGCCGGTCACGCCCAGACGCAGCGTGGGGGTAAACGCGCCGGTGGCGGCGTCCGCAAGGTTGGAGAGGGCGATGCCCAGTTCGTCGACGATGGTCGTGGGTGGCTGGGGCACGCTGGGGTCTCACTTGTCCGTCCGCAAGATAGGGATTTGTGGAGACGGTTCAAGCGGCTGGGCTCCGCCATGGCGGAGCCCTTGATGTCAGGCCTTGCCTGTCCCGATCTCCGCCATGTCGTATGGGGTCGTCTGGTAGATCTCGTTGATCCAGTTCTGGAACAGCAGGTGGGCATGGCTGCGCCAGCGGTTTTCCGGCGTGGCTGACGTGTCGCCATTGGGAAACAGGTTGGCCGGCGGTGGCGTGTCGAGGCCGGCCTTGATGTCGCGCTCATATTCATCCGCCAGCGAGCGGTTGTCATATTCGAGGTGATTGAGGAAATGCACTGCGCGGTGCTTCGCGTCGCCCAGCATGCAGACCCCGATCTCCGGGTTGTCGATCAGGATTTCGAGGTCGGGGCCCAGCGAGGTCCGGTCGATGTCGTTGTAGCGCGACACCGGAATCATCGGGCTGTCGGAAAAGCCGCGCAGATAGGGCGAGCGCGGGCTGACCACCTGGTGGCGGAACACGCCGAAGGCCTTTGACGGCATGCGGTAGCGCACAGCCCCATGGAAATGGTGCAAGGCGGCCTGGGCGCCCCAGCAGATGAACATGGTGTGGTGCACATTGGTCTGCGTCCAATCCATGATCTCGACCATTTCGGGCCAGTAGCGCACCTCCTCGAAAGGAATATTGGCAATGGGCGCGCCGGTGACGATGAAGCCGTCGAACTTGGCGCTGCGGACCTCTTCCCAGGTTTTGTAGAAGGTCTTGAGGTAGTCCTCGGAGGTGTTCTTGGACTGGTGGTCGGTGACGCGCACCAGCGTCAGTTCCACCTGCAGCGGCGTCGAACCGATGAGGCGGGTGAACTGGGTTTCAGTGCGCTCCTTGTTCGGCATCAGATTGAGCAGGCCGATGGAGAGCGGGCGGATGTCCTGCCGCGCGGCGCGCGTTGAGTCCATCACATAGACGCCCTCGTCCTCAAGGGTCTTGCGGGCAGGCAGGTTGTCGGGAATTCGTATAGGCATATCAGCCTCTTGAGCGAGTTTGATCGAAAAGCGATTCAGGCGGTGCGCGTCTCCCCGAAGGAAGCGCGCTAGCGCATTCGCTGTTCGATGGCGGCCGCCATGAGATCGATGAATTCATCACCGTCGCGCACCGTCGCCAGGTCCGAAGCCTCCACCACATAGCCGAAATTGTCGGCCAGTGCCTGGTAGCGCGGCAGCCGGTCATGCAGCAGCGCCTCGAAGCCCCAGGCGCCGAAGCCCAAGGGATCGACGTCGCAGTCTTCCACGATGCCGTTGATCAGCTTGTACTCGGCCCATTTCTCCAGGAGGAAGGGCGGGCGGTAATACATCGGCTTGGGTGACTGCTTGAAGCGGCGGACCAGTTCGGCCGTGTCCTTGTCGGTCCCGCGGATGTAGAGCAGCGCGGTGGAAGCGGCCAAGGTCTTGACCACCGGGTCTTCGGGGTTCGCGGGGTCGATGACCTCGATCAGCGAGCCGCCGGTATCGGCGATGAAGTCGTCGTAGCCGTAAAGCGCCTTGGCCCGTTCGATGAAATACGGCACGTCCTGGAGCGCTGCGATTTCGGCCACCCGATGCTGCTCCTGGCGCCGCTGGTATTCGGGCAGCGGCAAGCCGCCCTTGTCGGGGTTGCCGGGCGTGCCGAGGTAGGTCGAGAGCGGATCGAGGTTGTCGAAGGTGATGTTGGACGAGATGTAGATCGAGTCCGAGCGCAGCAATTCCGCCAGGAACGGCACCTTCATGGCCTCGCGCTTGAAATTGTCGACGATGTACTCGCCCATGTAGCGCGTGCCGATGCGATAATCGGCCGAGTAGTGAAACCACTTGCTGGCGCGCAGCATGCTGCTCAGCCGGGTCTTGCCGACGCCGGCCATGCCGAACACGGTCACCGCGCGGCGCGGCGCTTTCACAAACTCATCGGCACTAGTGAACAGCATGGAATGACCCGGAATTGCAGGCTTCTGCATTACTGCAAGCGCCCCGCCTCCACAAGCAGGCGGCAAAATCTGCCGGTGGCTCGGACTCAATTGCCGGGATGTTGCCACATTCGCGGGCATCGGGCCGGAATAACCCAATCAAATCAAGGGAAAGGCGAGTTGGCATCGCGTTTGCATTGTTCCTGGTGAACGCGTCCGACGACGCAAACGGGTTTTACGGAGTATCACATGGGCATTTATGGCGCTCTTTCCAGTGCGGTGACCGGGCTGCGGGCCCAGGCACATGCCTTGGAGAACATTTCGGGCAATATCGCGAACTCGCAGACCACGGGTTACAAGCGCATCGAGACTGACTTCCTCGACCTGATCCCCGATGCTCCGATCTCGCGCCAGGTTCCCGGCGCCGTGCTGGCCCAGTCGCGCGGCACCAACAATGTGCAGGGCGACATCAAGACGGTTTCGGACGAAACCTTCATCGCCCTCAACTCCAACGGCTTCTTCGTCGTCGAGCCCAAGATCGGCCAGTCGGACGGCAATGCCGTGTTCGCCGGCACCAACTTCTACACCCGCCGCGGCGACTTCGAGATCGACAAGGACGGCCTGCTGGTCAACGGCGCGGGCTACTACCTCAAGGGCCTGCCGATCGACACCCTGACCGGCAATATTTCCGGCTCCGTGCCCGAGGTGATCAAGCTTTCGAACAACTTCCTGCCGGCGCAGGCGACCACCCGCGTCAACTACCAGGCCAACCTGCCGCAGCTGCCCAAGAACACCGGCTACAACCCGACCATCTACAATAGCGAGCTATTGGAAGCCGCCGACTATATTGCGGGTTCGACCACCGCATCGCGCACCGGCACGGTTGCCCTGGTGGGCGGCAACGACGCTGACACGGTCATGACGGCCGGCGAATCCATCACCGTCACGGTCAATGGCACTGCGGTGAAGTTCGATTTCTATGATGGCGACCTGGGCCCCTATGCCGGCACCGATACCGGCATCAACATCAAGAACAGCGCCCCGGCCATTACCATCACCCAGGCACTGGCGGCGATGCAGGCGGGCCTGCGTTCGGCTGGCGGGCCGGCGGCGACCTCCGCCACCGTGGCCCTCAACGGCGCCAACAACCTGGAAATCACGCTCGGTACCGACTATCACGCCTCCTTCTCTGTCGCTGGCTCGGCCGGCACCATGGCGGCGCTGGGCATGACAGCCGGCGCGTCCTCTGCCCCAACCCGACCGGCTGTCGCCACCGTTTCGGCGGACCTCGACGCGGAGTTCAAGGCGAACTCGGTCGCGGGTGGCGCCATCACCGTCTATGCCGAGAACGGCGCGCCCGCCAACGTCCAATTGCGCTGGGCCAAGGTGGATAGCGCGGCTGCGGGCGGGGTGGACACCTGGAACCTGTTCTACATGTCCAACAGCGAAGCCACCGGCACGTCGCCGATGTGGACCAATATCGGCCAGACCTACTCTTTCTCTGGCGACGGTTCGCTCGTGCCCCCTGGCGTGCCCACCGCGACGATCAACAACCTGACCGTCAACGGCGTCAACCTGGGTACGGTCGAACTCAAGCACGACACCAATGGTGTTTCCCAGTTCGCCGACGTGAACGGCACGGTGAACGTGTCGACCTTGAACCAGAACGGCTATGGCGCGGGCGAGTTCGTTTCGGTCGCCATCAATGACAATGGCCGCGTTGTGGCCACCTATTCCAATGGCGAGCGTATCGACATGGCGCAGGTGGTGACGGCGGAATTCAACGCCATCAACAAGCTGAAGCGCCTTGATGGCGGTGTGTTTGCGACGACCTCGGAATCGGGCGAAGCCATCCTCGACCTCTCGGGCTCGGGCGTCATCGGCGGGGCGCTTGAAGCCTCCAATACCGATATCTCGGACGAGTTCACCAAGCTGATCGTGACGCAGCAGGCCTATGCGGCCGGTACGCGCATCGTCACCGCCGCCGACAAGATGCTGCAAGAAGCGCTCAACATGATCCGCTGAGGCGGAGCTCGCCAGTAGCGGTCCGGGACCAGGGGTTCCGGGCCGGATTTCTCAGTTTGGAGTCCTCCTGAATGGGTCTGACAACGTCACTTACCAACGCTGTGTCCGGTCTGCGCGTCAATCAGGACTCCATCGACATCCTGAGCCGCAACATCGCCAATTCGGGCACGCCCGGATACCACCGGCAGTCGCTCAACATTCTCGACTACAATTCCCAGGACAGCAGCTACGCCCGCTCGGTCGGCACCAACCGCGCCTTCAATTCCAGCCTGCAGGCCTATTACACGCGCCAGGTGTCGGACACGGCCAATTCCAGCGTGAGCGCCAGCTATCTCGACCGGTTGCAGGGATTTCTGGGCAAGCCCGGTACCGCAGGCTCACTCGATACCGTCTTTAGCGGATTGCAGAACGCCCTGCAGGGCATCGCCACCAGCCCCGATGACTACAATTCCCGCGCGCAGGCCGTATCCGCCGCGCAGAGCATGGTGGAGACGCTCAACCGCCTTTCCACCACCGTCCAGGGCATGCGCCAGGAGACGGAAGGGCAGATAGCGTCCAACGTTCACAACCTCAACGGCATGTTGAACTCCCTCGCCGAGGTCAATCACCGCATGCTCGACCTGGGCATGACCGAAACCGCGCGCGCCGCGCTGCTCGATCAGCGCGACCGGCTGGTAAGCTCGGTCGCCGAGATGATCGACGTGCGAGCCGACTACCGTGCCGACGGTACGGTGGCGCTGATGACGCGCTCGGGCGTGGGGCTGATCGACAATGGGGTCTCGACCTTCAAGTTCGAGAGCGCCGGCAACCTGTCCCCCAATTCGATCTTCGATCCCGACCCGACGCAGACCAAGGTCGGCAAGATGACGCTGACGACCCCCTCGGGCCTCACCATCGATCTGGTGACGCAGGGCGTCTTGCAGGGAGGCGAACTGGGCGGCCTGGTGACGCTGCGCGACCGGACGCTGGTCGAGGCGCAGGAACAGCTTGACCAGATCGCCGCCGGTCTGGCGCTTGCCTTTTCGACCAACAAGAGTGCCGGCGTGGCCGCCACCAGCGGTGCGGCCACAGGGCTCGATGTCGATATTTCCAACCTGGCGCCGGGCAATGATGTCCTTCTGACCTATGCCGAAGACGGCGTGGAGAAGCGCGTCCGCATCATCAATACGAGCCAGGCGTCGGACTATGTGGACGCCTCCGGCCAGCGGGTCATCGGCGTCGATTTCTCGACAGGCGCGGCAGCCGTTGCCGCGGCGCTGGATGCCAAGCTGCCCAACCTCGATATCAGCAGCACCGGCGCCAACAACCTGCGTATTCTGGACGATGGTGCCGCCGGCAGGACTGACGTCCGCACCGCGGTCGCGCGCTCGAGCTCGACAGGGCTGCAGGGCACCGGTCTCGGTCTCAACCTGTTCGTGGACCAGGGCAACAAGGCCTTCACCAATAATCTCGATACCGACCCGCAGCAGATCCAGGGCTTTGCGGCACGCATCTCGATCAATCCGGCCGTCGTCGCCGACAATCGCCTGCTGGTGCAGTATGAAGTCGGCGGCACGCTGGGCGATTCAGACCGCGCCGACTACGTCATCGATCAGCTCAACAAGATGCAGTTCGTGTCCGGCGGCAACCCCGCCGCCAATACCGGGCGGTTCCAGCTCACCGGCAACCTCAGCGAGGTCATCTCGCAGATCGTCGGCTTTCAGGGTTCGACCGTCAACGCGGCCATCAGCAAGCGCGACGATCGCCAGCTGACCCTCGATACCATCGTCGACCAGATGCAGAGCGAATATGGCGTCAATGTCGATGAGGAAATGGCTCGCCTGATGGAGCTGCAGAATGCCTATGCCGCCAATGCGCGTGTGGTTTCCGTCGTCAAGGAACTGCTCGATGCCCTGCTGGCTGCGACGTGACGGTGAAGGAGTAGCGTAAGATGATCGTCAACAAATCCATGTTCCCGCTTCAGACCGGGTTCGGCGTCATCTCCCAGATGCAGGACAAGTTCGCCACGCTGCAGATGCAACTGGGGACGGGCAATAAGGCGTCCAAGCTGTCCGAGATGGGGCGGGACCTGCCCATGTCGCTGTCGGTGCGGGCGCGCCTGGGCAAGATCGAGGGCTTCTCGGCCAATATCGACACGGTCAACCTGCGCCTGAGCTTCCTCGACAAGACAGTCACCCGGCTGGACGCCATGGAGGCCGAGGCCCGCAATGCTGCGGTGCAGGGGCAGTACGGCACCAACAATATCAACATGGCGACCTTGCCCGGCCTGTCCAAGGCACGGCTGGATGAGCTCGTGACCCTGCTCAATTCCGATGTCGCGGGGCGCTACCTGTTCGGGGGCTCAAACACCGACCGCCCGCCACTGCCCGACACCAATGTGCTGCTCGATGGGCAGGGGGGCAAGGCCGGTTTCAAGACCGTCCTCAACGAGCGCAAAGCCGCCGATATCGGCGATGACGGCATGGGGCGGCTGGATTCGACCCTGGTTGTCGGGGCTCCGCCGGTGCCGGGCCCGGCAACCGCCTCGGTGCTGACCCTCAGCGAAGACGGGGTGCATCCGTTTGGCTACAAGCTCTCGACCATCTCCACCACAGCGGCGCCTTCGGCATTGACCTACACGTCCCCGGTGGCTTCCGTGCCGCCGGTGGCCAAGAATCTCACGGTCACCTTCCAGCCGGATCCGGCCGAGCAGGTGAGCTCGGGTCAGACCATCACGATGGGCTTCACCTTGCCCGATGGTACCGAAACGCAGATCACGCTGCGGGCGACGACCGCGGCCGAGTCCACTGGCGGTACCGATGAGTTCATCATCGGTGCGGATGCCAGCGTGACCGCCACCAACTTCCAGGCGGCGCTCAACGCCAAGCTGGTTTCTGTGGGCGAAACCCAACTCTCCGGAGCGTCGAATTTCGCAGCGGCAGCCAATTTCTTCAACGGCGCGGGGGAGCCCGTGCTGCGCGTCCAGGATGGCGGTGGCGGCTTCGGCAATGCGACATCGCTGCGCGTCGCCGACGCGACCGATACCATCATGTGGTATACCGGCCAGTCGCCGGCGATCGCCGGAGAAGGCCTGGGTCGCATGCAGATCGGCACCAACACGGCCACCAATACCGTGTCGCTGACCGAGACCGCGCCTGTCTCGGCCAACCATGGCTTCCAGATCACCAGTGTTTCCGCCAGCACGGCCAATATCACCACGGCCTATACAGCGGCCGATCCCAGCGTGGCCGCTGCGACCTTCGCCGCCAATCCGGCTGCAGGCGAGGCGGTGCAGATAACGCTGACCGAGCCCAGCGGCGCCACGCGTGTGCTGGCGCTGACGGCGGTGACCGGCAAGGCCGGCGCAGGCCAGTTCACGATCGGCGCCACTGTCGCCGAAACCACCGCCAATTTCGCCAAGGCGCTGAACGTGGTAGCGGCAGAAGCCGCGATGACGGCCGAGGGCAACCCGCGCCAGAGCGTTACGGCCCAGGTGGATGACGCCACTCGCGTTGCCTATGGCATCCAGGGCAATGAATCGGGCCTGCTCAACCTGGTGCGCACGATGGCCTCGCTATCGGTCGAGACTTACCCTACCGAAGAGAACATCCTGGCCTCGCGTGAGCCGATGCGGCTGGCTGCCATGGCCCAAACCAACCCCGCAACACGCGCTGCAGACCTTGCCGCCTATGAAAAGGCCGTTGTCGCGGATCGCCGCGCCGCCAATGGTCGGTTCGACGCCATGGCGACCCGGCAGCAGGCGCAGCTATCGGAGGCGCACAACGCCGAGCGCGGTTCGGTGGAAATCCTGACCATGGAACTGGCCGTGGCCCGTATTTCGCTCAACACCTCGTCCGAGCGCCACGTCAACTACAAGGCGCAGCTCGACAACCTGCTCAGCGATGTCGAGACCGTCAGCAAGGAAGACGTGGCGATGGAGATCCTAGCGTTGCAGACCCGCTTGCAGGCGAGCTACCAGGCGACCTCGATGGTGAGCCAGTTGAGCCTGGTCAACTTCCTCTAGCGCGCCGCACAGTCGACAAGCAAAAACCCCCTCGGCACTGCCGAGGGGGTTTTGTTATCAGGCAAACTTGCGTTCAGCTGCCGCGCAGCCCGGCGGCGATCTGGCGATTGAGTCGCACCAGCACATCGAGCTGCTGGGGCTGTGGATTGAGGTCGAGCAGGATTTCGCGGGTCTGGTTCATGATGAACATGCCCAGATTGGCGATGTTCTGGCGGATTTCGGCGGGGAGGGGGCTGTCGTCCTTGGTCACGGCTGCCATGAATATCGTCCAGATCTTGCGGTTGAAGGTCAGCGCCGCCCTCAGGTCCTGATCGGTGCCAGTCGCCCACTCATCCTTCACCCGCTGTAGGCCGGCTGCCGCCTTCATCAGGAGCGCTGATTCACGCTCCCGGGCCGACTCAACGATTTTCGTCGTCTGCTGGTAGGCTTGTGCGCCTTGCTGATGCATGAGAAAGCAGTTCCTGTTCGTACTCTGTCAGCCGCTGTGCAGCCTTCAGAGCTTTGTACAGAGCCCCAGTTAATATCTCGTTATTGATTTGGTTAATGATGTCTGCGGCCGACGGCACGGCCTCCAGGAAGTCCCTGGACAGCTCGGTATAGGCGGTCCGCGCCGCGTCCGAATCCTCGTCGATATACATCAGCTGGATCGCCAGGTAGATGCGCTTGGCCGGTGTCGTCGCCGTCTCGGATGTCAGGATATCCTTTTCGCGCAGGATCGGCGCCCGTCCTTCGATGAAGAGGCGGGTCCGCTGGTCCGAGTTGGTGATGATGCAATTGCCCACCAGCAGCTTTTCGCCGGGCTTTAGTTCGACCTTGAGTGCCATTCGGCCAGCCTCCGCGACTCGTAACTCGTCCTGATTGGTCTAGCTCGCCAACATGGCGAAAACAATGAAGGCGGGCACATGGCCCGCCTTCGGTCGTGTTCGTCCTGAATGGAGCGTTTACCGCAGGAGCTGCAGGATCGACTGATCGGCCTGGCTGGCCAGCGACAGCGAGTTCTGCGACAGCTGCTGGCGGGTCTGCAGGGCCAGCAGGTTGGCAGCCTCGGTGTTCATGTCGGCCAGCGTCAGGTTGCCGGCGCCGGTTTCGAGCGTATCGATCATCGCTGTCGTAAACGATTTGCGGTTCTGCACGATCGACAGGTTCGAGCCGAAAGTCGAGGCCTGCGAGCGAACCTCGTCCAGTGCAGCCTTCACATCGTTCAGCAGGCCGTCGATGGTGCCATCGCTGTCGAGCTGCTTTTCCTCGAGCTGGGTGGGCACGCCAAGATTAAAGGCGTTGATGGTCTCGCCATTCTCGGTCTGGATGTCGATGGACGACGTGCCAGTTTCGTTGAAGGTGATAGCCAGTTTGTCGCCGCGCAGCAGGTTGATACCGTTGAACGAGGCGTCGTCGGCGAGCTTGTCGAGCTGGTCGCGCAGTTCGTTGAACTGATCGGCCAGGCCGGCGCGCACCGTGTTGCCGGCGATTTCGGTGAGTGCGACGGCCGAACCGGTCACGGCGCCACCGGTGGCACCGGCGATCGAGAGCGGCTGGGTCGACTGGTTCTCGATACGCAGGCGTCCGTTGTCGTTGGAAGCGCGGATATTGCCCTTCAGATCGGCGTTGGCATTGATCTCACTGACCAGGGTATCGACGGTCTTGACGGCGAACATCTGGTTGACGGCGGTCACAGTGCCCGACGAGATGATACCGTTGGTCGAGGTCGTCGTCGTGGTGGCGCCACGGCCGAGAGCAGTGCCCAGGGCAGCGTCGCTGGTTTCAACGGTGAAGTTGCGACCATCGTCACGGGTGAAGTTGATACCGGCGGCAGCGCCGGCAAGCGTGAAGCCAGCGGTAGCACCGGCCGCGATGAGGGCGGCCTTCTGGCCGGTCGCGGAGGCGGTGAAGGTGTAGCTTGCGGTGTCGCCGCCTTCGCTGGTGAAGGTTACGGTCTTGCCCGCCAGGGCCGACATGTCAGGATCAGCAGCAGACCAGTCGGTACCACCGGCAGCCACCAGGGTCGCGTCGGTATTGGCAGTTGCTGCACCGGCGGTGAGACCAGCGAACTGAGCAGCCGTACCACCCAGGGTGAGGGACTCACCCTTGGAGCTTTCGATCCGCAGCTGGCCATCGACAACAACGGCCTGGACGCCGCCATCACCGCCGGTAACACCGTCGAGGGCAGCGTTGATCTTGTCTGCGGAGGTCTGGGCGGTGTCGCCCTTGACCAGGGCAATGGAGACGGCGGCGTTGGCGTTGAGGCTGGTGGCCTGGACGGTGACCGTACCGGCGAAGCCGAGGCGGCCGTTGCCGCCAACGAAGCCGTTGTTACCGGTCTTGGTGCCGCTGTGGATCGAGACAGACTGGGCCGTGGTGAAGGCGCCACCGCTGAAGGTTAGGTTCTCGGCTGCGGCTGTGCCGACGGTAGCCGGATCGACCGACATTGAAGTGGTCTGGAAGGACTTGTCCTGGCGAGCTTGGCGCAGGGTCGACTGCATCGATTCCAGCGTCTTGGTCATGGCGCTAAGGCCATTGTCTGCTGCTTCGAGCGTCTGAATGCCATTGGCCATGGAGTCGATCAGCGCGCCGAGATCGCTGGCGCGATTGGTGAGCCCCTTGGCTGTGAACCAGCTGGAGGGATTGTCCAGGGCCGAGTTCACCTTGTTGCCGGTGGCGAGACGATTTTGCGTCGTCGTCATCATGTCGGCGGTGCTCTTGAGCGAGAGTAGGTTCGACCGAACGGCCTTTGAAAGGGAGATATCCGACATTTGTGCAATCCTTGCCATGGGCCCGTCTCGGCCCCTTGCAACAAGTGTTAACAGCGGTTCCTTAAAGGGGCGTTAACCATGCGGATTGACAGCTCATAAACCATATGAGCTGCGGGAGCTGCGGCGCAAAAGAGAAGGGGCGGGTCTTGCGACCCGCCCCATTCCTTTGATCTGTAAGGCTTTTCCGAATTAACGGATGAGCTGCAGGATCGACTGGTCGGCCTGGCTGGCCAGCGACAGCGAGTTCTGCGACAGGGACTGACGGGTCTGCAGAGCCAACAGGTTCGCAGCTTCCGTGTTCATGTCGGCCAGCGTCAGGTTGCCGGCGCCGTCTTCCAGCGTGTTGATCATCGAGTTGGTGAAGGTCTGGCGATTCTCGACGATGGACAGGTTCGAACCGAAGGACGAAGCCTGCGACCGCACTTCGTTGAGAGCGGACTTCAGCTTGCCCAGTTCGGCGTCGATGGTGGTGTCGCTGTCGAGATCCGAAGCTTCCAGGGTGGTGGAAACACCCAGGTTGGCCGAGTTGATGGTGTCACCGTCTTCGGTCTGGATGTCGATGGACGACGTGCCAGTTTCGTTGAAGGTGATAGCCAGCTTGTCGCCGCGCAGCAGGTTGATACCGTTGAACGAGGCGTCGTCGGCGAGCTTGTCGAGCTGGTCGCGCAGTTCGTTGAACTGATCGGCCAGGCCGGCGCGGACGGTGTTACCGGCCACTTCGGTCAGGGCAAGAGCAGCACCGGTCACGGCACCACCGGTGGCACCGGCGATTTCAAGCGCCTTGGTTGACTGGTTTTCGATACGCAGCTTGCCGTTATCGTTGGAAGCACGGATCTTGCCGGTCAGGTCGGTGTTGTCGTTGATCTCGCTGACGAGCGCATCGACGGTCTTGACCGCAAATTCCTGGTTGACGGCGGTCACAGTGCCCGACGAAATCACACCGTTGGTGGAGGTCGTCGTCGTGGTGGCGCCACGACCGAGGGCAGTGCCCAGGGCAGTATCGCTGGTCGTAACGGTGAAGTTACGGCCATCGTCACGGGTGAAGTTCACACCAGCGGCAGCGCCGGCAAGCGTGAAGCCAGCGGTAGCACCGGCCGCGACGAGAGCGGCCTTCTGGCCAGTCGCGGAGGCGGTGAAGGTGTAGGTTGCGGTATCGCCACCTTCGCTGGTCATGGTGACCGTCTTGCCGGCCAGGGCCGACATATCCGGATCGGCAGCCGAGAAGTCGGTACCGCCGGCAGCTACCAGGGTCGCGTCGGTATTGGCAGTTGCTGCACCGGCGGTGAGGCCGGCGAACTGGGCTGCGGTACCGGCGAGAGTGAGCGTTTCACCCTTGGAGCTTTCGATCTTGAGCTGGCCGTCGACGACCGAGGCCTTGACGCCACCATTGCCACCGGCTGCACCACCGAGAGCGGTGTTGATCTTTTCGGCCGAAGTGGCGGCGGTGTCGTCCTTGGTCAGCGAGACGGTGACGGCAGCGTTCGAGTTCAGGCTGGTGGCCTGGACGGTGACCGTGCCGGCGAAGCCGAGGCGACCATTGCCACCAACGAAACCGTTGTTACCGGTCTTGGTGCCGCTGTGGATCGAGACCGACTGGGCCGTGGTGAAGGCACCACCGCTGAAGGTCAGGTTCTCGGCTGCAGCAGTACCGACAGTCGCGGCGTCAACCGACAGGGACGTGGTCTGGAAGGACTTGTCCTGGCGAGCCTGACGCAGGGTCGACTGCATGGATTCCAGGGTCTTGGTCATGGCGCTGAGGCCATTGTCCGCAGCTTCAAGCGTCTTGACGCCGTTGGCCATGGAGTCAAGCAGGGAACCAAGGTCGCTGGCGCGGTTGGAAAGGCCCTGGGCGGTGAACCAGCTGGAGGGATTGTCCAGAGCCGAGTTCACCTTGTTGCCGGTGGACAGACGGTTCTGGGTGGTTGCCATCATGTCGGCAGTGCCCTTGAGGGACAGCAGGTTCGAGCGGACGGCTTTGGAGAGGGAAATGTCGGCCATTTGAGAGTCCTTTTCTAGGATTACGCAAACTAAAAGCGCCTCTTCCTGAGGCATCCCGACCTTCAACCGGCAGGCTCTAAAGAAGGATTAAGCGGCTGATGAATATTTGGGCAAATTGCACTTGATTAGAAACCGGCGAAAAAACAAAAGCCCCGGAATCCGGGGCTTACATGTGTCTTCCATGCGGTGTGGCGGTGAGGTCGCGTTAACCTAGGCGATCATATCCTTGAGCCGCGCTTCGGACTCGGGCGGAAGCGGGATCGAGCCGATGCGCATGATCACCTCTTCTATGGTCGTGGGCGCGGGCGGCATGGCGCCGGCAATGACTGCGGCGGCGAACATGGAGGCGGCGCCGTAGCGCTCGGGCTCCGGTGCCGGTTCGGCGGGCGGGTCTTGCCGCGGAAAGCTGCCCTGGTCGCTGGCGCTGGAATTCTTGGGCGCCGGCGGGGTGCTGTCGGGCAGCATGCTGCGCTCCCCGGAAATGGGTTTGGCGCGGTAACTGTGAAGGCCGACGCTGCCTGTAGAAAGCGGATCGGCCGTGATTGCGGTGATCATGACGCTGTCCTTGCATCCACGAATGCCAGTGGCACCATAAATCTACCGCGATTTCCGCTCCATTATCGATATCGTCTGCAATTGATGTAAATGGAGTCTAAATCAAAGAGCTCGGTTGACTGCGATGCCGCGGGCGGATGCTGCCGGGTCTGCTGTGATTGCGCCACCCCGCCCGTAAGTCTTCGCCCGGTTTTGTTGTCCGACGATCTTGGCGACATCTGTCAGCAGGTCTTCGGTCACCATGCGGGCGGTTGCCAATACGCGCAGGTTCTCCGCCATCTGGGTGGCGAGGCGCTCATGGCCGAGGCGAAGGCGCTCGACGGCCGCGGGTGCCTGCGCCTTGAGGCGGTCTCCCTGGCGCTGCACCGAGCGGGCAAATCCAACATAGTCCTGCGCCAGCCGCGCCTTCTCGGGCGTCAGCGTGCTGGCCTGCCGCATGTGGCCGGCCCGGAGGAGGGTGGTCTCCTGATTCATCACGTCGACCAGTGCGGCCAGCGCGATTTCGGCCATGCGGCAGAGCTCGTCGGCCGGCAGGCTGTCGAGGGCGGCGAGGCGTGCGGCTGCGGTCATTTATAGGCTCCCGGCAAGATGGTGTTCTGGTTATTGGCGGCTTCCTGCATGGCGAGCAGGTCTGGCAGCAGTTGTTCGGCGATCCCAAGGCCACCGTTCTGCGCCATGTTGGCGGCAAGCTGTTCGGCCTGCATGGAGCGCCAGGTCTCTTCGCCGAAGCCACCGCCCATGACGCTCTCGTCGGTCTTGATGGAGGAGAAGAGTTCCTTGGTCAGCGTATTGAGGAACACGCCCTCGAAGTCTTCGGCCTGCTGGCGGACCCTGGCGATCTGCGCGGGGGTGAGGCTGGCGCCGGGCTGCGTGCTGGACTGGATCATCACAGCACCTCGATCTCGGCTTGCAGGGCGCCGGTGGCCTTGATCGCCTGAAGGATGGCGATCAGGTCGCGGGGCGAGATGCCGAGCGCGTTCAGGCCATCCACCAGTTCCTGCAGCGTCACGGACTCATTGACGATCGAGAGCGCCGTCTCGGAGAGGTTGGCATTGAGATTGGTATTGGGCTCCACCGCCGTCTGCCCCAGGCTCAGGGGGTTGGGCTGCACGACGGTAGGATCCTCGGCGATGGTCACGGTCAGGTTGGACTGGGCCACGGCCACGCTCGACACGCGCACGTCCCGGCCCATGACGATGATCCCCGAATTTTCGTCGATGACGATCTTGGCCGTCTGGTCGGTCTCGACCATCAATTGCTCTATGTCGGTGAGCAGGTCGACGATATTGCCATTGAAACCGTGGGGCAGGGTCAGTCGCACCGTGGCAGGATCTTCGGGCGTGGCGGTGGGGGCGCCGATGAAGTCGTTGACCGCCAGGGCGATGCGGCGCGCCGTTGTCAGGTCCGGATTGCGCAGGGCCAGGCGCAGCGAAGTCTGGCTGCCGAGGTGGAAGTCGATCTCGCGCTCGATCAGCGCACCCGAGGAGATCCGGCCGGTGGTGGGGACGCCCGAGATGATGGTGGCCGCGTCACCCTCGGCCTTGAAGCCGTTGATGGCGACCGAACCCTGCGCGATGGCATAGACTTCGCCATCGGCGCCCAGCAGTGGCGTTACCAGCAGTGTACCGCCCTGCAGGCTGTCTGCATCGCCCAGCGCGGCGACCGACACATCCATGCGCGAGCCCTGCGTGGCAAACGGGGGCAGGTTGGCGGTCACCATCACGGCGGCGACATTGGCGGTGCGCACGTTCTCGCCGGCGGTGTTCACCCCCAGGCGTTCCAGCATGGATTGCAGCGACTGCTTGGTGAAAGGCGAGTTGTTGAGGCTGTCACCGGTGCCGTTGAGCCCGACCACCAGGCCATAGCCGACCAGCTGGTTCTCACGGACGCCTTCAAAATCCACAATATCCTTGATGCGGGCGGCTGCCGCATGCGTCTCGAGAGTGGGCAGCAGCACCATCGAAATGGTCAGCGCCCCTGCGATCAGCCTGTGCAGCAGTGATTTGGTCATCCGGCATCCCCGTCGTCTGGCCGTGCCATCCCCATGGCGCAGCGTTCGGTGGTCACGTTGCGAAAACCGTGCCACTCGGACTTGTTTCGGCTAGAGCGTTGAAACTTATACGGTTTGTCGGTCGCTGCCGTCCGCCGATGTCGGCCGCAAGGCGCTGGTGAGCAATTCTTGCCGGGCTCATTAAGGCCTTGTTAACGGCTGGCGGCAGATTTTGCCGGGGACGGCAGTGAACTGATTTGAGTCCAGCCTTGCGCATCGACACCAGCAACCGAACGACAGGCGTTGGCCGCGGCAATGCCGCCGGCCGCTCCGGCTCAGGTGTGGACTTCGTGCCCGCCGGCGGTGACGCACCAGCTCGGGTAGCCGGAAACACGCCAGCCCAGGGGCTCACCGGTATAGAGGCCATCCTGGCATTGCAGGCCGCGGGCGAGCCGCTCACCGGGCGAAAGAAGGCCATACGCCGCGGCGCCTCGCTTCTGGACAGCCTCGATGACCTCAGGACGGACCTGCTGATCGGGCGGATCGATGCCGAAAAGCTGGATCGTATGGCGGCCATGTTGTCAGAGGCACGCGAACGATCGGTTCCGGGCCTTGATGCCCTGCTCGACGACATCGAGCTGCGGGTGAGGGTGGAACTGGCCAAGGTCGGACGTTTTCCGGCCAGTTAGGTGCCGGTCATCAAAATGTTGTCAGTATTGCGCTATGCGCCTGACGGGCCGGAACTTTCCCGTGTTAAGCACCGGCGCCTTGCGCGCTTGCCCGGTCGGCGTTAGGCGCATATATAGGCCGCCTTAGGGGTGCATTGGAGTTGAGTCTGCTGATGTCTTCGGTTGCAGAAGTGATTGAATACCGGCCCAGTGACGACGAGCCGTTCATGAATCCGCGCCAGCGCGAGTATTTTAGGGCCAAGCTCAACGCCTGGAAGGACGATATCCTCCGCGAAAGCCGCGAGACTCTCGAGAATCTGCAGGAAGAGAGCCAGAACCACCCCGACATGGCCGATCGCGCCAGCTCGGAAAGCGACCGGTCCCTCGAATTGCGGACGCGCGATCGTCAGCGCAAGCTGATTGCCAAGATCGACGCCGCGCTGAAGCGCATCGACGATGGCACCTATGGTTATTGCGAAGAGACCGGCGACCCGATCGGCATTGCCCGCCTCGACGCCCGCCCCATCGCCACGCTGAGCCTGGAAGCCCAGGAAATGCACGAGCGCCGCGAAAAGGTCTATCGGGACGAATAAGTCTCGATGCTCTGATTTTACGAAGGCTCGCAGTAGATGCGGGCCTTTTTTCTTGTCCGGGGCGCAACCGGCAAATTCTGACAAAGCGATATTTCTGGGGTCTTGTTTCCGCCGCAGCTTCTCGTCCATATGGTGGCGTCGAGCTTGGGAGGGCAACGATGCGGTTTGCTTCGAAAATGCGTGCGCTGGGTCTGGCGTTGGTCCTCGCTCTGGGCGCGCCGGCAATGGCGGCGGATCAAAAGATCACGCTGCTGGAAGATACCGACCTTCCCGGCTTCGATTACTCCATCATCCGCAACACGGACCTGGACACCTGCAGCGCGGCCTGCGCGGACGACAATATCTGTCGCGCCTTTACCTTCAATTCCCAGTCCAACTGGTGCTTTCTCAAGGGCATGGCGAGTGAGCCGACCGAATTTTCCGGCGCCACGTCCGGCCGCGTCAGCCGCGCGCCTTCGCCTGCAGTGACCGAGGCCGTGCGCCAGGCCGAATTGCCGTTCCCCGCCCAGGGCATCATCGACACCGCCCGCAGCTTTGCTCTTGGCCTGCCGCAAACCGACACCCCGCCGCCCAAGGTGACCTATGCGGGCCTCGTGGAATCCGCCGAGGAAGCGGCAGCCGCCGGCAACCAGGCCGCCGCGGTCGTCGCCTACAAGCAGGCGCTGGCGATCAACGCCAATGACCGCGCCGTCTGGCAGGCGCTGGCGCAGGCCGCGCTGACCCAGGCCGAAGCTGCCAAGAACCAGGCCGATGGCGACGGCGGCAGCAGCCTGGCCTATCTTGCCTCGTCCGCAGCCATGAATGCGTTCTTGCGCGCCACCGATGTGCAGGACCGCGCCGATGCGCTGGCCGCCCTCGCCAATGCCATGGAATATCGCGAGATGTGGCGCGAGGTGATTGCCAGCTATCGCCTGAGCCTCAAGCTGTCGCCCAACGAGGCGGTGGAGGCCCATCTCGACGACGTCGTTGCCCAGCATGGCTTCCGCGTGACCGACCACGTGGTCGATGCCGATGCGGCATCGCCGCGCATCTGCGCCGTGTTCTCCGCCCCCTTGCCCTATTCGACCACTGACCTGTCCGCCTATGTTGTCGTCGCCGACATGCCGCAGGCGTCAGTCGAGGCCGAGGATCAGCAGATCTGCGTCGAGGGCCTGCTGCATGGCGGGCGCTATGACATCCGCCTGCGGGCCGGCCTGCCATCCGCCGATGGCGAGGAACTGCTCAAGGATGTCGTGCTCGACGTTTATGTGCCCGATCGCTCGCCCTTCGTGGGCTTTGCCAATGACGCCTATGTCATGCCGGCTGGCCTGGGCGGCGGGCTGCCGATCACCTCGGTCAATGCCGATGTGGCTGAGGTCATGATCTATCGCGTGGGCGACCGCTCGATCGCCACTGCCGTGCGCGACGGCATCTTCCAGGGCAGCCTGACCGAGTATGACGCCGAAGACATTGCCGACCGCGTCGGTGAACAGGTCTGGACCGGCGAGGTCGACCTTGCCCGCGGCGAACCCAACGAGCTGACGACCACTGCCATTCCCGTGGCCGAGACGATCGGCCAGATGGAGGCGGGCGCCTATGTCATCACCGCCAAGATCAAGGACGAGTATTCCGAATATTGGGACAGCGTGGCCACCCAGTGGTTCATCGTCACCGATCTGGGGCTTACCACCATTTCCGGCGACGATGGCGTGCATGCCTTCGTGCGCGGGCTCGACGATGCCAAGCCGATCGAGGGCGCCACGGTCCGTCTCGTCGCCGTCAATAACGAAATCCTCGGCGAAGCCACGACCGATGCCGATGGCCGCGCCACCTTCGCGCCGGGCCTGGCGCGCGGCGAAGGGGGCAGGGCGCCCCAGCTGCTGGTCGCCGAGACCAGTGACGGCGACTATGCCTTCCTCGATCTCTCGCGCCCGGCTTTCGATCTGACCGATCGCGGCGTCGAGGGGCGTCCGTCCCCGGGCCCGCTCGATCTCTTCGCCACCACCGAACGCGGCGTCTATCGCCCCGGCGAGACTGTTTATCTGACGGCCCTGCTGCGCGACGAGCGCGCGATGGCCGTGACCGGCCTGCCGCTGACCCTCGAAATCGAGCGCCCGGACGGGGTTGTGGCCAGCACGCAGGTGCTCAACGATCAGGGCGCGGGCGGCTATTTCGTGGCCCTGCCCATGGTTGATGAAGCCATGCGCGGCTCGTGGACGGCGCGGCTCCATGCCGATCCCGAGGCCAAGGCGCTGTCCAGCACCAGCTTTCTGGTGGAAGATTTCGAGCCGGAACGCCTGGCCTTCGAAGTCAGCGCGCCCGACGCCCCAATGGTCGTCGGCGAAGTCACCGCGATCGATGTCGCGGCCAAGTATCTCTATGGCGCCACCGCGCCAAACCTGGCCATCGAGGCCGATACCATCATCAGCCCCCGCACGACCCTCGAGGCGTTCCCGGGCTATGTCTTTGGCCGCGAAGACGACACGGTCGAGACCAGCCGCGAGCCGCTGGGCGTAGTCGGGACCACCGACGAGGCCGGCAATGCCGTGGCCGAAGTGGTGCTGCCCGAACCACCAGCCACCACGCGTCCGCTCGAAGCGCAATTGTTGCTCCGTCTGGTCGACAGCAATGGCCGCACCATCGAACGCAGCATCAGCCGCCCGGTGCTGGCGACAGTCGACCGCATCGGCATCAAGCCGACTTTCAGCGACGCTTCCGGGCTCGCCGAAGGGAGCGAAGCCAGCTTCGACATCATCGCTGTTTCGCCTGAGGGCGACGCCATCGCCAAGACCGGCCTGAGCTGGACCATCTCGCGCATCGACACCAACTACCAGTGGTATCGCAATGGCAGCACCTGGCAGTGGGAAGCCATTACCACGTCGCGCGAAGTCGCCAGTGGCACGGCGGATACGCCCGACGGCGGCCCGGTGACCATCGGCGCCAATGTCGATTGGGGCCTCTACCGGGTCGAGGTGGAAAGCTCGGGCGACAACCCGACCTCATCCAGCTACGAATTCTATGCCGGCTACTACTATGCCGAGGCGGGCTCCGACACGCCAGACACCCTGCAGGTCGCGCTCGACAAGGCCGCCTACAAGGTCGGCGAGACGGCCCAGCTCAAGCTCGATCCGCAGTTTGCCGGCACGGCGCTGGTGATGGTGGTGGATAACCGCGTCATCGCCATGCAGGCGGTCGAGGTTCCCGAGGGTGGCACCACCGTGCCGCTCGAGGTGACCGAGGAATGGGGCCCCGGCGCCTATGTGACGGCGATCCTCTATCGTCCGTCCGACGCCGCCGAAAAGCGCATGCCCTCGCGGGCCCTGGGCCTGGCGTTTGCCGATGTCGAGCCGGGCGACCGCAAGCTCGACGTGACCCTGGAGACCCCCGAAGTCACCCTGCCGCGGCAGAGCTTCACCACCACGGTCGACCTGGGCAACCTGGCCGCCGGCCAGAAGGCCTATGTGGCCGTTGCCGCAGTGGATCTGGGCATTCTCAACCTGACCAACTTCAAGGTGCCGGACCCCGATGGCTGGTATTTCGGCCAGCGTCAGCTCGGCATGGAAGTCCGCGACCTCTATGGCTCGCTGATCGACCCGACCCAGGGACTGGCCGGCGCCATGCGTTCGGGCGGCGATGAGGGCTCCTCGCGCACCGGCACACCGCCGGCGACGTCGGTGCTGGTCGCGCTCCATTCGGGCATTGTCGAAGTCGATGCGGAGGGCAAGGCCACCATCACCTTCGACATGCCTGATTTCTCGGGCACGGTGCGGGTCATGGCCATGGCCTGGACCGATAATGCCGTGGGGCATGCCTCGGCGGATGTGATCGTCCGCGATCCTGTTGTCGTCACCCTCAGCCCGCCGCGCTTCCTGCGCGTTGGCGATGAGTCGCGGCTCCTGGTCGAGATCAACAATATCGATGGCGAGTCAGGCACTTATGGTGTGTCGCTCTCGACCGGTGACGGCATTGCCACGCCTGCCGAAGACACCGAGGTCGAGCTGGAAAAGGGCAACCGAACAGCGCTCGAACTCTCCCTCAATGGCATGCAGATCGGCGATTGGCCGGTCGTCCTGACCATCACTGCGCCCGATGGCAGCACGCAGGCCAAGGAACTGCTCCTCGGCGTGCGGCCGACCAGCGCGCCCGTCACCACCAGCCGCCTGCTGCCCATCAAGGCGGGTGCGACCGTGACCATCGGCCCCGACCACTTCGACAGCTACATGGCCAATACCGGGGCGATGACCCTGGCCATCGGCCCGATAGCCCGCCTCGACGTGCCCGGCCTGCTGCTGGCGCTTGATCGCTACCCCTATGGCTGCGCCGAACAGCTCTCGAGCCGCGCTCTGCCGCTGCTCTATCTCAACGATGTGGCCAAGCTCGTCGGCACCGCCTCAGACGACAAGCTCAACCAGACCGTCATTGACGCCATCGCCAACCTCCTCTCCAAGCAGAACTCCAGCGGCGGCTTCGGCCTCTGGGGGCCGTTCGATGGCGGCGACCTGTGGCTGGACGGCTTCGTCACCGATTTCCTGCTGCGTGCCAAGGCAGCCGGCTATGAGGTGCCCGAGCAGTCCATGACCATGGCCTTCGACAACCTGGCCAATCAGCTGTCCTATGCCGCCGATTTCGACAAGGGCGGAGAGGACATTGCCTACGCGCTCTATGATCTGGCGCGCGCCGGCCGGGTGTCGATGGGTGACCTGCGCTACTATCACGAAGCGCGCCTCAATGCCTTCGGTTCGCCGCTGGCTCAGGCCCAGCTTGGTGCCGCGCTGGCGCTCTATGGCGATCCGACCCGGGCCAATTCCGCCTTCGCGGCAGCGGTGGCGAAGTTGAACGAGCCGGACAATATCAGGCGCTATCGCGGCGACTATGGCAGTCGCATGCGGGATCTGGCGGGCGTGCTGGCATTGGCCGCCGAGTTCAAGCCCGAAGGCGTGGACCTGACGGACCTTGCCAACCAGCTTGCCAAGCTGCGCGACAGGGCAAGCTATACCTCGACGCAGGAAGATAGCTGGACCTTGCTGGCTGCGGCGGCCCTTGGGGCTTCCGCTACCGATGGTTCGGTGACGCTCGATGGAGAAGCCCTGAGCGGCGAAGTCTATCGCCGCTACGACCAGGCAGGCTTCGAGGCGGTGGAGATCGCCAATAGCGGCGACACCGATACCGAGGCCAAGGTGACTGTGAGCGGCTTCCCGCTCACGCCGCCGCCGGCCAGCAGCAACGGCTTCACCATCAGCCGCGAATACTACCTGCCCGATGGCACGCCCATCGATCCGCAGGCGGCGCCCATTGCGCAGAACGAGCGGCTCGTCGTGGTGCTGACAGTCCGGCCGCAGACCCTGGGTTCAGGGCAGTATGTGGTGGCCGATCCGCTGCCGGCGGGCTTTGAGATCGAGAATCCGGACCTGTCGGCGGGCGGCGGGGTCGCCGACTTCAGCTGGCTCAATCTCGATAGCGCCAACCACGTGGAATCCCGTACCGATCAATATGTTGCGGCGTTCCGCTACTTCGACGAATCCGGCAGCTTCACCACCGCCTATCTGGTGCGTGCAGTGTCGCCCGGCACATTCGTGCTGCCGGGCGCCACGGTGGAAGACATGTATCGCCCCGAGTTCCGGGCGAACACCGCGGCCGGCTCCATCGAGGTCACGCCGACCGGGCCATGAGGGGCGCGGAGACATGTAGCGGAGCCCCTTCACCTCTCCCTTTGGGGGAGAGGTCGGCGGCGAAGCCGACGGGTGAGGGGGCCTTCCACACCCACCGCGCGTCACCCTCGGGCTTGACCCGAGGGCTCTGTACTGGCGGAGGGGTCATCAAGTGTAGAGCCCTCGGGTCAAGCCCGAGGGTGACGACTGGTGTATTGGGTTCGTCATGATAAGGACCGATCAGCCCAAGCGCCACAACTGGGCCCGCTGGCTTACCCTGACCGGCTTCAGCCTCTTCACGCTCGCCTGCGCCGGCGTCATCCAGCTCAGCTCGGCCATTACAAACATCGCCGCTGCCCTTCCGCCGACGCCCGATGTGGCAACGCTCCCCGTTTCCGTCGCCGTCACCGACCGTGACGGCCTGCTGCTTCGCCCCTTCACCACACCAGACGGACGCTGGCGCCTGCCGGTGGAGCAGGCCGCCATCGATCCGCGCTTCATCGACATGCTCATCGCCTACGAGGATCGCGGCTTTGCCGAGCATGACGGCATCGCCTGGAGTTCGATGATCCGTGCTGCCTGGCAGTTCGTCGGTGCCGGCGGGCAGGTCGTGTCCGGCGGCTCGACCCTCACCATGCAGGTGGCCCGTCTCATCGAGGGGCAGCCGACGCGCAATGTCTGGGGCAAGCTACGCCAGATGGTTCATGCCACCAGGCTGGAACACGATCTCAGCAAGGACGAAATCCTGCACCTCTACCTGACCCTGGCGCCCTATGGCGGCAATATCGAGGGTATCCGGGCGGCGAGCCTGGCCTATTTCGGCAAGGAGCCGACGCGGCTGACCACAGCCGAGTCCGCATTGCTGGTGGCGCTGCCGCAATCCCCCGAGGCGCGCCGGCCCGACCGCGATCCGCTGGCCGCCCAGCGCAGCCGCGACATGGTGCTCGACCGGCTGGTGGCCATGGGCGCGCTACCACTCGAGGATGCCGTGGCCGCCAAGCGCGAGCCCGTGCCCACCGCGCGCCGCGATTTCCCCATGCTGGCCGCCCATATGGCTGAGCAGGCCGTCAAGGCGCAGCCCACCGCGCGCTCGGTGACCCTGACCATCGACAAGCGCCTGCAGGATGCGCTGGAGCATCTCGCCGCCGGCCGCGCCCGGCTGATTGACCCCAGAGTCTCGGTCGCCATTGTCGCTGCCGATATCGGGAGCGGCGAAATCCTGGCCTCGGTCGGCTCGGCCGGATTGTTCGACACCGACAGCGCCGGCTTTGTCGACATGACCAGCGCCATTCGCTCCCCCGGTTCCACCCTCAAGCCGCTGATCTACGGCCTGGCCTTCGAGCTGGGCCTTGCGCACCCCGAAAGCCTGATCGAGGACCGGCCCACGGCTTTTGGCGCCTATGTTCCAGTCAATTTCGACGGATTCAACCGCGGCACGGTGACCATCCACGACGCGCTCACCCAATCGCTCAATATTCCGGCCGTCGTCGTGCTCGATGCCGTCGGCCCGGCGCGCCTCGTCTCGCGCCTACGCCGGGCCCATGCCGATCCCCGCCTGCCCGTCGATACGGCGCCCAGTCTCGCGGTGGGCCTGGGCGGTGTCGGTATCACGCTGCGCGACCTCGTCTCGGTCTATGCCGCCATCGGCAATGGTGGGCAGCCGGTCACCCTGCATGATGGCATCAAACCGCAAGAGATCTCCGGGCTTGCTGCACCCGTGCTTGATCCGATTGCGGCCTGGTATGTGTCCGATATCCTTGCCGACGTGCCGCCGCCGCTCAATGGCTCGCCCGGCCGCATCGCCTACAAGACCGGCACGTCCTATGGCTATCGCGACGGCTGGGCTATCGGGTTTGACGGCAAGACGGTCATCGGCGTCTGGGTCGGCCGCCCCGATGGCGCGCCGGTGCCGGGCCTGTCGGGCATCGTCGGTGCGGCGCCGATCCTGTTCGAGGCCTTCGATCGCCTCGGCAGCCGCAAGGCGCCGCTGCCGCGGGCGCCGCAGGGGGCGGTGCTGGCATCCAACAGCGAATTGCCGACGCCATTGCGCCGCTTCCGCCACCCGGACGAAGATATGGTGGCCCGCGTCGCCGCGCCGGAAATCGCCTTTCCCGGCGATGGCGTCGATGTCGACCTGGGGCTGGCAGGCGTCGATCCGTCCCCGCTGATGGTCAAGGTGCGCAACGGCGTGCCGCCCTTCATCTTCTTTGCGAATGGCGCCCCCTTCGGCCGCCCCGAATTCGCCCGCCAGAGCCTGTGGGAACCCGATGGTCCAGGATACGTGACGCTGTCGGTGGTGGATGCCGAGGGCAGGGCGGATACGGTCACGGTGTTCCTGAACTAGACGTGCAAACGGGCCCCGAGGGGCCCGTCGCATTCAGATCGTCGGGAAATCAGAACCCGAACACCGTGGTCACGCTCGATTGACCGTTGCCGTTCTGGACGCATTGGCCATTGGTATTCTCGCCGAACTGGAACAAGCCGCAATTGTTGTTGTTGCCGTTCTGGGAAATGGTGCCGTTATGGCCGTTGCCTTCCTGGAAGATCAGGCCGTTATTGCCGCTGCCGTTCTGGTTGAAGCCGGCAGCGTTGAAATTGCCGTTCTGGTGGGCATTGGCGCCGGTGGCGGACATGCCGTTGATCAGCGAGAACAGGCCGAGGCCGAGGCCGAGCGCCTGGGCTTCATCCGGATCGGTGGGGGTGTAGCTGATCGATACCTGGCCGGCGGCCATGGCGGGGGCGGCGAGGGCGGCGACGCCAATGACGGCGGCGGCGACGGCGGCGACGAAGGTCCTGGTGAACTTGGTGGTCATGGCATCTCTCCCTGAGGGTCTGGTTGGTCCTTGCTGGGGTGTTCCAGCCGATGACCTGAGACTAGGGGGAGCCGACTGAACCGATCCGGAGTGGGGTGTTCAGAATGCGTTCAGCGATTCTGGCTGCAGACTTGATCCAGAGGGGTACCAGCCACTGCGTTCCCCGGCGCCTGACCCGAGGGCCATTGGAACAGCCTACAGCGTCATTCCCGCGTATGGGGGAATCCACTCTTCCTTGCACCACCTCAGAAATGAATTCCCGCCTTCGCGGGAATGACGTCGTGGCAGGTGGGGAGAGAAAGGAACAAAGGGCCCCGGTCGCCCGGAGCCCTTCAGCCGTCTCGGTGATGTGGTTTCAACGCAGGCTCGCAATGTCCTGGTCGCAGTCGATCTTCTGGCCACCGGCGGTGACGTCGAAGACGACGCTGTAGTTGGAGCCGGCATTGATCAGCACCTTGCCCAGCGGGGTGGCTTCGTTGGCATTGGCGGTGAAATAGCCGCCCTGGCTGATATTGGACGAGCCGCCATTGCCAGAACTCTGGATGGCGAAGCGGTATTCGCCGCTCAATGCGACCGGGCTCAGAATGGTGCCTTCGAGCGCCAGCATGCCGTTCTGGGAGCTGGTGGCGATGCCGCATTGGGTGGTGCCGGCGGCGGAATTGGCGAAACCGGCGCCGGCCGCCAGGGTGGCGACGACGAGGCCGAGAGCGATGGCGCTGCTGCGCCGGGATGGGATGGTCATGGCTTCCTCCTGAAGTCGGTTGGGGCAGGCGAGCCGGAAGGGTTGGCCCTTCCGGCTAAGTGCAGCTCACGTCAGGAGCCGATCAGGGGCAGGCCTGGACGAAGGCCGTCACGTTGCCGGCACCGGCCTGGGTGACATTGGCGTTGCAACCATTGCCGACCTGGACACCGGCGGCGACGTTGCCATTGCCGTCCTGGGTCAGGACTGCGGTGTGGTTGTCGCCGAACTGGCCGACGCCGGCGGCATTGTTCCAGCCATTCTGCAGCACGTCGCCATAGTTGTTGTTGCCCTGCTGGCCGATGGCGCTGACATTGTTGCCGCCGGTCTGGTTGGAAACGCCGGTGTTCCAGTTGCCGGTCTGCTTGACGCCGAACTTGTTGTTCCAGCCGAGCTGGCTGCCGCCGGCGGCGTTGCCGAAGCCGAACTGGTCGACGAAGATGTCGTTGGACATGGCGGGGGCAGCCGAAGCGGCGATGGCGACGGCGGCGACTGCAGTGATGATGAGCTTGCGGATCATTTTGGTCTCTCCTGTCTTGGCTGCGCTCCCTCCGAGCGCTTCTTGCCTATGACACGAGGATTAGCCCAGTGATTTGGAACGGCTTCTGAGTGGCGAGTTCAGACTCCGTTCATCGACAAGGTAATCGTGCGCGTAATGCCGATTGCATCGAGAAAATCGTCATCATGGCTGATCACCAGCAGCGCCCCGTCATAGCCGCGCAATCCCGCCTCGACCTGCTCGATGGCATGGATATCGAGGTGGTTGGTCGGCTCGTCCAGGATCAGCAGTTGCGGCGGATGGTTGCCGCCGATCGTGCAGGCCAACCCGGCCCGCAGCATTTCCCCACCGCTCAGGGTCCCGGTCAATTGCAGCGCGGCATCGGCGCGGAACATGAAGCGGGCCAGCGCCGAGCGGCAGGTATTCTCGTCGGCATCGGGATTGAGTGCCCGGAAATTGTCGCGGATGGACAGCGCCGGATCGAGCAGGCTCACCGTCTGGTCGAGCATCGCGTGGGGCACCAGAATCCGCGCCACACCGGCGCTGGCCGGCAGGGCGCCCGTCAGCAGCCGCAGCAGCGTGGTCTTGCCGGAACCATTGGGGCCGGTGATGGCGACGCGTTCGGGGCCGATCAGGGTCAGCGATAGGTCGCGGATGATCGGCGGCACACCCTCGGGGCCGCCCGTGAGCGCGTCGGCCTGCAGCACGGTTCGCCCCGCTGGCAGGCCGGTCGGCGTCAGCGTCACCGATAGGGGCGTCAGGATCTCGACCTTCGCCCGGGCTTCGCTGGCCGCCTCGGCGGCATCGCCGCGCAGGCGGTTGGCGAGGCGCGCATTGCCGCCGCTGGTATTCTCCGAATTCTCCTTCATGCCGCCGAGCAGGACCTTGGGAATATCGCCCTTGGCCGCCTTGCGCTTTCCGGCCCCGTCCTTGCGGGCCTTCTTCTCGGCCACCGCCTGAATCTTGCGGTCGATATCAGCGACCCTGCGCTCGGCCGTCCCGAGTTCATGCTCGGCCGCTGCCAGTTCCAGCGCCTTGCGCTCGGCATAGTGGTCCCAGTTGCCGCCATAGCTGGTGGTGCCCAGCGTCGTGAGTTCGACAATAGCATCCATCTCGCGCAACAGGGTGCGGTCATGGCTGACGACAATTGCCGCACCGCGCCAACGATGCAGCAGGTCCACCACCGCCTGCCGTCCATCGGCATCGAGATTGTTGGTCGGTTCGTCCAGCAGGATGATGTCGGGCCGCGCCAGGATCAGCCGGGCCAAAGCCAGCCGCGTGCGCTGGCCGCCGCTCAGGCTCGTCAGCATCCTATCGGGCGCATAGGCGGGCAGACCCACATCGGCCAGCGCGCTCTCGATGCGTCCCGGCAGGGTCCAGTCGGCCTCGCCGGCATCCTCGACAGTGCCAAGGCCCTGTTCCAGCCGGTCGAGCTGCGCCAGCTCACCGGCCACGCCGAGATGGTCGGCGACCGTGTCGTCGGGCGCAACCTGCACCGACTGGTCGAGCATGCCGATGCTGCCCTGCACGGTCACCGAGCCCGTGGCGGGCTGCAGGTGGCCGGCAATGATGCGAAGCAGGGTGGATTTGCCCGTGCCGTTGCGGCCGATCAGCCCCGTCCGTTCGTTGCCGAACGACAGGTCGAGGTCGGAAAAGAGCGGCTGGTTATCTGAGGTCGAATAGGAAAGCTGGTGCAGGGAAACGGAGGCAGGCATGGGCGGAATCCAGGTGAGCGATGCGGGCGAGGCAGTCGTTCAGCGTGGAATCCATTTGTACCGTCCGGTCAGTGCTGCGGATGGCGGGAAGATAGGGATGGAGGCGGGGTTGTCAAGTTTGGGGCGGCCTTACCTCTCCCCCAAAGGGAGAGGTGAAGACAGATTACGCCAGATACCGCTTCTTCAGATGCGCCTTGAAGAAATCCGCATTCAGCGGCTCCCCCGTCGCCCGTGTGATCAGGTCCGGGGTCGACCAGCGCGAGCCCTGCGTCCAGATCTGCTCGCTGCGCCACTGGTTGACGCCCCCGAATTCGCCCTTGCGAATATCCTCGCGCACACCAGGCTGTGCCTTTTCCAGCGCAGCCCATTGCTGGGCTGCAATCATGGCGCCCAAGGTGTAGCTGGGGAAATAGCCGAAGGCGCCTCCGGGCCAGTGCACGTCCTGCATCGGGCCATCCTTGGGGTCGTTGATGGTGGAGATGCCGAGATACTCGGTCATCTTGGCGTCCCAGGCCTCGGGGATCTGGCTGGCTTCCAGCTTGCCGTTGACCAGGTCCTGTTCCAGCTCGTAGCGCAGGATGACGTGAAGCGGGTAGGTGACCTCGTCGGCGTCGACGCGGATATAGCCGCGCTCGACGAAGTTCACTTCATTGAGGATGTCGGCGATTTCCCAGCCGGGAATGGCGTCCTCGCCCAGATATTGATGCACCTGTGGCAGCATGAATTCCCAGAATTCGGGGCTGCGGGCGAGCTGCATCTCGACGAACAGGCTCTGGCTTTCATGGATACCCATGCCGCGCGCCTTGCCCAGCGGCCAATGCGACCATTCCTTGGGCAGGCCCTGCTCGTAAAGCGCGTGGCCGGTCTCATGCAGCACACCCATGAGCGAGCTCAGGAATTCATCGGTGCGATAACGCGTGGTCATGCGCACATCTGATGGAACGCCGCCACAGAAGGGGTGATGCGACACGGCCAGCGAGCCGTGGGTGAAGTCGAAGCCGACGGCGCGCATCGCGGCAAGCCCGAGTTCGCGCTGCTTTTCGATCGGGTAGGGGGCGTTGAGCGTCTTGCGCGGGCGCCTGGCGAGGCGGCGCTCCTGAGCATCGAGCGCCTCGGGCACGAAGCCCTTGAGAAAGCCCTTGAGGTCGTCAAAGACGAGGTCCAGGTCGGCTGTCCGGTTGCCGGGGTCGTACTGGTCCATCAGCGCATCATAGGGTGCCAGCTTAAGGGCGTCGGCACGCAGTTGCGCCTCCTCGCGCACCAGCTCCACCACACCTTCGAGCGCTGGCAGGAAGCTGTCCCAGTCGCCCTTGGCGCGCAGTTCGCGCCAGAGTTGTTCGGAGCGCATGGTGGCAGTCGTGCGGCGCTCGACGAACTCGGTCGGCAGGCAGGTGGCGTTGGTATATTGCCGCTTGAACTCGGCCAGGGCCAGCTTCTGGTCCTCGGTCTCGGGCCTGGTGGCCTCGATCCAGTCGGCGATCTCAGGGGCCGTGGCCTGGGCGTGATACATGCCGGCCAGGTTCGACATGGCCTCGGCGCGTTTCTCGCCACCGCCCACCGCCATATGGGTGGCTTCGTCGGCGCCCAGGATCGACAGCGCATGCTCCAGCGCTTCGAGCTTGCGGCCGAGATCATCGAGTTTCTGGAAGGACATGCGGGTTACTCCGGAGTTTGACCAAGGTCTTTCACAGAGCGCAATTTCGATCAAGCCGCCGCGGGCCGATGGGCTATGCTGGGGTCATGACCGACGACAGCACCATCAAGATCCGCCCGCACAGCGTCAGTGGCGTCATGGTTGACCAGACGATGCTCCTGCCCAGCGCCGAAGCGATCGTCCGTCAAATTCTGGCCGTGCCCGTGGGCGAGACCCGCTCGCTGGCGCAATTGCGCGAGGCGCTTGCGCAGCAATATGGCGCAGAGGCGACCTGCCCGGTCACGACGCAGCGCATGATCAAGGTGGTAGCCGCCAAGTCCGTTGCCGACCACCAGGCAGGGCGCCAGGCGGTGCCGTTCTGGCGCGTGGTGGATCCCGACAAGCCCAATGGCAAAAAGCTTCCGGGCGGCAGCGAATTCATCCTGGCGCGCCGCAAGGAAGAGAAGGCTTAGCCCGCCCGTTCGCAGCCTGACACAAAGGGGAAGAGGCGCAGCCGGGGGACTGCGCCTCTGGTATAGGCCGGGTCTGTTCTGGAGCCGACCGGGCAGGGCCTTCTGGCGTCTGCCGGGGAGCCCGGCCGCGCCTTGGGGGACGCGCGGCGGGGAAAGGGATGCGGCGCCGCTAGAAGGGCAGGATGGCGTCCATCGCCTGCTGGCCGTAGCGCGGCTGCTGCATATTGGTGATCTGGCCGCGGCCGCCGTAGGAGATGCGGGCTTCGGCGATCTTGGACGAGAGGATCGTGTTGTTGGCCTGGATATCGGAGGGCCGCACGATGCCGGCGACGATCAGGTCGCGCACTTCGAAATTGACCCGCACTTCCTGGCGCCCCTCGATGACCAGGTTTCCATTGGGCAGGACCTGCGTGACGACGGCAGCGACCGAGGTTTCGAGGCTTTCCGAGCGATTGACCGAGCCGTTGCCGCGATTGGTGAGGCCGGAGTCGAACTCGATCATGGCCGACGGGTCGATGCTGCCGGCGCTGATATTGTCGACGGCGACGCCGAAGATGCCGCCCATGCCGGCCGAGTTGGTCGAGGTGCGGTTGGATTGCGTCGTGTTGGCGATCTTGGCGCTGTCGTCGATGGTCACCATCACGGTCAGGATGTCGCCGATGCGGTGGGCGCGCTCATCCTTGAAGAAGCCCCTGGCCGAGGTGCGGTAGAGCGAATTGGCCTGGTAGGTGTCCGAGATGGCCTCGGGCATGGGCATATGGACGGGCTGGTAGCCGGCGGTGGTCGTCGGGTCGGCGATGGCAGTCAGCGGCGGCGCCTGGCCGACGCTGGCGAGCTGGTCCATGGTGTTGCATGCGGCGAGGCTGGCCGTGAGCGTCAGGAGGGCGGCGAGTTTGAAGAGGTTCATTGGTCTGTTCTCCTGAAGGCTACTAGAGGCCGGCCAGCGCCAGCGGGTCGGCGCTGACTTCGACGGCACCGGCCGAGATGGCGGTGGCGCTGATGACGCGCTTGGACATGAGGTTGATGACCTGGACCAGTCCGCCTGCGGCGGCGCCGGTCACGGCCTGACCCTTGACGGTCAGCGTCATCGGGCCGTTGCGGAAGTAGATGGTGACGGCATCGTTCTTGCTGATCAGCAGGGGAACGCTGACATCGGTGGCCTTGAGCATCATGCCTTCCCGGCTCTGGCGAACCAGGGACTTGCCGACCACGTCTTCCAGCCGCGCGACGCCGGTGCTTTCGACGAATTTGAGCGGCACAGGGCGCATCTCGATATTGTCTGCCGAGAGCAGCGTGCCCGCCGGCAGGCTGGCATTGATGTGCGGGGCCGCAATCATCAGCTCGATGCTCCCGGACACGTCGAGCGGCTGCTCGATGCCGGCTATGGCGAAGCGGGCGGTGAAGGCGCCGCTGCCGGGCAGGTAGCGCAGGCTGATGACGCTGGCAGGCTCGGCCACGGCCTCGGCATTGAGCGGCTTGACCGGCACCGAGAACAGCGTGTCGACGGTCATGCCCTTGCTGATAATGCCGCGTGCGGACAGGTCTGCGGTGATAAGGTCGGTGAGCACCGCCTCATCGATGACGGCAGCGGCGCGGCTCACCCGGACGCCGTCGAGGCCTCCGGTCTCGAACTCCTCGATGCCGATGCGGGCCAGTGCCGCAACGATATCGGTGACGCTGACCATGCCGCTGGTGCCGGGATTGGGTGCGCGGAACAGCGGCTGCTCGGCAATTGGGCCGGCGGCATCGAACATGTCGCCGATTGTCACTATGGGCGCGGTGACCACGATGTCGGACTTGAGCACCGGTGCGGCCCAGGCGGCGCCTGATAGCAGCAGTGCGGCGAAGGTGGTGATGGCGGAACGCAGGATCATCAGAAGTGCTCCTATCAACGCAGCTGGCTGGTGGCCTGCATCATCTGGTCGGCGCCGGAGATGACGCGGGCGTTCATCTCGTAGGCGCGCTGGGCAGCGATGAGGTCGGCGATTTCGGTGACGGAATTGACGTTGGCCATTTCGAGATAGCCCTGCAGCAGGTCCCCGGCGCCGTCGGCATTGGGCACGGCTACCTGGGCCGGGCCGCTGGCTGCGGTTTCGAGGAACAGGTTGTCGCCCATCGATTCCAGGCCCGACTTGTTGACGAAGCGGGCGAGCTGGAGCTGTCCGAGCTGGGTCGGGGCGGCGTCGTTGTCGAGATAGGCGCTGACCGTGCCGTCGGGGGCGATGGCGACGCCGTCGGCCGTGCCCGGAATGGTGATGCCCGGATCGATGGGATAGCCCGTGGACGTCACGATCTGGCCCTCGGGCGAGCGTTCGAAGGAGCCGTCACGCGTATAGCCGGTGCGGCCGTCCGGCAGCTGCACCATGAAGAAGCCCTCGCCGCGGATGGCCACGTCGAGATCGCGCTCGGTGATGTTGACCGTGCCCTGGCTCATGACGCGCGGGGTCGAGACAGTGCGCACGCCCGAACCGATTTCGAGGCCCGCCGGGATCAGGGTGCCCTGGTCCGAGGTGGGCGAGCCGGCGCGGGTGATCTGCTGGTAGAGCAGGTCCTCGAACTCGGCGCGCTGGCGCTTGTAGCCGGTGGTCCGCATATTGGCGATGTTGTTGGAGATGACTTCGACGTTGCGTTCCTGGGCGCTCATGCCGGTCGATGCGATATAGAGGGCTTTCATGGCATATCCTCAGGTTAGCTATTGGCGTCGCCGAGACGCTGGATGGCGCTGCGGCGCAGCTCGTCCTGCTTCTGGGCCAGGTTCGCCGCGGACTCGTAAGCCCGGGTCACCCGGATCATTTCGGCCATCTCGGCAACGCCCGAGACGTTGGATTTTTCGGTGAAGCCCTGCATGGTGCGGGTATTGGTAGCGGCGACCGGAGTGCCGCCGGCAAACAGGTTGTTGCCCTCGCGGGTCAGCGCCTGCGGATCGGCGAATTCGACCAGGCGCAACCGACCTTTCGGGCCGGCGCTGGAGCTGACCGTGCCATCGGCGGCGATCAGGATGCCATTTTCATCGGGGCCGAACTGGATGGGGCCACCTTCGCCGAGCACAGGGTTGCCGTTGAGATCGACCAGCGTGCCATTGGCGCTGAGCTGGAACGCGCCGGACTTGGTCCAGCGCTCGCCGGCGGCGGTCTGCACGGCGAAGAAGCCGTCGCCGTTGAGGCCGACGTCGAGCTCGTTGCCGGTCTGCACCATGGCGCCGCCGCTGAGGTCGTGCATGGTGGCCCAGTCCTGGACGTAGGACAGCGGCTGATCGAGGCGCGGAAAGTCCTGATCGCGGGCGACCGGCATCACATATTCCTCGAACAGGATGTTCTCGGACTTGAAGCCGGTCGTGTTGATGTTGGCCATGTTGTTGGCCACCACATCCATCTGCCGCTGCAGCGCGATCTGCCTGGAAAGGCTGATCAGTTGCGCATTCTCGATCATTGCTGATCCCCGGAATGTTTACGTCCCCGAGACTGCCAGCTTCCCCAAGCGTGCCGCCTCGCCGTTTACATTGCAGAAACCATGCCAACACACAAAATTTAATAAAATCAGATAGATAGGGAAAGGTCCGGGCTAACCTTGCCGCGCTATCCTTTCCCCGCACGGCAAAAGCTGCCCGGCAAATTTTGCCGCTTTGGGCGCTTTGTAACCAATCGTTAACCATCGGGCGCTTAGCTGGACGAACAGCCGGAATCGTCCGGGTAGCCTCGTATTTTGGCAGGTTGGCATGGCCGCGGAAGCAGACATCGAAGAAGGCGCCCCGGCCAAGAAGGGGATACCGAAACTCTTTATCATCATCGGCGCGGCGGCGATCGTCGTGCTGCTGGGCGGCGCTGGCCTCTTCTTCTTCCTGTCGTCTTCGGCGCCGGTGGAGGATGCCGCGGCAGCCGCGAGCGGCGACCATTCTGGCGTGGCTACTGCCGGCCACACCTTCATCTTCAACCTCCCGCCGATGATCGTGAACCTCAATGCGGAAGAGGGGCAGAAGGAAGCTTTCATGAAGCTTACCGTTGCCCTCGAAGTCGCCAACGAGGAGACCATGCTGGAGATCCAGCCGAGCATGGCCAAGGTGGTCGACGCCTTCCAGGTCTATCTGCGCGAGCTGCGCCGGTCCGATCTCGAGGGCTCGGCGGGCGTCTATCGCCTCAAGGAAGAGCTGCTGCGTCGCGTCAACGTCGCGATCTACCCGTCCAGGGTCGAGTCCATCCTGTTCAAGGAAATCCTGGTGCAGTAATGGCGGGCCCCACCGAACAGGACAAGCTTGCGGATGAATGGGGCCTCGAAGAGGTCGCGGCCGCCCCCGGTATTGTCAATGAAGAGGACATGACCGACGAGGAAAAGGCAGCCGCCGCGGCCGCCGAGTGGGCGGCCATGCTCGAGGGCACGGATGCCGACGGTGATGGCGGCGCTGACCGCGTTCTCAACCAGGACGAAATCGACAGCCTGCTCGGCTTCGATGCCAGCGTCGGCAGCAATGTCGAACTGACCGGCGTCCAGGCGCTGATCAATTCGGCGCTGGTCAGCTACGAGCGCCTGCCGATGCTCGAAATCGTCTTCGACCGGCTGGTCCGGCTGGCGACGACCTCGCTGCGCAATTTCACCTCCGACAATGTCGAAGTCACCATGGATTCGATCTCGTCGGTGCGGTTCGGCGACTATCTCAATTCCATCCCGCTGCCCGCCATTCTCTCGGTCATCAAGGCCGAGGAATGGGAGAATTACGGGCTGCTGACGGTCGATTCCAGCCTCATCTACTCGATGATCGACGTGCTGCTGGGCGGGCGCCGCGTCGGCGGCAATATCCGCGTCGAGGGCCGGCCATATACCACGATCGAAATGGCGCTGGCGCGGCGGATGATCGAGGTGATCCTCGATGACACCCATCGCGCCTTCGAGCCGGTGACCCAGGTCAATTTCAAGCTCGAGCGCATGGAGACCAATCCGCGTTTCGCGGCGATTTCCCGGCCGGGCAATGCCGCCATCCTGATCGAGCTCCGCATCGAGATGGACGATCGCGGCGGCAAGATCGAAATCCTCTTGCCCTATGCCACGATCGAACCGATCCGCGAACAGCTGCTGCAGATGTTCATGGGTGAAAAGTTCGGCCGCGACCCGATCTGGGAAGGCCACCTGGCCACCGAGATCTATTCGGCGGACGTGGAAGTGGAGGCGGTGCTGCATGAGCAGGACCTGCCGCTCTCGCGCATGCTGGCGATCAAGCCGGGCGACACGGTCATGTTCGAGCGCAGCCCGTCCGATCCGGTGCGGCTGCGCTGTGGCGATGTCGAACTCACCGAGGCCGTCATGGGCCATATCGGCAATCACGTATCGGTGCGGGTTTCCCGCCCGCTTAACCCGCCCAAGGTCACCATGGCGGCCTTTGAGGCGATCGACGAGAAAATGGAAGGACGATGATGTTCAGCTTGCCTCTGGGGCTGCTCGTGGAGAGCGCTGTCGCTGTTCTGCTGGCACTGACAATCGGATACTGCATCGTGCTCAACCAGCGGCTGAAGCGGCTGCATGCCGACAAGGACGTGATGCGCCAGATGGTCGCCGACCTGGTCGGCGCCACCAACCTGGCCAACCAGGCGATCAAGGAGCTCAAGCAGACGGCGGTCGAGGCCGATCTGGCGCTCAATTCGCGCCTTGAGGAGGCCGAGCGCTTCGGCATCGAGCTGGCCAATCATGTCCATGCCGGCACCACCCTGATGGAGCGGATCGCCAAGATCACCAGCGTGGCGCGCCACAGTCAGGCCATCGAGCCGGTCGAGCAGCCCAACAAGGTGCAGTCCGCGCTTGAGCAGCTTTCGGCCCGCGTTCGCACCCGCGGAGCTGCCGCGTGACCAAAATCCGCCTCCTGCCGGTCGTTGTTCTGGCCATTGCCGCACTGCTGGTGCTCAAGACCCTCGGTCTTGTCACCAATGGCGGCTATGTGCTGACCGGCATGGGCGCGGCGCAGGCCGCCGGCGCCAGCTCCGGCGGCGTGGCGGGCTCGACCGAGACCGACTCAACCATCACCCCGGCGGGCGAGCCGACTATTGAGGATACCAATCCGACCCTTTCCGATACGGCGCCTACCCTGGGCGGGGAACCTGCCGCTGGCGGCCATGCGGCGCCGGTCGCGGATGCGGAGGTACCTGCCGAGGAAGCGCCGGCCGACCATGCGGCGCCTGCCGGGAATGCTGTGGCGGATCACGGCGTTACGCTGGGAACCTACTGCGTTGAATCCAACGCCTCCATCACCGAGGGTGGAGAGGTTGTCATGAACGCTGCTTTGGCCGAGGCGGGGGGCGGCGGACATACCGCGCCGGCCGGAGAAGAGGGTGCGGTCGTGGTTCCCCAGGGCAGCTTTGCCGCCCAGATGGCGGCCGATTGCCTGCCCTCGGGCGATGTGGTGCCGATGGAGATCAGTGGCGACGGTGGGGTCATTCCCCTGGTTGGCGCCGACGGGGTAACGGCCACCGAAGAGCAATTGCTCGAGCGCCTGGCGGCACGTCGCACCGAGTTGCAGGAATACGAACAGGATCTGGCGCTGCGCGCTTCCATCGTCGATGCCGCCGAAAAGCGCATCGAGGAACGGACGGCGACGCTCGAGGCGCTGGAGGCCCAGATTTCCGCGCTGGTCGATGAGCGTGAACAGTTGGAAACCGGGCAGTTTGCCGGCATCGTGGCCATGTACGAGACCATGAAGCCCAAGGACGCTGCCAAGATCTTCAACAACCTCGACATGGAAGTGTTGCTGCGGGTGGCCAAGACCATGAGCCCGCGCAAGATGGCGCCCATCCTGGCCGAAATGGACGCCACGCGGGCACAGGAACTGACGGTGCAGATGGCGGCCCTTGCCGACCGTCCCGCGGCCGAAATGACCCCGGAAGACCTGGCCGCCCTGCCTCAAATCGTTGGTCAGTAAGGCTTTACCGGTTCACGTAAGGCGACGTTAAGCACCGAACGCTAGGGTCGGCACGAGAGTATCGTGTAACCCATGCGTTTTATGTCCCCGGAGCTGAAGGCTTCGCCATGAGACGCTCCAAGTGTGTCGGGCGGGCAGAAGCCGGTGAAGACCGCGTGCATGACTGGTTTGCGACGCGCTGCGCGCGCCGTGCTGATTGGCGTCGTTGCGGCGGCGCTGAGCCTTGTCGCGCCCGCTTTTGCCGAGGAACAGGGCCAGCTTTTTGCGACCCAGGAAGAGGGTTACGCCCGCCTGATCCTGAGTTTTCCAGGCCGAGACGACCTTCCCAAGTATACGATGCGCATCGAAAATGGCGTGCTTTCGCTCGAATTCGAGGAGAAGGTATCGATCATCCTGCCTGATGTCGGCACCACGATGGCGCCCTACCTCTCGGTGGCGCGGGTGGACCCCGATGGAACCGGCCTGCGCCTTGGCCTGCGTTCCGCCTTCAATTTCAATCGCATCGAGGCCGGCGAGAAGCTGTTCATCGATCTGCTGCCCCAGACCTGGCAGGGCATGCCACCGGCGCTGCCGCAGGACATTATCGACGAACTGGCCGAGCGGGCCCGTGTGGCCGCCATTCGTGCCGAGCGCGAGCGCAAGGCGGCCGAGGTGATCGACCTCGATCCGAAGGCCAGCATCCGCGTCGGTCGCAATCCCACATTCATGCGCGTCCAGTTCGACTGGACCGTTCCGACCACGGCCGAATTCGTCCAGGATGGCACGACGAGCCGCATCGCCTTCGAATGGCCCGTCGAGGTCGACCTGCGCGTCATGGCCGCCGACCTTCCGCCAGAGATCGCGTCGGTGGAGAGCACGGTCAGCCCGGACGGATCGCTGGTTACGATGACCCTTGCCGAAGGCATCACGCCGCGCTTCTATCAGAATACGCCGCGCCAGTTCATTCTGGACGTCGACATTGCCGGCGTCGGCCTGCCCAGTTTCACCGCAGCCAGCCTGGCCGGGGATGTCGCGACTGAGCCCGAGGCCGAAGCCGCCGGTGGGCCAGCGGATGCCCAGGTCGACAAGCTCTTCCCCGAGAATGCCGCCAGCGCGATCACGCCCTTCGTGAGCGTATTGGGATCGACCGTCCGGGTCGTCTTCCCATTCGAGCAGGATACACCGGCTGCCGTGTTCCGTCGTGGCGACACCGTCTGGATGATGTTCGACAGCGTTTCGGGCATCCTGCCTCCCGGTCAATCGGACGAACTCGATGCGCTGGCCAGCGAGTTCGCCATCGTGTCGTCCGGCGATACCCAGGTGGTGCGGGTCGAGCTGTCGCAGGACCGGCTGGCGACCCTGGGGTCGGAAGGCATGGCGTGGGTGCTGTCGCTCGGCGACATCATGCTCACCCCGACCGAGCCGATCGAGCTCAGCCGCCGCCGCGATATCGAAGGCAATTTCGAGATGGTTGCCGATGTCGTCCGTCCGGCCCGCATCCACGATTTCCGCGACCCGATGGTTGGCGACCTGCTCAAGGTGGTCACCGCCTATCCGCCGGCTCGTGGGGTGACGCGGACGCTCGATTACGTGGAATTCTCCGCCTTGCGCAGCGTGCACGGCCTGGTCATCAAGCCGGAAACGCCGGAGCTTGACCTTGCCATCGAGAATGAGCTGGCCGTCATGTCCACCTCCGGTGGCCTGACCGTTTCGGCTATCGATACGCCGCGCACCATGGGTAACGGCGTCACCGAAAGCCTGCGTGGCAGCTTTGTCGATCTGGGGAGCCTTGAGGAGAAGGACTACGGCGCCATGGCCGCCCATATCGAGGACCTGCTGGCCAAGGCCGCGGGTGGCGAGGGCAGGGAGCGAGACATCGCGCGTCTCGATCTGGCGCAGTATTATGTCGCCAATCGTTTCGCCCATGAGGCCCTGGGCGTGCTCAAGGTGCTGGAGACCGAACTCAAGGCCGAGGACCTGACGCGCAAGGTGCGCATCACCCGGGCCATTGCCGAGACGCTGGCATCGCGCCCGATCGATGCCCTGCGCATCCTCAATTCATCCTCCGTCGGTCAGGAGCTCGACGCGCTGTTGTGGCGCACCATCGCCCGGACAGACAGCTACGACTTCAAGGGTGCGAACTCCGATGCAACGGAGGCCAATGGCATCGTCGAGAACTACCCGCTCTGGGTGCGCAACAAGTTCTACTTCGCGGCCCTGCGATCGGCGGTCGAGACCAATGACCTGTCGCGGGCCGAGCGTTTTCTCAACGATATCGACTTTGCCAGCCTCAATCCGGAAGATTCCAGCCTCTATCACCTGCTGTCGGGTCGGATCGACGAGGGGCACGACCGCATTTCGGAGGCGCTCGATACCTATGGCCAGGTGATCGCAGCCGACATTCGCCCCACCCGCGCCGAAGCGATCTACCGCACCCTGCGTCTGCTGGACGAGCAGGGCACGCTCGATCTCGCCAAGGCCGCCCATACGCTATCGGCCGAGTCGCTGCTCTGGCGCGGCAATGCGCTCGAAGCGGATATGCAGACCATGCTGGCTGACTTCTATTTCCGCGACGGCGACTATCGCAGCGGCTTCGAGACCGTCCGGCAGGCCGTTGCCAACTATCCCGAAAGCCCGCCCGTCAACGCGTTGCGCGACGAAGCGCAGCGCATGTTCAGTGAGCTGTTCCTCAATGGGGCCGCCGACTCGCTGGGTCCGGTCGATGCCCTCAGCCTGTTCTACGATTTCCGCCAGCTGACACCGCCGGGCTCGCGTGGCGACGAAATGATCCGCAACCTGGCGCGGCGCCTCGTGCGGGTGGACCTGCTGCCGCAGGCCGCCGAACTGCTCGAATATCAGCTGGAGAACCGGTTGACCGGCGTCGCCCGCACGCAGATCGCAGCGGATCTCGCCATTATCTACCTGGCCGATCGCAAGCCGCAGGATGCGCTGCGTGTCCTCAACACCACCCGCCTGCCTGACTTGCCCGAGTCACTGCTGCGCCAGCGTCGCGTGCTCGAGGCGCGCGCCATGATCGATGGCGGCCGTGACCAGCTGGCCCTCGACCTGCTGCGCGACATGGATGGGCAGGACGTGACCCTGCTGCGCATCGACGCACATTGGAAGGCCAAGCGCTACGATCGTGCCGGCGAAATGCTGGAGGCTTTCTATGCCGACCAGCCGGCCGGTGCGCCGCTGGATCGGGGCGTGCGCATGGGCCTGGTCAAGGCTGCGGTCGGGTTTGCCCTGGCAGGCGATTCATTCGGCTTGTCGCGCCTGCGGTCCAAGTTTGGCGATGCCATGGTCGTGACCCCGGAATGGCCGATCTTCGACCTGGTCACCGGTCAGGTTGCCGTCACCAGCCTCGAATTCAAGGCGGTGGCCAGCCAGGTCGCCGATGTCGGCGGCATCAATGCCTTCCTGGCGTCATATCGCGATACCTATGCCGGCGAAGGCGCCTTGGCGCCTCTGTCCGCCGCCGAGCCGGAAGCGGGCCTGGCGGCCGCGCAATAGCTACCCGCCGCCGCTGACGAAGCTGCGGACCAGCGAGCCTGCAACCAGGTACCAGCCATCGACCAGCACGAAGAAGATCAGCTTGAACGGCAGTGAGATCACCACTGGCGGCAGCATCATCATACCCATGCTCATCAGCACCGACGCGACCACCATGTCGATGACCACAAAGGGCAGGAACAGCAGGAAGCCGATCTCGAAAGCCCGCCGCAGCTCGGAAATCATGAAGGCCGGAACCAGCAACTGCAGCGGGATCGCCTCGGGCTCTTCGGGAATGGGAGCTTCCGTGAGGTCGTAGAACAGGCTCAGATCCTGTTCGCGCACATTGGCGCGCATGAATTCATGCAGCGGCGCGCTGCCCAGCTCGAACGCCTCGGCGATCTCGATCTCGCCCGCCAGCAGGGGCGCGATCCCCTGGTCATAGGATTGCTGCAGCGTCGGCTGCATCACGAAGATGGTCAGGAACAGCGCCAGCGACACCATCACCGAATTGGGCGGCGCCGTCTGGAGGCCGATGGCGGTGCGCAGCAGCGACAGCACCACCACGATGCGGGTGAAGCTGGTCACCATCACCAGGATGGACGGGGCCAGCGACAGCAGCGTGATGAGGCCGATGATCTGGACGGCACGCTCGGTCAGCGTGGTGTCGTCACCGAAATCGATCGATACGTCCTGCCCCAGGGCGATGGTGGGAAGCAGGGCCGCAAAGGCGAAGACAACGAGGCCGGCATAGGGTGCAAGCCGCCGCAAGGGCGACAGTGGCGCCTCAGTTCCGGTTCGCCTCGCTGTTGTCCTCGACAAAGTCGGTGCCTTCTACGTCATGCCGCGCCGTTTCCTCTTTAGCTGAGTCGGAGGTCGGCACGACCGAAGCGCGCGAGTTTTCGGGGGAAAGCGGCATTTCCGTATCGCTGACCGGCCGAAGCAGGCCGGTATGGCGCAGCGAGAGGTGGGCCCGCTTGTTGGTCGGCAGGCCCATGTCGCGCAACTGTTCGATGGCGGTGGTCGGGGC
>NZ_JACZKG010000014.1 GCF_014860165.1 Devosia sp.
GATGTCGATGCCGCGCTACGATATCGAGCGCTTCGGCACGGCCCCGCGCGCCTCGCCGCGCCAGTCCGACGTGCTGATCGTTGCCGGTACGCTGACCAACAAGATGGCTCCGGCGCTGCGCAAGGTCTACGACCAGATGCCGGAGCCGCGCTACGTCATTTCCATGGGTAGCTGCGCCAATGGCGGCGGCTACTATCACTATTCCTATTCGGTCGTGCGCGGCTGTGACCGCGTGTTGCCGGTGGATATTTACGTTCCGGGCTGCCCGCCCACCGCTGAAGCGCTTCTTTACGGCATCCTGTTGCTGCAAAAGAAAATCCGCCGCACCGGCACCATCGAACGCTAGGGTCAGCCAGAATGGATGAAGTAACCCAGGTCGATCCGCTTGTGGACCTTGGCGAGCATATTGCGCGCGCCATCGGCCCGGCGATCCTGTCGCAGGAAGTCGCTTTTGGCGAGCTGACTCTGACCGCGGAAAAGGACGCAATCGTGGCGATCGCCACGTTCCTGCGCGATGACCCACGCTGCCGCTTTGTCAGTTTCGTCGATGTCTGCGGCGCCGACTATCCGGCGCGCGACGAGCGCTTCGACGTCGTCTACCACTTCATGAGCCCATACCTGAACCAGCGCGTTCGCGTGAAGGTCATGACGGACGATGTCACGCCCGTTCCCAGCATCACCGGCGTGTTCAAGGGCGCTGAATGGTTCGAGCGCGAAGCCTATGATCTCTATGGCATCCTGTTCTCGGGCCATGGCGACCTGCGCCGCATTCTCACCGACTATGGCTTTGACGGTCATCCGCTGCGCAAGGACTTCCCGACCACTGGTTTTGTGGAAGTGCGCTATGACGAAAGCCGCAAGCGCGTCGTCTATGAGCCGGTCAAGCTGATGCAGGAATATCGTTCGTTCGACTATCTGTCGCCCTGGGAAGGTACCGATTACGTGCTCCCCGGTGACGAGAAGGCCAAGCAATGACCGTTGAAGCCGAAGTCCGCAATTTCACGATCAACTTTGGCCCCGTGCACCCGTCGGCGCACGGTGTGCTGCGTCTGATTCTTGAGCTCGACGGCGAAATCGTTGAGCGCGTCGATCCGCATATCGGCCTGCTGCATCGCGGCACCGAGAAGCTGATCGAATCCAAGACCTATCTGCAGGCCGTGCCGTATTTCGACCGCCTCGACTATGTGGCGCCGATGAACCAGGAGCATGCCTTTGCCCTGGCCGTCGAGAAGCTGCTGGGCCTCGAAGTGCCACGCCGTGGGCAGCTCATTCGGGTGCTCTATTCGGAAATCGGACGCCTCCTGGCCCACCTGATGAACGTTACCACCCAGGCCATGGACGTCGGCGCGCTGACGCCGCCGGTCTGGGGCTTTGAGTGGCGCGAAAAGCTGATGATCTTCTATGAGCGCGCTTCCGGCGCGCGCATGCATGCGGCCTATTTCCGTCCCGGCGGCGTGCACCAGGACCTGCCGCAGGCGCTGGTCGACGATATCGAGTCCTTCTGCGGCGAATTCCTGAAATTCCTCGTCGACCTCGATACGCTCCTGACCGAGAAACGCATCTTCAAGCAGCGCAATGTCGATATCGGCGTGGTGAAGCTCGAAGACGCCTGGAATATGGGCTTTTCGGGCGTGATGGTGCGCGGTTCGGGCGCTGCCTGGGACCTGCGCAAGAGCCAGCCCTACGAATGCTATGCCGAGATGGATTTCGACATCCCGATCGGCAAGAATGGCGACTGCTACGACCGCTACCTCATCCGCATGGAAGAGATGAAGCAGTCGACCTACATCATGCAGCAATGCGTGGCCAAGCTGAACGCCGCCGATGGCAAGGGCCCGGTCTCCTCGCTCGACGGCAAGGTCGTTCCGCCCAAGCGCGGCGAGATGAAGAAGTCGATGGAGGCACTCATCCATCACTTCAAGCTCTATACCGAGGGCTACAAGGTCCCCGCTGGTGAGGTCTACGCCGCCGTGGAAGCGCCCAAGGGCGAGTTCGGCGTTTATCTGGTCAGTGACGGCACCAACAAGCCCTATCGCTGCAAGATCCGCGCGCCGGGTTTTGCGCATCTGTCAGCCATGGATTTCCTGTGCCGTGGCCACATGCTGGCCGACGTATCGGCCATCCTTGGCTCGCTCGATATCGTGTTCGGAGAGGTTGATCGCTGATGGTTGCGCGTCGCCTTGCGGATGAGTCGGTTCAACCGGCATCGTTCGCCTTTACCGCTGAAAACGCCAAATGGGCGGAATGGAAGATCGGGCTCTACCCGTCCGGCCGTCAGCAGTCTGCCGTCATCCCGCTGCTCATGCGCGCCCAGGATCAGGACGGCTGGGTCAGCCGCGCCACGATAGAGACGATCGCGGACATGCTGGGCATGGCCTATATCCGCGTGCTGGAAGTGGCGACCTTCTACACTCAGTTCCAGCTGCAGCCTGTCGGCTCGCGTGCCCATATCCAGGTCTGCGGCACGACCCCCTGCATGCTGCGCGGGGCAGAGAAGCTCCTCGATATCTGCAAGTCCAAGATCCACCACGATCCGCACCATCTCAATGCCGATGGCACCATGAGCTGGGAAGAGGTCGAATGCGCCGGCGCCTGCGTCAACGCGCCGATGGTGACGATCTATCACGACACATATGAAGACCTGACGCCCGAGCGTTTCGAGGAAATCGTCGATGCCTTCGCCGCCGGCAATGGCGCGACCATCAAGCCGGGCCCGCAGATCGAGCGGCTCTATTCCTCGGCCGAAGGTGGCCGCACCACGCTGGTGGAAAAGCCCAGCGCCACGCGGACCAAGTTCGTGCCGCCTCCGGCACCCGAAGCTCCGGCTGCACCGGCTCCCGCCGCTGCGGCCCCGGCCGCGACAACGCCAACAACGGCTGGAAAGCCCAAGGACGTGGCAGCGGAAAACGCTCCGGCGCTAAAGGGTACACCGGCAAGCGCCAAGGTTTCCGAGGCCAAGGCCGAAGGCGAGCGCAAGGCAGCCAATGCGTCGGCGAAGGCCAATGGCAAGCCCAACAAGGCAATGCGCGAAGATGCAACGGGCGCCGAGTCCGACGCGGCCAAGGTTGATGGTGGCAAGGCACCGGCTAAGCCGACGGCTACCGAACCGGCTGATGGCGCCGCTGGTACCGGCACCAAGAAGGTGCGCACCATCATCGCGCCCAAGGCGAACCCCAAAGAGGTGAACCCGGCTGCGGAGAAGGGTGGTAGCGCGCCGCTGTTTGCTGCGCCTTCAGGTGCGCCCGACGATCTCAAGCTGATTTCGGGCGTTGGTCCGGTGCTTGAAGGCCGCCTCAACGCGCTTGGCATCACCAAGTGGAGCCAGGTCGCCGCGTTCACGCCCGACGACATCGCCAAGGTCGAGGACTCGCTGAGCTTCAGGGGGCGCGTTTCGCGTGACAACTGGCTGGCTCAGGCCGAAGCTCTCGCCCGGGGTGGCGAGGCCGAATATATCCGCGTCTTCGGCAAGAAGCCGCGTTAGGAGTATGAAGAGTGCTCGCTGACAAGGACCGCATTTTCACCAATCTCTACGGCCAGGGCGACTGGACGCTCGAGGGCGCTCGTTCGCGCGGCGCCTGGGTGGGCACCAAGGAGTTCATCGACGCCGGTCGTGACTGGATCACCAACGAGGTCAAGGCCTCGGGCCTGCGTGGCCGCGGCGGCGCCGGTTGCCCGACTGCGCTCAAATGGACCTTCATGCCCAAGGTCAATGATGGCCGTCCGCATTACCTCCTGGTCAATGCCGACGAGTCCGAGCCTGGCACATGCAAGGACCGGGATATCTTGCGGCATGATCCGCACCATCTGGTAGAAGGCTGCCTGCTTGCTGCCCGCGCCATGGATGCGCATCTGGCCTTCATCTATGTCCGTGGCGAGTTCATCCGCGAGCGCCAACGCCTTGAGGCCGCCGTCGAGCAGGCTTATGAAGCCAAGCTGATCGGCAAGGACAACATCCACGGCTGGGACCTGGACATCATCGTCCACCACGGCGCCGGCGCCTATATCTGCGGCGAAGAAACCGCACTGATGGAATCGCTGGAAGGCAAGAAGGGCCAGCCGCGCCTCAAGCCGCCATTCCCGGCCGGCATGGGCGTCTATGGCAACCCGACGACCGTCAACAACGTCGAGTCGATTGCCGTCGTCCCCGAAATCCTGCGCCGTTCGGGCGCCTGGTTCGCCTCCATCGGCCGCGCCAACAATACCGGCACCAAGCTGATGTGCGTCTCCGGCCACGTGAACAAGCCGGCGACCTTCGAAGAGGCCATGGGCGTCACCTTCGAGGAGATCATCGAGAAGCATTGCGGCGGTATCCGCGGCGGCTGGGATAACCTGCTGGCGGTAATCCCCGGCGGCGCCTCGGTTCCCTGCGTTCCGGGCGAGAAGATCCGTCACGCGGTCATGGATTTCGACGGCCTGCGCGAAGTGGGTTCTTCGCTCGGCACCGCTGCCGTGATCGTCATGGACAAGCAGACCGACATCATCAAGGCCATCTGGCGTCTGTCGGCTTTCTACAAGCATGAGAGCTGCGGCCAGTGCACGCCGTGCCGTGAAGGCACCGGCTGGATGATGCGCGTCATGGAACGCATGGTCGAAGGCCGCGCCCAGAAGCGCGAGATCGACATGTTGTTCGAGGTCACCAAGCAGATCGAGGGCCACACCATCTGCGCGCTTGGCGACGCCGCCGCGTGGCCGATCCAGGGGCTGATCCGCAACTTCCGCCACGTCATCGAAGAGCGGATCGACCAGTATACATATTCGTCCACCAGCGACGGCGCCGTGCCGTCGATCGCGGCGGAGTAGGGCTGATGGCAAATATCAAAGTCGACGGCGTACTCGTCGAAGTCCCGGACTACTACACGCTGATGCAGGCGGCCGAGGCAGCGGGCGCCGAGATTCCGCGCTTCTGCTACCACGAGCGCCTGTCGGTGGCCGGCAACTGCCGCATGTGCCTGGTCGAGGTGAAAGGTGGCCCACCCAAGCCGCAGGCCAGCTGCGCCATGGCGGTCAAGGACCTGCGTCCCGGCCCCAATGGCGAGCCGCCCGAAATGTTCACCAACACGCCGATGGTCAAGAAGGCCCGCGAGGGCGTGATGGAATTCCTGCTGATCAACCACCCGCTCGATTGCCCGATCTGCGATCAGGGCGGCGAATGCGATCTGCAGGACCAGGCCATGGCCTATGGCGTGGACAAGAACCGCTTCGCCGAGAACAAGCGCGCCGTCGAGGACAAGTATATTGGCCCGCTGGTCAAGACCTCGATGAACCGCTGCATCCACTGCACGCGTTGCGTCCGCTTCACCACCGAAGTCGCCGGCATTGCCGAGATGGGGCTGTTGGGTCGTGGCGAGGATGCCGAGATCACCACCTATCTCGAGCAGGCGCTGACCAGCGAGCTGCAGGGCAACGTCATCGACCTCTGCCCGGTCGGCGCGCTGACCAGCAAGCCTTATGCTTTCAACGCCCGTCCGTGGGAATTGACCAAGACCGAATCCATCGACGTGATGGATGCGGTAGGCTCCAATATCCGCGTTGATAGCCGCGGCCGCGAAGTGATGCGCATCCTGCCGCGCATCAACGAGGCCATCAACGAAGAGTGGATTTCCGACAAGACCCGCTTCATCTGGGACGGCCTCAAGAGCCAACGGCTCGACCGCCCCTATGTGCGCAAGTCCGGCAAGCTGCAACCTGTAAGCTGGGACGAGGCACTCGCTGCCGTCGCGGCGCGCATGAAGAAGGCCGGCAACAAGGTCGGCGCGATCGCCGGTGACCTGGCCGCTGTCGAAGAGATGTACGCGCTCAAGGCCCTGCTGGCTTCGGTCGGCTCTGGCATGACCGACGTGCGTCCGGCCATGTCGGGCATCGACCCGTCCATGCCGCGCTCGGCCTATATCTTTAACCCGACCATTGCGGGCATCGAGCAGGCCGACGCCATCGTCATCATTGGCGCCAATCCGCGCCGGGAAGCGTCGCTCGTCAACGCACGCATCCGCAAGACCTGGCGCGCCAAGGGCCTGCCGATCGCCGTCATCGGCGAAAAGGCTGACCTGACCTATGCCTACAGCTATCTCGGCGAAGGCTTCGAGTCGCTGGCCGACCTGGCCGCCGGCAAGGGCTCATTCGGCGAAATCCTGGCCAACGCGAAGAATCCGCTGATCATCGTCGGCGAAGGAGCTGTGTCGCATGCGACGCTGGGCAAGCAGGCCGGCCGCGACACCATTGCCCTGGCCGCCAAGCTGGCGACCGGCCCCAATGTGGCAGAAGGCTGGAACGGCTTCGCGCTACTGCACAATGCGGCCAGCCGCGTCGGCGGCATCGACATCGGCTTCGTGCCGCATGACGGTGGCGTCTGCTCGGCCGACCAGATCGGCCTGGCCGGCAAGGGCGAGCTCGATGTGCTGTTCCTGCTCGGCGCCGATGAATACGACACCTCTGCCATGGGCAAGGCCTTCGTCGTTTATATCGGCAGCCACGGCGATGCAGGTGCGCACCGCGCCGACGTCATCCTACCGGGCGCGACCTACACCGAAAAGTCCGGCACTTATGTCAATACCGAGGGCCGCGTCCAGGTGACCAACCGCGCCGTGTTCCCGCCGGGTGATGCCAAGGAAGACTGGTCGATCATCCGCGCCCTGTCGGGTGCTCTTGGCAAGCCGCTACCGTTCAATTCGCTGACGCAGCTCCGCGCTGCCATCTATGCGGAATTCCCGCATCTGGCCCGCATCGACCAGATCGCGCCCGGTTCGGTCGCCGATATTGCCAAGCTCGCCAAGGCAGCCATCAAGACCAAGTCGGCGCCATACGGCTCGGCCGTCAAGGACTTCTATCTCAGCAATCCGATCGCCCGCGCCTCCGCCGTCATGGGCGAATGCGCCGCCACGGCCGCCGGCCTGCGCCAGGCCGCGGAGTAGGGGAGAACAATGGACTTTATTCTCTCCGCACTAGACTACCTGCTCGGCATCCCGGTCCTTGGCTGGGGCGTGCAGGTTGGCCTGATCTACAAGGCCCTGCTGTTGCTGGTTGGCCTGCTGATCTTCACCGCCTTCATCCTGCTGGCGGACCGCAAGATCTGGGCCGCCGTGCAATTGCGCCGTGGCCCCAACGTCGTGGGTCCGTTCGGCCTGCTGCAGAGCTTCGCCGACCTGCTGAAATTTGCCCTCAAGGAAGCCGTCATTCCGGGCGGCGCCGACAAGGTGCTGTTCCTGCTGGCGCCATTGATCACGGCGACGCTGGCGCTGGCCGGCTGGGCCGTCATCCCGGTGGACGCTGGCCTTGCCATCGGCAATGTCAATCTGGGCATCCTCTACCTGCTGGCGATCTCATCGCTCGGCGTCTATGGCGTCATCATCGGCGGCTGGGCGTCCAACTCGAAGTATCCGTTCCTCGGTTCGCTTCGTTCCGCCGCCCAGATGGTGTCCTACGAAGTCTCCATCGGCCTCGTCATCATCACCGTCCTGCTCTGCGTCGGTTCGCTGAACCTGCAGGATATCGTCGTCGCACAGCAGGAAATGGGCCTTGCCCATACCCTGGGCGTGCCGTGGCTATCGTTCCTCAACTGGTTCTGGCTGCCGCTGTTCCCGATGTTCGTGGTGTTCTACATCTCGGCCCTCGCCGAGACGAACCGCCCGCCATTCGACCTGGTGGAAGGCGAATCCGAGCTGGTTGCCGGCTTCATGACCGAATATTCGGCCACGCCCTACCTGCTGTTCATGCTGGGCGAGTACATTTCGATCCTACTCATGTGCGCCATGACCACCATCCTGTTCCTGGGTGGCTGGGCCTCGCCGATCGATCTGCCGCCCTTCACCTGGATTCCGGGCCTCGTCTGGTTCTTCATCAAGGTGAGCATGGTGTTCTTCATGTTCGCCATGGCCAAGGCCATCGTGCCGCGCTACCGCTATGACCAGTTGATGCGCATTGGCTGGAAGCTGTTCCTGCCGCTGTCGCTGGCCATGGTCATCATTGTTGCATTCGTTCTTCAGCTCACCGGCTGGGGCTGGCATGGAGGGATGGCCTGATGCGCGCCACCCAGTTCGTCAACACGCTACTGCTCACCGAGCTGGTAAAGGCCTTTGGCCTGACCATGCGGTATTTCTTCTCGCCGCGGCCGACCATCAACTACCCCTTCGAAAAGGGGCATGTCAGCCCGCGTTTCCGCGGTGAACATGCTTTGCGTCGCTATCCCAACGGGGAAGAGCGCTGCATCGCCTGCAAGCTGTGCGAAGCCATCTGCCCGGCCCAGGCCATCACCATCGAAGCCGGCCCGCGCCAGAATGACGGCACTCGCCGCACGGTGCGCTATGACATCGACATGGTGAAGTGCATCTATTGCGGTTTCTGCCAGGAAGCCTGCCCGGTCGACGCCATCGTCGAGGGCCCGAACTTCGAATTCGCAACCGAAACGCGTGAAGAGCTCTACTTCTCCAAGGAAAAGCTCCTCGCCAACGGCGACCGTTGGGAGCGTGAAATCGCAGCCAACCTCAGCGCCGACGCGCCGTATCGCTGAGAGGGAAGAGCCAATGACCCTTCCACTATTCTTCTTCTATCTGTTCTCGGCGATTGCCATCGTGTCGGCCGTGATGGTCATTTCGGCGCGCAATCCGGTGCATGCCGTGCTGTTCCTGATCCTGGCCTTCTTCAACGCCTCTGGCCTGTTCATGCTGGCCGGGGCCGAGTTCCTGGCGCTGCTGCTGATCGTGGTCTATGTGGGCGCCGTGGCCGTGCTGTTCCTGTTCGTGGTCATGATGCTCGACGTGGATTTCACGTCGATGCGCAGCGGCTTCCTGCAATATGCCCCAGTCGGCGTCGTCGTCGGACTCGTGCTGCTGCTCGAACTGCTGCTGCTCGCGGGGAGCTTCGTCATCTCGCCTGAGGCGGCCTCGGGGTCGGCGCTGCCGATCGACGGCACGGTCGACAACATGACCGCGATCGGGCTGGTGCTCTATACGCGCTATATCTTCCTGTTCCAGGGGGCGGGCGCCGTGTTGCTGGTCGCCATGATCGGCGCCATCGTGCTGACCCTGCGTCACAAGAGCAACGTCAAGCGCCAGAACCCGATCGATCAGGTCGCTCGTCGGGCTTCGGAAACGCTGCAAGTCGTCAAAGTCAAAAGCGGTCAAGGGTTGTAGGAGGCAAACATGGGCTTGGGTATCGGGCTCGGTCACTACCTGACCGTAGCAGCAATCCTGTTCACGCTCGGCGTGTTCGGCATCTTCATCAACCGCAAGAACGTCATCGTCATCCTGATGTCGGTCGAGCTGATCCTCCTGGCGGTGAACCTCAACATGGTGGCGTTCAGTGCCGCGCTCAACGATCTGCAGGGGCAGATATTCGCGCTGCTGATCCTGACCGTCGCCGCCGCCGAGGCCGCCATCGGCCTTGCCATCCTTGTCATTTTCTACCGCAACCGCGGCTCCATCGCGGTTGAGGACATCAGCAGCATGAAGGGCTAAGCCACCGCTATGATCTATCAGGCGATTGTTTTCCTGCCCCTCATCGGTGCGCTGATCGCGGGGCTGCTGGGCCGTACCATCGGTCACCGCCCCAGCGAATATCTGACCACGGGCCTGCTGATCATCTCAGCCGTGCTGAGCTGGGTCGTCTTCCTGCCGGTCGCCTTTGGCGGCGGGCTGGTGGGCGCTGAAGTGGTCGACCACACAGCCGTGGTCAAAGTGGAAGTCATGCGCTGGATTCAGGTCGGCGACATGGACCTGCGCTGGGTGCTGCGCATCGATACGCTGACCGCCGTCATGCTGGTGGTGGTCAACACGGTCTCGAGCCTCGTGCACGTCTATTCCATCGGCTACATGGCCGATGATCCGCACCGTAACCGCTTCTTCGCCTACCTGTCGCTCTTCACCTTCGCCATGCTGATGCTGGTGACGGCCGACAACTTCCTGCAGATGTTCTTCGGCTGGGAAGGCGTAGGCCTGGCGTCCTACCTGCTGATCGGCTTCTGGTACACGCGCCCTTCGGCAACGGCCGCCGCGATGAAGGCCTTCATCGTCAACCGTGTCGGCGACTTCGGCTTCGCCCTCGGCATCTTTGGCGCCTTCATGGTGCTCGGTCACGCCGATTTCGACGGCGCCTTCCATGCTGCCGGCGAGTTCTCGACCACTGGCCTGCCGGTCATGCAGTTCCTCGGGTGGCAGCTCGATGCCATGACCGTTATCTGCCTGCTGCTGTTCATGGGCGCCATGGGCAAGTCGGCGCAGTTCCTGCTGCACACCTGGCTGCCGGACGCCATGGAAGGCCCGACCCCTGTGTCGGCTCTCATCCATGCCGCGACCATGGTGACTGCGGGCGTGTTCATGGTGGCTCGCCTGTCGCCGCTGTTCGAGACCTCACCCTTTGCCCTCACCGTCGTGCTGGTCATCGGCGCCATCACCGCCTTCTTCGCTGCCACGGTTGGCCTGGTGCAGAACGACATCAAACGCGTCATCGCCTATTCGACCTGTTCGCAGCTCGGCTACATGTTCGTGGCGCTCGGGGCAGGGGCCTATTCGGCCGGCATCTTCCACCTGTTCACCCACGCCTTCTTCAAGGCGCTACTGTTCCTGGGCGCCGGCGCGGTCATCCACGCCATGCACCATGAGCAGGACATGCGGAACATGGGCGGCCTGCGCAAGAAGATCCCCATCACCTATGCGATGATGATGATCGGCACGCTGGCGCTGACCGGCGTCGGTATTCCCGGCACGGAATGGCTCGGCTTTGCCGGCTTCTTCTCCAAGGACTCCATCATCGAGGCGGCCTATGCCGTCGGCGGCAATACTGGCATGTTCGCCTTCTGGATGCTGGTCGTCGCGGCGCTGTTCACCAGCTTCTACTCGTGGCGCCTGATCCACCTGACCTTCCACGGCTCGCCGCGCCCGGCACCGCATGGCCACGACGACCACGCGCATGACGATCACGCGGCTCACGACGACCACGGCCACGATGATCACCATCACGGCTCGGCCTATGACCACGCCCATGAAGCGCCCAACGTCATGCTGGTGCCGCTCTATGTGCTGGCAGTCGGTGCGGTGCTGGCCGGTGCGGTATTCTACGGCATGTTCTTCCACGACGTGGCGCATATCGAGCACTTCTTCGCCGGCTCGCTCGTCGTTGATCACGAGATCATCGAGGCCGCCCATCACGTGCCCCTCTGGGTCAAGTGGAGCGCGACCGTCGCCATGATCATCGGCTTCGTGACCGCCTATGTCATGTATATCCGCCGTCCGGACCTGCCGGGCAAGCTGGCGGCTACCAATCCGGGGCTTTACCAGTTCCTGCTCAACAAGTGGTACTTCGACGAGCTGTACAACTTCATCTTCGTCAAGCCGGCTTTGTGGATCGGACGCGCCTTCTGGAAGGGCTTCGATGACTGGCTGATTGATGACAAGCTCACCGAGGGTCTTGTCCGCCGGGTGCAGAACGTGACCGCCTGGGTCACCAAGCTCCAGTCGGGCTATGTCTACCACTATGCCTTCGCCATGCTGATTGGCGTCGCGGCGCTGTTGACCTGGGCCATTGCGGCCGGGGGACTGATCTGATGAACTTCTCCAATACCATTCTCACAGTCCTCACCTGGCTGCCCTTCGTCGGCGCCATCGTGCTGCTGTTCACGCCCAAGACTTCGCTCAATGCCATCCGCTGGATGGCGCTGATCGTGACCATTGTCGTGTTCGCGCTGTCGCTGGCCATGTGGCAGACCTTCGATCCGTCCGACCCGGGCTTCCAGTTCGTGGTCAACTACGCCTGGATCGGCGACACGATCGGCTATCGCGTCGGCGTCGACGGCATCTCCGTGCTGTTCGTGGTACTGACGGCGCTGCTGATGCCCTTTGCCATCCTCGCCAGCTGGGAAAGCATCGAGACCAAGGTCAAGGAATACATGATCGTATTCCTGATCCTCGAGACGCTGATGATCGGCGTGTTCACCACGCTCGACCTGGCCATGTTCTATGTGTTCTTCGAAGGCACGCTGCTGCCGATGTTCCTGATCATCGGCATCTGGGGCGGTTCGGCTCGCATCCAGGCTAGCTACAAGTTCTTCTTCTATACCTTCATCGGCTCGGTGCTGATGTTGCTGGCCATCATGGCCATGTACTGGAATGGCGGCACGACCGACATTTCCAAGCTCCTGACCCATGAATTCCCCGAATCCTGGCAGCCCTGGCTGTGGTGGGCGTTCTTCGCCTCGCTCGCCGTCAAGATGCCGATGTGGCCGTTCCATCGCTGGCTGCCGGAAGCGCACGTGCAGGCGCCAACGGCCGGCTCGGTGATCCTGGCCGCAATCCTGCTGAAACTGGGCGGCTACGGCTTCCTGCGCTTCAGCCTGCCCATGTTCCCCGATGCCTCGGCACAGTTCGCCAACATCATCTTCTTCCTCTCCGTCGCCGCCATCATCGTGACCTCACTGGTTGCCCTGGTGCAGACCGATATCAAGAAGCTGATCGCCTATTCGTCAGTGGCCCACATGGGCTTTGTGACCATGGGCATCTTTGCCGGCAACGCGCTGGGCATCCAGGGCGCCATGTTCCAGATGATCTCTCACGGCATTGTCTCGGGCGCGCTCTTCCTTTGCGTCGGCGTCATCTATGACCGCATGCATACCCGCGATATCGAGGCCTATGGTGGCCTCGTCGAGCGCATGCCGCGCTATGCCTTTGCCTTCATGGTCTTCACCATGGCCAATGTCGGCCTGCCCGGCACGTCCGGCTTCGTCGGCGAATTCCTGACCATGATCGGTGTGTTCCAGGTCAATACCTGGGCCGCCTTCGGCGCCGCTTTCGGCGTGATCTTCTCAGCCGGCTACGCGCTCTGGCTCTATCGCCGGGTGATCTTCGGCGCACTGACCAAGGACAGCCTCAAGGGCATCCTCGATCTCGACCTGCGCGAAAAGATCATCCTTTATCCCCTGATCGTGCTGACCATCGTGTTCGGCTTCTACCCCGCCCCGATCCTCGACACGACCGCCGCTGCCGTCGACAACCTCGTCTCGCATTATGCAACCTCGGTCGGCCTCGACCCGGCTGTGTCGCTGGCCGATGCCCAGGCGCCGCTGGAACATGCCGAACCGGTTGCCGCCGAAGGCGAGCACGCTACTGAAGAGCCGGCCGCCGAACCGGCTGCCCACTAGGAGAGTCCCGTGAACTCAGACGTTATCGATTTCGCGAGCCTGGCTCCTGCCTATCCGGAAATGCTCCTGGCCATAGGCGCCGTTGTGCTGCTCGTGGTGGGCGTGGTCATCAACAAGGAACGCTCGATCCTTGTGTCTTACGCCTCGGTGCTGCTGCTGCTCGCAGTGGCTGCACTGATCCTGTTTGCACCAGCAGAAGGCGTGCTGTTCAACGGCGTCTTCATCGCCGACAGTTTCGCCCGCTTTATGAAGGCGCTTGTGCTGGGCGGCTCGGCCTTCTCGCTGCTGCTGGCGCTGCCCCATGCGGAGGAGCAGGGCACCCACAAGTTCGAATATGCCATCCTGGTGCTCCTCGCGACGCTGGGCATGATGGCCATGGTGTCGGCCAACGACCTGATGAGCCTTTATGTCGGCCTCGAGCTGCAGTCGCTGTCGCTCTATGTTCTCGCCGCCATCAAGCGCGACGATGGCAAGGCGACCGAAGCCGGCCTCAAGTATTTCGTGCTGGGCGCCCTCAGCTCCGGCATGCTGCTCTATGGCGCGTCGCTGATCTATGGTTTTACCGGCCATACCAATCTTCAGGAAATCGTGCTCGCCATTGCCAATGAAGGTCGCTCGATCGGCCTGATCTTCGGCGTGGTCTTCCTGCTCGCCGGCATTGCCTTCAAGATCTCCGCCGTGCCGTTCCACATGTGGACGCCCGACGTCTATGAAGGCGCGCCGACCCCGGTGACCGCCTTCTTCGCCATGGGCCCCAAAGTGGCGGCCATGGCCCTGATGGTCCGGCTGGTGATGGATACCTTCCAGGGTATTGCCCACGACTGGCAGCAGATCGTCATCTTCCTGTCCATCGCTTCCATGGTTCTCGCCGCCTTCGCCGCCATCGGCCAGAAGTCGATCAAGCGCCTCATCGCCTATTCCTCGATCGGCCATGTCGGTTTCGCGCTGGTCAGCCTGTCCTCGGGCACGCAGGTCGGCGTCGAAGGCGTCGCCATCTACATGGCCATCTATGTAGCGATGACGGTGGGGCTGTTCGCCTGCATCCTGTCACTGCGCACCGAGGCTGGCTTTGTCGAGAACATTGATGATCTTCGCGGCGCCGCCCAGGCCCGGCCGTTCGTCGCGGCCATCATGGCGATCATCATGTTCTCGCTGATCGGCATGCCGCCGCTGGCCGGGTTTTTCGCCAAGTGGCACGCCTTCCTGGCCGCGATCGACGCGCAGCTCTACGTGCTGGCGGTCATCGGCGTGCTGGCTTCGGCGGTCAGCGCCTTCTACTATCTCCGGGTCGTGAAGGTGATGTATTTCGACGAGCCCGTCGCCAAATTCGAGGCCGTGCCGGCCGAACTCAATATCATCATGGCGGTCAGCGGCTTCCTGGTTGTCACCTACTACTTCACCGTCGGCAGTCCCTTGGCCACCTTCGCCCATACTGCCGCCGGAAGCCTGTTCTAGGTGACAAGCTTCGCCCTCGGGCCAACAGCGCGCGCGGCCGGATACCGGCTGCGCGGCTATGACAGCATCGGGTCGACCAATTCCGAGGCTATCGAGGCGGCCACCGCTGGCGACCCGGGCGGCATCTGGTTTGCGGCGCGCCAGCAGACCTCGGGCAGGGGGCGTCGCGGTCGTCAATGGGAGAGCCCGCACGGCAATCTCGCTGCCACGCTCTTGATAGTTCCGGAGACCGCGCCCACCCTGGCGGCAACGCTGGGCTTTGTCGCCGGTGTGTCCCTCAATCGTGCGCTGTCCAGCATCCTCCCGAACGGCTTGGTCAAGATCGGCATCGACGGAGCCGACGCGATTGGCGGTCATTCCCGCATCGCGCTCAAGTGGCCCAATGATGTGCTGGCCGATGGCGCCAAGCTCGCCGGCATCCTGCTCGAGGCCAGTAAGCTCCCGGACGGCCGCCATGCGGTAGCCATCGGCTTCGGCGTCAATGTGGTGGCCGCGCCGCAGGGGCTGCCATACCCGGCCACCAGCCTGGCCGACCTCGGCGTTGTCAGAGCCGCCGAGGATGTGTTCGAGGCGTTGAGCGATGCCTGGGTCGAAACCTTCGGCCTCTGGAACGACGGCCGCGGTATTGGCGACGTGCTCAAGCACTGGCGCGCTTCCGCCGCCGGCATCGGCGCACCAGTGGCCGTCAACCAGCACGGCGACATCGTGCGCGGGATTTTTGAAACGATCGACGACGACGGACGATTGATCATCCGCGCCGACGACAACCGTCGCATCGCGATTACCGCGGGCGACGTGCATTTTGGGGCAACGGCCAGCGCCCGAAGCTGACCACAAACTACTGCGCAGGCGACCGGCGACCAAAGATCGCTCCGGCGCTGCGCTCGAAAGGACTGAACTGACCCATGGCTAAAAACCAAAGGGATGAACTCGTCTTCGTGCCGCTCGGCGGCGTCGGCGAAATCGGCATGAATATGGGCGCCTATGGCTTTGGCCCCGAGCGCTCGCGCAAGTGGATCGTGGTCGATTGCGGCGTGACCTTCGGCGGGCCCGACCTGCCGGGCATCGAGCTGATCATGGCCAACCCCGAATTCCTCGAAGAACGCGCCGACGACGTGCTGGCGCTGATCCTCACCCACTCCCACGAAGACCATTATGGCGCCGTGCTCGACCTCTGGCCGGGCTTTGAAAAGCCCGTCTTCTGCACCCCGTTCACGGCGGCAATGCTGGCTGCCAAGCGGGCAGGGGATGGCATTGTTGAAAACGTCGACATCACCATCATGCGTCCGGGCAAGCCTTTCGAGATCGGCCCCTTCACTATCGAGGCGATCAACGTCGCCCACTCGATCCCTGAATCCAATGCGCTGCTGATCTCGACGCCGATCGGGCGGGTGCTGCATACCGGCGACTGGAAGCTTGACCCGACGCCGGTAGGCAACGCCCCCACCGACGTGGCGCGCCTGCAGAAGATCGGCGAAGACCGTTCCACGCCGCTCGCCCTGATCTGCGACTCCACCAACGCGCTCAAGGACGGCGAGAGCCCAAGCGAGGCTGAGGTGGCCGCCAATCTGGCAGCGATGATCGCCGAGGCGCCCAATCGCGTCGCCGTCACCACCTTCGCGTCAAATGTCGGTCGCGTCATCTCTATCGTTCGTGCCGCCGAGAAGGCAGGACGCCAGGTGGTGATGTCGGGCCGCTCGCTGCATCGCATCACCGGCATCGCCCGTGAACTGGGCATGCTCGAAGGCCTGCCGCCCCTGCTCGACCAGGACGCCTACAAGACCATTGCCCGCAACAAGATCGTGCTGATCTGCACCGGCAGCCAGGGCGAGGCGCGCGCCGCCATCGCCCGCATCGCGCGCGGCGAACATCCGGTCATCGATCTCAATGCCGGCGACCGCATGATCTTCTCGTCCTGGGCCATTCCCGGTAACGAGCGCGAAGTCATCGATATCCAGAATATGCTGATCGACAAGGGCGTCGAAGTCATCACCGCCAATGATGGTCTCGTCCACGTGACCGGCCACCCCCGCCGTGAAGAACTCCGTCGGCTTTACGACTGGGTCAAACCCGAGGTGCTGGTACCGGTTCACGGCGAAGCCGTGCACCTCACGGCCCATGCCAAGCTTGGCCGCGAATCCGGCATTCCCAACGTCATCGACACGCGCAACGGCGACCTGGTGCGGCTGTTCCCAGAACCCCTGGCCTTCCCGGCCGAGGTGCGCACCGGCGAACTCTATCTCGATGGCCTCGTGCTCTGCACACCCGAAGAATCCGGCGTCAAAGGTCGCCGCCGGTTGTCTTTTGGCGGCCACGTCGTGGTCAGCCTCTGCGTCAATGGTGGCGGCCAGGTCGTTTCGGGCCCCGATCTCGTCATCGAGGGCCTGCCCGAGACCGAAGACGAGTCGCTGAGTGAACTGGTCGAGGACACCGTTGCCGGCGTGCTCAAATCCATGCCGCCCAAGCGACGCAGCGATACCGAAGTGCTGAACTCGGCCCTGTTCAAAGCCATCCGCAACGAGGTCAACGCCTATTGGGGCCGCAAGCCAAACGTCTCGGTTTTCGTGCACCGGGTATAGCGGCGACGTGCCTCACCAATAGCCTCATCCCGAGCCTGTCGAAGGATGGGGCGTGGCACTATACTGTCCCGGCCTCGTGGTGCGCCAAGTGCACCACGAGGCCGACCAACGCTCGGCCGCTTGTGGCTGCAGGATGTGTTTTATGCAGATCGGCTCCATCATTGCCGTCTTCTTCGTCATCTGGTGGCTGACCTTTGTCGCCGTGCTGCCCATCGGCAATCGCAGCCAGCATGAGGCGGGAGAAGTCGTCGCCGGTACCGAGCCGGGCGCACCGGTTACGCCGCGCCTGCTGCGCAAGGCCCTGATCGCGACCGGTCTGGCCGTTGCCCTTACGGCGCTACTGCTCTGGGGCCTCACCAACGAGACGCTGCACCACTACTGGAACCGTTGAACCGCCACCAAGCGGGATAGTCGCGAAGTCGGTCAGGCTGGAAACCCTTAGCGCTTCCGCTTCACCTTGCTGATGGCATGCGCATGCGCCATTTCGAGCGCCGCCTGCAGATCATCTTGGGTCGCCGCCGCCAGGCGAGCAGTCGTCCAGCCTTGGCGTCCCCACGCATTATCCACCGGGGTGAACACGTCAGGGGCAAGCTGGCATTTGAATTCCTGCTCGTCCGGCGTGAACTTGAAATTGGCCGTTTGACCAGCGGCATCCAGTGTCACGAAAATACGGTCCACCCTGAATGCGGCACGGTCGAAATGGGGTGCCTCGGTGGTTCCGGGTAGGGCGAGCGCCATGCGTCTGAGATCGGCTCCGTCAGCCATGTGCCAAGGCCTCCTGAATGCCTATTTGGGCATTACCTTCGCCAGCAGAAACAAAAAAGCGGGGCACATGGCCCCGCTAAAAGAGTTTGTTCGACAATACGTTGGTCTTAGGCACGCTACTGAAGCGGCTGCCAACGCTCCTCCCTTGACGTTGTCGACGTCCGGCGGTTTTGGACCGCCTTTGCGTTATTGCGAGGGACCCTAACAACAAGATTTCGCCCTGTCACGCAGATTCTGCATGCCTTCCATGCTTGCATCAGATGGACGAGTAGGATTTGAGTGGGCATCAACAAAAGCCTTGAGTCGACGGCCGTTTTCGGGAGTTCACATGCGCCTGTCTCGCTACTTTTTGCCGGTGCTGCGCGACGTTCCCAAGGAAGCAGAAATCGTCTCGCACCGCCTGATGCTGCGTGCCGGCATGATCCGCCAGCAAGCCTCCGGCCTCTATTCCTGGCTGCCGCTGGGCTACAAGGTGCTGATGAAGGTGCAGCGCATCATCGAGGAGGAGCAGAACCGCTCCGGCGCGATCGAATTGCTGATGCCCACCATCCAGTCTGCCGACCTCTGGCGCGAATCCGGCCGCTACGACGCCTATGGCAAGGAAATGCTGCGCATCGAGGATCGGCACGAGCGCGAGTTCCTCTATGGTCCCACCAATGAGGAGATGATCACCGACATCTTCCGGACCTATGTGAAATCCTACAAAGACCTGCCGCTGAACCTTTACCACATCCAGTGGAAGTTCCGTGACGAGGTGCGTCCGCGCTTCGGCACCATGCGCAGCCGCGAATTCCTGATGAAGGATGCTTATTCCTTCGACCTCACCAAGGAAGCAGCCGTAAAGGCCTACGAGCGCATGTTCGTGGCCTACCTGCGCACCTATGCCCGCATGGGCCTGACTGCCATTCCGATGCGCGCCGATACCGGGCCCATCGGCGGCGATCTCAGCCACGAATTCATCATCCTTGCCGATACCGGTGAGAGCGCTGTGTTCTGCCATCGCGACCTGCTGGACAAGCCCATCCCCGGCAAGGACACCGACTTCCGCGGCGACCTGAAGCCGATCGTCGACGACTGGACCTCGCTCTATGCCGCGACCGAGGAAATGGTCGATCATGCCGACTATGAAGCCGCCGTTCCCGAGGACAAGCGGGTTTCTGCGCGCGGCATCGAAGTCGGCCATATTTTCTACTTCGGCACCAAGTATTCCGAACCCATGAAGGCCAGCGTCACCGGCCAGGATGGCAAGGAAACCATCGTGCATATGGGCTCTTACGGCATCGGCCTGACCCGCGTGGTGCCCGCCATCATCGAGGCCAGCCATGACGATGCCGGCATCATCTGGCCGGTTTCGGTGGCCCCCTTCGAGGCCGTACTGATCAACCTCAAGGCCGGCGATGCGGCCTGCGACGTGGCCTGCAACAAACTCTATGACGAGTTGACGGCAGCCGGCCTCGACATGCTCTATGACGATCGCGACCAGGGCGCCGGTGCCAAGTTCACCACCGCCGACCTTATCGGCATCCCCTACCAGATCATCCTGGGCCCCCGCGGCCTGGCTGCCGGCGAAGCCGAAATCAAGCACCGCAAGACCGGCGAGCGCGAGACCCTGCCGATCGCCGACGCCGTTGCACGCCTCAAGGGCCTCATCGAACCGCAGCGAAAGACCGACATTTGACCGATACGGCGCCGCCTCTGCTGAACAAGGGCACGCGCGCCTTTTCGCGCTTTGAGTGGATGATCGCGGGGCGCTACCTTCGCGCCCGCCGCAAGGAGGCGTTCATCTCGGTGATCGCCAGCCTCACCATGGTCGGCGTGGCCATCGGCGTTGCCACGCTCATCGTCGTCATGTCGGTGATGAACGGCTTCCGCGCCGAGCTGCTGACCAAGATCCTGGGCCTCAACGGCCACTTCACCGCCTATCCGATCGAACGCGAATTCACCGACTACAAGGAGACGGTGGCCGCGCTCGAGCAGGTCGATGGCGTGAGCTTTGCGGTCTATTTCGTCGAAGGCCAGGTTTTGGCCTCGGGGAAGGGCAATTCCACCGGCGTCACCGTGCGCGGCATGGACGAGGAAAATCTCAAGAAGCTCCAGTTGCTCTACAACAGCGCCGATCAGGGCGGCTGGGATCAGTGGGACGAGGGCAAGGGCGTGGCCATCGGCTACCGGCTGGCCCAGACGCTGGGCGTATCCATTGGCGACCAGGTGCAGATCATCAATCCCGATGGAGCGATGACGCCTTTTGGCTCTACGCCGCAGATCCGGTCCTATCCGGTCAACGTCATCTTCGACCTCGGCATGGTCGAGTTCGACAGCTTCTTCATGTACATGCCGCTCGAGCCGGCACAGGACTATTTCAACCTGATCGAGGAAGTGCTGAAACCCGGCATGGAGCCGCCGGCCACGGGCCCCCTCGACCCGCCGCCCACCAATGTGGAAATCGAGGCAGCCTATGACAAGATCGGCCAGGCCAGCGCCGCCGAGATCTTCATCGACGACCCCGACAATACCAAGGTTATGCGCGAGCGCCTGCAGGCGAACCCGTCGAGCCGGCCGCTGATCCTGACCGATTGGCAGCAGCGCAACGAGACCTTCTTCTCGGCGCTGCAGGTGGAGCGCGTGGTGATGTTCACCATCCTCTCGATGATCATCCTGGTGGCCGCGTTCAACATCATCTCCAGCCTCATCATGCTGGTGAAGGACAAGGGCTCCGACATCGCGGTTCTGCGCACCATGGGCGCCACGCGCGGCTCGATCATGCGGATATTCTCCATCACCGGCACCACGATTGGTGTCGTCGGCACGCTGAGCGGGGTAGCTCTCGGCCTGGTCGTGGCGGCAAATGCCGAGACGCTGCGGGCCTTCGTGTCCAACACCCTGGGCGTGGCCATCTTCCCGCCCGAAATATTCTTCCTGTCATCGCTGCCCTCCAAGACCGATCCGGTCGAGGTCGCCGTGGTCGTGTGCCTGGCCCTGGGCCTGAGCTTCCTCGCCACGCTCTATCCGGCCTGGCGTGCCGCCCAATATGATCCGGTCGAGGCCCTGCGCTATGAATGAGCCGCATCTGGTTCTCACCGACGTCCACCGGCATTACGGCCAGGGCGACAAGATCATCCGCGTGCTGGACGCAGCAAACCTGACCGTCCATAGCGGCGAGCTGGTTGCCCTGGTTGCGCCCTCGGGGGCCGGCAAATCAACCCTGCTGCACATTTCAGGTCTGTTGGAGAGCCCACAGGGCGGCGAGGTCGCCATCATGGGCATCCCGACAAGCAGGCTGGGTGATCGCGGGCGCACGCAGCTGCGCCGCTCCACGGTGGGCTACGTCTACCAGTTCCACCACCTGCTGCCAGAATTCACTGCTCTCGAAAACGTCTCAATGCCCCAGCTGATTGCCGGCAAGTCGCCGGCCGAGGCCGACAAGCGCTCGCTGGAACTGCTTGACCTGCTGGGCGTCGCCCCGCGCGCCAGCCATCGCCCGGCCGAACTGTCGGGCGGCGAACAGCAACGCATTGCCATTGCCCGCGCCGCGGCCAATCATCCCAAGGTCATCCTGGCCGACGAGCCGACCGGCAATCTCGATCCGGAAACCAGCGACCTGGTCTTCGCCGCGCTGGCCAACCTGATCAAGAACGAGGGAGCTGCCGCCCTCATCGCCACTCACAACCACGACCTGGCCCGGCGGGCCGATCGCATCGTTACACTTAAGGGCGGGCTGGTCGTCGATCACACTTTGTGATTGAACCCCGTGGGCGCATAGTGAGTTCTCCCTGCTCAAGGAGAACGGCAATGACCCTGCTGATGATCATTGGGACCATGGCGATCGTGGCGGCGCTGACCATGCATGGCAGCAGCCGCAGGCACCACTAGAGCGCCTCGGAGATAGCCTTGGCCAACGATGCCAGTTCGGCATCATCGGCCTTGCCGCCCGCATGCGCGGCCAGCGGCGTGCCCTCGTAAACCGGAATGACGTGGAAATGCAGATGGAACACCGTCTGCCCCGCCGGCGCCTCGTTGAACTGGGCCAACCGAATGCCGTCCGCATTGGTCGCCCGTTTCACGGCATTGGCGACCTTCTGCACCAGGGGCATCACGGCTGCCAGCGCGGCGGGATCGGCATCGAGCAGGTTGCGTGACGGCGCCTTGGGGACGACCAGTGTGTGGCCGCGCGATTGCGGGAAGATGTCCATCATCACCAGGGCACTGTCATCCTCATACACCTTGTGCGCGGGGATCTCGCTGCGCAGGATCTTGCCGAAAATGTTGGATGGGTCGTAGCTCATGGTTCACTCCGCCGGCTGCAGGTCGTCCGGGCGGCCTCTCTGGAAGAATCGGAAACGGAAATAGTTCAGCACCGCCAGCCCGGTCAGGGTGACGGGGACATAGCGGAAGTCGCGGCGGATCATGAACAGCGCGACACTCACCGCAGTCTCGGCGCTCATGGCGCCCTTGCCCATGGCCGAGGTGAACGACGACGGCACGATATGCCGGTAGATCAGGGCGTCCGACCGATAGTATTCCCGGGCGCGCAGCGCAAAAGCCCGCTTGGAGGCTGAATAGGCCTTGAGCTCGTCCATGCCCATATCGCCATGGAATTCGACTTCTGAACCCAGTGCCCAGACCTCGGGCGGGGCCAGCCGCGTCTTGCCCAGGTCGGTGAAAAGCTCGGTGAGTTCGCGGAAGGTGACGTTGTTGGCGTTCCAGCAGTCGTCGGTCTTGGCGCCATGCGACAGCACCAGGACATCCGCCCGCTCCAGCTTCTCACGCATCGCTGCATGGTCCCCCGGCGCAAAATCCACACCGGACTTGGCAGTCTCCACGATCCCGCCCAGTGCCCTGAGCTTTTCGACCATGGCCGAACCGAAGGCGCCGCTGGCGCCGGTTACCAGGAACCGGCGTCCCTCGATCTGACAGCTGGTGCCGGCAACCAGATCGAACACATTGGCGAAGGAGGAGAAGAAGTTGTGGGGATAGACGTGGTGCATGGCGTGGTAGTTGTTGTCCACCCAAAGCCGGCCCTGCTGGCCGCCCACCCGGTCCATCGACATGTGGTTGTAGTCGAGCCCTTCCTCCCGCAGCGTCATCACCAACATGATTGTCCGGATGACGAGGACGGCGACCACGGGCGGCCACGGGAATACCAGCAGAAACGCCAGCGTTCCAGCTATCGAGGTCAGATATTCAGGCAGGATGTGAAACCAGATATTGGCCCGCGCATAGGCCGGGTTGATCTGCATATCGAGCCCAAGAAACTTGTGGTGCACCCAATGCCAGGACGAGAAGGTCCGCAGCAGCGGGATCGTCGACCGCTCCCACCGGTGCAGAATCCAATGCAGCGCGTCGAACAGGGCCGTGGACACCACGAAGGCGAGGGCTGCCTGCAGCAGGAAGACAATTATATCCCAGATCATATTGCCTACTTAACGGGGAAGCACCGGCGGGGGAAGTGACGATCGCGCTACGGCTCAGCTGTCCGTCCGCTCGCCCTTGCGGAAGGGAGTGAACTGCTCGAGCAGCTCCTGGTTCTCCTCGACCGCGGCGCGCTCCCGCTCCAGGAAATCGGCGACCGCATCGCGCAGGCCTGGATGGGCAATCCAGTGCACCGAATAGGTGGTCGCCGGCGCATAGCCGCGGGCCAGCTTGTGCTCGCCCTGCGCGCCGGCCTCCACCACATCCAGCTTATGGGCAATCGCATAGTCGATTGCTTGATAGTAGCAGAGTTCGAAATGCAGGAACGGCACCTCGCGCGTACAGCCCCAGTTGCGGCCGAAGATGCGGTCCTTGCCGACGAAGTTGATGGCGCCCGCAATGGCCTCGGGACCATCATAGGCCAGCATCAGCACGATCCGGTCGGCCATCGTGGCATTGAGCCGCGAGAAGAACTCGCGGTTGAGATAGGGCCGACCCCATTTGCGGGCCCCGGTATCCTCATAGAACGCGTAGAAGGCGTCCCAGTGTTCCTCGCGCAGGTCCGCGCCCGATAGCCACTTGACCGTCAGCCCGTCCGCCAGTGCATCGCGCCGCTCCCTGCGGATGGTCTTGCGCTTGCGCGAGGACAGCGTCTCAAGAAAATCGTCGAAGCTGGCAAAGCCTTCATTGTGCCAGTGAAACTGCGTGTCGAAACGTTTGAGCCAGCCATCCGATTCGATTTCGTCGGCCTCGGCGCCGGGCACAAAGGTGGCATGGACCGACGAAGCGTTGCGCTGGATGGCCAGTTGCTGCGCGGTCGACAACAGGGCCTGTTTGATCGCGGGATCGCCTGATGGCACCAACAGCTTGGGCGCCGTCACCGGAGTGAACGGTACCGAGCATTGCAGCTTGGGATAATAGCTGCCGCCGGCCCGCTCCAGGGCATTGGCCCAGCCATGGTCGAAGACATACTCGCCCATGGAATGGGACTTGAGGAACAGCGGCATCAGCCCCAGCGGCTGGCCGCTGTCGTCGCTGAGCAGAATGTGCTGCGGCTGCCAGCCGGTGCGCTTGGTCGCGCAGCCGGAATCCTCCAGGGCCGCGAAGAATGCGTGATCGAGAAAGGGATTATCCGTCAGTCCGCCGGTCGACGGGACAAGCGAATTCCACACGGCCGCGGGGATGCTGGCCGTGCTGGGATGAATGGTGGCGCGAAGGGTCGGCTGGTCAGCCAAGGCAAGTCCCGGCAGCGGTCAACAGGTCTGGTAGAAATAGGATGGTTCGCCCGGGATTGTAAGGTTCGAGCGCCAAGGTCACGCCACCTTGGGCGCAAATCCTTCGAACACCACCTGATCCGACAATGCGAATGCAGCATCGGCTTCCGCCTGCGATCGGATGGTCCAGGCCGTCACCGGCTTTCCCAGGGCCCGCCAGAACACGATGGCAGGAAGGTTGAGGGCATCCTTGGCGCAGGAGATGAAATCGAACTGCGTCTCATGCCAGTGCAGGAGGTGGCGCAGGGTGTAGCGCTGTTCGGCAGTGAGGGTGCTGCTCTCGCTCTCATCGGCGTAGTCATAGGTAATGATGCCGCGTTGACCGGCAAAACCAAATTGGCGGACCGCCGTCAACAGGTGCGGATCGAACGACTCGATGGTCACCGGCCCTTCATAGGTCTTGAGGGCTTCGGCCACCGACCGCGCCAGCAACTGCGTACCGGTCGTATCACGCTGGTGCTTGAGCTCGATCTGCAGCAGCGTCCGGCCGGCGATCTGGGCCAGGAAATCGGTGAACCGCTGTGGGCAGTCGCCCGCGGCACTGTCCAGGAGCCGGGAAGAGGTAATGTCGCTCACCGCGCGATCGGCGATGGCACCGGGCTTTCCCAGCAGGCGCTCGGTGACGTCGTCGTGAAAGACAACCGGCACGCCGTCGCTGCTGAGCTGGATGTCGCATTCGATGGCATAACCGCCGGCAATGGCGGCCTCGAAGGCGCTGGCGCTGTTTTCGATAACGCCCTTGGCACGGTCATGCAGCCCGCGATGGGCGATCGGATTTGGAAACAGGGGTTCGGTCATGGCGGCCCTCGTCGCGGTTGGGATGCCTCAATGGCACCGGAATGTGACGTTGGTGTAGCGGCTAGACTTCGACGACCGCTTCGATCTCCACCGCCGCGCCGAAGGGCAGGGAGGCTACGCCAAAGGCCGCGCGGGCATGCTTGCCCTTGTCGCCCAGCACACCGACCAGCAGGTTCGACGCCCCGTTGGCCACCAAGTGCTGTTCGGTGAAATCGGCCGTGGATGCCACCAGCACGGTGATCTTGAGCAGGCGCTTGACCTCTTCGAGCGGCACGCCGCCCATATGGACGATCTGGCTGAGGACGTTGAGCGCCGCCAGCTCGGCAGCGTTGCCGCCCTGGACCACATTCATGGTTTCGCCGAGCAGGCCGGTCACGACCCCATGTTCGTTGCTTGAAATCTGACCCGACACGTAAAGGATGTTACCGCTACGCGCCACCGGCACATAGTTGGCGACGGGCGCCTTGGGGGCGGGCAGTTCGTAGCCATACTCGCGGAGCTTCTCGATCGGACTGGTCATCTGGTCTTGCCTTCGTTCTGGTCGTCGTCTGGTTCTGTCGGCATAGGCGCCGGCCTGTGTCGGTAGAGCTTGCCCCGTACCACCGCTTCGCGGCCGAAGCGATTGCGGACGCGATCCATGGCACGCTCGGCCGCCGCTTTGCGGGCGATGGCCGGCTCCAGCAAATCAGCCGGGTCGCTGCCATCGGCCGTATCGATACCTGAGACACCGATTCCAATCAGCCGGAAAGCGGTGCCATCGACCTCGCGCTCCAGCAGCGACCGGCCTGTCTCATAAATCACATTGGCCAGCTGTGTGGGGATCATCAAATGCCGGGCGCGCGTGCGCAAGCGGAAACCTGATGATTTGAGCTTCAGCGTCACCGTGTCACCGACGACATTCTTGGCCTTGAGGCGCTCCGACAGCCGCTCGGTGACATTGAGCAATTCTGTAGAAAGTTGATCCAGATCGCTGATATCGTTATTGAATGTGGTTTCTGACGAGATCGTTTTCATCTCCCCATCCGGAGATATGCGCCGGCTGTCCTCGCCCCGGGCCAGCCGAGCCAGCCGGGCACCGGTCTCGCCATACCGGCGCATCAGGTTTTCCGGCGGCTCATCCTGCAACTGGCCGATGGTGACCAGACCATCCTTGCGCAGAGTCTCGGCGAACACCTTGCCGACCCCATAGATCAGGCTGATCGGGCGCGGCGCCAGGAACGACAGGGTCTCGGCCTTGCCGATGACCGCAAAGCCCCGCGGCTTGTCGAGATCGGAGGCGACCTTAGCCAGGAACTTGTTGTGGCTGAGCCCGACCGAGATGGTGATGCCGAGCTCGGTCTCGATAGTCCTGGCGAAGCGGGCCAGCACCAGTGCAGGCGGTGCCTTGTGCAGGGCCCGGGTGCCGGACAGGTCGAGGAAGGCCTCATCGATGGACAGCGGTTCGACCAGCGGGGTCAGGGCGTCCATATGTTGACGGATCTGCCGGCTGACGCCGACATACTTGGCCATGTCGGGCTTGATGATCACGGCGTCGGGGCAGAGCTTGCGCGCCTGGAACATCGGCATGGCCGAGCGAACCCCCGACTGCCGGGCGATATAGCAGCAGGTCGAGACGACGCCGCGTGTGCCACCACCGATAATCAGTGGCTTGTCACGCAGGCTGGGATCGTCCCGCTTCTCCACCGAGGCGTAGAAAGCGTCGCAGTCGACATGGGCGATCGAGAGCTGGAACAGCTCCTCGTGGCTGCGCAGGCGAGGGGAACCGCAGCCCGGGCAGCGGCCGGAAACGGTGGCACTGGAGCCGAAGCTCAGGCAGTCGCGGCAAAGCCAGTCGAGGGCCACCTTCTACCCCGACGGATTGAGCCGATGCCAGACTCGCATGAACTGTTCGGGCGATATGCCCGAATTCGCGCAGAGGGCGAGCAGAATCGGTTCGTTTGAGGCAAAATAGTCGATGAGGCCGTGCTGGAGATGGGATGATCCGACGGAGCGGCGAAGCGCCTCCGGGTCAAGGCCGGCAAACTGCATGAAGGCCAGGAGTTCGTCAGGGTTTTCAGCAAGGTAGCCGAGACAGGCGTCGGCCAGGGAAACGGCGGAGCTCTCGGCTTTTTCGGAACGCGGCACCACCGGCCTCATTTGGTGTTTTGTAAGAGATTCAATGTTAGCTGAACCGGGCGGCAAAGCGAAGCGCCGCCAGCGCCTTAGCGGCGCGGAGAAAGATCGATGCCAAAGACTGTGATGATCGTTGAGGACAACGAGCTCAACATGAAGCTCTTCAACGATCTGCTGGAATCGCGCGGATATGCCGTCATCCAGACCCGTAACGGCATGGAGGCACTCGATCTCGCACGCGCCCACCATCCCGATCTCATCCTCATGGATATCCAACTGCCGGAGGTGTCCGGGCTGGTGGTCACCAAGTGGCTCAAGGACGATGATGACCTGGCCCATATCCCCGTCATCGCGGTCACGGCCTTCGCCATGAAGGGGGACGAGGAGCGGATTTTGCAGGGCGGCTGCGAGGGTTACATCAGCAAGCCGATCTCCGTGCCTCACTTTCTGGAAACTATTGCCCGCTACATTGGACCGGCCTGACCGCGCAGAGCCAGCCAGACTGCCTGCCTGATCAGCCCGCTCGACGCCGCTGGGGGACGCCAGCGGCCGGCGACAGGTTTCGGGGCTAAGCCAGTGACTGCACGCGTACTGATCGTTGACGACATTCCAACCAATGTCCGGCTGCTCGAAGCGCGGCTGACGGCGGAGTATTATGAAGTCGTAACGGCCTCGTCCGGCCCGCAAGCGCTTGAAATCTGCAACAATTCTGACGTCGACATCATCCTGCTCGACGTGATGATGCCCGATATGGACGGGTTCGAAGTCTGCAGCCGGCTCAAGGCCAGCCCCAGGACCCAGCATGTTCCCGTACTGATGATTACGGCCCTTGATCAGCCCTCCGACCGCGTCAAGGGTCTGGAGGTCGGCGCCGACGATTTCCTGACCAAGCCGGTCGATGACATGCAACTGATGGCGCGCGTCAAGAGCCTGGTGCGCCTCAAGTCGCTCACCGATGAGTTGCGCGCCCGCGCCACGACCGGCCAGCAGATCGCCATTGAGGATTCCATGCGGGCCATGGACAAGATCAACACCGCGGCAGGCTCCATCCTCATCGTCGACACCGACCAGCGCCACGCCGAGCGCATCAAGAACTATCTCACGCCCGAACACGACGTAGATATCCTGCTGCAGCCCGCCGATGCGGTGTTCCAGGTCACTGGCGCCAATTACGAACTGGCGCTCGTCGCGATGGCGCTGACCGACTTCGACCCGCTGCGGGTTTGCTCGCAGATCCGCACGCTGGAGCATGCGCGCAACCTGCCGATCATCCTGATGGCCGACGACGCCGACAAGCCCCGCGTGGTGCGGGCGCTCGATCTGGGCGTCAACGACTTCATCTCCCGACCGGTGGAGCGCAACGAGCTCGCCGCGCGCGTCCGCACGCAGATCCGCCGACAGCGCTACGCGCTGGAGCTGCGCCAAAGTGTCAACAATACCATGGCCCTGGCCGTGACCGACGACATGACCGGCCTCTACAACCGGCGCTATTTCGACCGCCATCTTGGGGTCATGCTGGGCAAGGCCCAGAGCCAGGAACGCGACATGGCGCTGATGATCCTGGATATCGATCACTTCAAGGCGGTCAACGACACCTATGGCCACGACATCGGCGATGCGGTGCTCAAGGAATTCGCGGCGCGGCTGAAGCGCAATATCCGCGGCGTCGATCTTGCTTGCAGATTCGGCGGCGAGGAATTCGTCGTGCTGATGCCCGACACCGATTTCGGCCAGGCCGAACTGGTGGCCGAGCGGGTGCGGCAGTCGATCGCCGAGCGCAGCTTCGAGGTCAATGCGGGCCGGCCGCTATCAGTGACCGTGTCGGCGGGCGTGACCCTCAACGAGAGCGCCGCCGATACGCCGGAATCCCTGATCAAGCGGGCTGACGTCGCCCTCTATCGCGCCAAGCGCGAGGGACGCAACCGGGTGGTGTTTGACGCCGCCTGACCGGAACGGCCGCCCTTGCGCAATCCTGCGTAAATGGATGCGTTAGGGTTATCCGTTATAATTAACAGAAGCTTACCAGCAGCAAATGGCTGGTTCTGCTTGAGTTTCCCCGGCCTTAGCGTAGGTTGCCCTCAACAAGGCGAGTGACCCATTTTGGGACAGTCACCGAGGGTTCCCTACGGCTTTCTCAGGTCCGCCGCAACTCCTGAGTCCCGTAGGGCGGTTGGTCCGGATGCGGACAGAGTGGCCTCTTCGACATGCCGCTCCGGACCAGCCACTCCTATTCTCTTCACACAGTTTTGCCGCGACCGTACCGCCAGCATGCCGGCAGATTTCTTGTGCTTTGCCTGCAAATCGGCCGGATGCATGCCTGCAGCAAAAAGCCCCGCATCATCGATGCGGGGCTTTCGCGTCTTTAGCGTGTGAGCAGGCGCCAGATTACTTGATCTTGGCTTCCTTGAACTCGACATGCTTGCGCACGACCGGATCGTACTTGTTGTACGAGAGCTTCTCGGTCTGGGTGCGGGCGTTCTTCTTGGTGACGTAGTAGTAGCCAGTATCAGCCGTCGACACGAGCTTGATCTTGACGGAAGCGGCTTTGGCCATTGCAGTGTCCTCGACAAATAATAAGGCGCCGCGAAATGGCGGCGCTTTGAATTTGGGCGCAACCTACGGATTTTGGTCCGGAAGTCAAGCCAGATCAGTCTCGCTGCCCCGTGCCGAAACCATACATATGGTTGGCCCATTGCAGGCCCACGATAGCCCCCTTGATCGATGGGAGCATGAGTATGGGCAGGATGACCCCCAGCGGGACCATGGTGTAGAGATAGGTCAGCGGGCCGACATGCCACACCATGTCCAGATGGAGCATGAGACCGACCAGCAGGTGGCCGACGATCATGATGGCGATATAGGGCGGGAAGTCATCGGCGCGGTGCAGGTTGAGCGGCTCGCCACACACGTCGCATTCCTCGGCCACCTTGAGATAGGCGCGGAACATATGACCCTTACCGCAATGCGGACACCGACAGAGCGTGCCACGCCACATGGCCTGTCCCACGCTGCGCTCCGGAAGTGTCTTGCTACCCATCAAATCACCTTTTTCTTCGGCCCTTCGGACCGTAACTCCCAGATGGGCGCTTTGGGTTCCGTCTGCCAGATGACGGATTGCCGCGCGTCCCCTCCGACAGGAGCTCGAATCGTAGGGCGCCGGCGACGGGAGCCGCCTCGACCAGGCGGACGCTGACCCGGTCACCCAGGGCGAATTTCTCCCCCGTGCGATCCCCGATCATTGCCTGCTGGTCCTCGGTGTAGCGGTAGAAATCCGCGCCCAGAGTTGAGGCCGGAATGAACCCGTCAGCGCCGGTTTCGAGCAGGCGCACGAACAGACCCGAGCGGGTGACGCCGGAAATATGCCCCTCGAAGCGGGCGCCGATCTGGGCGGCGAGAAACTGCGCCAGCAGGCGATCGGCCGTTTCGCGCTCGGCCATCATGGCCCGCCGCTCGGTGGCCGAAATATGCTGGGCAATGCCTGCAAGGCGCAGCATCTCGGCCTCGCTGAGCCCGTCATTCCCCAGGCCCAGCGCGGCGATCAGCGCCCGGTGCACGATCAGGTCGGCATAGCGCCGGATGGGGGAGGTAAAATGGGCATAGCGGTCCAGATTGAGCCCAAAATGCCCGTAATTGTCAGGCGCATACTCGGCTTGGGCCTGCGAGCGCAGCACCATTTCCGAGACCTGCTCGATATTGCCGGCGCGGCGCGCCTGGCCAAGTATGCCGTTGAAATCGCTGGCGCGCACGCTGTCCGACTTCTTCACCGAGATATCGAGCGAGCCGAGGAAATCGCGCAGCGCCTGGAGCTTTTCCGACGAGGGTTCGTCATGCACGCGGTAGAGCAGGGCGGACTTCTTCTGCTCGAGCGTCTCGGCCGCGGCCACATTGGCCGCAATCATCATTTCCTCGATGAGGCGATGGGCATCCAGGCGCTCCGGAACCCGGATGTCCTTCACCATGCCCTTGTCGTCGAGGATGATCTTGCGCTCCGGCAGGTCGAGATCGAGCGGACCGCGGTGGTCGCGGGCCTTGGCCATGGCCTCATACGCATCCCAGAGCGGTCGCAGGATCGTTTCGAGCAACGGCCCGGTCTTGTCGTCGGCCCGCCCATCGATGGCCGCCTGTGCCTGCTGGTAGCTGAGCTTGGCGGCCGAACGCATCAGCACGCGGTGGAACGTGTGGCTGCGCTTCTTGCCGTCGGCGCCCATAACCATGCGGACGGCCAGGGACGCGCGCGGCTCCCCCTCCTTGAGCGAGCACAGCTCGTTGGAAATCCGTTCCGGCAGCATGGGCACGACGCGGTCGGGAAAATAGACAGAATTGCCGCGCAGATAGGCCTCGCGATCGAGCGCCGTGCCCGGCCGCACATAGGCCGAGACATCGGCGATGGCGACGTAGACCACGTGTCCGCCCGCATTGGCCGGATCCTCATCCGGCTGGGCATAGACGGCGTCGTCATGGTCCTTGGCGTCTGACGGATCGATGGTGATCAGCGGGATATCCCGCCAGTCCTCGCGGCCCTTGAGCGTGGCTTCCTTTGCCTCCTCGGCCTCGCGGATCACCGAGGCGGGGAAGTTGTAGGGAATTTCGAGATTGTGGATGGCGATAAGGCTGACCGCACCCTCGGACATCGGATTGCCGATGACCGACGTTACCTTGGCGCGCGGAATCATCAGCCGGCCGGATAGCTTGACCTCGACTTCGACGAGATCGCCATCGGCGGCCGTGAGCAGGTCGCCCAGCGGAATGCGCATTTCCTTCTGCTTGCGATCCACCGGAATGAGACGCGCGCCATCCTCGTCCATGCGGACGATGCCGATCTGGCCGCGGCGCGGCTTGTCGAGGATTTTCATCGCCTTGGCGGTGTAGTGCGGCACCTCGCCCTCGCCGGCATCGATGCGGGCGAGGATCCGGTCGCCCGGCGCTGGCACGACACGGGCATCGCGGCCGCCCAGAACGATGACGCGGGGCTTGTCGCCTTCCTCCTCGTTCCACTGCGCGGGATAGGCGTGCAGATCATCCGGATCGGCATCGGACGGGATGTCGAGCACGGTGACATGGGGCAGGGCGGCAGTGCGGCGCAGCGCCTTGCGGGTGCGCGTGATAACGCCTTCGCCCTCGAGTTCGGCCAGCATGGCCTTGAACGGGCGACGCATGTCGCCCCGGATGCCGAACACCTTGGCAAGGTCCCGCTTGCCCTTGATGTCCGACTGCTGGGCCAGCGCCTCAAGCAGCTGCTCGCGGGTGGGAAGCCCCGCGGCGCGCGGAGTCGTGGCGCGGCGGGGGCCGGAGGTGTTGCGGGGTTTCTTGGTGATTTTTGGAGTTTTCATGTTGGTGGATATGTAGGGGATGGAGCGCGGTTCGGCAAATGACGCTGGCTCCATTTGTTACGAGCATTGTCAGGCCGCTCGGGTCATGCTCTTTCGGCGCATGCCGTTGGAGTGTCGAAATGCGCCTGCTTGTCATTGTCCTTTCCGCGTTGACGCTGTTTGTCAGTTCAGCCATCGCCGCGCCAATGCGTCCCCCCTCCCGGACCATGCTGCTGGCACACCCGGTTCAGGGCACGCAGGTCATGTACATCAGTCCATCCGGCGACGCCTATCTTTGGCACAGCTCGTCGGCCGAGGTGCTGCAGGGCAAAGCCTATTACGGCATGGTCGAGCGCCACATTTGCCTCCGCTTCGGGTCCAATCGCTACAATCCGGTCACCGGTCTGCCGGCCGGGCGCACGGAATGCGTGCCGGAGCGCGATTTGCTGTTCATCATGCGACAATGGGTTGCTGGCGACCCCTTTGGCCTGTCCACCAGCCGATCCGCACCCGCACCGCTGAGCCAGGCCGCCACCACAATCCAGTCGCTGGCGAGCAAAGCAGGCATCCAGCTTGGCCAAGTCTTTAACACGGACGACTATGTGATGCGTCCGGGTGGTGCGGCATTCGATGCCAAGGGCATATGTGACAGCTACGCCGCAGCCGGGATCAAGCAAACCAATGCTTTCTGTCCGGGCTGGGTGCCCTAGCCTCCTGGAGCCATGCTTGTCGCCCCCAGGCTAACCGAGGGCGGCATCACCCGGCGACCAGGCAAAGTTCTAAGCCGATGGCCTGCTGGATGTTGGTCGAGTCGGTGGCCCATCGGGCTACGTGCCGCTACCTTGGCCGGACGACTCGCACTTACCGGACCCTTTCATGACCATCCCCTTCTTCGACGGCCACAACGACACCCTGCTGCGCCTGCTGGAGGCGCCGGGGGCGGACAAGGAGCGGCCGTTCATCGAGGGCAGCAAGGACGGTCACATCGACCTGCCGCGCGCCCGGGCCGGGGGAATGAAGGGTGGCTTCTTCGCCATGTTCCCGCCGCCGCTCAAGACGGGCCTGGCCAATGTGACCAATGGCGGGCTCGACCCGAACCTGCCGCCGCAGCTGGCGATCGCCGATGCGCTGGCCTCCACAAATGGCATGGCGTCGGTGCTGTTCCGCCTGGAGCGGGTAGGGGCGCTGGCGGTGTGCCGAAATGCGGGCGAATTGCGGGCCGCAATGGAGAAGGACACGCTGGCGGCCATCTTCCACATTGAGGGCGCCGAGGCGATCGATACCGATTTCCGCTCGCTCGACCTGCTATACGCGGCGGGCCTGCGCTCCATCGGCATCACCTGGAGCCGCGCCAACGCCTTCGGGACCGGGGTGCCATTCCGCTTCAATGCCGATCCCGACATCGGGCCGGGACTGAGCGCTGCCGGCAAGGAGCTGGTGCGGGTCTGCAACGCCATGGGCGTCATGCTGGACCTCAGCCACCTCAACGCGGCGGGCTTTCGGGACGTAGCAGTTATCAGCACGCATCCGCTGGTGGCGACGCATTCCAATGTCCACGCCATCTGCCCGCATGCGCGCAACCTGGTGGATTGGCAGCTCGCCGCCATCAGGGACAGCGGCGGCATGGTGGGACTGAACTATGCCACCGGCTTCCTGCGGCCGGACGGGAGGTTCGTTGCGGACACGGAAATGGAAGTGCTGGTGCGCCATGTCGATGCGCTGGTGGAAGCGCTGGGCGAGGATGGGGTGGCGCTGGGATCGGACTTCGACGGGGCGATGATGCCGGCTGAAATTGGCGACGTCACCGGCGTTCAGAAACTGCTGCAGGCCCTGCTGGACAAGGGTTATGGCGAGGCGCTGGTGCGCAAGATCGCCATGGGGAACTGGCTGGGGATGGTCGAGCGGGTGATGGGGTAGGGCGCCTTGCGCGACGGGAGAGCGGCCCTCGGGTCAAGCCCGAGGGAACGCAGCGCTATCTGACACCATCACGCAACAACCACAGTTCACCCAACAACCATCGCGTTCCCTCGGGCTTGACCCGAGGGCCGCTAGCCGCATCAACATGGGCACATGGCGGCATGGGTCTACATCATGGCGAACAGGAAGTACGGGGCGATCTATGTCGGCTCGACGACTAAGCTCGTCCAGCGCATCTGGCAGCACAAGAACGAGGTCGTTCCGAGCTTTACCAAGAAGCACCACTGCCACTTGCTCGTGTATTTCGAGGAACATCAGGATATCCGGCGCGCAATGCAGCGCGAGCGGAACGTCAAGCATTGGGTGCGGGGCATGGAAGGATGCCCTGATCGAAGAGAACAACCCTGAGTGGGATGATCTCTATCCCTTGATCGTGCACAGTTGAGGGTGGCCCTCGGGTCAAGCCCGAGGGAACGTGGTGGTGGTGGTTGCCTTCGGGGCTAGAACGGCACGTCTTCAGGCTTCACCGTTTTCGGCGCCGCTTTCTTTGCTGCGGGCTTTTTCGCAGCGGTAGTCTTGGCCGCCGGCTTCTTGGCGGCGGCCTTCTTGGCCGGGGCTTTCTTGACCTTGGTGCCGGTGGCCTCGGCGCGGGCCGCTATCCACTGCACGGCCTGGTCGACTGTCACGTCCTCGGGCTTCACATCCTTGGGGATGGTGGCGTTGATCTTGCCCTGGTTGACATAGGGCCCGTAGCGGCCGGCCCGGACGCTGATGGGGCCGTTGTCGTGCTCGAATGTCTGGATGGCCGCCACGGCAGTGCCACCGCCGCGCTTGAAGCCGCCAGCGGCCTTCTGCGCGATCAGGTCGACGGCGCGATTGATGCCGACGGTGAAGATCTCCTCGACATCGGGCAGGTTGGCATATTTGCCGTCATGCAGAATGAAGGGACCATAGCGACCCAGGCCCGCAACGATGGGCAGGCCGGTTTCCGGGTGCAGGCCCACATCGCGCGGCAGCTTCAGCAGTTGCAGCGCCTTTTCGAGGGTCAGCGCTCCCGGCTCCCAGCCCTTGGGCAGGGAACTGCGCTTGGCTTCCTTGCCATCGCCGAGCTGCACATAGGGACCGAAACGGCCAGATTTGACGAAGACTTCCTCGCCCGTCTCCGGATCGGTGCCGAGCACGCCGTCCCCGGCGGCAGCTTCGCTGGACTGGCCATTGGCCGCGTCCGAGAGCTGCATGGTGTGCTTGCATTCAGGATAGTTCGAGCAACCGATAAAGGCGCCGAACTTGCCAAGCTTCAGCGAGAGCTGGCCGGTGCCGCAGGTGGGGCAGCGGCGCGGATCGGAGCCATCTTCCTTGGGCGGGAAGATGCGGCTGGCGAGCATTTCGTTGAGGGCATCAAGCACCTCGGAAACGCGAAGGTCCTTGATCTCGTCGGTGGCGTGCGTGAAATCCTTCCAGAAATCGCGCAGCACGGTCTTGTAATCGAGGTCGCCGGCCGAGACCTGGTCGAGCTGTTCTTCGAGGCCGGCAGTGAAGCCATATTCGACATAGCGGGTGAAGAAGCTTTCGAGGAAGGCCGTGACGATGCGGCCGCGATCCTCGGGATGCAGCGCCTTGCCCTCAAGGCGGACATAGTCGCGGTCCTTGAGCGTGGTGAGGGTCGCCGCATAGGTGGAAGGCCGGCCGATACCGAGCTCTTCCATCTTCTTGATCAGGCTCGCCTCGGTATAGCGGCTGGGCGGCTGGGTGAAATGCTGCTCGATCTCGACGGCCTGGAGGGCCGGCTTGTCGCCGACGGCGAGCGGCGGCAATTCGCGGCTTTCCTCGTCCTCGTCGTCGGGCTCGTCGGACTTCACCTCGACTCCATAGAGCTTGAGGAAGCCCGGAAAGGTGACGACCGAGCCGACGGCGCGCAGTTCGACGGCGCGGCCGGGGACGTTGACGGCAATGTCGACGGTGGTGCGATCGATCTCGGCGGAGCGCATCTGGGAGGCGAGCGTCCGGCGCCAGATCAGGCCGTAGAGCTTGGCCTGGTCGGCATCGAGGCTGAGTTGCTCGGGGCGCTTGAACATGTCGGTCGGGCGGATGGCCTCGTGCGCTTCCTGGGCGTTCTTGGCCTTGGTCTGGTAGATGCGGGCCTTCTCCGGCAGGTATTCCTCGCCGAAATACTTGCCGATCACCGAGCGGGCCATGGCGATGCCCTCGGGCGCCATCTGCACGGCGTCGGTACGCATATAGGTGATGAGGCCGTCTTCGTAGAGGCGCTGGGCGATCTGCATGGTGCGATTGGGCGACAGGCCCAGGCGCGACGAGGCGTCCTGCTGCAGGCTCGACGTGGTGAAGGGCGCATAGGGATTGCGCTTGGTCGGCTTCTTGTCGACGGAGCTGACGTTGAACTGGCCGGATTCGATCAGCTTCTTGAGCTCGGCGGCGTTTTCACCGGTCTTGATGTCGAGCTTGTCGGTCTTCTTGCCGTCCACCGAGAACAAGCGGGCCAGGAAGCTCTTCCCGGATTGGGCCAGCTTGGCCTCGACGGACCAGTATTCGTCGGCCTTGAACTTCTCGATCTCGGCTTCGCGGTCGGACACCAGGCGCAAGGCCACCGATTGCACGCGGCCGGCCGAGCGGGAGCCCGGCAGCTTGCGCCAGAGGATGGGCGAGAGCGTGAAGCCGACGAGATAGTCGAGCGCGCGGCGAGCGAGATAGGCATCCACCAGCGGCATATCGATTTCGCGCGGCTTGGCCATCGCGGCAGTGACGGCGTCCTTGGTGATGGCGTTGAACACCACGCGCTGGACGCTCATGTCCTTCTTGATAGCCTTCTTGGCCTTGAGGACATCAAGCACGTGCCAGGAAATGGCTTCGCCTTCGCGGTCAGGGTCAGTCGCCAGGATCAGGCCGTCGGCCCCCTTGAGGGCATTGGCGATGTCCGCCAGACGCTTCTTGGAGGCGGTATCGACCTCCCAGGACATGGCAAAATCTTCATCGGGACGCACCGAACCGTCCTTGGCCGGCAGGTCGCGGACATGGCCGAAGGAGGCCAGGACTTCATAGCCCGAGCCCAGATATTTGTTGATTGTCTTGGCTTTAGCCGGACTTTCAACGACGACGACCTTCATGGAATACCTGTTCCGCAACGCTCAAAGAGAAGTGGCGCAACATGGTGAAGCCGTGATGCGGTGTCAATGTAGGCAAAGAGCGGTCTCCCGCACTCTCTCTTAGAGAGAGGATTTTTTGCGCGGCCTCCGAGTGGGGCGAGGGTCTTGCAACTGCCATACAAGACGTGCAGAAATAGCCGGGCGCGTTCTGCGCTTTGCCCCATTCTGTGCATTGCTCCCCGATTGACCGGTTCGCACCGTGTGCGCCGCCGTCCGCCGAGCATCCCTGGGGCCTCAGGAGGATTTTGATATGGAATATCGCAAGCTTGGCAACAGCGGCGCAATCGTTTCGGCCTACTGCCTCGGCACCATGACATTCGGCGCGGAATCGGACGAGGCCACCTCGTTCCGGTTGATGGACAATTATGTCGCGGCCGGCGGCAATTTCATCGACACCGCCAATGTCTACAGCGCCGGCGTGTCCGAGGAGATCGTCGGGCGCTGGCTCAAGACCAAGCCGACCGGCCTGCGTGACCTGGTGATCACCACCAAGGGGCGCTTCCCGATGGGCGATGGGCCCAACCATCTCGGTCTGTCGCGCAAGAACCTGCGTGAGGCGCTCGATGCCTCGCTGAAGCGGCTCGGGGTCGAGCATATCGACCTCTACCAGATGCACGCCTTCGACGCGCTGACGCCATTGGAAGAGACGCTGCGTTTTCTCGACGACTCGATTCGATCAGGCAAGATTGCCTATTACGGCTTTTCCAACTTCCTCGGCTGGCAGCTGACCAAGGCCGTCTGGCTCGCCAAGGCCAACGGCTATACGCCACCGATCACGCTGCAGCCGCAATATAACCTCCTGGTCCGCGACATCGAGCACGAGATCGTGCCAGCGTCGCTCGATGCAAATATTGGCCTGCTGCCATGGTCGCCGCTCGGTGGCGGCTGGCTCTCGGGCAAGTACAAGCGCGACCAGATGCCGACAGGGGCAACGCGACTGGGCGAAAACCCGGCGCGCGGCATGGAGGCGTTTGAAAAGCGCAATGCCAAGTCGGTGACCTGGGAGGTCATTGGGGCCGTCGAGGATATCGCCAAGGCACGCGGCGTGACCATGGCCCAGGTAGCGCTCGCCTGGGTGTCGGCGCAGCCGGCGGTGACCTCGGTGATCCTGGGCGCGCGGACGACGGAGCAGCTCAAGGACAACCTGGGCGCCGCCTCACTGAAGTTGACGGGTGAGGAGATCGCAACGCTCAGCGAAGCGAGCAAGCCAGAGATGAGCGACTATCCCTATGGTGCCGGCGGCATCGGCCAGCGCAATCGCAATATCGAGGGGGGGCGCTAGTATTTCAGCGCCACCAGCTGCCCGCTCGACCACTCGATCTGGCCGGCCAGATCGAGTTCGAGCAGCAGCATCTGCATGGTGGAGACGGTGAGGCCCGACTGGCGCACCAGTTCGTCGACCTCGATCGGCGTCGCCGTGAGGGCGGCGAGCAGGCGCGACTTGTCGTCTTCGCTCGGCGGTGGCGCATCGGGCAGCAGGTCTGGTTCCCAATCGCGGTCGAACAAAGCAGTGCGGCTGGGGTCGGCACTGCCGAGGGTTTCGATGATGTCCTCGGCGCAGGTGATGAGTCTGGCGCCCTGCTGGATCAGGGCGTTGCCGCCTTCGGCCCGCGGGTCGAGCGGCGATCCGGGGACGGCAAAGACATCGCGATTCTGCTCGAGCGCCAGCCGCGCGGTGATCAGCGAACCGCTGCGCTTGGCGGCCTCAACAACGACAATGCCCAGCGAGAGACCGGAAACCAGCCGGTTACGCTTGGGGAAGTCGCGCGCTCGTGGCTCCCAGCCCAGCGGCATTTCGGTGAGCAGCGCGCCGCCATTGTCGAGAATATCATGCGCCAGGGGGATGTTCTCGTCCGGATAGATCTTGTCGAGCCCGCCAGCGAGGACGGCGACCGTGCCTGATGTCAGCGTTGCCCTATGGGCCGCGGTGTCGATGCCCCGGGCCAGACCTGAGACCACCGTATAGCCGCGCTCGCCCAAGTCGCCAGCCAGCATGCGCGTCATCTTGATGCCTGCGGCAGACGCGTTGCGGGCGCCGACGACGCCTACCGTCCGCTGCCAGTCGAGGTTCTGCCCGCCGGCCATGGTGAGCAGTGGCGGCGCGGCGGGAATGTAGTTGAGGAGATCAGGATAGTCCGGGTCGACGCTGGCGACCAGCCGCGCACCGTAGCGCGACAGGCCGGCAAGCTCGTCCTCCGCCGCCGCCTTCGTGGGTACGCGCAAGGGCTTGCCGTTGCGCTTGACCAGGCTGGGCAGGGCCTCGAGCGCCGCCCCGGCGGAGCCGAAGCGGTTGAGCAATTGGCGGAAAGTGGCGGGGCCGACATTGTCGGTGCGCAGCAGCCGCAGCCAGTCGAGGCGCTGCGCATCGGTCAGGGCGGCACCCGAGCGAGGCGCCAAGGCTTACTCGGCCTTCTTTTCGGAGCCGATCTTGGGCTCGGTGTTGCGCATGAGCCGGACGATATTGGGGCGGTGCTGGAAGAACAGCAGTAGCGCCATGACAGCCGCCGTGGCCGCCAGCCATTCGCCGACCACCACATAGGCAAAGAGCGGCGCGGTAGCGGCCGCCGTCAGGGCGGCCAGCGAGCTCATTTTCTGGGTGACGGCGATCACCAGCCAGACTGCACAGAAGATCAGGCCCACCGGCCAGCTCAGGGCCAGTAGCGACCCGATCATCACCGCGACGCCCTTGCCGCCCTTGAAACCGAGCCAGACCGGAAAGCAGTGCCCGACAAAGGCGCCGATGCCCGCGACCATGGCCGCCTGCTCGCCCCAGTAGTAGCGCGCCACCAGCACGGGGAGCGCGGCCTTGGCGGCATCGAGCACCAGCGTTGCCGCCGCCAGCCAGCGATTGCCGGTGCGCAACACATTGGTGGCCCCGATATTGCCCGAGCCGATGGCGCGAATATCGCCAAGGCCAGCCGCGCGGGTCAGCAGCAGGCCGAAAGGCACCGAGCCGCAGAGATAGCCGATGATGGCGGCGTAGATCAGGGTAACATCCAAGGCTCAGCCCTCCACATGCGTATGGACGGTTTGGCCGCCCACGATGGTTCGCATTACCTTGCCAGCAAGCCGCGCGCCTTCAAAGCTGGTATTGCGCGATCTCGACCGAAGATCGCGCTCGGACACCTGCCAGGGATAGTCGAGATCGACCAGGATCAGGTCGGCTGGCGCTCCCTTGGCGATGCGGCCGCTCGGCAGGCCGAGAATCTCGGCCGGTCGGCTGGTCATGGCGCGCAACACCGTCAGCAGGTCCACATCGCCCGAATGCACCAGGCGCAGTGCCGCCGCCAGCAGCGTTTCAAGGCCAATCGCGCCGTCGGACGCCTCGGCGAAGGGCTGGCGCTTGACCTCGGTATCCTGCGGGTCGTGATCGGAGTGAATGGTATCGATCGTGCCGTCGCGCAGCCCTTCGATCACGGCCTGCCGGTCATCCTCGGAGCGCAGGGGGGTACCCAGCTTGAAGAAGCTCCGGTACCGGCCGATGTCATTCTCGTTGAGCGCCAGGTTGTTGATGGAAACCCCTGATGTAACTGACGTGTTACGCTTCTTGGCCGATGCAACGAGTTCGACCGACCCGGCGCAGGAAATCTGCGCGGCGTGGTATTTGACGCCGGTGAGCCCGGCCAGTTGCAGGTCGCGGGCCAGCGGAATGGTCTCGGCCTCGCGCGGAATTCCCTTGAGCCCCAGAATGGTGGCGAACAGCCCCTCATTCATCACGCCATCGCCGGTGAGGCTCTTGTCCGAGACGTGATGCACGATCGTCATGCCGTAATTGGCGGCATAGCTCATGACGGTGCGAAGCAGGGCGGTGGACTGGATCGAATGCCGGCCATCGGTGAGGCAGACGGCGCCAGCCTCCTTGAGCAGGCCGAATTCGGTCATCTCCTCGCCGGCAAGGCCCTTGGTGATGGCGCCGGCAGGCAGAACGTTGACCTTGGAGGTCGCCTTGGCCCGGCGGATGAGAAAATCCACCAATGCGCCATCGTCCACCACCGGCGCGGTATCGGGCATCATCACGAAGCTGGTGACACCGCCGGCCGCGGCAGCTTCACCGGCCGATTGCAGGGTTTCGCGGTATTCCTTGCCGGGCTCGCCGGTGAAGACGCGCATGTCGATCAGGCCCGGCGCCAGGATGAGCCCGTTGGCGTTGATGACTTCGGCGCCCTCGGGCACGCCCACGGGCGCACCCAGCGCGACTTCGGTGATGAAGCCGTCTTCGACCAGCACCGCGCCCTTGCTGTCCGTGCCCGAGGCGGGGTCGACGATGCGGGCATTCTCGATAAGTAGTGCCCGGGTCATGCGTCATTCCTCGCCGGGAGGAGCGCATCGAGCACCGCCATGCGCACCGCGACCCCCATCTCAACCTGGTCGGTGATTACGGAGGCAGGGCCATCGGCAATGGCGGGATCGATCTCGACGCCCCGGTTCATCGGCCCCGGATGCATGACGATGGCGTCGGGCCTGGCAAAGGCCAGCTTTTCGGCATCCAGGCCATAGAAGTGGTAGTATTCGCGCACCGAGGGGATCATGCGGCCATTGGCGCGCTCATGCTGCAAACGCAGCATCATCACCACGTCGACATCCCTCAGGCCTTCGCGCATGTCGGTGAACACCTCGGTCGCGAGGTGCTCGATGCCCGCGGGGAGCAGGTTGCGCGGCGCGATGACACGGGTGCGCACATTGAGCGCACCCAGCAGCAGCAGGTTGGAGCGGACGACGCGGGAATTGGCGATATCGCCGCAGATGGCCACGGTGAGCCCGGAAATGCGGCCCTTGTGACGGCGGATGGTGAGGGCGTCGAGCAGGGCCTGGGTGGGATGCTCATGCGCCCCGTCGCCGGCATTGATCACGGCGCAACCGACCTTCTGGCTCAGCAGTTCCACCGCCCCGGCAGCCGAGTGGCGCACCACGATGACGTCGGGCCGCATCGCATTAAGCGTCGCCGCGGTATCGACCAGCGTCTCGCCCTTGCTGACCGAACTCGACTTGACCGACATGTTCATCACCAGCGCACCCAGGCGCTTGCCGGCAATTTCGAACGACCCCTGGGTACGGGTCGAGGGCTCGAAGAACAGGTTGATCTGGGTCTTGCCTGACAGCGTCGGATGCGATTTCCGCTCCTGCCGCGACACCGGGACCATGCGCTCGGCCCGGTCCAGCAGATCGATGATCTCATGCTGCTGGAGATCGGCGATCGAAAGCAGGTGGCGCTGGCTGAAAGGGGGAAAATCGCCGGTCGAACCGGCTGCGGTGGTTGAGGCTTTCGCCGCGCGTGCTTGTGCCATGCGCTCCCGTCCCTGACATTTGCTGCGGTCTAGCGGAGGGGGGAGCCAGGGGCAAGCCCAAAGAGGAGGAAATCAACGGCCGGCTGGGGGGCCGGCCGTCGGTGCTTGCGGGTCGTGGCCTCACTCGGCCGCGGCGGGTACGGTCCAGGTGCCCGCAGCGAGGGCCTGCTGCAGGAAGCTCTGGAAATCGCGAGGGGCGCGGTCGAGCGCCCTTTGCACACCGTCCCCAACCCACGAATTGCGCCCGTCGAGTGTCTCGTCGGCAATGGTGCGCAGGAGGTCAGCCCATTCCTGCCCAAGTGTCTGCAGCAGTCCGGCATGGAACTCCTCGAGCGTCACCGGCACATATTGGAGGGGACGATGAGTTGCCCCGGCGAGGCGTTGCGCGACCTCGTCGAAGCTCAAGAGTTCCGGGCCGGTGACGTCATAGATCTGGCCGGTGTGGCGGTCGTCAAGCAACGCGGCCGTAGCGACCTCGGCGATATCCTCAGCATCCACGAAGGGTTCCTTGCGGTCGCCGGCGGGCATGTAGAGGTGGCCCTCCAGTACGGATTCGAGCAGGTGTCCTTCGCTGAAGTTCTGATTGAACCAGGCGGCGCGAACGATGGTCCAGCCGAGACCGGATTCGCGCACGGCATTCTCGGCGGCGACGGCGCCGATCTCGCCCCGGCCGGTGAGGAGAACCAGCTTGCTCAGGTCGGCATCCCGAGCCGCAGCGACAAAGCGTTGCATGACCGCCAGCGCCCCCGGCGCCGCAAGATCAGGCACGAAGGAAATGAAAGCGGACTTGCCGCCGGCCAAGGCCTGCGGCCAGGTCCTTTCGTCTTGCCAATCGAAGGGGATTTCCGTGCGGCGCGACACGCCGCGATAAGGGAGTCCCTTGGCCGCCAGGTGGGCGGCAACGCGGCTGCCAATCTTTCCGGTGCTGTTGATGACGAGAATGTTGCTCATGAAGCTGGTCCTGTTGCGTGGTGTTGCGACGCATCAGAAGGTGTGATGGCAGCCCAAGATCATCAATGACGCTTCAGCCGTGAAAATATGCAGATCGTCCAACATCGTGGACGTACTGGCATTGAGGCGCTAGAAGGTACCTATGAGAGATTCCCACTTCCAGCCTGCACCGCTGTCCGACCCCTTGGGGGAGGTCCTGCATATGCTGCGCCTCACCGGCACCCTCTACTGTCGCGCCGAGTTGACCGCACCCTGGGGCCTCATCATGCCCGAACTGGTTGAGTCCATGATGTTCGTCATCGTGACCTCTGGACATGGCTGGCTGGTCATGGACGGGGAGGAACCGCTGCTGGTGGGGCAGGGCAGCATGATCCTGCTGCCGCATGGCAAGAGCTACCGTCTGCTGAGCAATCCTGATGCCCATGCCGTTCCGCTTTTCGATCTCCCGGTCGAGAGCATCAGCGAGCGCTACGAGATCATGCGGCATGGCGGGGGCGGCGAGATGACCCGGGCCACCTCTGGCGTGGTGCAGTTCGACCACGTGGCGGCGCGGCGGCTGGTGAGTCTGCTTCCGCCCGTGCTGCGGCTCGATGCCTGGAATGACGATGGCGGTCACTGGCTGCAAAGCACACTGGGCCTGATTGCCCGCGAAGCAAGTGCCATGCGACCCGGCGGGGAGACCGTGATGACTCGGCTCGCTGACGTCCTGGTCATCCAGGCCATCCGGACCTGGCTGGATGAGGCACCGGAGGCCAACCTTGGCTGGCTGGCCGCATTGCGCCATCGCCAGGTCGGCAGGGCGCTGGCATTGATCCATCGGCGGCCGGAGCAGGACTGGAGCATCGCCGAACTGGCCGGCGAGGCCGGCATGTCGCGTTCGGCATTCTCGGCGCGCTTCACCGAACTGGTGGGCCAGCCGGCGGCGCAATACCTGAGCCAATGGCGGCTACACCTGGCCCGCGCGCAACTGCTGGAAACGCGGGAATCGGTCGGAACAGTGGCGCGGCGGGCCGGCTACCAGTCAGAAGCGGCGTTCGGGCGCGCGTTCAAGCAGTTTTTCGGCATTCCGCCAGGTGGCGTACGCAAGCTAGCGGCGTAGCCGGTCCAGCGCACCCTGCAGGATATAGCTGGCGGCCAGCTTGTCGACCACCTCCGCCCGGCGATCGCGCCGCAGGTCGGCTTCGATCATCATGCGCGTAACCGCGCTGGTCGAAAGCCGCTCGTCCCAGAAGGCAATGGGCAGGGCCACCTTCTGCGCCAGGCTGCGGGCGAAGGCGCGGGTGGACTGGACGCGCGGACCTTCCGAGCCATCCATGTTGAGCGGCAGGCCAAGGATGATGGCGGCGATCTGGTTTTCGGCGATGAGCTGGATGATGCGCTCGGCATCCTGGGTGAACTTGGTCCGCTTGATGGTCTCGAGCGGTGTCGCCGAATACCGCATGCCGTCGCTGATCGCGACGCCAATGGTCTTGGTGCCGAGATCGAGCGCCATGATCCTGCCGGTGGCGGGGATAGCGGCCAGGGGACCGTCGGGCGACTCGGTTGGCATCGATGCGATCCGGGGATAGCTATGGTGCCCGGTTCATAGGGGCAGGTGTGTGACATGTCGAGCAGCAATGCCGTTCCGGCACATGTGGCGATCATCGGTGCGGGGCCTGCGGGGGCGCTGACGGCATATCTGCTGGCTCGGATGGGCATCAGGATAACGCTGGTCGAACGGCACCACGATTTCTCGCGCGAGTTCCGCGGCGAGGGCATGACGCCGGGTGGCATGGAGGCCATACGGCAGGCAGGGCTTTGGGAAGCGTTCGATGCGCTGCCATCCGAGCCGATCCGGACCATTCAGATGTTTGCCCGGGGCAAACGGTTCCTCAACCTCGACATGGGCAGGATATTGCCGGCGGACGCGCAGCTCATCCGACTGATGCCGCAGCCGCTGCTACTGGAAATGCTGGCCGAACGCTGTGGCGCCTTCGCAAATTTCACCCTGCTGCGCGGCACCGTCGTGCGTGACCTGGTAGTTACCGATGGCCGCGTGACGGGCTTGCGCCTGGCCGGCGAAGGCAGCGATTTCGATATCGGCGCCGACTATGTGATCGCCGCGGACGGACGCTATTCGGTGGCGCGCAAGCGGCTGGGGTTGGAGCTGGAGGGCCAGAAGCAGGAGTTTGACGTGGTGTGGTGCCGCACGCCCCGCGCCGATCCCCTCGGGCCCGGCGAGGCCTACGGCTTCCTGCTCGATGACTATTTCGGGCTCGCCTTTCCGGCGGAAGACAATCACGTGCAGATCGGCAGGATCATTGCCAAGGGCAGCTATCGGCAGTTCCGGGGGCAGGAAGGTGACGACTGGAAGGATCACCTCGCTTCGGTGCTGCCGCCGCCCCTGGCGGACATGTTCGGCAAGGTACGCGACAAGGTCAGTGATCCGTTCCTGCTCGATGTGATCTGCGGCATGCTGCCAAAGTGGTCGGTGCCCGGCCTGGTGCTGATGGGCGATGCGGCGCACCCGATGTCGCCGGTTGGGGCGCAGGGTATCAACATCGCGCTGCGCGACTCGATTGCGCTGGCCAATCACCTGGGTCCGGTCCTGCTGGGCGGCGCGAAGCCCGATGAACTGGATTCGGCGGCACAGGCCTTTGAGGCAGAGAGGCGACCGGAAGTGAGCAAGATCCAGTCCCAGCAGAACGACGCTACGCAGAGGCTGCCGCGGATGCAGGCCATGGCGCCCGTCCTGCGGCTGGTTCCGTCTGCACTGCTGGCCGGGTTGGGCCGGTTCCTGCTGAGCCGATCCTCGATCAAACGACTTATCGAGGGCGCGTCGCGCATCGAACTGACCTTCAAGCCCGGAGGTGGGCGTCCGTGAAACTCACCTGGTTCGGCGGCACGACCATCCGCATCCACATTGGTGGCACAATTCTGGTGCTGGACCCGGCCGACGCGCCGGTTGGAATCGACCCGGCAGAACTGGTTTCGGGCGCCGACCGGGTGATTGCCGGCTTTGGCACAGACTTGCCGGCAATCGACTCGGCGCACTGGAAACCGCGCAAGCCGCCACGGCTGCTGGATGAAGCGGACATCCCCGCAAGTGTCGACGCCTGGTCTGTCGGGGCAGGGGCCGTGCTGGTGGAGGCCGTTGGCGAGCCGCCCTTGCTGCTGGTCAGCGCCGTCGCGCCGCCCCTGGGCCGCTGGGCGGAAAGCGCCGTGGTGGCGCTGTTCGGGCCCGGCGAACGGCTTGCGGCGTTGGGTAGCGCCATCCTCGACGACACGCCGCCGCGGCTCCTGGCGCTGGCCGGCGACGAGACCGCGGTCGACGGCGCCATCTCCGCTTTGCGCGGCCAGCTGGACGGAACCGGCCTGGTCGCGCTTGAAGCCGGGCTGGCATTGGAAATCTGATCCGCCGCATCAGCCATTTTCATTGTCTTTTCTAGCGGACGGTTGCTAATAACGGCCGCAAACGAGCCGCTGTTTCTGGAGTTTCCCATGTCTGTCGACGCCGCAACCGTAAAGCGCATCGGGCGCCTGGCGCGTATCCGCATCGAAGAGAGCGAAGTGGCCAGCTACCAGACCGAGCTCAACGCCATTTTGGGTTTTGTCGAGCAGCTCAATGAAATCAATGTCGAGGGCGTCGAGCCGATGACGTCGGTGACCCCTATGACGTTGCGCCGCCGCGACGACGTAATTTCCGATGGTGGCTATGCCGACAAGATCGTCAGCAATGCGCCGCTGAGCGAAGACAACTTCTTCATGGTACCCAAGGTGGTCGAGTAAATGGCGGTTTCCATCGCCATCGAGACGCCATTGCAGGACGACGTGCGTGGCCTCGTCGCCAAGCTCAACGACCACCTGCTGCCGCTGTCGCCGCTGGAATTCCAGTTCAAGATGACGGTCGAACAGATGGCCGGGTCCGATACCACGCTGTTCGTGGCGCGGGACGAGGCCGGCAGGGCGGTCGGCATGGGCGCGCTCAAGGTCCATTCGGCCGAGCTGGGCGAGGTCAAGCGCATGTTCACCGACCCCGAAGTGCGCGGCAAGCGCATCGGCTCGGCGCTGCTGGAAGCCATCGTGGCGCTGGCGCGCGACAAGGGCCTGCCCGTGCTGATGCTCGAAACCGGCACCGGCCCGGGCATGGCCGAAGCCCACCGGCTCTATACGCGGAGCGGCTTCGTTACCCGTGGCCCATTCCTCGACTACCCCGACAGCGAATGGTCGGCCTTCTTCGAAATGCCCCTCAAGGTGGAGACGGACGCATGAAGGCGCATCTGATCGCAGGCCTGTTCCTGCTCGCCGCGCCCGTCCTGGCGCAGGAAGACATGGTTATCGACCAGACCAAACTCTATGTCAGCGATCCGGCCGCGTGCCAGGCGTTGGAAAAGCAGGGCGTCGATGCCTGGATGGACATGGACTTCCTGAGCCTGAGCTTTACCAGTGGCATCCAGTCCATGGAATTTCACTGCAATTTCTATGACATCAAGAGCCGGCCCAATACACCGGTGCTGTTTGTCGAGGCAGTCTGCGAGATACCCGGCGACCTCTATCCCGACATGCTGGCCATCGCGCCGCACGATGACAATGCCATCCGCGTTTCGTCCAGCAACGATGCCATGTTTTCGATGATCAATGGCGTAGAGCCGGACACCGACAGCCCCTATCCCGGGGGCACCACGATTTATCACCGCTGCGACAATCTGAGCGAGATCCCCCTTGACTGACCTGACCAAACTCAGCCTTGCCGACGCCCGCAAGGGCCTCAAGGCCAAGAGCTTCACTGCCACCGAGCTGACCGGCGCCTACCTCACGGCCATCGAGCAGGCCAATCCCGCGCTCAACGCCTATGTGGCAGTGACGCCGGAGCAGGCGCTCGACATGGCCAGGGCCAGCGACGAGAAGCTCGCAAAGGGGCAGGGCGGCACGCTTGAAGGCATTCCGCTTGGCATCAAGGACCTGTTCGGCACCAAGGGCGTTCATACCCAGGCGGCCAGCCACATCCTCGACGGCTTCAAGCCGGAATACGAATCGACTGTCACCAGCAATCTGTGGCGCGATGGCGCCGTCATGCTGGGCAAGCTCAACATGGACGAGTTCGCCATGGGCTCGTCCAACGAGACCAGCTATTACGGCCCGGTCATCAGCCCATTCCGTGCCGAAGGCAGCAATGCCAACCTGGTGCCCGGCGGCTCGTCGGGCGGCTCGGCCGCTGCGGTCTCGGCCTGGCTCTGCGCCGGCGCCACGGCCACCGATACCGGCGGCTCCATCCGCCAGCCGGCCGCCTTTACCGGCACTGTCGGCATCAAGCCGACCTATGGCCGTTGCTCGCGCTGGGGCGTGGTGGCCTTTGCCTCCTCGCTCGACCAGGCCGGCCCGATTGCCCGCACCGTGGAAGACGCGGCGATCATGATGACCTCCATGTCGGGCTTCGACCCCAAGGATTCGACCAGCGTCGACCTGGCCGTGCCGGACTTTGCCGCTGCCGTGGAGCGTGGCGTCAAAGGGCTGACCATCGGCGTCCCGCGCGAATACCGCATGGACGGCATGCCCCAGGAAATCGAAAAGCTCTGGCAGCAGGGGCTCGAATGGCTCAAGGCCGAGGGCGCCACGGTCAAGGACATCTCCCTGCCGCACACCAAATACGCCCTGCCGGCCTATTATATCGTGGCGCCGGCCGAGGCCTCGTCCAACCTGGCCCGCTATGACGGCGTCAAGTATGGCCTGCGCGTGTCCGGCAAGGACATCACCGACATGTACGAGCTCACCCGCGCCGCCGGCTTCGGCCGCGAGGTGAAGCGCCGCATCATGATCGGCACCTATGTGCTCTCGGCCGGCTATTTCGACGCCTATTACGTCAAGGCGCAGAAGGTCCGCACGCTGATCAAGAAGGACTTCGAGGACGCCTTCCATGCCGGCGTCGACGCCATCCTGACCCCAGCGACGCCATCGGCCGCCTTCGGCGTTGGCGATGAGGCCTTGGCCGCCGATCCGGTCGCCATGTATCTCAACGACGTCTTCACGGTGACGGTGAACATGGCCGGCCTGCCGGGCATCGCCGTGCCAGCCGGCAAGGACGGGGCAGGGCTGCCGCTGGGCCTCCAGCTCATCGGCAAGCCGTTCGACGAGGAAACGCTGTTCGCGGCGGCGCGGGTGATCGAGAAGGCCGCCGGCGGGGATTTTGCGCCCAAGGCGTGGTGGTAGTGGCTTGTCACGCTCAGTCCAGATATCGAGTTCGCACACTCTTCGGGCTATTTGGCCTGCTGAGCCCGCTGACGCTCGGCACCCCGGTACTGGCTGAGAACGAACTAGGCGTGCAGATTGTCATCTGCTCGAGCAATCCCGACTACTATTTAGAAGTCACCCGCCAGAAATTCGAAGAAGCAGGACTGCAAACCTATGAGATCATAGATGGCCGGCAGCCGCGCCTAATCGATGCAAGCAAGACTACTACATACTATTATGTCGGAGCCAGATTCGAATTAGAGGGCGCTCCCTGCGTATCTCAGTATCCTACGCTTGTTGACGGTGTTACTGCGGACTTCCCATCGCTCCCGTCCTGGGTCTTTGGCAAAGCTATGCAGCCGATGCAGCACCCATACAGCATGACGCATAGTGATCCGAGAAACGGGTGGATGGTGTCATATTGCTATGTATCCGACGACGTCTGCGGCGACCTCATAATTGATAGCCTTGTTGATTTGATCCTGAGCAAGGCACTCTAGGACTCCGCATATCGCCGAGAGTCTCTTGATCCACACCGCATTCCGCCTTATTTGGCCCCAATGCACAAATTGAAATTGGTTGTGACGTCGCCGCGCGTGGCGTCCGGGCCGACAAGGGTTTCTCCGATGGCCGCTGACATCTTCACCTCGCTCGATTGGTCCGAGCCGCCCAAGGACATGAGCAAGCCGCTGCAGGCGCTGTGGTGGCTCAAGAAGGGCGAGCTGCGCGTCGGCCCCGAATGGGAACAGGCGCACACCATCGTCCAGGCCATGGAAGGCGTGCAGGCTTTCGACTGGGTGCATGCACTGATGCACTGGATCGAAGCCGACATGGGCAATGCCGATTACTGGTATCGCCGCGCCGGCAAGCGCCGCGCCACATCAAGCGTGGCCAGCGAATGGGAACACATCGCCGCCGCGCTGAGCGAGGTAACGCGGCACTAGCAGCGGGCTCCTCTTCACCTCTCCTTTTGGGGGAGAGGCCGGCGCGAAGCGCCGGGTGAGGGGGCCTTCTACCGGATGTGGAGTGCTTGGTAGGCCCCCTCATCCGACCCAAGAGGGTCGACCTCTCCCCCAAGGGAGAGGTCAGCATCTACCGATTATCAAACTCGCTCCGCACCAGCTCCAGACCGCGCCTGGTAATGCGGTAGGGTTGGCCGCCCGAGCTCTTGATCGCCTTCTTGGCCTTGAGCTTCCTGAACAGCATCAGGCTGCAATTGGTCATCAGCCAGCCATCGCGATTGAAGAATTCGAGCCCGGTTACCTTGCCGGCTTCGTTCTTGAGCAGCGCGATACGGCCGCCCTGAGCGAGGGCGTGCAGCACCCGCTGTTCGTCTCGTGAGATATCCATGGAAAAGTCTGTCGCCTATGGGCGGGGCAGAACCCCGCGAACAAACAATATCGATCACCGGCGTCACGCGCGGCGGTCGACTGGTTCATTCATGCCCCGTCGCCGTTGGACGGGGCTTCAGGCGGTTTCAGACTGACTAGACATATCGGTTTGATAGCGCCGACTGGACGAATTGCGCAAGACAGGCGGTTGAAATCGCCGCCGGAGCGGTGCAAACCAGCAACAGCAAACGTGACTGGAACCTGCCGTGACCGCAACGAAATCGCCTGACGCCTGCGAAACCAAGGACGATGTCCGCGCCGAAATCGACCGTATCGATCATGCGCTGCTGGCCCTTTTTGCCGAGCGCCACCGCTATGTGACGCGCATGGCCCAGATCAAGACCGATCCGCATGAGGCGCGCGACCCGGCTCGCATCGAGGCCGTTATTGCCAAAGTCCGCGACCGCAGTTTGGCTCTTGATCTTGACGAGGATCAGGCCGAACTTGTGTGGCGGACCCTGATCGATTGGAACATCAATTACGAGAAGGGCATCATCGCGGCGCGGCGCCGCAGCTAACGCTCTAGGCGGGGGCAGGAGGTCACCATGGCAGGCATTTCCATTCGCAAGGCCGAGACCGCAGACGCCCGCAGGCTGGCCGACATAGCCTACCGCGCCTGGGAAAGCGGCATCTTCCCGCTCCTGACCGAACAACCCGGCATCAAGCAGGCCGAACAGCGCCGCCTGGCGCAGGCCGTAGCCGAAACGCTGAGCCGCATCATCGTGGCCGAGGTGGACGGTATCGTCGTCGCCTGGTGCTCACGCTCGGCGCGGCGGGCCTATATTCCATTCCTCTTCGTCATGCCGGAATTGCAGGGCCATGGCCTGGGCTCGATGCTGCTGCGGCGCATGGAATCGATGCTGGAACTCGAAGGCGCCGACCGGGTGCAACTCGAAACTCCGGCCGACAATGTCCGCGCCGTGCGCTTCTACGAAAAGCAGGGCTATCGCATCCTGGCGCTGCGGCCCGACGGCCGCGCCGCGCATGAGCCCTTCATGAGCGTGCATCTCGAAAAGCGCCTGCTGCCCTTCGAGGGCGATCTCGACGACGAGGATTGAAGCGAAACCTCCGCATGCTCGATCGTCACATCAGGGCCTGACCCCGAGGGCTCTTCACTTTTTGAGCGCCGGGCAAGTCAGGCCCGAGGGTGACGCGCGCGGTGGTTGGGCATTGCATCGCGGGCCCAGCCTAAGTAATCACATACCTACCTTTTGCCTTGCCTCGCAGGACCCTCAATTGACCCTTATCGACACGCGCACGCCCAATCCCAAGAGCTTCATCCATGGCTCGACCGGTGACTGGGAAGTCATCATCGGCATGGAAGTCCACGCCCAGGTGACTTCAGAGAGCAAGCTGTTTTCGGGGTCCTCGACCGAGTTCGGCAATCCGCCCAATTCCAATGTCAGCTTCGTCGACGCGGCAATGCCGGGCATGCTCCCTGTGATCAACGAGGAATGCGTGCGGCAGGCGGTGCGCACGGGCCTCGGGCTCAAGGCGCAGATCAACAAGCGCAGCGTGTTCGACCGCAAGAACTACTTCTACCCGGATCTGCCCCAGGGCTACCAGATCAGCCAGTTCAAGGACCCCATCGTGGGCGAGGGCAAGGTGCTGCTCGACATGCCCGACGGGCAGATCGAGATCGGAATCGAGCGTCTGCATCTGGAACAGGACGCCGGCAAGTCGATCCACGACCAGCATCCCAACATGAGCTTCGTCGACCTCAACCGCTCCGGCGTGGCGCTGATGGAGATCGTCAGCAAGCCAGACCTGCGTTCGTCCGAGGAGGCCAAGGAATATCTCGGCAAGCTCAGGACCATCCTGCGTTACCTCGGCACCTGCGATGGCAATATGGAGCAGGGCTCCATGCGCGCCGACGTCAACGTCTCGGTGCGCAAGCCGGGCGGCGCGTTCGGCACACGCTGCGAGATCAAGAACGTCAACTCGATCCGCTTTGCCGGCCAGGCCATCGAATACGAGGCCCGTCGCCAGATCGACATCCTGGAGGACGGCGGCACGATCGACCAGGAAACCCGCCTCTACGATCCCAAGACGGGCGAGACGCGCTCGATGCGCTCCAAGGAAGAAGCGCATGACTATCGCTACTTCCCCGATCCTGACCTGCTGCCGCTCGAATTCGACGAGCAGTTCATCAGCAATCTTGCGGCAGGCTTGCCCGAATTGCCGGACGAGAAGAAGGCGCGCTTCGTCAGGGATTATGGCGTCACCGCCTACGACGCCATGGTGCTGACCCTCGATCGTGAGACGGCCGACTATTACGAATCCTGTGTCGCCTTCGGCGGCAGCAAGCGTGACGGCAAGGCCGTGGCGAACATGCTCAATGCCGACGTCGCCGCCTATGCCAACAGCCAGGGCCTGGCGGTGTGGGAAACCCACCTCAAGCCCGGCCAGATCGCCGGCATCGTCGACCTCGTGGCATCCGGGACGATTTCATCCAAGGGCGCCAAGGACTTACTGCAGGTGATCATCGCCGAGGAGCCTGAGGGTGAACCGGCGGATATCGTCGAGCGCCGCGGCATGAAGCAGGTGACCGATATGGGGGCGATCGAGGCGATCGTCGACGAAATCATCGCCGCCAATCCCGACCAGGTCGCCAAGGTCATCGCCAAGCCGACCATGATCGGCTGGTTTGTCGGCCAGGCCATGAAGGCCTCGGGCGGCAAGGCCAACCCGCAGGCCCTGAGCGACCTGATGAAGAAGAAACTGGGCATTGAGTGACGAGCACCGTCGGCTTGAATTTCGATGCAGCGGCATTGGTGCCGAGCTTGAGCTCTATCTGGACCCAGACCCGTTCATTTACGGAGCGCAGGTCGGTGGCCGTGCGACGTCCGGAGACTTTTCCGGCGCCGCTCACGAGTTTTTCCCGCCAGCAGATCTGCGCGTCTTCGTGGTTGGCTTGGAGACGTTGCTGGCGGGGCAAGCCGATGAGGCCGTCCTGACGAACGCCTTCGGGCCTTCACGGCTTCGCCTGCAGGTTTCGCCCACCGACAGCACTGGCCACTCTGCCATTCGAGCGACGATGAAGTCGATTGGATTGGCACACGCGAACAGTGCCGAAATAACTGTTGGGCTGGACTATGGCGACGTACTTACCCTGGCGCGTCGTGTGCAAAAGTGTCTGGAACTCAACGCCCGCTGACCAAACCCGCCCGGTATCGGGGACGGCAATTGCGGCCGGATCTGGCTCAAGCCCTTGTCGGCGGCTGATCCGAGCCGGGTCCGGGTTCGGGCATGGGCTGGCCGGGCGTCGGGTCTTCAACGGGTTCGGGCGTGTCCGGAAGCTCCTGGGGGAATGGCGGCGTCGGATTTGTCGGCTCGGGCTGCGTCGGTTGAGGCTGCGGCACGATCTCGGGTATCGGACGCGGGTCGATATCTGGCCTGGGCTGATTCATGGTGACGCTCCTTGTCCGAGCAGAACGAACGGCGCGTCCGACAGTTCCGCCATTTGGTAGCGGGCGCGCCGGGACAAGGTGGATTGCCACCCGGCGCGTCAGGCGGCGACGCGGCGCCAGAGCTTGCCAATGCGGCCATCGATCAGCAGCAGCCCGGCGAAGATCACGAACATCCCCAGGATCTGGATCGGCAGGACCGTCTCACGCAGGATGGTGACGCCGAGGATGACGGCAGAGATCGGGGCGATGAAGGTTGTAGTGGCGAAGTTGGTGGCGCCGACGCGCGGTAGGATCCGGTACATGATCTGAAAGGTGAAGGCAGTCGAGATCAGGCCAATGGCTGCCGCGGCCAGCCAGGTTTCCATGCGCAGCATGACCGGCGTACCTTCGGTGGCGAAGGCGACCGGTACAGCAACGATAGTTGCTCCGGTCAGCGCAATAGCGGCGAGCGCCGTGGGCTCGACGGCCTTGAAGCTGCGGGTGATGTTGAGCGTCAGGGCATAGCAGAGCGTAGCCAGGAGGCAGGCGCCAACGGCCCAGAGCTGTGATTGTCCGCCCGAGGTGAGGGCGGGGGAGGCCAGGATCGCCGCACCGGCAAATCCGACCACGACGCCGGCACTCTTGATGGGGGTAGCCTTCTCGCCGCCGATCCAGAAGTGGCTGACGATCACTGTCATGATCGGGGTCAGGGCGTTGATGATGGCGGCCACGCCGCTGGCGAGGTTGGCCTGGGCCAGCGGGAACAGCGCGAAGGGAATGGCATAGGCCAGGACGCCCAACGCGCCGAGCTTGAACCACAGCACCGGATCACGGGGAATGGGCTTGCGCAGCGCGACCATGACTGCCCAGCAGCCGAGCGCACCAATGCCAACGCGGAACGAGGTGACCCAGAGCGGGCCGATCTCGCGAATCAGGACAGCATTGAAGATGAACGAACAGCCCCAGATGGCGCCGAGGAAAATGATCCAAAACCAGTCGCGTTGCGCCATGGCGGCCTCCCAGGTTGAGCCGGAAAACTACGCCCCATGAGAACAAAGGTCGAACCGATTTTGACGATGGGGCCGATCAATTCTCGTGATGGGCACGAACAGAGGAAGCTTGTCGCTAGACGTCGCCCGACGCCAGCAGCCTCAGTGCTTCCGGATAGATCCGATGCTCTTCCACCAACACGCGGGCAGCCAGCGTTTCGGGCGTATCCCCAGGCAGGACCGGTACTTCGGCCTTGAGGATAGGCGCGCCTTCGTCGAGGCCGGGCGTGACGAAATGCACGGTGCAGCCATGGATCGTCGCGCCATCGGCCAACGCCCGCTCGTGGGTATGCAAGCCCTTATAGAGCGGCAGGAGGGAGGGGTGGATGTTGATCATCCGCCCGGCCCAGTGGTTGACGAACTCGTCTCCCAGGATGCGCATGAAACCAGCCAGGCAGACAATGTCGACTTCCCAGCTCTCAAGCGTCTGGGTCATGACGTCTTCGAACATCTCGCGGCTGGGAAACCTGCTCTGTGCCAGCGAAGCCGTTGCGATGCCTTCGGCGGCAGCGATAGCCAGGCCCGGCGCAGCGGCACGGTTAGAGAGCACGCCGACGACCTCGGCCGGATAATCCGGGGCCTTGGCGGCCTCGATCAGCGCCGACATGTTCGAGCCGCGACCGGAGATGAGGATGCCGACCCGCTTGCGGCTCATAAGCCCAGCTTGCCGTCGAAAGTGACGGGCTCACCGGTGCGGGCGGTGAGCTTACCGACGATGGAGGCAATTTCGCCCTCGCCGCTCAGATGATCGACCAGCTTCTGCGCGTCTTCCGGGGCCACCGCGACCAGCATGCCCACACCGCAGTTGAAGGTGCGTAGCATTTCACGCTCATTCATGCCGCCGATCTGGCTGAGCCAGCCGAACACCTTGGGGACACTGATGGCATTGAGGTCGACATGCGCGGCCAGGTGATCGGGCAGCACGCGCGGGATATTGTCGATGAAGCCGCCGCCGGTGATGTGGGCCAGGGCCTTGATGCCAATGCCGGCCTTGAGTGCGGCGAGCAGCGGTTTCACATAGATGCGGGTAGGGGTGAGCAGCGCTTCGGACAGCGACTGGCCCGGCGCGAAAGGCGCATCGGCAGTCCAGGCCACGCCGCTGAGCTCCACGATCTTGCGGACCAGCGAATAGCCGTTGGAATGCACGCCCGACGAAGCAATCGCCACCAGCGTATCGCCCTCGGCAATATCGGGGCGGGGCAGGAGCGTGCCGCGTTCGGCCGCGCCGACGGCGAAGCCAGCCAGGTCATAGTCGTTGCCGTGATACATGCCCGGCATTTCGGCCGTCTCGCCGCCGATGAGGGCGCAGCCCGCGATGCGACAGCCTTCGGCAATGCCGTTGACGATGGCGGTGCCCTGTTCGACGTCGAGCTTGCCAGTGGCGAAGTAGTCGAGGAAGAACAGCGGTTCGGCGCCCTGGACGACGAGATCGTTGACGCTCATCGCGACGAGGTCGATGCCGATCGTGTCGTGGATGTCGGCGGCGAAGGCGATCTTGAGCTTGGTGCCCACGCCATCGGTCGAGGCGACCAGGATCGGATCCCGGTAGCCGGTGGCGGCAAGGTCGAAAAGGGCGCCGAACCCACCAATTTCGCCCTGCATGCCGGAGCGGCGGGTGGTGGAGGCGACCGACTTGATGCGTTCGACCAAGCGCCCCGCCGAATCGATATCGACGCCGGCGCGCTTGTAGGCGTCACTGGTCATGGACGGCGGGCTCGTGTAATCCTGATTGAACGGGCCGAAATGATCTCGTGCGAGGGAGCATACTTCTTCCGATGCGGTTTGCAACGCGCGAAGCACGATGGCTGCGAGTCGGGCTGGCCTGGACGATCCTAGCCCTGGCCTGCGGCCTTCCCGCCCAGGCTGCGGATCCCTATCGGGTGACCGGCGTTCCGATCGATGCCACGGCCGAGAGCGCCACCGCCGCCCGCGAGCGCGCATTGGCTGAGGGACAGAGACGGGCGCTCGAGCGCCTCATCGACCGCCTGGTCGATCCCGCCGATCGGGAGCACGTCGTCCTGCCTGATGCGGCGATCGCTTCCACCTGGGTCGCGTCCTTCGAGGTCGCCGACGAACGTCGGTCGGCGGTCCGCTACCTGGCGCGCCTCACGGTCACATTCGCAGACCAGGCGATAAGGGACTATCTGCGCCAGCAGGGGATCGCTTTCGCCGACACGCCGAGCCCGCCCATTCTGGTCCTGCCCGTGCTGCAGCGGAGCGAGCAGCTCTATTTTGGCGGCGCCAATCCATGGCTGGCCGCCTGGCAGGCGGGGACGCCCGAGGGGCTCGTTCAGTTCGTATTGCCCGGCGATCCGGCCGATCCGGCCGATGCCATCACCCCCACCCAGGCGGCCGCGGCCAACGATGTGCTTCTAGAGGCGGTCGTCGAGCGGTATTCCATCGGCGACGCGCTGGTTGCCCAGTTCACGGAAGACACGGGAGGCGCTTCGGCGTCGGTGCGCGCGACGTGGCTCGGGCCGACGGGGCGCGGCCGCGTTCTGGTCGAGGCCTTGCCGGAGGGAGGCGAGAGTCCCGCCGCGCGCTACAACGCCGCCGTCCGCCAAGTCGCGAAATGGGCCGAGGATGCCTGGCGGCGTAACAACCTAGTGCGTTCGGGCGAGGCGCATGATTTTGAATCCGTGGTGCCTTTGAACAGCCTGTCTGATTGGATCGCGACGCGCGACGGCCTGGCGCGAATCACCGCCATCCACCAGGTCACGCTGTTGTCGTTCGCGCGCCAGGAGGCGCGGATTCTGATACGCTACAGCGGCGACCCGGATCAGCTCGCGGGCGCGATCAGCGCGCAGGGGCTCGCGCTTACGCGCGTCGATGACGGGTGGGAAATCACCCGCGCCGCCGCCGCGCGGGATCACGGCGGCCGGCGCTGACGGCATGCTGGTCGCATTGCCAAACCTGCTCAGCCTGGCGCGCCTGTTCTGCGTACCGCTGATCGTCTGGCTCATTCTCGACGGCCGCGCGGACATCGCGTTCATCGTCTTCGTCCTGGCCGGCGTGACCGACGCCGTCGACGGCTTCATCGCCAAGCGGTTTGGCGCCGTGACTGAGCTTGGCAAGTTCCTCGATCCGCTGGCGGACAAGGCGCTTCTGGTGAGCGTTTACGTGGCACTGGCGTCCGTGGGCGGCATGCCGCGCTGGCTCGTGATCTTGGTGGTGTTCCGCGACGTGTTGATCGTCGGCGGCAGCCTCTTGATCCACACCATGCGCCAGACGGTGGTGATGAATCCGCTCAAGATCAGCAAGCTCAACACGCTCCTGCAGATCGTGCTGGCGGCCGTGGCGCTGCTCCGCGACGGCTATGGTGTCATGCCCGACGGGATCGACACGATCCTTGCCGTCGTCGTTGCGGTCACCACCTTTCTTTCCGGCGCGGCCTATGTCTGGGTCTGGGGCCGGAGCATTCCCGGGCTGAGCGGCAAGCTATGATCGAGCTCAGGCGCGTCTGGTTCTGGCTTGCCCTGGCGGCGCTGACGGCGGCCCTGCTCTACGGGGTGCGCGACGTTCTGCTGCCGTTCGTCGTTGGCGCCGGCGTCGCCTATCTTCTCGAACCGGCCGCCGACCGGATCGAGCGGCA
>NZ_JACZKG010000015.1 GCF_014860165.1 Devosia sp.
AAACTCCTCCGCGCCACCGCCGACCTCTACGAAGCCAACCGCCCCGAACTCTTCGCCCTCCTCGCACGCGAGGCCGGCAAGACCTGGGCCGACGCTGTCGCCGAAGTCCGCGAAGCCGTCGACTTCCTGCGCTACTATGCCGAACAGGCCGAGGCCCAAACTCTCGCCGCACCGCTCGGCCCCATCGCCGCCATCTCGCCGTGGAATTTCCCGCTGGCCATCTTCACCGGCCAGATCGCTGCGGCTCTGGTGGCGGGCAACCCTGTCCTCGCCAAGCCGGCCCCGCAGACCCCGCTCATCGCCTACCGCGCCGTCCAGCTGATGCACCAGGCCGGCATCCCCCTCAACGCCATCCAGCTCCTCCCCGGCGCTGGCGACGTTGGCACCGCGCTCACCTCGAACCCGGCAATTGCCGGCGTCGTCTTCACCGGTTCGCTCCCCACCGCCCGCCGCATCGACCGCGCCATGGCTGCCCACCTCGCCCCCACCGCACCGCTGATCGCCGAGACCGGCGGCCTCAACGCCATGATCGTTGACTCCACCGCGCTGCCGGAACAGGCCGTGCGCGATATCCTGGCCTCGGCCTTCCAGTCGGCCGGTCAGCGCTGCTCTGCCCTGCGTGTTCTCTACGTGCAGGAAGACGCAGCCGAGCGCACCATCGACATGCTGAAAGGCGCGATGGATGAGCTGACGCTGGGCGATCCATGGGATCTCGCCACCGATATCGGCCCCGTCATCGACGAAGCCGCCAGGTCAAAAATCCAAGCCCATATCGACACTTACGAGCAGAACGGGAATCTGATTCATCGCTTGAAGGTGCCTGACGTCCTGGGAGAGCCTCATGGTGAGCGTGTCGAACCACGAGAGCCTGCCCTCGGGCCTGACCCGATGGGTTCGGAGCGCAGAACCTTCGTTCTGCCCACCGTCCTCCGCGTCAGCGGAATCGAAGCCCTCAAGGAAGAGATCTTCGGTCCCGTCCTGCACGTCGCCACCTTCCGTGCCGACGAACTCGATGCAGTGATCGCCGCCATCAACGCGTCGGGCTACGGCCTCACCTTCGGCCTGCACACCCGCATCTCCTCGCGTGTCCGTCAGGTCTCGAACACCGTTCGCGCGGGCAATATCTACGTCAATCGCAACCAGATCGGCGCCGTGGTCGGCTCCCAGCCCTTCGGTGGCGAAGGCCTATCGGGCACGGGTCCCAAGGCCGGCGGCCCGCATTACCTGCCGCGCTTCACCCTCGGCCATGGCGAAACCCAGCGCGCTCCTCTGCCGCTGCCGGGGCCAACCGGCGAGAGCAATATCATGCATGTGAGCCCGCGCGGCGCCGTCCTCTGCCTCGGCCCATCAGCCGCCGACCAGCAGGCACAGGCCATCATCGCCGCGACGCTGGGCAATACGGCCATCCTGGCCGAGCTCGATCTCGATACCCTGGCCCACGCCGACAGCTTTGATGCTGTCGCCTGCTTCGGCGACGACGCCACCCTCCGCGCCATTCGTATCGCCCTCAGCGCGCGTGACGGTGCCATCATCCCGCTATTGACCAGCGCGGAGGATGGCGCGCGCCTGCTGGTGGAACGCCATGTCTGCATCGACACCACGGCAGCAGGGGGGAATGCCAGCCTGATGGCGCAGGCAGGGTAGGGTGCTTGGACCTCCAGGTGAGCCAACCACGAGATAGTGGCACCAAGTCTCCCTCCCACCGCGCGTCACCCTCGGGCTTGCCCTGAGGGTTCTACACTTGCGGTGAGATCGTTAAGTGAAGGCCCCTCGGGTCAAGCCCGAGGGTGACGACGTGCGTTATGGAACGCCTACCCCCGCGCCACCAGCGCAGCCAACTTCGCCGGCACCGCCAGCACCTCGCGGATAAGGGCCACGCGTTCGGGCGTATAGTAACCCTCGACATCGAGCATGTTGACGGTTCCCACCAGTTCCCCGCCCAGCACCACCGGCATGTTTACCACCGACTGGCATCCCAGCGAGTCGATCAGCTCATAATCGGGAAACACCTTGGCGATGTCGGCAATGGTATTGGCGACAAAATACTGCCGCTGCTTGTGGACGATATCGAACCAGGAATCGTAGCGGATCGGCTTGGTCCCCGACGTCGGATAGTTCGCAGCGTCGCTCGTATAGGCGCGCCGGGCCACCTCGGCCTCCATGTCCACCGTCATGAAAGTGAAGAGCTTCACCCCAACGGTCTCTTCGGCCAGCGCCTGTAGCGCCGCAAAGGCCGCGTCGGCCCCCTTGGCCTCGGCGATGGCCGCATCGAACCGCGCGATGGCGTCAAAATGCTCAGTCATCAATAGTGTCCTTAGGCAATCACGCCGGCTCGACCTTCCGTGGCCGCCAGCAATTCTCTTGAATAGGGCTCGACGAGCTGGCCGCTGCGCAGCAGGTCCACATCCGCCACCTCCACCACCCGCCCGTGCCGCATCACGGCCAGCCGGTCGCACAGAAAGCTCACCACCGGCAAGTTGTGCGTCACCAGCAGGAATGTCAGGCCCTGTTCCCGCCGCAAGCGCTTGAGAAGGTTGAGGATTTCGGCCTGCACCGAAACGTCCAGCGCCGAAGTCGGCTCGTCCAGCAGCAGCACTTTGGGTTCCAGCATCAGCGCCCGGGCGATCGCCACGCGCTGCCTTTGTCCACCGGAAAGCTGATGCGGAAAGCGGAACCGGAATCGCTGGTCCAGCCCCACGGCTTTTAGCATAGCCTCGACCCGCTTGCCCCGGTTCCCCACCCCATGGATGGCCAGCGGCTCACTCAGCGTCGCGTCGATGGTCTTGCGCGGATGCAGCGAGCCATAAGGGTCCTGGAACACCATCTGGCATTGTCGCGCCACCGCGCGATCCACCCCATGGCTGCGCGCCTGGCCGAGCACTGAGATGCCGCCTGTCCAATCCGGCGCCAGCCCGGCAATGGCCCGCAATATGGTCGACTTGCCCGAGCCGCTCTCGCCCACCAGGGCAAAGCTTTCGCCCTCGGCGATGTCGAGATTGACCCCATGCACCACCTTGGTGTCGCCATAGGAAATATCGAGGTTGGAAAGCCTGATCGCGCTCATGTGCCCGCCCATTGGCTGCGGTCCAGCACGGGCAGTTCATCCCGGCTCTCATCAATGGTCGGCATCGCCGCCAGCAGTCCGCGTGTGTAGGGATGCCGGGCGCTATCGAGTTCGCCCGCCGCGCATTCCTCTACCACCGTGCCCGAATTCATCACCAGGATGCGGTCGCAATAGCGGCTGACCAGGTTCAGGTCGTGGCTGATCAGGATCAGCCCCATGCCCTTGGTCGTCACCAGATCGTCGATGATGTCGAGCACCTGTGCCTGCACGCTCACGTCGAGCGCCGAAGTCGGTTCGTCGGCGATGAGCAGCTCGGGTCCGGGGATCAGCATCATGGCGATCATCACCCGCTGCCCCATGCCACCCGAAACCTCATGCGGGTACAGTCCGGCCACGCGCTTCGGATCGTTGATCCGCACTGCTTCCAGCATGGTCAGGATGCGCTCATTGACTTCGCGCCGCGGCAGCTTCTCATGCGTCACCAAGGCTTCGGCGATCTGCTCGCCGACAGTCATGACCGGGTTCAGCGAGAACTTGGGGTCCTGCATCACCATCGAAATGCGTGCGCCCCTGATCGAGCGCATCTGCTTCTCGCTCTGGCGGAGAATGTCCACACCCTCGAACGCCAGCCGGTCCGCCGTCACCAGCCCCGGCTTGCGGATCAGCTTGAGGATAGCCCGGCCCGTCATCGACTTGCCCGACCCACTCTCGCCCACGATCCCCAGGCGTTCCCGCCCGAGATCGAACGAAATCCCCTTCACCACCTCGACCCGCCCGCGATGGGTGGGGAAGCTGACGCGCAGGTTCTTGACTTCAAGCATGGGCGCCATCACTTGCCCTCGCTCTTGGGGTCAAGCACGTCGCGCAGCCCATCGCCGAGGAAGCAGAACCCGAGGCTGACAATGATGATGGCGAACCCCGGCATCGTCGCCACCCACCACTGATCGAGGATGAATGTCCGCCCGCGCGAGATCATCGCGCCCCATTCCGGCAGCGGCGGCTGCGCGCCCAGACCGATAAAGCCCAGGCCCGCGGCGGTGAGGATTACCCCGGCCATATCGAGCGTCACCCGGATGATCATCGAACTCGTACACAGAGGCAGCACATGCTGCACGATCACCCGTAGCGGGCTCGCGCCCTGCAGCCGCACTGCGGCAATGAACTCCGCGTTACGGATCGTCAGCGTCTCCGCCCGCGCAATCCGCGCATAGGCTGGCCACGAGGTGATGGCGATGGCGATGATCGCGTTGTTGATGCCGGGCCCCAACGCCGCCACGAAGGCCAGCGCCAGGATCAGCTTGGGCATCGACAGGAAGATATCGGTGAAGCCCATCAGCAGCCGGTCGGTCCAGCCGCCGAAATAGCCGGATACGGCGCCGACCAGCAGGCCGAGTGGCGCCGAGATCAGCGCCACCAGCAGCACGATGGTCAGCGTGATCTGGCTGCCCCAGATCACCCGCGAAAAGATATCCCGCCCCAGCTCATCGGTGCCCATCCAGTGCAGGCTCGAAGGCGGCGCCAGCCGGTTGGCCAGGTCCTGCCCGGTGGCGGAGTAGGGCGCCAGCCAGGGCGCAAGGATCGCCGTCAGGATGAGAACGATGATGATCACCCCGCCCACCACCGAAAGCGGATTGCGGAGGAGAGCGGTAAACACCCGATAAGCCCGCCCGGCATTGGCCTGCCAGCGCGAGGACGGGGAATCGTCGAGCAGCCAGTCGCGTGTTGCCATCACCGCGCCCTCGGGTCCAGAACGCGATACAGCACGTCGCTGATCTTGTTGATGAAAATGAACACCGCCCCGATGACCAGCGTCGAACCCAGCACCGCATTCATGTCGGCGTTGAGCAAAGCCGTCGTGAGGTAATTGCCGATCCCCGGCCACGAAAACACCGTCTCGATCATGACCGACCCTTCCAGCAGCCCCGCATAGCTCAGCCCGATCACCGTGATGAGCGGAACGCGGATGGGATTGAACGCATGCCGCCAGATCACCACGCGCTCCGGCACGCCCTTGACCCGCGCCGTAGTGACGAATTCCTGGCTGAGCTGGTCGAGCATGAACGACCGCGTCATCCGCGCGATATAGGCCAAGCTGAAAAAGCCCAGCACCGATGCCGGCAGGATCAGGTGATGGACCGCATTCCAGAAGATCTCGAACTCGCCCTTGATCAGGCTGTCCACGAGCAGGAGCCCAGTCACCGGCTCGACCAGCCCGTCATAGAAGATGTCCAGCCGTCCCGGCCCGCCGACCCAGCGCAGCCGCGCATAGAACAGCGCCAGTCCCACCAGCCCCAGCCAGAAGGCCGGCATGGAATAGCCCAATAGCCCCACGACCCGGATGATCTGGTCGATCACCGAGCCCTGCCGGCTCGCCGCGATCACCCCCAGCGGCACCCCGAGTGCTACCCCGATGATGATGCCGATGGTGGCCATTTCCAGCGTCGCCGGAAAGAAGCGGCTGAGGTCCTCCACAACCGGCCGTCCGGTGCTGACCGATTGTCCGAGATCGCCCGAGAACACATTGACCACATAGTGGAAGAACTGAACCGGCAGCGGCTGGTCCAAGCCCATCGCCACCCGCGCCGCCTCATAGACCTCGTTGCTGGCCCTGTCACCGACCACGGCCAGCACCGGGTCGATCGGGATCACGCGCCCGATGAAGAAGGTGATGGCCAGCAGGCCCAGAAAGGTGAGGAAAACCGTCGCCACAAAGCCCACTGTCGCCGAAAGACCACGGCCCCACTTGCGCCGGCTAGGCGCAACGGGGGTGGGCGACATGGCAATCTGCGGCTCCAGGCTCACGCGAAAAATCTCCAGAGAAAACAAGACTCTCGGCCTGCAAGATGACTCTCTCGCAGACTGTGAAGGCCCTCACATTTCGCTTCCACCATACAGAAAACTTTGCTTATATCAAAAAAATTTTGGTGGAAGCGGATGGCAGGCGAAGCATTGACTAAGGCTGAGACGGAAGGGCACCCCAAGGTGGGCGCCCTGATCCGCGCCCGTCGCCGCCAGCAGCATATGACGCTCGAGGCGCTGGGCAAGTCTGCCGAAGTCTCCGTTGGCTATCTCAGCCAGGTCGAGCGCGACCACGCCACCCCCTCGCTCGGCACGCTGGCGCAGATTGCCCGCGCGCTCGGCGTCGGCATCGACTATTTCGTCTCCGCCCCGACGGCGCAGAATGCGCTGACCCGCGCTGGCGAGCGCAACCGCTTCTCCGTCGATGGCTCCTCCATCATCTATGAACGTCTGGGCGCCGATTTCCCCGGCAACCAGCTTTCGAGCTTCGTGATGACGGTGCCGCCGGGCTACCGCTCTGAAACAGTGGCGCATGAGGGCGAGGAAATTCTCTATGTGCTGGAAGGCGCTATCACCCAGCGCCTCGATGGCGAGGAAATGCTGATGCGGGCGGGCGATAGCCTGCATTTCCGCGGCAACCGCCCCCATTCATGGTCAAACCACACCGATCAACCGGCGCGCCTTCTCTGGACCGGCACGCTCGCGCTGTTCCGCTCCTCGGCCAAGCCTAGTCGGCAGGTCGCAGCGGTTGCCAACCCCGGTTTTCCCAAGCCGGCGAAAAACAAGAAAATCGTCAAACAGGAGAAACGCTGATGAAAACGTTCCGTGCCGCCTTGCTGGCCACGGCGCTGGCCCTGCCTCTGGGCAGTGTCGCCGCCTATGCCGCCACCCCTGCCGATGCCCTGGTCATCGCCCAGAACATCGACGACATCGTCGCGCTCGACCCGGCCCAGGCCTATGAGTTCACCTCGGGCGAGATCAACACCAACGTCTATGATCGCCTGGTGCAATACGAGGCTGAGGATACAACTACGCTCGTCGGCGGCCTCGCCTCAGAATGGGTGGCCGACGACGCCGCCAAGACCATCACCTTCACCCTGCGCGATGGCGCGACCTTTGCCTCCGGCAATCCGGTCCGCCCCGAGGACGTGCTGTTCTCGTTCAAGCGCGTGGTGACGCTCAACCTCACCCCGGCTTTCATCCTGACCCAGCTCGGCTGGACCCCCGAGAATATCGACGCCATGGTCACCATTGCCGATGGCAAGGTCGTGGTGAAATACGAGGGCGATTTCTCCTCCGCCTTCGTGCTCAACGTGCTGGCCGCCCGCCCGGCCTCCATCGTCGACGAAGTGCTGGTCTCCCAGCATGTCGAGGGCGACGACTGGGGCAATGCCTGGCTCAACACCAACTCGGCCGGCTCCGGCCCCTTCGTGCTGACCGATTATCGTCCTGCAGAAATCGTCCGCCTTACCGCGAACCCGACCTATTTCAAGGGCGCGCCGGCCATGGCTTCGGTCATCATCCGCCACGTCGCCGAAGCCGCCACCCAGCAGCTGCTGCTGACCTCGGGTGACGTCGATATCGCCAAGAACCTGACGCCCGACCAGATCGCCGGCCTCCCGGCGGATACCGTCAAGGTCGAGACCTATCCGCAGGCCGCCGTCCACTTCCTCTCCTTCAACCAGAAGGAAGAGTCGCTGACCCCGCCGGCCGTCTGGGAAGCCGCCCGTTACCTCGTCGACTATGACGGGATGACCCAGTCCTTCCTCAAGGGGCAGATGGAAATCCACCAGGCTTTCTGGCCCAAGGGCTTCCCCGGCTCCTATGACGAGACGCCGTTCACCTACGATGTTGCAAAGGCCAAGCAGATCCTGGCCGATGCCGGCATCACCACGCCGATCGATGTCACCCTCGACGTGATCAACGCCACCCCGTTCACCGATATGGCGCAGTCGCTGCAGGCCACCTTTGCCGAAGCCGGCATCAACTTCGAAATCCTGCCCGGCACTGGCGCCCAGGTCATCACCAAATATCGCGAGCGTACCCACCAGGCCATGCTGCTGTACTGGGGCCCTGACTTCATGGACCCGCATTCCAATGCCAAGGCCTTTGCCTATAACTCCAACAATGCCGATGACAATTACACCGCCACCACCACATGGCGGAACGCCTGGGCCGTGCCGGAGGAGCTGAACGCGAAGGTCACCGCTGCCCTCGCCGAACCCGATCAGGCCAAGCGCAACGAGGCCTATATCGAGATCCAGAAGGAAGCCCAGGCGTCCTCACCGATCGTCATCATGTTCCAGGCCGCACTGACCATTGCCATGGCCAACAATGTCGAAGGCTACGTCAACGGCGCCACCTCCGACTTCGTGTACTACCGCCTTGTAACTAAGCAATAATCCCGCACCGCGGCAGCAAGCCCAAGCTGCTGCCGCACAAGGAGCCGGGTTAGTGTCCCTCCGGCCCGGCTCCTATCTTTCCGACCCACCGGCCGTCACCCTCGGGTCAAGCCCGAGGGTGACGATCGATTTTGCTGAACCGCGAAGTCTCCAATCATCCGAGCCCCCATGAACCCCACCCTCACCACTCGCATGGCCAACCTCCGCGCCCGGATGGCTGCCACCAAGACCGATCTCGTGGTCATCGGACCCTCCAGCCACATGCTCTACCTGGCCGATCTCTCGCCGCACGGCGATGAGCGCCCGGTGCTGCTGATGGTGAGCCCGACCTTCGCCGGCTTCCTCATGCCCGCACTCAATGTCGACAGCGCCCGCCAGCACACCGATCTGCCCTTCTTCCCATGGGCCGATGCCGACGGTCCCGATGCCGCACTGGCCGAACTGCTCGCTGCCACCGGAGTGCCGGCTGCCCCTTCCATCGTCCTCGACGAAACCATGCGGACTGATTTCGCGCTGCTCGTACTCGACGCTCTTGGCGGCGCCACGAGGCGCTTTACCACCGACACCGTCGGCTATCTCCGCTCCCGCAAGGACGATGCCGAATACGATGCGCTCAAGAAGAGCGCCGTCCTCAACGATGCCGCCATGGCCGCCGGCTTCGCCGCCCTGCGCCCCGACATTACCGAATACGAAGTCGCCACCGTCATCCGCGATTTTTACAAGGCCAATGGCGCCACCACCGAATTCTGCTCGGTCTGCTTCGGTCCCAACGGCGCCTTCCCGCATCACCATACCGGCGAGACCCAGCTCAAGGCCGGCGATGCCGTCCTCATCGACACCGGCGGCCGCATCCATGGCTACCCCTCCGACATGACCCGTGTGGGCTATTTCGGCACGGCCCCCGAAGGCTTCGGCCAAATCCACTCGGTCCTCGACCGTGCCGTCGAAGCCGCCATCGCCGCCGCCAGGCCCGGCGCAAAAGCCAGGGATGTCGACAAGGCCGCCCGCGACATCATCACCGCGGCTGGCTACGGCCCCAATTTCCTGCACCGCACCGGCCATGGCCTGGGCATCGACATCCACGAGACGCCCTACATCACCGCGACGTCAGACACAGTGCTCGAAGAGGGTATGGTCTTCTCCATCGAGCCCGGCATTTACCTGCAGGGCCAGTTCGGCCTGCGCCTGGAAGAGATCGTCATCATTCGCAATGGGGTGGCCGAAATCCTGTCCGACATGCCCCGAACGGCGGTCGCGGGCGGTTGACAGATCTGGGCGAAAATCTCATGGCGAGCCGCACGACCGCGCCCGTTCTGACGACTGACCGCCTCGTGCTCCGCGCCCACGCGGCCGCCGACTTCCCTGCCTGCTGCACGCTCTGGGCTGACCCTGATGTGACGCGCTACATTGGCGGCCGTCCCAGCACGCCCGAAGAAGTCTGGTCCCGCCTCCTGCGCTATGCTGGTCATTGGCAGCTACTTGGTTACGGCTATTTCCTCGCCACGGACCGGGCGACAGGCGAACTTGTCGGCGAATTCGGCCTCGCCGATTTTCACCGGGACATCGAACCATCCCAGGGCGATGCCCCCGAGGCGGGCTGGGCCATGCTGCCGCAATTCCAGGGCAGGGGACTGGCCCAGGAGGCGCTCAGCTCTGTCCTCGATTGGGCCGACCAGTCCATGCCCCGCACCGTCTGCCTGATTGATCCAGACAATGCACCATCACTGCGGCTGGCCGCGCGGCTCGGCTACACCGAATATGCCCGCACGACCTACAAGGAACGCCCCTCGATCCTGTTCGAGCGCCCTTCCGCGCGTTGATCAGGCCCTGAGCAGCGCCATTCCGGCCGGCACATCTCGCTCGAACACCAGCACGCCGTCCACCACGGTCAACCGCCCCTGGTGCACTGCCGTCTTGCGCGCCGCCACATCCGGCGGCCCGGCCTTGTCGCGCGTCTCTTCCCATTCGGGGTGGGTGAAATAATACATCGCCGCGTGGTCGCCCACGACCACCACATCGGCATGCCGGGCAAACCGGCGGTCCATCGGGTCGGCCCCCGGCTGGTCCGCGATCAGCCCCTGCCGCGTCCAATTCACGGCATCGTTCGACCGGTACACGCCCTGGCCACGCCACTCATCGACGATCAGCCAATGCCACCCGCCCAGCACGAACACATTGGGCCCTTCATGCGGCGGCCCGTCCGGCGAGCCGGGCAATACCAACCCCTCCTGCCGCCATTCATACAGGTCCGTGCTGACAGCACTCCAGGTGCTCGAACCGGCATCCTCGTCCTTGTACCACATGCGCCACAGCCCATCCGGGCACTTGAGCACGCAGGCATCGATCACCCTTGGCCCGTTGAGCACCAGCGGTCCAACCCGCGTCCAGTTCTCGAGGTCGGGACTGGTAAAATGCGTGATCGTGCGCGGCACGCCGGGCCAGTTGTCCGGCACGCCCGGAATGTAGCTGAGCCACATGTGATACTGGCCTTCCGCCCAGATCACCTCCGGCGCCCAGTGCGTATTGCGCTGTCCGGCATCCCTGGGATCGTCCAGCCCTGCCACCGTGCCGCGATAATGCCAGCTCGCGCCGTCATCGGTGCTTACGGCTACACCGATCGGCGAGCCATGTATCCAGGTAAACAGGGGGCCGTCCGCCGCGGGCTGGCGATTGGTGTAGAACATCCACCACTCGTGGGTGCCCTGCTTGCGGATCACGGTGGGGTCCGCTGCCCCGTCGGCAATCGGATCGCGGTAAATTGGTGCTGACATGGCGATATGTCTATCAGCAATTCCGGCTGGATCAACGGTCCGGTTGCGGTCTTGTATGTAAGCGCCGGCCGTTGCTAAGTAGCTGATGGCTTTTGAATTTGGCGAGGATGGGATGGAGCACGCGGTGCCGGCAGGAGTAGCGGACACGGAAACGGGTGCACGTCGCCGCCTGTGGCTGGATGGGGTCTGGCAGTTCCGGCACGAGGACGGACCGTGGCGCGAGGCGCATGTGCCCGGTCCGTGGCAGGCGGAGTTTTCGGACCTCGTCGATACCAGCGGGCGCGCCGTCTACAAGCGCAGCTTTGCCCTGCCCCAGGGCTGGGACAGCCAGGAACTGGCGCTGCAGTTCGGGGCCGTCAGCTATTTCTGCGAAGTGCTGCTGAATGGTCAGCCCGTCGGCAGCCATGAGGGTGCCTTCCTGCCGTTCGAAATCGTGCTGCCGGCTTCGGCGCTCAGGGCGCAGAATGAGCTCGAAATGCGCGTCACCATGCCGTCGGCCGATCACCGCGCCTATCCCGACCATCCCTTCGGCGAAGTTCCACACGGCAAGATGAGCTGGTATGGCCGCATCGGTGGCCTGTGGCAGTCGGTGATGCTGGAGGCGCGCGATCCGCGCCATGTCGAGGACGTGGCGATCGTTGCCGGGATGGACGGCAAGGTGTTCGTCGACCTGGCCCTTTCGGCCCCGAGCGTCGGCATGCCCGTGCAACTTTCGGTGCTCGATGCGGATGGAGCCGTCGTGGCGAAGGCCAGCGCGACGGCCGGTAGCCAGGTCTCCGCCACCCTGTCCGTAGCCGGCCCCAGGCTCTGGTCCCCCGATACACCGAACCTCTATTCGCTCGTTGTCGATATGGGCACCGACAAGGTGATCGAGACCTTCGGCTTCCGCACCATCGAGGCCAAGGGCGGCCAGGTGCTGCTCAATGGCGAGGCGATCTACCTCCGTGGCGCCCTAGACCAGGACTATTATCCCGATGGCATCTACACGCCGCCCTCGCTGGAATTCCTGGAAGATCAGGCCCGCAGGGCCAAGCATCTCGGCCTCAATCTGCTGCGCTGCCACATCAAGGTGCCGGACCCGCGCTATTATGACGTCGCCGACCGGCTGGGCCTGCTGGTCTGGACCGAAGTGCCCAACGTTGCCAGCTTCACCAGCAAGTCGGCCGATCGCATGCGCGAGACCATGCAAGGCATTCTCAAGCGCGACCGCAATCATCCCTCGATCATCGCGTGGACGCTGATCAACGAGGATTGGGGCACGCGGCTGGTGGAGAATGCCGAGCACCGCCAATGGCTCAAGGACAGCTACGACTGGCTCAAGGCTGAAGACCCGACTCGCCTGGTGGTCGACAACTCGGCCTGCTTCCCCAATTTCCACATGAAGACCGACCTCAACGACTATCACTATTACCGGTCGGTACCCGAGCGCCGCCAGGAATGGGACGACATCACCGCCCAATTCGCTGCCGGCGCTGACTGGACCTTTTCGCCACTCGGCGACGCCGAACGGCGCGGCGACGAGCCGCTGGTCGTCTCCGAATTCGGCGTCTGGGGCCTGCCTGACCCCAAGAAGCTCCGCCGCGCAGACGGCGGCGAGCCCAACTGGTTCGAAACCGGTTCGCTCTGGGGCGACGGCGTGGCGCTGCCGCACGGCATCGAGGAGCGCTTCGCCGCGCTCGACCTCGACCGCACCTTCGGCTCGTTCGATGGCTTCATCGAAAACGTGCAGTGGTACCAATTCATGAACCTGCGCTACCAGATCGAGCAGATGCGGCTGCATCCCTCGATCATGGGCTATGTCATCACCGAACTGACCGACGTCCACTGGGAGGCCAATGGCCTGATGGACATCGAACGCAATCCGCGCGTGTTCCACGACGTCTTCGCCCAGATCAATACCGACATGGTCATTGTGCCGCGGCCAAAACGCTATTCGGCCTATCTCGACGAAACGCTCGATATTGACATCAGCGTGGCCACGGGTGGCAATGCTCTGCCGGCAGGCGCCATCCTGCGCTGGAGCGGCGACGCGACGGGATCGATAGCCGTCCCGGCCGCTGGCCCGGTCTCGGTCACCAGCCCCGGCACGCTCGGGCTCGACCTCCCGGCCACCGGCGCGAGCCGCATGGCAAGGCTCGACTTCGTGCTCGAGGCCGGTGGCTCGGTCGTCGCGCGCAACGCCTGTGATATCGCCCTCTATGCGAGGCGCGACACGGCAGGCCTGCCGAGCATCGCCGCGGCAGATGCCGGCCTGGCCGCCTATGCTTCCGACTTGGGCTACCGCGTCGTTCCGGCCGGCGAGGCGGACATCGTGCTCTGCCATGCCGCCGATGGCGCCGATGTCGAGGTGATGAAGGCGGGCGGGCGCTTCCTCATCCTTGCCGATGGCTCCGTCAGAACCAACTGGAACCTGCGCACCGACATGCCCGATGGCGAACTGCCGCATCGCAGCATTGTCGCCGATGGCAGGAAATTCCGTCCCAGCCTCGATCAGCATCTGCCGGGCATAAGCCTGGTGGAACGCGAAGGAACCATCTGGCGTGGCGACTGGATCGCGGGTTTCTCCTGGATCCGCCGCGATGGTCCCTTTGCCGGCATTCCCGGTGGCCCGATCCTTGACCTGAGCTTCTCGGGCGTCGTGCCGCACCACCTGCTGACGGGCTTCCGGCCTTGGGAATTCGGCAACAACGTCCACGCCGGCGTAGTTGTGGGCTGGGTGCATAAGCCGGCGGCGATCATCGGCGAGAAGCGGGTCGGCCGGGGCGGGGTGGTCGCCACCACCTTCCGCCTGACGCGGGAAGCGCCGGGCGCCGATCCGGTCGCGGCGGCCCTGTTCGACGCCCTGGTGATGGCGACCACGCAATTGCCGGTGGACAGGGGCGGATTCTAGGGCCGCAATCGGCCGTCCCGGTACCGCCCGGGTGATTTGGCGCGGGCTGGATTATGTGGGAAGAACAGGGGGAACCGCCCCGCAGGAGATGGCCAGAGTGAGCGTAGCCTTTACCAAGGAAGACAGTGCCGAAACGGCCGCGGAAACCCAGTTGCCCGATCGCCCGATTTCCGTGCACCCGAACCTGGTGACGGCAGCAGGCATGAAGGCGCTTGCGCAGCAACTCGACCAGGCTCGCCAGGCCTATGAAGCCGCATCGCTCGTCGAGGATGTGAATGAGCGGCGGCGGCAGGCAGCGGGCCCGCTACGTGACCTGCGCTATCTGACCGAAAGACTCAGGACCGCCCAGCTTGTGCCCGCACCGACGGGCGACACAGTGGCTTTCGGCGCCGAGGTCACCTTCACGCGCGACGGCGGTCGCAGGCAAACTTATCGTATCGTGGGGGAGGACGAAGCGGACCCCGCAGCCGGTTCAATCTCCTATGTATCACCTATCGCCAGAGCCCTCGCGGGCAAGGCCGTGGGCGACAGCGTGACCCTGGGCGAGCAGGATCTCGAGATCGTGGACATTTCGCAATGAAGAGAATTGCCGTGGCGCTCGGCGCCCTGTTGCTGCTTAGCCAGAATGCGGCGGCCGGCTGGTATCGCGTGGAGAACTACCAGGGGGCGGTCGGGCCGGCCGTGGTTCACCTGTCGCTGCAGATCTACGAGTTCGGCAGCGGCATCACGGTCGAGGGTAGCTACTTTGTCGAAGGCGAGAACAAGCCGGTGGTCATCTATGGCCACAACCGCGACGGCAGGCTTGAGCTTTGCGAGATAGAGGACGACGCGGAATTCGAGAGGATACTGGTCCAGGGATCAGCAACCCCAGTCGATACGTCTGGTTGCCCCATTGTCCTCGATATCGACCTGCGCAACGTCAGCGGCACCTGGCAGGTCGGCGGCGAAAGCCATTCCGTCAAGCTGAAGCAGGTTGCCAGCCTTGACGACACCGGAGCGGGCGCCATTACCGGAACGGTCGCCATCCCGTTCTGGCACGCCACCACTTCCCACAGGTTCTCAGGTCTCTATACGCAGACCGATGCAGGCATCTGCATGGAACGACTGCAGGTCATCAACCGGGCCACGGCGCAGGTCGATCAGGAGATCGCATTCGCGGATGATGATCTCTGCAGTGCCGGCGCTGTCATGACGCAGATATACCAGAATGTCGAAGCCTACCGCGACGGCGACGCAGACATAGTCTCCGTCAATTTTGCCGACGGCAGAATGGGTTACGCCGTGGACTACCTGGTGGATCCCGTAACCGGATTGCTATCGCCGCTGCGGTAGCCGCGCTCACAGCCGGGTGAGTGTTGGCCACGAAATCCTTGCCGCCACGCCTCAGTTGGCGAATGCCCGCAATGCCGTATAGCCGGCAACGGCAGCAACGGCGCTGACCGTAATGCCCCAGACCAAGTCGACGATACTGACCAAAAGCGGCCAGTCGCGCATGGTCGACAGGTTGGTGAAATCGTAGGTTCCATAGGCAACCAGCCCCAGTAGCGCTCCCAGGCCCAGCGCGGTCAGCCAGGAACCCGATGCGTTGGCGGGCAGCACGGCAAAGACGACCAGTCCCACCACATAGACCAGGTAGAAGGCGGCCGCGACCGGCAGGTTCGGGCTGTCGCGCAGCATTGTACCCAATAGTGGCTTGTAGAGGCGCGGCACGGCCAGGCTCAGCCAGATGAAGTCCAGCGCAAAGAAGGCAGCGGCTGAGCCGAGATAGGCAATGACGGGATGAGGCATGGTTTCGCTCCGGATATCGGCAGGGTCATGCTCGCATGAGGCGGGTAGAGGGCCAACCGAACAATCCGACACAAACCGGCAAAACAAGGCCGAAACTCTGAAACTCGGCAAGGGCGCGCTTCGTAGCTTGTTCCACAATACTCCGAACAGGATTGCCCTCACCGTGCAGCACACCCAGCGTCCCGATCTCACCCACAATCGTCGTATCGCCGTGATCGGGGCTGGCATTGCCGGCCTGTCGGCTGCCTGGCTGCTGAGCCGGCAGCACGAGGTGACGCTGTATGAAAGGGAGGCTCGGCTGGGCGGCCACGCCAATACCGTGAACGTGGAAACGCCGGCGGGCAGGTTGGCCGTGGATACCGGGTTCATTGTCTATAACGAAGCGAACTATCCCAACTTCGTGGCGATGCTCGATCACCTCAACGTCCCCAGCGTGAGCACGCACATGTCCTTCGCGGCTTCAGTGGGCGAGGGGCAGTTCGAATATTCGAGTGACCTGCGGGGACTTGTCGGCCAGAAGCGCAACCTGGCCCGGCCCGGCTACTGGCAGATGCTGACCGATATCATGCGCTTCTACGGCCACGCCGAGAGCCTGCTGGACAGTCCTGAAATCGAGGGAATGACGCTGGGCGAGTTCCTGTCGCTGCATGGCTATTCCGAAGATCTGGTCGACCTGCACGTGCTGCCCATGTGCGCGGCAATCTGGTCCAGCTCGGCCGAGGCGATCCGCGGCTTTCCCATGCAGGCTTTCGTACGGTTCTTTTCGAGCCACGAACTGTTCAAGGTCGGTCGCCGCAGGCTTTGGCGCACCGTCAAGGGCGGCAGCCGCAGCTATGTGGCCGCGCTGATGCACGATTTCGGCGACCGGGTCACGGTGGCGCAGGAGGCGCGCAGCGTGCATCGCCAGGGCGGGCTGGTCACGATCGAAGACGTGAACGGCAATCGCGACGTCTTCACCGACGTGGTGATCGCCACCCATGCCGACCAGGCCCTGCGCCTGCTGGACAACCCGGACGCCGATGAGCGCCAGGTGCTGGGCGCCTTCTCCTACACCGCCAACCGCGCCGTGCTGCATGACGACGTGACGCTGATGCCCAAGCGCCGTCATGTCTGGGCCAGCTGGAACTATATCGGAGCTGCGAGAGGGTCGGATGACCACGCCCTCTGCGTGACCTATTGGATGAACCGGCTGCAGAATCTCGATCGCCGTCACCCGGTATTCGTGACCCTCAATCCGCATCGCGAGCCCCGCTCGCAGAGCATCATGCGGACATTCGACTATGAACATCCGCTCTTCAACCAGCAGGCGCTGAGCGCACAGAATGACCTCTGGAAGCTCCAGGGCCGGCACGGCACCTGGTTCTGCGGCAGCTACTTCGGCTATGGGTTCCACGAGGATGCGCTGCAATCGGGTCTGGCCGTCGCCGAGCGCTTCGGCGTCACGCGGCCCTGGCAGGCGCCCGCCGGGCGCATCGCCGCGCCTCCCATGCTGCTGGCCGCCGAATGAGAGCGAGCGCCATCTATGATGGAGTAGTCGCCCACAAGCGGCTTCGTCCCAGGCGACACCGGCTGAGCTACCGCGTGTTTTCGCTGCTGCTCGACCTCGACGAATTGCCCGCGCTGTCGCTGCGCCTGCTCAAGATCAACCGGCCGGGCCTGATGAGCTTCCGGGAAGCCGACCATGGTGATGGCGGCAAGCTGCGGCCCTGGGTGGGAGCCCGCCTGGCCGAGGCCGGGCTGGCCGCCGACGGCCCCATCCGCATCCTCTGCTATCCGCGCATGCTGGGCTATGTATTCAACCCACTGACGGTCTATTTCTGCCACCGCGCCGACGAGACGCTGGCCGCCATCATCTATGAGGTCCACAACACCCATGGCGAGCGGCATGCCTATGTGCTGCCGGGCGGGGAGGGCGTGGTGCGCCACAGCTGCGACAAGCGCTTCTTCGTTTCGCCCTTCATGCCGATGGACTGCGTTTACAACTTCACCATCAGCCCGCCCGGCGAGACGGTAAGCGTCGGCATTGTCGAGCGGGACGGGGAAGGCACGCTGCTCACCGCATCCTTTGCCGGTGCCCGGGCGCCGCTGACCGATGGCGCGCTGGCGCGGGCCCTGCTGGCCCACCCGCTGATGACCCTAAAGGTAACGGCTGCCATCCATTGGGAGGCGATCCGGTTATTGCTCAAGGGCCTGCGCGTCTATCCCCACCGGCGATAGCAGCCATCATAGGCGGCGCACCATACGCCGGGTGACGGCAAAGAACGGCGCATAGGGCAGGATGCCCAGCAGCTTCATCAGGATCGACATCTGCCAGGGAAAGACGATCTCGAAACGGTCGCGCTCCAGGCCATGGATAATGCTGCGGACCGCCTCGTCCGCGTCGATCATGAACGGCATGGGGAAGGTGTTGCGCCGGGTCAGCGGCGTATCCACGAAGCCGGGATTGATCAGCGTCATCTCGACGCCTTCCCCCTCCAGCTCAGGCTTGAGCGCTTCGGTGAGCGCGATGAGAGCCGCCTTGCTGGCGCTATAGGCACCTGAAGTTGGCAGGCCGCGATACCCCGCCACTGAGGAAACCACGGCGATGCGGCCCGAGCGTCGCGCGCGCATTGCCGGCAGCAGTGCGCCAAGGCAATAGACGGCCCCCATCAGGTTGGTATTGATCACGCGCGTGAACTCGACCGTATCGAACTTCTGCGCGCTGACCTCGCTATGGGTTCCGGCATTGAGGATGGCGAGTGCGATTGGTCCCGCCTCCGTTTCGATGTGGGCGACGGCCGCCTGCACCGCTGCTTCGTTGGTAACGTCGAGCGGCACGGGAATGATACGGCCCGGCCCCTCTGCGGCCTCGGCCGCAAGCGAGGCCAGGTCGGCTTCCGTGCGGGCACTGGCCACCACCGTCATGCCGCGGGCCGCCAGAGCGAGGGCAAGCGCCCGCCCGATGCCGGTGCCCGCGCCGGTTATCCATGCCGTTCCCGCCCAGATATTCTTGGTCATGCGATCGCTTTCTATAGGTGTCCCACTAGATACGGGCTAAGTGACGAAAAGTTCTCGCAAATCCGGACGAATTGGCGTGACCGGCAGATGGGCCGGTCGTGCAAGCGCGCGTTCTCAGCGCCACCGCACTGACAGCGATTCCCTCGTTGGCTCATACCACTTGCGGAATTGGTTCGCTTGCGGGAGAATTCAAAGAAAAACGAAAGACTGATCCTGAGCATGACCGGGATTGGCGGGGAGGCACGATGTTCGACGGGCGGCGAGGCGAAATTGTGGAACTGGCCCGGCAGGACGGCCAGGTGACCGTGGAGGCTCTGGCCGCCAGGTTCAGTGTCTCGGCGCAGACAATCCGCAAGGACCTCAACGAACTATGCGACCATGGCGTGCTGACGCGCACGCATGGCGGCGCCGTGTTTCCTTCCGGGGTCGAGAATGTCGAATACGAAGCGCGCCGGCGGATAGCCGCGCCCGAGAAGGCAGCCATTGGCGATGCGACAGCCGCCCTGATCCCGTCCAACGCCTCGCTCTTCATCAATATCGGCACCACGACAGAGGCCGTGAGCCAGGCGCTGCTGAATCACTCCGGACTGATGGTGATCACCAATAACATCAATGTTGCCAACAGGATGCGCATCTATCGCGGCATCGAGGTGGTGATCGCCGGTGGGGTGGTGCGAGGCTCGGATGGCGGCGTGGTCGGCGAGGCCGCGGTCGACTTCATCAAGCAGTTCAAGGTCGACTATGCGGTGATCGGCACCTCGGCGATCGACGCGGACGGAGCGCTGTTGGACTTCGACTATCGCGAGGTGAAAGTCGCTCAGGCCATCATCGAAAATGCCCGTCACGTCATCCTGGTAGCCGACTCGACCAAGTTCGAACGAACCGCGCCCGTACGCATCGCCCATCTTTCGCAGGTCGATACCTTTGTCACCGACCGCTGCGCGCTGGACGCAGTGCGCGCGATTGCGGCCGCGTCCGGCGTTCGCCTGATCGAGACATCCGCGGCGGCGCAAGATTTTTGAGTGCTGTGTCAGTAGCTTGGTAATGAATGACTGAGGCGCGCTTCTTCTTCGATTGACATTCGTTTCGGTTTCGCTCTAGCCTTCGATCGTTCTTGTAGACCGGAAAACCGGCGACCGGGACGGGAGGAAATGTTGGGCAGTGCGCGCATCCACGACATCGTGGTGATCGGAGGAGGCATCAACGGCTGCGGCATCGCTCGCGATGCAGCTGGCCGGGGATACGATGTCCTGCTGGCCGAAAAGGATGATCTGGCGAGCGGCACCTCTTCAGCCGCCACCAAGCTCATCCATGGCGGGCTGCGTTACCTCGAACACTACGAATTTCGCCTGGTGCAGGAGGCGCTCGCCGAGCGCGAAGTGCTCTGGGCCGCTGCGCCCCATATCATCTGGCCGCTGCGGCTGGTGCTGCCGCATCACAAGGGGCTCCGCCCGGCCTGGCTGCTTCGGCTTGGCTTGTTCATCTACGATCACCTGGGCGGCCGCAAGCTGCTGCCGGCAACCCGCACCCTCGATCTGCGCACCGATCCGGCTGGTGCGCCGCTGAAACCCCTGTTCAGGCGCGCCTTCGAATATTCCGACTGCTGGGTCAACGATGCGCGGCTGGTGGCACTGACCGCACGGGACGCGGCGGACCGCGGCGCCACCATTCGCACCCGCACCGCGGTGGTCTCCGCCCGGCCGGAGGGAGCACTCTGGCATGTGGTGATTCGTGACGGGCTGAGCGGGGCAACCGAAACCGTGCAGGCGCGGCTGGTGATCAACGCCGCGGGTCCTTGGGTCGACCAGGTGCTGACCGGAGCGCTGGGTGACAATGGCGCCCGCAATGTGCGGTTGGTGCAGGGCAGCCACATCGTGGTGCGCAAGCTCTACGAACACGACCGTTGCTACATGTTCCAGAATAGCGACGGCCGCATCATCTTCGCCATCCCCTACGAGACCGACTACACGCTGATCGGCACCACCGACTTGGACTATCAGGGCGACCCTGGGGATGTTCGCATCAGCGATGCAGAAGTCAGCTACCTCACCGAGGCCGCCAGCGAGTATTTCGCCCGGCCGGTAACGCGCGACGACATCGTCTGGAGCTATTCCGGCGTGCGACCGCTGTTTGACGATGGTGCAAGCAGCGCCCAGGAGGCAACGCGGGACTATGTGCTCAAGAGCGCCGGGGGTGACGGCAAGGCCGCGCTGATCAACGTCTTTGGCGGCAAGCTGACCACCTTCCGGCGCCTGGCCGAGTCGACGCTCGAACAAGTGGAAGCGCTGATCGGTGCGCGCGGCAAACCCTGGACCCGGCGCGTCGCTTTGCCGGGCGGAGACTTCCCGCCCACTGGTTTTGGCGACCTGGTTGCCGGCATCAGGCAGCGCTATGCATTCCTCGACCAGGCACATGCCACGCGGCTGGCCCGCCTTTACGGCACCCGGGCCGAGCAGATCCTGAACGGTGCCGCGAGCCATGCCGATCTCGGCCGCCACTTTGGCGCCGACCTCTACGAAGCCGAAGTCCGCTACCTGGTGGACCACGAATGGGCCGTCACCAGCGACGATATCCTGTGGCGCCGGACCAAGCGGGGCCTGCTGGGCAGCGCCATCGCCAAGGCCGATCTCGACAGCTTTCTTGCCACCCTCATGCCCCAGCCCGTCGCGGCGGCCGGATAGGAGAATCCATGCTCGAGCTGCGTAACATCACCAAACAGGTCGGCGCCGAGACCCATCTCAGCGACATCTCGCTGCGGCTCGAGCGCGGTACGCTCAACGTGCTCCTGGGACCGACGCTATCGGGCAAGACCAGCCTGATGCGCATCATGGCGGGGCTCGATCGGCCAAGCAGCGGCACCATCCATGTCGATGGCGTCGATGTCACCGGCGTGTCGCCGCAGAAGCGCGACGTGGCCATGGTGTTCCAGCAGTTCATCAACTACCCGTCCATGACGGTCTACGATAACATCGCTTCGCCCATGCGGGTGGCGGGGGCGGATCGCCAGAGCATCGATGAGGCCGTGCAGCGCGCCGCGACGCTGATGAAGCTGACACCCTATCTCGACCGAACCCCGCTGAACCTGTCGGGAGGGCAGCAGCAGCGAACGGCTCTGGCCCGGGCCATCGTCAAGAATGCCGGACTAGTGCTGCTCGACGAGCCGCTAGCCAATCTCGACTACAAGCTGCGCGAGGAGTTGCGCGCCGAACTGCCACGCATCTTCGCCGAGAGCGGCACCATCTTTGTGTACGCAACTACCGAACCCTCCGAGGCCCTGCTGCTGGGCGGCAATACGGCGACTTTGTCGGAAGGGCGCGTCACCCAATTTGGCCGCACCATCGAGGTTTTCCGCCGCCCGGCCGACCTGATCACCGCGCGAACCTTTTCCGATCCGCCGCTCAACACCGTGGCGATGCACAAATCGAACGGTGCCTTCTCACTTGAGGGTGGTGTCAGCTTCCCGGCCACCGATGCCCTGCATGCTATCGCCGATGGCGCATACACCATGGGTTTCCAGCCTCACCACCTGTCGCTCAGCCGGACGGCTCCCGATGCCGTGGCGCTGCGAGCAGTGGTGACGGCGCTCGAAATCACCGGATCGGAAAGTTTTGTCCATCTCCGCTTTGCCGGCGCCGACTGGATCATGCTGACACCGGGCGTGCAGAATTACGCCGTGGGCGAGGAGATTGAGGTGTTTCTAGATCCGCGCCTGCTGATGGTGTTCGACGGTGCAGGTCGCGCCGTGGGGCAGGCAACGGCAATGGCGGCGTAGGAGCACAACAATGGCCCGTATCGTTCTCGATCACATCCGTCACTCCTACTTGTCCAACCCCGTGCGGGACGAGGATTACGCGCTCAAGGAAGTGCATCACACCTTCGCCGATGGCGGCGCCTATGCACTGCTCGGGCCATCCGGCTGCGGCAAGACCAGCCTGCTCAACATCATCTCGGGCCTGGTCGCCCCCTCGCGCGGCCGCATCCTGTTCGGCGACCAGGATGTGACCGACCTGCCCACGGAACGTCGCAACATCGCCCAGGTGTTCCAGTTTCCGGTGGTCTACGACACCATGTCGGTATTCGACAACATGGCCTTCCCGCTGCGCAACCGCGGCGTCGACGAGGCCGATATTCAGCGGCGCGTCACCGAGACCCTCGAAATAATCGGCCTGGCCGACCGGGCACACAAGCGGGCCCGCGGACTGACCGCCGACCAGAAGCAGAAGATTTCGCTCGGTCGCGGCCTGGTTCGGCAGGACGTCAACGCCATTCTGTTCGACGAGCCGCTGACCGTCATCGACCCACACATGAAGTGGGTGCTGCGCAGCCAGCTAAAGGAGCTGCACAAGCGCTTTGGCTACACCATGGTCTATGTCACCCACGACCAGACTGAGGCGCTGACCTTTGCCCAGACGGTGGTGGTGATGTTCGAGGGTCAGATCGTGCAGATCGGCACCCCCGCAGAGCTGTTCGAGCGCCCCAGCCATACCTTCGTGGGCTATTTCATCGGCTCGCCCGGCATGAACGTGATGCCGGTGACGCTCGACGGCGCCACCGCGCATCTGGGGTCCCAAACCATAGCCCTGCCGGGCGCGGCATCGCCCGCGAACGCCACCCGCATCGAGCTGGGGGTTCGTCCCGAATATGTCCGCGTCGGCCGCGAGGGCATGCCGATGCAGGTGCGGACGGTGGAGGATATCGGCCGCCACCGCATCGTGCGCGGGACCCTGGAGGGCAGCGAAATTGCCGCCATCTTGCCCGAACACGACGAGCTGCCCGCGGAGCCCCGCGTATCCTTTGATCCCAGGGGCATCAACATCTATGCCGACTCGTGGCGCCAGGTATTGGGAGCGTAACCATGGAAAAGACCTGGAATAACAAGGCCTGGTTCCTCGTGCTCCCCGTGCTGGTGCTGGTCGCCTTCTCGGCCATCATCCCGCTGATGACGGTGGTCAACTATTCGGTGCAGGACACCTTCGGCAACAACCAGTTCTTTTGGGCAGGGCTGGACTGGTTCGACGATACGCTGCATTCCTCCCGCTTCTGGGAGGCGCTTTGGCGCAATCTGCTGTTCTCCGGCATCATCCTCGCCATCCAGATCCCGCTGGGCATCTTCATCGCCTTGCACATGCCCAAGCGCGGCTGGGGCGTGCCGGTATGCCTGGTGCTCATGGCGCTGCCGCTGTTGATCCCGTGGAATGTGGTGGGCACCATCTGGCAGGTGTTTGGCCGCGTCGACATCGGCCTCTTGGGCCGTGCTCTCGCCGGGCTGGGCGTCGACTACAACTATGTGCAGGACCCGTTCGACGCCTGGGCCACCATCGTGGTCATGGACGTGTGGCACTGGACCAGCCTCGTCGTCCTGCTCTGCTATGCCGGCCTCGTCTCCATCCCCGATGCCTATTACCAGGCCGCGCGCATCGACGGCGCCTCGCGCTGGAGCGTCTTCCGCTTCATCCAGCTCCCCAAGATGCAGAGAGTCCTGCTCATCGCCGTGCTGCTGCGCTTCATGGACAGTTTCATGATCTACACCGAGCCATTCGTGGTCACCGGCGGCGGCCCGGGCAACGAGACCACTTTCCTCTCCATCGACCTGGTCAAGATGGCGATTGGCCAGTTCGACGTCGGCCCGGCCGCCGCCATGTCGCTGATCTACTTCCTGATCGTCATGCTGCTGAGCTGGGTTTTCTACACCGTCATGACCAATTACGGGCAGGGGGACGAGCGATGACCGACCGTAACGCCACGGCCGCAACCTTGCCGATGGACAGTTCCATGGCCGCGCCCGCACAGGTCGCCGCGCTCAACCGAAGCCGTTCCGGCCTGCGCCTGGGCTGGCTGGTGCCGACGATCTACATCATCTTCCTGCTGCTGCCGATCTACTGGCTGCTCAATATGAGCTTCAAGACCAATCAGGAGATCACCGCCGCCTTCACCCTGTGGCCGCGCGAGTTCACGCTGCGCAACTACATGGTGATCTTCACCGATCCCAGCTGGTATTCGGGCTATATCAACTCGATCATCTATGTGGCGCTCAACACGGTGATCTCGCTGGCCGTGGCGCTGCCGGCCGCCTACGCCTTTTCCCGCTACCGGTTCCTCGGCGACAAGCACCTGTTCTTCTGGCTGCTCACCAATCGCATGGCGCCGCCGGCTGTGTTCGCCTTGCCGTTCTTCCAGCTCTATTCGTCCTTCGGCCTCATCGACACCCACATCGCCGTGGCACTCGCCCACTGCTTGTTCAACGTGCCCCTGGCGGTGTGGATCCTCGAAGGCTTCATGAGCGGTGTGCCCAAGGAAATCGACGAGACCGCCTATATCGACGGTTACTCCTTCCCGCGCTTCTTCGTCCGCATCTTCATGCCCCTGATCGCCTCGGGCATCGGCGTGGCCGCCTTCTTCTGCTTCATGTTCTCCTGGGTCGAGCTGCTGCTGGCCCGCACCCTGACGACCACCGACGCAAAGCCCATCTCGGCCATCATGACGCGCACGGTGTCGGCCTCGGGCCTCGATTGGGGCGTGCTGGCCGCCGCTGGTGTGCTGACCATCATTCCGGGCGCGCTCGTCATCTATTTCGTCCGCAACTACATCGCCAAGGGCTTTGCCCTGGGCCGGGTGTGAGGGAGCAAGGTCATGAACTTTTCATGGATGGCGTGGACCTGGCCGACGGCGGCCTTCTTCGGCACCATCGCGCTGATGCTGGTGGGCATGGCGATCTGGGAGTGGCGCGTGCCCGGAGGCAGCCCGCGCGTGGGCATCCTTCGCTTCGAGACGACGCGCGGCGATCGCCTCTTCGTCTCGCTGCTCGGCAGCGCTTTCATCAATCTTGCATGGCTGGGGCTGGTCGGGCCCGAGCTGTGGTGGAGTCTCGCCCTATCGGTGGTCTACGCAATCTGCGTGTTCCGCTTCGTCTAGGGGAGTTTAGGCCGGGGGAGGCGGCGAACCAGTCCCTCCTCCGTATCGCAAGAATGCAATCCAAAGGGAGGATTCTAGAATGCGACGGCATCTTTTGACATCGACCGCGGCGCTGCTGGCGCTGCTGGCGACCAGCCCCGTCTGGGCACAAAGCATGGAAGAGGGACTGAAATTCCTCGACGCCGAAATCGGCGATCTGTCGACCCTGAGCCGAGCCGACCAGGAGGCCGAACTCAAGTGGTTCATGGACGCCGCGGCGCCTTTTGCCGGCATGGAAATCAAGGTGGTCTCTGAAACCATCACCACCCATGAATACGAATCCAAGGTGCTGGCGCCGGCCTTCACCGCCCTGACCGGCATCAAGGTCACCCATGACCTGATCGGCGAAGGCGACGTTGTCGAAAAGCTGCAGACCCAGATGCAGTCGGGCGAGAACATCTACGACGCCTATATCAACGACTCCGACCTTATCGGCACCCATTGGCGCTACCAGCAGGCGCGCAGCCTGACCGACTGGATGGCCAACGAGGGCGCTTCGGTGACCAACCCGAACCTCAACCTTGATGATTTCATCGGCACGGATTTTACCACCGCGCCCGATGGTGACCTCTACCAGCTGCCCGATCAGCAGTTCGCGAACCTCTACTTCTTCCGCTACGACTGGTTCAACGACGAGGCCGCCAAGGCCGACTTCAAGGCCAAGTACGGCTATGACCTCGGCGTTCCGGTCAACTGGTCGGCCTACGAGGATATCGCCGAGTTCTTCACCGGCCGCGACATGGGTGAGGGCCCCGTCTATGGCCACATGGATTACGGCAAGAAGGATCCTTCGCTCGGCTGGCGTTTCACCGACGCCTGGCTGTCCATGGCCGGCAATGGTGACCTCGGCCTGCCAAACGGCCTCCCGGTCGACGAATGGGGCATCAAGGTGGACGAGAACAGCCGCCCCGTTGGCTCGTGCGTCGCGCGCGGTGGTGACACCAACGGCCCGGCAGCCGTCTACTCGATCCAGAAGTATCTCGACTGGATGAAGGCCTACGCACCGCCGGAAGCCCAGGGCATGACCTTCTCGGAATCCGGTCCGGTGCCATCCCAGGGCAAGATCGCCCAGCAGATGTTCACCTACACCGCCTTCACCGCCGATTTCGTCAAGCCCGGCCTGCCCGTGGTCAACGAGGACGGGACGCCCAAGTGGCGCTTCGCTCCCTCGCCGCATGGCGTCTACTGGAAGGACGGCATGAAGCTCGGCTACCAGGACGTGGGCTCGTGGACGCTGCTCAAGTCCACCCCGGTCGATCGCGCCCAGGCCGCATGGCTCTATGCGCAGTTCGTCACCTCGTTGACGGTGGACGTGAAGAAAGCGCATACCGGCCTGACCTTCGTGCGTGAATCGACGATCCGCCACGAGAGCTTCACCGAACGGGCTCCCAACCTCGGCGGCCTCGTCGAGTTCTACCGCTCGCCCGCCCGCGTCCAGTGGTCGCCCACTGGCACCAACGTGCCGGACTATCCCAAGCTGGCTCAGCTGTGGTGGCAGGCGATCGGCGATGCGTCGTCGGGTGCCAAGACCCCGCAGGAAGCCATGGACTCGCTCTGCGCCGAGCAGGAAAGCGTGCTGGAACGTCTCGAGCGTGCCGGCGTCCAGGGCGATATCGGCCCGAAACTGGCCGAGGAGCACGACCTAGCCTACTGGAACGCCGACGCCGTCGCCAAGGGCAACATCGCCCCGCAGCTCCCGATCGAAAACGAGAAGGAGCAGGGCATCACGGTGAACTATGACGAGCTGGTCAAGAGCTGGGCAGACGCCACAGCCGCCAACTAACTAAGCCTTCCCAACGAACTGGCGCCGGGGTGATGAGCCCCGGCGTTTTTTCTTTGTGCGCCACGCTCACCATTTTTGGCCCCGTCAGGGGCTTGTCGCCAGACCATCCAGCAGGAAACGCGCATCTCGCTCACGCCCCCGGAAGTGCCTCTTGAGCGGCCTTCCATCGTGCCGGGGTGAACAGCTTCGTTTGCATCTCCCATCAGCAGCCCTGATTGAGCCGCATGTGCTCAATATGGTTCGGTCACTTGATCCAGGACAATGAGGCCGGGGGCTGCTGCTGGATGCTGTGGCAACCATTCGGGTTGTGGCGCACTTTAGTCAGGCAGACCGCGAGGTCTCTGCCGCTCCAGGTTGCAACCGGCAGCATCGGGCAGATTTCACCAGCCACCAGGAGACTCCGCATGATGCTTGCAAAGGGCACGACAATCGCCGTTGCCGACGGCGAAAAATTCAACCTGTTCCGCAACGCCGGTGACGAGGCCGACCTCAAGCTCCAGGCCTTGCCGCGCCAGGCGATCGACAGTACCGCCAACACAAGCGGTGGGCACCAGAGCAGTTCGGGTAACCCTGACCACGGCCAGGCGGGGGAAGACGGATTCTCGGCCGGCCTGGTCGATTACCTCAACAAGCAGGTGCTGGGCGGCGCCATCGAGGGACTGGTCATCATAGCCGCGCCGCGCGCACTGGGCGAAATGCGCAAGCACTACCACAAGACGCTGTCGGCGTTGCTCAAGGCGGAGATCGCCAAGGATCTCACAGGGCATTCCATGACAGAGGTTGAGAGCGCGATCGTGTCGGCATGAACCGCCTCACCATATCGACGCTGGCACTCATGCTCTTGACCATCGCTCCGGCCCCGGCAGATGACGTTGTAGAAGCGGGTCGAGCGCTGGTGCAGATGTACTGCACCGACTGCCACGCGACCGAAATGACCGGCGAGAGCCCGCTGGCGATTGCGCCCAGATTTCGTGACCTCCACCTGCGCTACAATGTCGAACACCTGGCCGAAGCGCTTGTTGAAGGCATCGTCACAGCGCATCCCGAAATGCCGCAGTTCGAGTTCGACCCCGATCAGGCGGCCGCCATCATCGCCTATCTGAAGACGCTCGAGCCGGGACAGGGCGGAGGTCGCGCGGTCGACACGGATCAGCAGGAAGGACTGAGTCGATGAGCAAGAGATTTGAGGCAAAGGTCGCCCTGGTCACCGGCGGCGCCTCTGGTCTTGGCGAAGGCCCTGCAACTCGGCAGGGAGAGAGCCAAGGTCGTCGTGGCTGACAAGGACGCATCTGGCACCACGGCACAGTTGCCTGATCCGCTGACCACCACCGCTGGAACTGATGCGGCGGCTTCGGGCGGATCATTCACCGCCCTGACGTCAGACTCCGGCGCTGGGCAACTGCAGAACGATGGCGGCGGTGGCGCTCACAACAATCTGCAGCCCACGTTCATCCTCAACAAAATCATTTACGCTGGGGCTTAGGAGATCAGCTATGGGCGGGGGGCATGTGAATGTTCGCCAATCTGCGCCCCCTCGGACCCACAGGGCCCTCATAGAGAGGTTTTTTCCTCTGGTGGAAGTTTGCAGGTGCAAACCACTTCTGCGAGTCGCTCTAAGCCATTGATTTAGCGCAATATCGCGTTCGCAATTCGCACTGGTTCGCACGAAAAGTACGCAGGTGGTTGAGGTATCCGTGTGCCCTCAATTCTCAGGCTTGGGAAGCGCCGCTTGCGCATTTCGCTGCTCGATCCCCTTCAGCTTCTCTGGCGGCAGTTTCGAGTACAGCTCTGCGATGCGCTTAGGCTGAGTTATCATCATCTCAACGATGACGTTCACCAGCCCAAAAAGCTCTTCCGCAGTGGCGCGGTCATCCTTCATGTCCATTTTGCCGGGGTGAACGGACTCATTTCCAACGACCCGAACAATGTCTAACGCCATCTCGACGCGCTTATCGAGGCCGCGAGACACCAGGGTTGCAATGTCTTTGTCGATCGTGTCCTTGGCATCGTCGCCTAGCAGGAACCTGCAGAGCTTTTGGACGCATAAGCGCAACAGGGCAGCCGCACCCCTTGGCGATGCGCCTAGAATGCTCCCTGCCTCCATGTAGTCCGCGACTATTTCCTCCGGCATATCCGCAGCCGGTTCAGGGGCTTCATTTTCTTGCGGCCAGATGATCCGATCGTAAAGCCACACCGCTAACTTGCCGCACTCATCACACTTTGTGACGCTTAGGTTGTAGACCGTGTATTCGGAGCCCTCATAAGATCCACGTGAGAGGAACGGTAGGCCGAGGGCGCGCTTTTCAATGTGTTCCATAAGGGTGTCGGAGACTACCTTCTCTCCCTCACCCTTCTTCTCCTCCCACTTTTCCCGCATCTCAGCGGCGCGTTCAGGCGTCCAAACGCCAGGCGCCCCCTTCTGTTCGCGCGCCTGATAAACGTACCAACGCTGCGCAGTAAGAGTGCCGCAATGCGGGCAACTGAAGGCTGTTTCGTCAACCGCCGGAGCTACATAGCGACCCTTCGCCATCTTGGCCCTCCTTGTCGCATCCATGTCGCACGGATTCGCGGAGTGTGTCGAGAAAGGCCCGGAAATGCTGGGGACTGCCGCGCAACATAAACGCGACATGGTCCAGACTCTATATTTGAGCCTTGGCGCTCAAGTAGTTTATTTGTTGAGGAAGTTTTTGGCTGGGGAACCTGGATTCGAACCAAGATTGACGGAGTCAGAGTCCGCTGTTCTACCGTTGAACTATTCCCCAGCAAGGGAGCCGGAACGGGACCGGCGCAGCAGCGGGACGGCGAAGCGTCCGGCGCGGGCACTGCATAGACAATGCGGATGGAGATTGCAAGCGCCTCCGACATCGCTGCTGCGCATGACGGCAGCATTGCGCTTGTCGCCCCCTTGCACTACCGTCACCGGCGACACGCAATGAACAGTGCGCCCGGGCGCCACTGGCTAGGCCAGTTCGGCGACCGCGCACGACAGGAGACTATCGTGACCGATTCCGATCGGTCCGCTGCCGGGCTCGCGTCACCTGACGAGCCGGCTATCCGTGCCCCATCCGGTCCAGCACCGGCGGGGAGGGCAGGGGGCCATGCGCCCTTGCCCGCAGCGGACAAGCGGACGCCAGCCGCCCCGAATCCGCGCAAGCATCGGGGCCCCATCTATGCGGCGCTGGACCTGGGGACCAACAATTGCCGGCTGCTGATCGCGCGCCCGCATGATCATGGCTTTCGCGTGCTCGATGGCTTTACCCGCATCGTCCGCCTGGGCGAGGGCGTTTCGGTCACCGGTCGGCTGAGCGATGCGGCCATGGAACGCACCATGGAAGCGCTGCGCCAGTGCCGCAACAAGCTGCGCGAGCACCAGCCCACCCGCATGCGGCTGATCGCCACCGAGGCCTGCCGCGCCGCCGAGAACGGCCCGGCCTTTCTCGCGCGGGTGAAAGAGGAACTGGGGCTCGATCTCGAAATCGTCGATCGCCGCACCGAGGCCGAGCTGGCGGTCACCGGCTGTGCCGACCTCATCGAGGGTACGGCTGCCGGGGCGCTGATGTTCGATATCGGCGGCGGCTCGTCCGAACTCGCCTGGCTCGATTTCCGCGGTGGCCGCCCCAAATCGCAGGGACGCATGTCCGCTTCGATCCGCTCCTGGCAGTCGCTGCCAGTGGGCGTGGTCTCCATCGCCGAACGATTCGGCGGCGTTGACGTGACCCGCGACGTGTTCGAGGCCATGGTCGGTTTTGTCTCCGAACACCTGCGCCAGTTCCGCGGCCGCGAAAAGCTGCGCCAGATGATCGCCAATCACCCCGTGCATCTGATCGGCACATCGGGGACAGTGACCACGCTGGCTGGGCTGCATCTGGGCCTTGAGCGCTACGAGCGGCAGAAGGTCGATGGGCTGTGGATGAAGCGCGGCGAGGTCGATGACACCATGAAGGTGCTGCTGGCCATGCCCTTCGACCGCCGCGTCGCCCATCCCTGCATCGGCCGCGACCGCGCCGACCTGGTGCTGCCCGGCTGCGCCATCTTCGAGGCAATCCGCCGCGAATGGCCGACCGAACGGGTCCGTGTCGCCGATCGCGGCCTGCGCGAAGGCATCCTGATTTCGCTGATGGACGCCGACCGCGCCCAGAGCCGCACGTCGCGCTATCCGAGGAGGAATGGCAATGGTGGATAAAGCCCTCGGCACTGGTGGCCGCAAGTCCGACAAGGATCTCAAGATCCGCGTCAAATCCGCCAAGGGCCGCAAGGTCAGCTCGACCAAGTGGCTGGAGCGCCAGCTCAACGACCCCTATGTCGCCCGCGCCCGCGCCGAAGGCTATCGCTCGCGCGCCGCCTTCAAGATCCGCGAGATGGACGAGAAGTATAAGCTCTTCCGCAAGGGCATGCGCGTCGTCGATCTCGGCGCGGCGCCTGGCGGCTGGGCCCAGGTTGCCGCCAAGGCGACAGGTTCGACCTCGGCCAATCCGCTGATCGTTGGCATCGATTACCTTGAGATGGACCCCATTCCCGGCGTCATCCTGCTGCAGAAGGATTTCACCGACGACGACGCGCCGGCCATGCTGATCGAGGCGATGGGCGGCAAGAAGGCCGATATCGTGATGAGCGACATGGCCTGGCCCACCACCGGCCACCGCCCCACCGATCACCTGCGCATCGTGCAACTGATCGAAGTGGCGGCAGCCTTTGCGCTGGATGTGCTCTCGCCGGGCGGCACCTTCGTCGCCAAGGTGTTCCAGGGCGGCACCGAGCATGAGCTGCTGCACATGCTCAAGCGCCACTTCAAGACGACGTTCCACGCCAAGCCCCCGTCCAGCCGGCAGGATTCGGCGGAGGCCTACCTCATCGCCAAGGGCTTCAAGGGCAGCAACGATACCGTTCCCGGCGAGGGCGACTACGACCGCTGAGGTCTAGTGCGCGTGCGGCTCGCGCGTCAGCTGCTGGCCCGCATTGGCGGGCAGGCGCATGAACATCGCCGTCGAAATGGCGCAGATCGCCCCGACGATAAAGAAGGCCAGGTGGAAATCCGACAGCAGCAGCTCTCCCCCGCCGCGCATGGCGTGTGCCGCCTCCAGCACCCCGCCGCCCACGGCCACGCCCAGCGCCATGGTCAGCTGGCCGGTCACCTGGCTGATGACGTTGGCCTGGCCGGCTTCCTTGTCGTCGACATCGGCGAACACAAACACGCTTGATCCGGTCCAGAAGGTCGAGTTCCAGAAGCCGGTAAAGACCAGGATCGAGATCATCAACGGCACCGGGGTTTCGGGCGTATAGAACCCCATGATCAGGATGCCGATGGCCGAGATGCCAGTCGACACGATCAGCGAAATCTTGAAGCCGAGTCGCTTGAAGATCCAGCTGGCGAAGAACTTGGCGACGATCGCGCCCAGCGCCCCGGCAAAGGTCACCATGCCCGATTGGAAAGGCGTCATGCCGAAGATCAGCTGCAGCATCAGCGGAAACAGGAACGGCGTCGCGCCTTGCCCCAGCCGGAACGCCGCGCCGGCCACCACCGAGCTGCGGAAATAGGGCAGGCGAAACAGGCGCAGGTCGAGCAGCGGATACTCGGTGCGCAGCGCGTGGCGCACATAGAGCGCGCCGATCCCAATGCCGATGGCGGTGGCGATTATGCCCACGATGGGCGGCAGGGCCGGCAGGCTGATCACCGAGGTGCCGAAGGCGAACAGCGCGAAGGCGGTGCCGGCCAGCACGAAGCCCCCCAGGTCGATCCGCCGCGGCGCGTTGCGCTGCGTTTCGGGCAGGAACCGCCCCACCAGCACCACGCCGGCTATGCCGATGGGCACGTTGATCAGGAAGATCCAGTGCCAGCTGAAGAAGGTGGTGAGAAAGCCGCCAAAGGGCGGCCCCATGATCGGGCCGATCAGGCCCGGCACGGTCAGCCAGGCCATGGCATTGACCAGCTCGTGGCGCGGCGTCGCCCGCACCAGCACCAGGCGCGCCACCGGCGTCATCATCGCCCCGCCCATGCCCTGCACGAAGCGCGCCACCACGAAAGCCAGCAGCGACCCCGACATTGCGCAGGCGATCGAGCCGATCATGAACACGACCATGGCGATGCGGAATACGTTGCGGGCACCAAAGCGGTCCGCCATCCAGCTCGAAATCGGCACGAAGATGGCCAGGGCGACCAGGTAGGCGGTCAGCGCCAGCTTGAGCGAGATCGGGTCGGTGCCAATATCGGCGGCGATGGCCGCCAGTGATGTGGCAATGACTGTCGCGTCCATGTTTTCCATGAACAGCGCGGTGGCTAGGATGAGGGGGACAACTCGCGACACGGCATCTGCCGGGAAATTCCCGGTCACTCCTTCCGCATGGTGACGGCCCCGTGGCCCGAGACATTGCTGCCCGCATCGGCCGGCAGGCGCCAATAGATGATGCCGGCAAGGGCGCTGAGGCCCCCGACGACGAAAAACGCGATCTGGAAATCGACCAGCGCCAGTTCGGCGCCGCGCAGCCTTGTGCTGGCTTCGAGAATGGCGCCGGCCACCGCCACGCCAAAAGCCACGCTCAACTGCTGGCCCACCGCGACGATTGCCGTGGCCTGGCTAGCCTCTTCATCGTCGACATCGGCATAGCCGATAGCGTTGGACCCGGTGAAGAACACCGAGCGCAGGATGCCGCCCAACAACAACACGGCCATGATCAGCGGCACCGGTGTCGCGACGTCGAACAGACCCTGGACCGCGATCAGCAAGCCGCCGAAGAACGAGGCAAAGCCAAGCGTGCGCGGAAAACCGAAGCGGGCATAGACGCGTTCGGCGATGAACTTGCTGGCAATGGCGCCCAGCGCCGAAACGAAAGTGATGGCCCCGGACTGGAAGGGCGAGAGACCGAAGCCCAGTTGCAGCATCAACGGCAGCAGGAACGGCACCGCGCCCACCCCGATGCGGAACATGGAGCCGCCAGTGATCGACGAGCGGAACAGCTTGTGCCGGAACAGGGCGGGGTCGAGCAGGGGAAAGCTCGTCCGCCGCGCATGCAGCAGGTAGAGCACACCGGACGTAACCCCCACGGCCAGCGTCAGATAGCCATAGATGAGCGGCAGAGCCGGCAGGCTCACCACCGAAAGCCCGAACACCGTGCCCGAAAACGCCACGCCGGCGAGCACGAAGCCTACCATGTCGATGGGTCGCGGATTGCGCGCGTCCGGCACGTTGAGGAAGATGCCGGCGAGGATGATCCCGGCAATGCCGATGGGAATATTGATCCAGAAGATCCAGTGCCAGCTGAGATAGGTGGTGAGAAACCCGCCGATCAGCGGTCCGGTCAGCGGGCCGATCAGCGCCGGCACGGTCAGCCACGCCATCGCCGATACGAGCTCGTTTCGCGGCGTCGAGCGCACCAGCAGCAGGCGCCCCACTGGGGTCATCATCGAACTGCCTATGCCTTGAAAGAAGCGCGACGCAACGAAGGTTTCGAGCGAGAACGAGAACGAGCAGGCCAGCGAGCCCAGCATGAACACGAAGATCGCCAGCCGGAAGATGTTCTTGGCGCCAAATCGGTCCGCCATCCAGCCGCTGATCGGGATGAAGATCGCCAGAGCCACGAAATAGGCGGTCAGCGCCAGTTTGAGGGCAATCGGTTCGGATCCGATATCCAAGGCGATCGCCGGCAGCGACGTCGCGATGACGGTCGAATCCATCTGTTCCATGAACAGGGCGACCGCCAGGATAAGGGGGGTAACGCGGATCACGAGGGTGGGACCGGAGAGGAATCGTGGAAGCCGCGGACGCGGCTGACATGACTATGACGATCAGCGCGGCCCGTGAAAAGTAAAGTTATGCCTTGTATGGAAGTTTAGTTGGCCCAGGCCAAGGGTTTGCAGGCTTTGCCGCTGGCAGGCGACAGCAGGAATTCCTTGTCGTCCTTCCCGGCCTCCAGGGCGAAGCCGTCCTCTTCGTCCTCGCCGCAGCTATTGGTCATGCGGATATAGCCGTACTCGCTCAGGTCCAGCAGGACCTTGCCATCGGCGCCATGACTCAGGATGACCCCTCCACCGTCGCAATCGACGCCGCAGGACACGACCCCCTCATGCTCCGAGCAGGCACCTGCAGCGCGGCCCGATTGCCCGCCGCGAAGATCGGCGGTGAGCTCGAAGTAGTGAAATTCCCCATCGAACTGCATGGTGAAATCCATTGCCGTCACGAGCTGGTCCGGATGGGCAGCCAGGTGTTCGGCGCTATATTGGCGGCTCCAGCACCCGCGCGCGCCCTTCTGCGCGTCCACGAAGCTGGTCAATTCCCCCGCTGCCACCGATGTTGCCGCCATCGCCGCCCCTGTCGCCCACGCGATCCGCGCCAACCCTCTCAAACCCATCTCGCTCTCCCGTGCCAGCACGTCCACTTATGCAGCGCCGCCCTGCATGCGGCAAGCGCCCGAACCCCTATGCAAGTTGTCCTGCCGGTGCTATTGACCCTCGCCAACCTGAGCCCGGCGAGTCCATCGCCCGGTTCGCACTCCAACATTTCTGATTGTATCAGAAGGCAGGAAAGGTCTGGCCTTGGCGAAGATTATTACCACTGTCACCGGCGACTACGCGCTGACCTTTGACGACGTGCTGCTGCAGCCGGCGCGCTCCGATGTACTGCCGGGTGAAACCGACATTTCCACCTATGTTACCAAGGACATAGCGCTCAACCTGCCGATCATTTCCTCGGCCATGGACACGGTCACCGAAAGCGCCATGGCCATCGCCATGGCCCAGGCCGGCGGACTCGGCGTCATCCACAAGAACCTCACGGCCGCCGAGCAGGCCGAGCAGGTCCGCATGGTAAAGAGTTTTGAGTCGGGCATGGTAGTGAACCCTATCACCATCGGTCCCGACGCAACGCTGGCCGACGCGCTGGCGCTGATGCAGGCCAATCGCATCTCGGGCATCCCCGTGGTCGAGAATGGCGGTACCGGCGGACGTGCCATCGGCAAGCTGGTGGGCATCCTCACCAACCGCGACGTGCGCTTCGCCTCCCATCCCGCCCAGCCCATCCGCGAACTGATGACCTTCGAAAAGCTGGTCACTGTGCGCGACGGCGTCTCCAAGGATGAAGCCAAGGTGCTGCTGCACAAGCACCGCATCGAAAAACTCCTCGTCGTCGACGCCGACTATCGTTGCACGGGCCTCATCACCGTCAAGGATATCGAGAAGGCCCAGCTTAATCCCAACGCCGTCAAGGATGCCCAGGGACGCCTGCGCGTCGCCGCCGCCTCGACCGTGGGCGATCAGGGCTTCGAGCGTTCCCTGGCCCTCATCGATGCCGGCGTGGACCTCCTGGTCATCGACACGGCCCACGGCCATTCCGTGCGCGTCGCCGAGGCAGTCGAGCGCGTCAAGCGCGAGAGCAATTCCACTCGCATCGTCGCCGGCAATGTCGCCACCGCCGAGGCCACCCGCGCGCTGATCGATGCCGGTGCGGACTCGGTCAAGGTCGGCATCGGTCCGGGCTCCATCTGCACCACCCGAATCGTCGCCGGCGTCGGCGTCCCGCAGCTCGCTGCCGTCATGGCCTGCGCGGAAGAGGGGGCCAAACACGGCATCCCCGTCATCGCCGATGGCGGTATCAAATTCTCCGGCGACATGGCCAAGGCCCTGGCCGGCGGCGCCTCCTGCGTCATGGTCGGCTCGTTGTTGGCCGGCACCGACGAGAGCCCGGGCGAGGTCTATCTCTACCAGGGGCGCTCCTACAAATCCTATCGCGGCATGGGCTCGGTCGGCGCCATGGGCTCCGGCTCGGCCGATCGCTATTTCCAGCAGGATGTCCGCGACCAGATGAAACTGGTGCCCGAAGGCATCGAGGGCCAGGTGCCCTATAAGGGCGCCGCCGGCGCCGTGCTGCACCAGCTCGCTGGCGGCCTCCGCGCCTCCATGGGCTATACCGGCGCCCACAACCTCAAGGACTTCCGCGAGAACTCCGTCTTCGTGAAGATCTCCGGCGCCGCGCTGAGCGAAAGCCACGTCCACGACGTGACGATCACGCGCGAAGCGCCGAACTATCGCAGCGGGCGGTAACGGCAGCATCTCCGGAAAACAGAAAACCCGCGGCTTCCACCGCGGGTTTTTCGTTATCCCATCTTGCGCTTGTGCTTGTCGTTGTAGGGGTTCTCGCTGCCCCCGCGCACCCAGAGGCGGATCGGCGTGCCCTTGATGTTGAACGCCTCGCGCAGCCCGTTGACCAGGTAGCGCTGATAGGCCATCGGCAGCACGTCAGGCCGCGATGCGAAGAGGATGAAGCTCGGCGGCCGTGTCTTGGCCTGCGTCATGTAGCGCAGCTTGAGGCGGCGGCCCGAGACGGCCGGAGGCGGATGTCCATCGACCATGCCAGCCAGCCAGCGATTGAGCCGCGCCGTCGACACATGCGAATTCCAGCTCCGCTCGATGGTGAAGATGGCTTCCATCAGCTTGTCGATATTCTTGCCGGTCAGGCCCGACAGCGTCACCAGCGGCACGCCGCGCAGCTGCGGCAGCAGCCGGTCGCATTCCTCGCGCAGCATCTTGAGCGTTTCGTTCTTGTCCTCGATCAGGTCCCACTTGTTGACCGCGATGACCAGCGCACGCCCCTCGCGCTCGACGAGGTCCGCCAGGGCCAGATCCTGCTTCTCGAACGGAATGGTGGCGTCGAGCATCAGCACGACGACTTCGGCATATTGGATCGAGCGCAGGCTGTCGCCCACGGCAAGCTTTTCCAACTTCTCGGTGACGCGGGAGCGGCGACGAATGCCCGCGGTATCGACCAGGTTGATTACCCGGCCCTCCCATTCCCACGGCACCAGGATCGAGTCGCGGGTAATGCCGGCCTCGGGGCCGACCAGCACGCGGTCTTCGCCCACCATGCGGTTGATCAGCGTCGACTTGCCGGCATTGGGGCGGCCGACAATGGCCACGTTGAGGTAGCGCTTGGGGTTCCAGCGCAGCGTTGCCTCGTCGCCCTCGCCCTCGAGCATGTCCTCGGTGATATCGACATCCACCTCTGGCAGGGCGTCGATGTCGTCGATATTGGCCGCGTCGGCGGCCTCCTTGTCGGCCGCCGCCTTGTCGATGGCAGCCGAGACGATGGAGTAGAGTTCCGACAGGCCAAGCCCATGCTCGGCGGATAGCGCAATCGCTTCGCCGAAGCCGAGCTTGAACGCCTCAACCAGCCCGGCTTCTGCCGCGCCGCTTTCGGCCTTGTTGCCCACCAGATGCACGTCCTTGCCGGCCTTGCGCAACACCTGCGCGAAGCGCTGGTCGAGCGGCACCACGCCGGCGCGGGCATCGATCATGAACAGGATGACGTCGGCTTCCTTGATCGCCATCTCGGTCTGCTGGCGCATCCGGTCTTCGAGGCTGCCATCCTTGACGTCCTCATAGCCGGCCGTATCGAGAATGCGGAAGGTCAGGTCGGCAATGCGGCCCTCGGCCTCGCGCCGGTCGCGGGTGACGCCCGGCGTGTCGTCGACCAGCGCGATCTTGCGACCGACTAGGCGATTGAACAGCGTGGATTTGCCGACATTGGGACGACCGACAATGGCAACGGTGACGGTCATGCGTGTGTATTCCAATCCGGCGTGAGGCAGAGGCAGCCGCTATTGCGCGGCCGGCTGGGCCTCGGTGGTGGCGGCGGGAGCATCCGCTGCGGGGGTCTCTGCAACGGGAGCTTCGTCGCTGACGATCTCGTCGATGGCGCTTGCTGCGGCTTCCGCGGCATCGGTTGCCGGCTCCGCAGCGATGGCGCCTTGCGACAGCAGCTGGGCCAGGTAGTAGCCCATGCGGTTGCGCACGGTGCTCTGGGCCAGGGGGTCGTTGACCACGGCCTCGAAGCTTGCCTGTGCGGCGGCAAAGTCGCCTGCCTTGTACTGGGCGAGGCCGAGGGCCTCGCGTGCGGCATTGCGCAGGGGGCTGCCTTCGACGGCAATGCTGCCGACGCGCGATTCGACATCGGCCAGGGTGCCGGCATCGACCATCAGCGTGCCACCGAGCACCAGCGCCAGCTCGCGCAGGCGGGGATTGGACTGCGTATTGGCCAGCGCATCATAGGCGGCCACGGCATCGGCAATGGCGCCTTCCTTGACCAGCACGCCCGCCTTGCGGAACTGCGCCAGCACCGGATAGCTGCCCGAGCCGTCCGCAATCAGCGCGTCCAGCTGCGACTGTGCGGCCGGCAGGTCGCCGCCATCGATCAGCTCGAACGCCGCATAGAGCTCGTCCGACGACTTGGCGGCATTGTTGGCGTGATACCAGGTCCAGCCCTCGTTGGCGGCCACGACCAGCACAACGCCGACCGCGGCGCCGATCACATAGGGCGCAAAGCGGCGCCACAGGGCGCGCATGCGATCGCTGCGCAGCTCCTCGTCGACTTCGCGGAAGATATTCTGTTCGGACATGGCCTGCCTAAGGTCACCAGTGAATTCGGGCGCACGTTTAGCATGCTGCCCGGCGAAAGCAAACGCCCGGCGACCCGGTGGATTGCCGCAAGCATGCTGGCAGATTTCTGGCGATTAGCCGCTATTCCCACTCGATCGTGCCGGGCGGCTTGCTGGTCACGTCATAGACGACGCGATTGATGCCGCGCACTTCGTTGATGATGCGGGTGGCGGTCTTGCCCAGGAAGTTCATGTCGAACTGGTAGAAGTCGGCCGTCATGCCATCCACCGACGTCACGGCACGCAGGGCGCAGACGAATTCGTACGTCCGCCCATCGCCCATCACGCCCACGGTCTGCACCGGCAGCAGCACCGCAAAGGCCTGCCAGATCTTGTCATATTGGCCCGACTTGCGGATTTCATCTAGGTAGATGGCATCGGCCTGGCGCAGGATGTCCAGCTTTTCGGGCGTGATGCCGCCCGGGCAGCGGATGGCGAGGCCTGGGCCGGGGAAGGGGTGGCGGCCGATGAAGCTCTCGGGCAGGCCCAGTTCGCGGCCCAGCGCGCGCACTTCGTCCTTGAACAGCTCGCGCAGCGGCTCGACGAGTTGCATGTTCATGCGCTCGGGCAGCCCGCCCACATTGTGGTGACTCTTGATGGTGACCGAGGGGCCACCGGTGAAGGACACGGACTCGATGACATCAGGGTAGAGGGTCCCCTGGGCGAGGAACTGCGCGCCACCGAGCTTCTTCGCTTCTTCCTCGAACGTCTCGATGAACAGCCGGCCGATGATCTTGCGCTTGGTCTCGGGGTCGGACTGACCGTCCAGCTCGCGCAGAAACACCTTGGACGCATCCACATGCACCAGCGGGATATTGTACTGGTCGCGGAACATGGTGACGACCTGCTCGCTCTCATTGAGCCGCATCAGCCCGTGATCGACATAGATGCAGGTGAGCTGGTCGCCGATCGCCTCGTGGATCAGCACGGCAGCTACCGATGAATCAACGCCACCGGAAAGTCCGCAGATTACCTTGCCCGTACCCACCTGCGCCCGGATCTTCTCGATCATCTTCTGGCGATAGGCATGCATGTTCCAGTCGGACTCAAGCCCGACGATCTTGTGCACGAAATTGGCCAGCAGCTTCCCGCCATCGGGCGTGTGCACGACCTCGGGGTGGAACATGGTGGTGTAACGCTTGCGGGCTTCGTCGCCGGCAATGGCGAAGGGCGCATTGGGCGATGTCGCCATGACCTTGAAGCCCTCAGGCAGTTCGGTCACGCGGTCGCCATGGCTCATCCAGACCGGATATTTGCCGCCGACATCCCAGATGCCCTCATAGAGCGCGCTGGGCTCCAGCACTTCAACATCGGCGCGGCCGAATTCGCGATGGTGCCCGCCTTCGACCTTGCCGCCCAACTGCAGGCAGAGCGTTTGCTGGCCGTAGCAGATGGCCAGGATCGGCAGGCCGGAATCGATGATCTCCCGCGGCGCCCTAGGGCTGCCTTCATCGGTCACCGAAGCAGGCCCGCCCGAGAAGATCACGCCCTGGGGCTGCATCGCCGCGAAGGCGGCTTCTGCCTTGTTGAAGGGGTGCACTTCGCAATAGACGCCCGTCTCGCGAATACGGCGCGCGATAAGCTGTGTGACTTGCGATCCGAAGTCGACGATCAGGATCGATTGCGGGCGGTCGGCAGTGTCTGGGCTTTGCATGGCGAGCCCTTATCGCCGCCGCGAAGATTCCGCAAGCGGCTTAGGTTGCAGGACTGGGTTGCTGATCGGGTTTTCGGCCCAGCCCGAAGACGAAGCGGGCATAGAGCCAGCTGATGGCGAGGAAGCTGAGGCCCATGCCGAGGAAGCTCAGCACGCGCCACAGCCCTTCGAGGTCTGCCGCATCGAACAGGAAGACCTTGATCGTCGCGGCCAGCACGAAGACGAAGGACAGCGCCCGGGCGCCCAGGTTCTGGATGGCGACGCCGATGATCAGCAGCGCCGCACCGAAGGCGAGCATGCCAATCGAGTAGGTGTAGGACTCGGCGTCGGAGGTCAGGCCCTGCAGGTCGAGCGGGTGGAAGGCGTGGCGGATGTCGAGCACCATCAGGGTGAACAGCACGAATACTGCGGCGATGGAGAGGCCAATCCCGGTCCTGGCAATGGTGGTGCGGCCGTCCTGCCGAACGAACCAGCCGATGGCAAGCAGTGCCAGGGCCGGCAGGCCGAGCGAAAGCAGGGCGATATTGAAGACGGGCGGCCCCATCAACTCGTAGCCGGGCCAGAACGTATAGAGCGGCAGCACCGCCGCTTCAGCCATGCCCAGCACGGTGAGGACCGCCAGTCCGAGGCCGGACAGGTAGAATGTGGGTCGCTGCCAGCGCCGTCCGACATAGAGCGCCGCCGCGGCCAGTGCGAGTTCGGGCAGGGCAATCCGGGCGACGGTGCCATGGGCGGAGGCGAACGCCATGCTGTCTACCCCACCCAGCACCAAGAGGCCGAATGCCGCCAGGGCCAGGCCGCCGACATCGAGGCAATCGGCGAAGGTATCGGCGGGCTGGCGGCGGAACAGGTAGCCGGCGCCCAGGAAGGCAAGGCCGGGCAGGATCAGCAGCACCCATGGCGCGTCCGACAGGGAGGGTGTGAAGGCATAGGTCGGATCGAAGCTGAGGGCCGAAGCGAAGCCGTTGGCATTGATGGCACCAAGGATCAGCAGCGCATAAATCGCCGACAACCACGTGGCGACGATACGGAGTGCACCGACCCCGGTGCGACGATGCACATAGGCCAACCCCACCACCTGCAGCGCAGCGGCAGCCGGATAGTAGAGTGGGTCGAGCTCAAGCACGATGACCAGCGACACGAAGGCGGTGACCGCCGAGCCGAGGATGGCATAGACGCGGTCGCGCTCTGCCTCGCCGGCAATGGCAGGTCCAAAGCGCCACAGCAGGGCCAGCAGCCCCACCGCGAGCACCAGCGCACCAAGCGCCCATAGATGCGGCTCGTCCAGCGCTGCCTGCCAACCTGCGGCCTTGCCGAGCCCGGCCAAGTAGAAGAATAGAGCGACGAAGGCGACGGTGCCAGCCGCCAGCACTCGCGCCTGCATGCGGCGGAACTGGTCGAGCGCGAAGAAGCCGAACATCGCCGCAAAGATGGGAATGAGTACAGCCGCCGCTTCCGGCTCCGAATTGTCCCAGCCCAGGATCGCCAGTGCCGTGGCCGCCAATGGCGCGAGCGGCAGATGGCGCAAGGCAACCGGCGCGGCGAAGGCCAGCGCTACGATCAGCCCGGAATAGGCAAGCATGCCCTGCCAGAACGGCATGGCGAAGCCCGACTGCGACAGCAGCATGAGAAAGCCCAGGCTGCTCAGCACCACCGCCGCAACGACGGTCTGCGCCTCGGCACGATTGTCTCCCGCCATCCCCGTGGTGGCCAGCGGCTGCCGCGCCGCCGACCATGTCGGATGGGCCGCTACCAGCACCACCACCGCAATGCTGATCAGGAAGGCCGTGCCCCAGACATGATCCGCTTCAAACCCGGGCAGGGTGCTCCACGCAACGACCCACGCGGCCGGCCCGAGCAACACCACGAGCCCGATGTTCCACCAGTTCTTCAGCCGGATGACGACGAACATGCCGATGAGGATCGCCGTGAGATAGCCGAACAGCACTGCGGCCGAGGGCTGGTCGCTCGGAATAAGGGCCGGCGTCACGTAGCCGCCCAACATGCCGACAATGGCCACCGTGCGGCCGAAGACCAGGGCAATACCGATGCCGATGACCGTTGTCGCCGCCATGGCGACGAAGCCCGCCGAAAGCGGCACGAGGTCATAGACAACCGAAGCCAGGTAGGCGGTGGCAAACAGTGTGGCAACGCCCGCCGCCGCCAGCGCGGCCGCAATGGCCGGCCCGTTGTCGGCGGTGACCCGCCGGCGCACGACCTCGGCGCCAACCAGGAAGCCGAAGGCTGCCAGCAGCGCGGCAAAGACACGGAACGCCGGCGTCAGCAGGCCCGCCTCGATGGAGTAGCGGACAAAGAAGAAGCCTGCCAGCGACAGCGCCAGGGCGCCCAGCCAGACCGGCAGGCGTACTCCGATGAAGCGTTCCCAGTCGAATGGCGGTCGCGGCTTGGGTGGCGTTGGCGGCGCCAGATCGAGCTCGGCCTCGGTCAGGCCCTCGGCCCATTCACCATGGGTCGGATCGTCTTCTTCCTCGTCCCCGTCCTGATCCCCGATATCGACCTCGCCCTCGGCGTCGCTTGTCGGGGGAGGGGCGCCCTCAGAGGCGGCAGGAGCAGCAGGCGCGGCGGCCGGCCGGACAATATCCTGGCTTTCGGCCGGCGGCGGCGTCTCCACCGTCTGCGGCGCAGCGGCGCTGGGCGCCCGTCGCTCCAGGTTTTCTAGGCGCACGCGCAGACTGGCATTCTCGCTGGCCAGGCGGGCGACACGGCCGGATTGGCCCACGGCCATGACCAGCGCCACGATCGGGGCGATCAGATAGAACGCGCCCAGCAATACGGCGAATGCGACAAGTCCGTCCATGATGCCCCCCGGGCGCAAGAGGCCACGCGCATTTGGGGCCGTCAAGAGCCCGGCGGCTCAGACGCCCTTTGACCATCGCCCAAGCGGCCCGCTTGCGGTCCAGCCCCGGCAATGGCACCTGTACCCTGCCGACGAATGCCGAACGGTGCGTCGCGAGGACCAAGATGACCACGAACACGACTCGCCTCTACGGTGCCGACTTCATACGCGCCAGCGCCTGCTTCATCGTGCTCTTCCATCATCTGGCCCAACGCGTCGATGTCCGCAGCGAGTTCGGCTCCAACGCCTTCATACATGTGTTCAACAGTGCCGGCGGCTTTGGCGTTGCCATGTTCTTCGTGCTGAGTGGCTTCCTGCTGGCCCGGCCGTTCTGGCAGGCGCTCGACGCCGGCGAACCCGTGCCGTCCCTCCGCATCTATGCCTTGCGCCGAGCCGCGCGCATCGTGCCCGGCTTCTGGCTGGCGCTGACGGCCACCTTCATCTTCAGCGTGACGGTCTTCGGCGCCGTGCTCGATGGCTGGCTGTGGCTGCGCTATGCCGCCGGTCTGCTGCTGGTCAGCGATTGGCACTGGACCACCCTGTTCCCGGTTGAGGTCAATGGTCCGCTCTGGTCCATCGGCTTCGAGGTCAGCTCTTACGTTATGCTGCCGCTCGGCTTTCTCGCCATCTTTGCCTTGGGGAAGGGGCGGCTGCACGGCTGGCCAGCCCGCCTGGCCTGGCTGGTTGTCCTTGCCGCCGCCCTCGGTGCCCATTGGTTGTTCTACAGCAATGTAGAGGTCGATTCCGTCCGCCGTGGCTGGAACTATGGCCTGCAGGGCGGCGCCAAGCTCTGGATGCCCTGGTTCAATCCCTTTGGCTTCTTCGCCATGTTTGCCACCGGCGCGCTGGCCGCCGGCATCCAGGTGGCCGTTGCGCGGTTTCGTTCGATCCTGTTTGACGTCGTGGCGGTTGGGGCCCTGGTAATTGCAGGTTGGGCCATGTGGGTCATGGGCCTGCGGGGCGGTGGCGAGTTCTATGGCTGGTTGCAGGTGCCCTACCAGTTTCCGACCTTTCACGTGATGATCGGGTTGGCGCTCGCCGCAGCGCCGTCGAGCCTGCTCGTCGGGCGCATCCTCGACAACCCCCTGGTGTCGTGGCTCGCCCGCATCTCCTTCGGCATCTATGTCTGGCACTATCTTGTGCTCGAACTGGTTCGCCACTATTGGGTGCCGGAAATGGACCACAGCACCATGAGCGATCCCACCAAGTTTCTCGTGGCCAGCGCGATCATTTCGGTCATCACCCTGGTCATCGCCACGCTGTCCTGGCGTTGGCTGGAACTGCCCATGATCAACTGGGCCCGCGGGCTGGAGCGTCGCAAGCCACTCGAGCAGCGCATGCCTGCCTGACCGCAACGAACGACACAGCAGGCACGTTTGCACCGCAAACCGCACAGGATTTCCGCTTGACCCATCAGCGACTGCTTGGTGCAGATTTCCTGCGTGCCATCGCCTGCGTGATGGTGCTCCTGCACCATCTGGTCTTCCGCATGGACCTCAGCAGGGCTCCCGATATGGCCGAGCCGATCATGCTCTTCCTCGTCATGGGCAGCTTCGGGGTCTCCATCTTCTTCGTGCTCAGCGGCTTCCTCCTGGCCCGGCCGTTCTGGCTGGCGCTCGATCGCGGCGAGCCCATGCCCTCGCTGCGCATCTACGCCCTGCGCCGCGCGGCGCGCATCCTGCCCGGCTTCTGGGTCGCGCTCACCGTGAGCCTGGTTTTCAGCATCACCGTCAGCGGCTCACCACTTGATGCCGAACACATCCTCCGCTTCCTCGCGGGATTCCTGCTGGTCAGCGACTGGCACTGGCTGACGCTGTTCCCAGTCGACAATAACGGTCCCCTCTGGTCCATCGGCTTCGAGGTTACGTCCTATCTGCTGTTGCCATTCTGCCTCGCGATCCTCTTTGCCCTCCGCCTGCGCGCCTTGCCGGCACGGCTTGCATGGCTTGGCATCATTCTGGCTGTGCTTGCTCTTCACTGGCTAGTGGTGCAGTGGGCGCCAATTGATGAGGTCGAACGTGGTTGGAAGCACGGGCTGCTCGGCGGGGCCAAGGCCTGGATGCCACGCTTCAATCCGATCGGCTTCTTCGGTATTTTCGCCCTGGGCGCGCTCGCCGCTGGCATTCAGGTTCGGCTGGCGGCCTTGCGCCATTGGGCATTTGACGGGCTTGGCCTGCTGGCACTCGCCGCTGTCGGCGGCACAATGGCCGTCTACGTCGGCAGGCCGACCGAAGGCTTTGGCCTCCTCGGCATTCCCTATGGTTTTCCCGTGGTACCCATTGCCATCGGGCTAGCGCTGGTGGCCCTGCCATCCTCCGTATTGGCGGGCCGCTTGCTCGACAACAGGATTGCCCGGTTCATCGCCAAGATTTCGTTCGGCATCTATATCTGGCACTTCCTCATCATTGTCCTGATGGTGCGCCTGCTGCCGCCCAGTTTCCAGACAGGCGGCGAGCATGGCTGGAGCATCTGGCTGTGGTCGAGCGCCACGGTCATCATCCTCAGCATCGCCCTGGCGACGCTAAGCTTCCACCTGCTGGAGCAGCCGGTGGTGCGCTGGGCCCGCCGGCTGGAGAAGCGCGAGCGCCTCGAGCCGGCGCCGGCCTAGTTCAAGGCGGCGATGGAAAAGTTGAGCAGCGACGCGAAGCTGACCCAGGCCAGATAGGGCGCGAACAGCCATGCGGCGATCTTATCGTATTTCCGTGCCACGACGATAAAGGCCACGATCAGCGCCAGCAGGGCGACGATGACAGCAAAGGCCGGCCACAGCATCTGCCCGATGAACCAGACCGGCGACCAGGCCCAATTGAGCGCCATCTGCGCAAACCAGATTTTCATGGCGCCGCTATGCGGATCCACCATCCAGATGCGCCAGCCGGCAACGGCGATCATCACATAAAGCGTGAACCAGACAGGCCCGAAAATCCAGTTCGGCGGATTGAACGGTGGCTTGGCGAGGCTTTGATACCATTCGCCCGGGATCGACTGCGTCCCGATCAGGGCACCGACGCCAATGACCACGACGAGAAAGATGCCCAGGGTCAGCCATGGGCGGGGCGTCTTGTAGTCGGCGAGGGAGGGGACGGTCATGGCGGTCACGCTGGTTCCAGGGGCACTGCTAGCTGAACGTGACAACTGTCGTCCGAGTTTCACTTATTGCGTGATTATGCAGTCGGTACGCTCGATTGTCAGCGAACCGGTGCCGCCGTCTTGTGCCACGTAGCTCAGCACGACCCTCGACTCGTCCGCCGACCAGGCTGCCGTGACCTCGTGAAAGAGCGGCTGGTTGCCCGTCAGCGTCAATGGGCAACCGGTCCGGACGCCACCTGCATCGAGGATGGCGACGCGGTCGCAACCGGCATCGCCGCACAGTTCCCCCAGTTCGATCCGTGCCGCGCCGGAAGGCGACACCAGGTCATGCCGGGTGTCGGGCGCAGGGAACATGACCCAAACCGCGGCAAATGCCGCCGCGATCAGCACGGCGGCGCCGGCGACGAAACCCCAGAGCGGGACGCCGCTCTCCTGATTGTCCGGCGCCAGCGTCATGCGACCCGCCGCAAGGCGTTGAAATAGAAGCCATCCGTGCCGGTCAGCCGCGGCGTCAGCGCAATCCCGCCCTGGCTGGTTTGGAGACCTGCGGGCAGGGCAGTGCCGAAGGCCGACTGCCACAGCTCGTCGGCCTCAACCGAGACAAAGCCGGGATGGGCCGCGATGAAAGCCGCGACCTGATCGTCATTCTCCTCGGGCAGGATCGAGCAGGTGATGTAGATCAGCGTGCCACCGGGCTTGAGGTAGCGCTGGCCTTCGCCGAGAATGGCCGCCTGTTCGCCCATGCGCTGGGCCAGCAGGTCCGGCGTCAGTTTCCACTTGGTGTCCGGCCGCCGCCGCCAGGTGCCTGTGCCGGTGCAGGGTGCGTCGATCACCACGCGATCCATCTTGCCCGCCAGATCGTCGAGCGCCCCGGGCTGCGGCGCGCGGACCTGCACGTTACGGGCCCCATTGCGCTTCAGACGGTCATAGATCGGCGCCAGCCGGTTGCGGTCGCTGTCATAGGCAAAGATCTGGCCCTTGTTCATCATCGCCGCTGCCAGCGCCAGCGTCTTGCCGCCGGCCCCCGCGCAGAGGTCCAGCACCTGCTCACCGGGACGTGCCCCGGCTAATGCCGCCACGATCTGGCTGCCCTGGTCCTGTACTTCGAACCAGCCCTTGAGATAGCCCTCGTCCGTGGTGACATTGGGAGTGCGCGCATCGCGCGGCCCGGCCGGCATGGTCACGCCAACAGGCGAGATGGCGGTTTCCGACGGTTCGAACCGCGCCAGCGATTTCATCACCCGCTCGCGGGTCGCCTTGAGCGTGTTGGTGCGCAGGTCCAGCGATGGCCTTCCGGCCATGTCCTGGCCCTCGGCGATCCAGTTGTCGCCAAAGCTGCGCTGCAGCGACGGCGCCAGCCATTCCGGCACATCCGCCAGTACCCAGCCGGGTGTGTCGTCGCCCAACTGGCCCACGGCGCGGGCCATCTCCTCGTCGCTCAGGGCTTCCGGAGCGTGGCTGTCGCTGGCGAAGCTCTCGTTGAGCGCGGCCGGGTCCTCATGCCAGTCGCGCACAGCCACAGCCAGCACCAATGCCCGCGGGCTGTCGCTACCCATGGCTGCGGCATGCGAAGCGCGGCGGCGCAGCGCGTCATAGACCAGGTTGCCGATGGCGGCACGGTCACCGGCACCGGCGAACCGATTGTTCAACCCCCAGGCCTTGAGCGCCTCCGATACCGGCCGCTTGCGCGTCTCGACATCTGACAGGACGGCGATGGCGGCGGACAGGCGGCCGGGAAGGCGCATTCAGACACTCGGGGCTAGGATGACAAGTCGCAGCACGAGCCATAGCCACAGAAGCGCCAGCACCACAAGACCCGCGCAATAGACGGCGAAGCGCCGGTAGACCCGGTTGGTGGTCACATGGATCGCCGCGTGGACATATCGAAGGGCCACGAACAGCCCGGCCAGCACCACCTCGACCCATCCCGCGCCGCCGGACCACAAGGTCAGTAATGCCGCCACATAGAACAGGGCGGGCAGCTGAAACTGATTGTCGAAGCTGTTGGACAGCAGTCGCGCCTTGAGGGGATAGGCATCGCGATCCACGGCAATGTCCCTGACGGCGATCTCGCCGCGCGCCACCCGCGGCACGCGTTCAACGCCCATCCAGACCAGGAGGCCCATGGTCAGCAGCACCTGCAGCACAATAGCCAGGATCAGCAATTTTTCGGTCAGCGGCATCTCGGTCTCCAGGGGTGCGGCGCAGTCCTAGCGCATTCGGGGCCATACCGGCGTGTGAAATTGCAGGCAGGCGTTGAGACCCTGCTGCCTGCAAGAGATCGCCAATGGCAACATATTTTCCACAGCCATGGCGCAACCGATTGCATTGCCCCTATATTGTCCCGGCATAAGCGACCCGATGCTGAGAGCGGGGCCGCATTCCCATGAAAAGACCTTGTTCGCAGAAATATTGATCGTCGTCGTCCTGACCATCGTCAACGGCCTGTTGGCGATGTCGGAGCTAGCAGTCGTTTCCGCCCGCCCCGCTCGCCTCCGCAACATGGCGGATCAGGGCAACAAGGGCGCCGCTACCGCCATCGAACTAGCCGAAGACCCGGGCAAGTTCCTGTCCTCGGTGCAGATCGGCATCACCCTTGTCGGCATCCTCTCGGGCGCCTTCTCGGGCGCTACGCTGGGCCTGCGCCTGACCGTCTGGCTCGAATCGATCGGCGTGGCGGACAATATCGCCGACGTGCTGGGTGTCGGCGTCGTGGTGGTGCTCATCACCTATATTTCGCTGATCATCGGTGAACTGGTGCCCAAGCAGATCGCCCTGCGCGATGCCGAGGGGGTGGCGGCGCGCGTCGCTCCGGCGATGAAGCTGCTGGCCGCCATCGGTTCCCCCATCGTCTGGATTCTCGATGTCTCCGGCAAGTTGGTGCTGCGCGTGCTGGGGCAGGGCGGGGAATCCGAGGAGCGGGTGACCGAGGAAGAGGTCAAGACCATCATTGCCGAGGCCACCACGGCCGGTGTGATCGAGAGCGACGAGCATTCGATGATATCGGGGGTGATGCGCCTTGCCGATCGCTCCGCGCGCGGCCTGATGACGCCGCGCCTCGACGTCGATGTGGTCGACCTGTCGGACGAGAGCGACGAAATCCGCCGCACCATCCTCAGCACCCACCGCTCGCGACTGCTGGTGCAGGATGGTGACGCCGATTCCATCATCGGCGTGGTGGCGATCAAGGACATTATCGGCGTCTTCGCCAACGGATTGCCGCTGGAAATCCGCAGATTCGTGCAGCCGGTTCCCGTCGTCATGGACCATGCCGACGCGCTGGACGTGGTGCGCGCTATCCGCAATTCCACCGTTCACATGGCCCTGGTCGTGGACGAATACGGCCATTTCGAAGGCATCGTGACCTCGGGCGATATCCTTGAGGTCATTACCGGCGTGTTCCAGGAGGAGACCGGCGACGATCCGGCTTTGGTCAAGCGCGAGGACGGGTCATACCTGGTGGCCGGCTGGATGCCTGTCGACGAATTCGGCGACAAGCTCAAGATCGCCATTCCGCGCGAGGCCAAATACGAAACCGTCGCCGGCTACGTGCTCTCCATCATCAACCGCCTGCCGGCAGTCGGGGAAACCTTCGAGTACAATGGCTGGAAATTCGAGGTGATGGACCTGGACGGCCGCCGCATCGACAAGGTGCTGATGACGCGGCTCGACTAGAGCGGCATTCCGAACCAGACCGCGCCTTCCGTGCGCAGCGGTGTGAAGCTCTTGCTCCAGAACGCGATACCGCCCGTATTGGTCGGGCTGGCGCCAAGGTGAATGCCCGCAACGCCGGCACCCCTCGCTTGGTCGATCCAGCGCTGCAGCAAGCCCGTGCCGATCCGCTGGCCACGCAGGCGCGGCAGCAGGTTCATGTGGATATGCGCCGGATACTGCGCCACGATATCAGCCGGCGTGACATGCGGCTCGCGGATAACCTCGATGCGCTGGCGGTCGGCCGGCGTCAGGTCGGCATCGGGAACCTGCGCGTAGCGTTCGCGCAGGGCGGGCCACCACTCGCGCTCCAGGCGGGCTGAGAAGGCGTCGGTGTCATGGGTGCCCACCACATAGCCGGCGATGCCCTCGTCATCTTCGGCGACGAACACGTTTGACGGCTCCAGCACGCAATAGGGCGCTACATAGATATGGCCGATCAACTGCCCGTGCTTGTGCAGCGGAGTTGCATCCTGGCCGGAATCGCCAGTGCGCAGGCAGATATCGTAGAGCGCGTCGAGATCGCCCTGGCGGTAGGCACGCAGCTCGACCATCAGATATCCTCGAAAGCGCCGGTCTCGACGTTGAAGAGCCTGCCGTTTTCCTTCACCGACGGGCTGACCAGGTCGATCAGTTGCGGCGCGATATCGTCGGGCTTGGGCAGCGTCTCGGGGTTCTCCCCGGGCATGGCCTTGGCCCGCATCGCCGTACGCACCGCGCCCGGATAGAACACGTTGACCTTGACCTTGGTCTGCGCCACTTCGCCGGCATAGGCCTTGGCCATGGCGTCCACCGCGGCCTTGCTGGCAGCATAAAGCCCCCAGAACGGCCGCGCCGACCGGGCGGAGGATGACGAGACGAACACCACCCGGCCCGCCGCCGATTGCCGCAGCAACAGGTCGGTGGCGCGCAGCAGGCGATAATTGGCCGTTACGTTGACGGCCATTACCTTGTCGAAGTCTTCCGGCTTCACATGGGGCAGGGGGCTGAGGACGCCCAGTTGCCCGGCATTGGCGACCAGCCCGTCCAGCATGCCCCAGCGCTCGAAGATAGCCGCGCCGAGCCTGTCGATGGCATCGCCGTCGCGCAGGTCGAGCGGCACCAGCGTAGCTGAAGAGCCCAGATCCTGGATTTCGTCATCGAGTTCCTCGAGCCCGCCCACGGTGCGGGCCACGGCCACCACATGGGCGCCGCGCCGGGCCGCCTCGATGGCGGCGGCATAGCCGATGCCCCGCGAGGCGCCGGTGACGAGGACGACCTTGCCGGCCAGATCCTGGCCGGTTCGATCCTGTGTTCCAGCAGCCATTAACCGGCCTCTTTGAGCAGGGAAACTTGTTTCGGCTCGTTCTTGGCGCGGCCGTTGAGATCGGTCAACTGCGTCGGATAGTCGCCCGTAAAATAGTGGTCGGTGAACTGCGGTGCCACATTGTTGCGCTTCTCGCCACCGACCGCCTCGTAGAGTCCGTCGATCGACAGGAAGGCAAGCGAGTCCGCGCCGATGAATTCGCACATCGACTGCAGGCTCTTGTGCTGGTTGGCCAGCAGCTTTTCCGGGTCTGGCGTGTCGATGCCATAGTAATCCGAATAATAGATCATCGGGCTGGCGACGCGGATATGCACTTCCGTCGCCCCTGCGTCGCGGATCATCTGCACGATCTTGAGCGACGTGGTGCCGCGCACGATGGAATCGTCGATCAGCACCACGCGCTTGCCCGCGATCTCCGCCCGGTTGGCCGAATGCTTGAGCTTGACGCCAAAGGCGCGGATCGACTGCGTGGGCTCGATGAAGGTGCGGCCCACATAGTGGTTGCGGATGATGCCCAATTCGAACGGGATGCCGCTGGCCTGGGCGTAGCCGATGGCCGCCGGCGTGCCGCCATCGGGCACCGGCACGACCACGTCGGCCTCGACGGGCGCTTCCTTGGCGAGGTTCATGCCCATGCGCTTGCGCGCCGCATAGACGCTGCGGCCGGCCACCATGGAGTCGGGGCGGGCGAAATAGACATACTCGAACAGGCACGGCCGTTCCGGCTGCGGCCGCGCTGGCTTGCGCGCCTCGATGGTGATCGAGCCATCGGGCTGCAATTCGCAGACCACGACCTCGCCGTTTTCGACGTCCCGGATGTACTTGGCGCCGATCATGTCGAGCGCGCAGGTCTCCGAGCAGAAGATCGGCTTGCCGTCGAGTTCGCCCATTACCAGCGGGCGGATGCCGATCGGGTCGCGCGCCGCAATCAGCTTGGTGCGTGTCATCGCCAGCATGGCATAGCCACCCTCCATCTGCCTGATGGCATCGATGAAGCGGTCGGTTGAGGATGTGTGGCGCGAACGCGCCACCAGGTGCAGCACCACCTCGGTATCCGACGTCGACTGGCAGATGGCGCCGGTGGCGATGATCTGCCGGCGCAGCGTCAGCCCGTTGGTGAAATTGCCATTGTGGGCAATGGCAATGCCGCCATCTTCGAGCTCCGCGAATAGCGGCTGCACATTGCGCAGCGCCACTTCGCCGGTGGTCGAATAGCGCGTGTGGCCCATCGCCATCGAGCCGGGCAGCTTGGCCAGCAAAGCCGGGTCCGTATAGTGGTCGCCCACCAGGCCCATGCGCTTTTCGGTAAAGAACTGGCGCCCGTCAAAGCTGACGATGCCAGCCGCCTCCTGCCCGCGATGCTGCAGGGCATGCAGGCCCAGCGCCGTCAGCGTCGAGGCGTCGCTATGCCCCAGAATGCCAAACACGCCGCACTCTTCGTGCAGCGTGTCGCCTTCAAGATCATCGAAAGAATCATCGCTCGGATGGTTCACCGGGCTCTCCATGCCAATGCTGCCTCAACCGCAGGCTAGAGCGTTTTCAGCAAAAGTGGACACCACTTCTGCGTTCGAAAACGCGCCTCACAAATGCGCGCCGCCAATGGCGACGGGGCCATGATGTGAGTGGGTTTACCACCCCATAGCCCATTTTTCGGTTCCAGACCAATGCCTCGCAAGGCGGTCAGGGTTGTGGCGAGCGCGGCGCGCTCACCACTTTATGATCAGGTCTGCGTCGCAGGGACGGCCGCGGGGGGCGTCGGCACCGCGGCCGGCTGCTCGATCGTGCCGTCCTCCGTGGCGTCCGTACCTTCTTCGACCGGCACGGCTGGCGACTCGGCATCATCGGTCAGGCCCGTACCACCCTGCAGCATGTCGGTGACCTGCTGTTCCAAGCCCTCGGGCAGCAGCGAAATCAGTGTCTGGCCCATGCTCTGCAAGTGCGGCAGCGTCTGCGACTGCGCCGCCCAGCTCGGCAGGTTGTTGGGCAACAACCATGTGCCGAAAATAGTGATGACGATGGCGATCAGGATGCCGCGCAACACCCCGAACACGAAACCGAGCGTCCGGTCGATCGGGCCGACGCGGCTGTCGACGACGAAATCGGCAATGCGCATGGTGAGCAGGTGCAGCACGATCAGCGCCACGATGAAGGTCACTACGACCGTCGCGATATCGGCCACGATCTGCTCGGCGATATACTGTCGGGCGATATCGGGGTGATACTGCCACATATAGATGGCGATGGCGGCCGAGCCGGCCCAGGTGGCCAGCGACAGCACTTCACGGGTCAGGCCGCGCGCGGTGGCGAGAATCGCCGAAATCAAGACAAGAACGCCGACGCCGACGTCGAATGCGGTCAACATGGATCTGGGCCCGCCCAATGCAAGTTCTGCCCCCGTTTAGCCGCTTCTGCCGTCAAAGCCAAGCGGTGCGGGGATGAAGCGACCGCGATGTTCACGAAAACGATAAACGCGACACACGGCCCCTTGTCATTTTAGGCGATTGCCCGGTCCTGGACCATCTCACCAGACCCCGGAGTCGCCCGGCCAAGGCTGGCAATAACCGGTGCCCTTGCGCTAGACTGGCGGCATGAACAGCAAGAACAACCAGCGCCTTTACGCCATGAGCGTGGCCAGCGTTTATCGCCTCTACCTGGAGAAGGTGGAGAGAAAAGGCCGGACCAAGGCCGAGGTCGATGAAGTCATTCGCTGGCTCACCGGCCACTCCCAGGAGTCGCTGGACCGCGAACTGGCCAACAAGACCACGTTCACCGACTTCTTCGCTCAGGCACCGCGACTGAATCGGGCGCGGTCCCTCATTACCGGAGTCATTTGCGGCGTCCGTATCGAGGAGATCGACGAGCCGCTGATGAAAGAGATCCGCTATCTCGACAAGCTGATCGATGAGTTGGCCAAGGGCCGTCCCATGGCCAAGATCCTGCGCCAGCCGGTAGAGACTTAACGTCGATTATCGCGCCGATCGTGCGCGCCTTCCGGGCTATCCGTCATCGTCATCACCCGGCTTGTCCGGGTGATCCATCTCTCGGCATGAGTGGAGGCGGTGGATTGCCCGGACAAGCCGGGCAATGACGGCGGAGCTATGGATGGGGTTGGAGGAAGGGGCCGCCTACCATTCGTCCCGTTCCGGCTCGCGGGGCGTCCCGGCCGCCGCTATCCGCCCCACCAGTTCGGACAGGGTGCTGAACTCGGAGACGTCGAGCCCCGACGTCCGGTCCGCCGTGCCCAGCCGGCCCGTCGACACCGATTTGAACCCCAGCTTCTGCGCCTCGCGCAGCCGCAGCGAGCCATGCGCCACCGGCCGGATACCGCCCGCCAGCGAAATCTCGCCGAAATAGACCGCATCGGTCGGCAGCGGCGAATTGGACAGCGACGAGATCAGCGCCGCCGCCACCGCCAGGTCTGCTGCCGGCTCGTTGATCTTCAGCCCGCCCGCCACGTTGAGATAGATGTCGTTGGCGCCGATCCGGACGCCGCAGCGCGTTTCGAGCACGGCCAGCACCATCGAGAGGCGCGAGCTATCCCAGCCCACCACGGCGCGCCGCGGCGTGCCCAGGGGAGAGGGCGCCACCAGCGCCTGGATTTCGATGAGCAGGGGACGGGTCCCCTCCATGCCGGCAAACACCGCCGAGCCGGCCGCGCCTTCGTCGCGCTGGTCGAGAAACAGCGCCGAGGGGTTGGCGACCTGTTCGAGCCCCAGTTCGGTCATGGCGAAGACGCCGATCTCGTCGGTAGCGCCATAGCGGTTCTTGACGCCGCGCAGGATGCGGAAGGTATGGCTGGCATCGCCCTCGAAATAGAGCACGGCGTCCACCATGTGCTCGACCACGCGTGGCCCGGCGATCTGCCCGTCCTTGGTCACATGTCCCACCAGCACCACGGCCGCGCCACTCTTCTTGGCAAAGCGCGTCAGCGCCTGTGCCGAGGTGCGCACCTGCGTCACCGTGCCGGGCGCGCTGTCCACCCGGTCGGTCCACAGCGTCTGGATGGAATCGATGATCACGAGGTCCGGGGCAGGGCCGTTCTCGAGCGTGGCGAGAATGATCTCCACATTGGTCTCTGCCGCCAGCATCACATTGGCTTCGCCCAGCCCCAGCCGCTGCGCCCGAAGCCGCACCTGCGCCACCGCCTCTTCGCCCGAGACATAGACGACCCGCTTGCCCTTGTTGGCCAGGGCGGCCGCCGATTGCAGCAGCAGCGTCGATTTGCCGATCCCCGGATCGCCACCCACCAGCAGGGCCGAGCCCTTGACGAACCCGCCGCCGGTCACCCGGTCGAGTTCGCTGAGGCCGGTAACAACGCGCGCGGCGCTCTCGGTCTCGCCCGAGAGCGGCACCAAATTGGTCGGACGGCCATTGGCCTTGGCAGATTTGGGCCCCGCGCCAACACCGCTATCGGTGATTTCCTCGACAATGGTGTTCCAGTCGCCGCAGGCGTCACAGCGCCCCTGCCACTGCATGGTGACCGCACCACAGGCCTGGCAGATAAAAGAGGATTTGGATTTGGCCAAGGCGGACACTCGTGGGAGACTCACCTCTGTGTAGTTGAGGCGGGGCAGGGGTTCAAGAACAAAAAGAGAACCTCCCGCTCCTGCCTCCGCCGCGGTATGAGGTGAAGACGGGCGCTAGCCTACGCGCGCCGCGGCTTTCTCCGCCAGTCCGCGCACAGTGTTCCAGTTGCGGGCGGTCACTGTGCCCGATTTCTTTTCGATGATGACGGGCAGGCGCGACGACGATACCGGGGTGATATAGTCAACGATCAGATGCGTGCCCTCGACATGGATCGTCTCCGGCCCCGCATAGTCGCCGATCCACCCGAAGTCCGGTCGCGCTTTGGCGAAGAAATACACGGCGAGCGCCTGCGGGTTGGCGACGGCAGCGTCGGGCAGCGGGTTGGCGGCGAGCAATCGCTGCATTTGCCGCGCTGTGCGGACGACGGCCGTATTGCCCGGCCCGAGGCCAAGTCCGATGACGATTTCGTTCATCCTGCCCGACACGTCGGCGATGCCAAGCTCGCTCTCGACGATCATATTGCCCGTGGCGACATAGGTTTCAGGGTTGATGAATCCAGCAGCGGTGACCGCCTCGCGCCACTGCGCCATCGACATGATCTTGTGCGTTATCGGGCCGATGGCGCGGAGCAGAACGACGTAGGTGGTCATTGCCAAAGCTACCCCGGCGGCAGGTTTCCGTCGCCGACATAGTTCCGGCTGTACCGCCCCTTGAGCGAGGTCAGGATTTCGTAGCCGATCGTGCCGCCAGCATCGGCCAGGTCATCCACGCCCAGCAGGTTACCCAGCACTTCGGCGCCTTCGCCGGGATTGGGGATGTTGTCCGGCCCCAGTTCGGTAATGTCCACCGTCACCTGGTCCATCGACACCTTTCCGATCACCGGGCACACCTTGCCGCGGATCACCACCTTGCCGCCCGGCCGGGTATTGCTGGCCGAGAGCGAGCGCAGGAAGCCGTCGGCATAGCCGTGGGACAGGATGGCCAGCCGGCTGTCGCGCGACAGGGCATGGCTGGCGCCATAGCCCACGGTTTCCCCGGTGCGCGCTTCCTTCACCTGCACGATCGGTACATGCAGCGTCACCACCGGCGCCATCGGGTTCTTGCGGCCATTCACGGCTCGCCCGCCATAGAGGGCGATGCCCGGGCGCACCATCTGGAAATGATAGTCCCGGCCGGTCATCATCCCGGCCGAATTGGCAAGCGAGGCCGGAATGCCGGGGAACTGGGTCATCACCGAGCCGAACAGCGCCAGTTGCGTCCGGTTCTTCTCATGGCTGGGCTGGTCGGCACAGGCCAGGTGGCTCATCACCATCTGCGGCGCATAGCCGAGGGCCTGGATACGGTCGCGCACTAGGGTCGCCTCGTTGAGGCGGAAGCCCAGCCGGTTCATGCCGGTGTCGAAGTGGAAGGCGGAAGGATAGGCCTCGTTGCGCTCAAGGCACTTGGCCAGCCATTCCTCCAGCATCGCCATCGAGGAGATGATCGGCATCAGGTTTTGCCGGATATAGAGGTTGGCCGCGCCCGGATAGAGCCCGTTGAGAATGAAGATGTGGGCATCGGGCACCGCCGCGCGCACCGCCATGCCTTCGTCGGGCGTCGCGGTGAAGAAGAAGCGCGCGCCGGCAGCATGCAGGGCCTTTGATGCCATGGTGATGCCGGTGCCATAGGCGTCGGCCTTGACCACGGCACCTGTCAGCGCTCCGGCGCTCACCTTGTCCAGGGCCCGCCAGTTCCGGGCCAGAGCCCCGAGATCGATACTGAGTTGCCCCCCGAGGCCGGACGTCAGCGCCATGCCTATTCCATGCGCTCGGGGAGGTATTCGGCGCGTGCGAGGTTGCCGAAGCGCGTGAACTGCGCCTCAAAGCTCAGCTGCACGGTGCCGGTGGGGCCGTGGCGCTGCTTGGCGATGATGACTTCGGCCTTGCCGTGCACCTTTTCCATTTCCCCTTGCCAGGTCATGTGCTCTGGCGTGCCCTCTTTGGGCTCCTTGTTCTTGAGATAGTACTCTTCGCGATAAACGAAAAGCACCACGTCGGCGTCCTGCTCGATAGAGCCCGATTCGCGCAAGTCTGCCAGTTGCGGATGCTTGTCGTCGCGCGCTTCCACCTGACGCGACAGCTGGGATAGCGCCACAATGGGCACTTCCAGTTCCTTGGCCAGGGCCTTGAGCGTGGTGGTGATTTCGGTCAGCTCCTGCACGCGGTTCTGGCTCGAAGCCTTGGACGAGCCGCTCAGCAGTTGCAGGTAGTCGATGACCAGGAAATCCAGGCCCTTCTGCCGCTTCAGCCGTCGTGCACGGGCCGCCAGCTGCGCCACGCTGATGCCGCCGGTATCGTCGATATAGAGTGGCAGCTTGCTCATCATGTTGGAGACGTCGACCAGCTTGGAGAACTGGCTGTCGTGGATGCGGCCACGCCGGATATCGGAAGAAGAAATCTCGGCCTGTTCTGCCAGAATTCGTGTCGCGAGCTGCTCGGAGCTCATTTCCAGGCTGAAGAAGCCAACAATGCCACCATTGACGGTCTTGTTGTGCCCGTCCGGCGTCACCTCCCCCTTCCAGGATTTGGCGACATTGAACGCGATATTGGTGGCCAGCGACGTCTTGCCCATGGCGGGGCGGCCGGCCAGGATGATCAAGTCCGACTTCTGCAACCCGCCCATCTGCCGGTCGAGGTCGTCAAGCAGCGTGGCGACACCCGAAAGGCCGCCATCGCGCTGATAGGCTTCGCCGGCCATCTGGATCGAGGCACTAAGGGCGCTGGAAAAATTCTGGAAACCGCCATCGTAGCGGCCTTTTTCGGCCAGCTGGAACAGCTCGCCTTCAACCTTCTCGATCTGCTTGACCGGCGTCATCTCGACGTCGGATTCATAGGCGACCTGCACCATTTCCTCGCCGACGAGGATCAGGTTGCGGCGGATGGCCAGATCGTAGATGGCCTGCCCGTAATCGGCCGCGTTGAGCACGGTGGTGGCTTCAGCCGCCAGTCGCGCCAGATATTGCGCCATGGTGACATCGGGCAGCAACTGGTCGGGCAGGTGGGTCTTGATCGTGGTCGGATCGGCCGATTTGCCGGCGCGGATGATCTTGCCCGCCAGCTCGTAGATATCGCGGTGGATGGGCTCGTAGAAATGCACCGGCTCGAGGAAATCGGACACCCGGTAGAAGGCGTCGTTGTTCAGCAGAATCGCGCCCAGCAGCGCCTGCTCCGCCTCAACGTTGTGAGGGGCCAGACGAAATGATTTGTCTTCGGCCGGATGGAGCCGCGCGATCTCTGCCATGATGCCTCTGGGAACCGTTAACCTTTCTTAACCACGCGACGCGGGCCAGAGTCTTGGCCTATCCGCCCGGTAGTTAACGTCAGCTGACCGGCCCCTGTGAACACTGTGGACAACGGGGAATGTGACAGCCTGACCTTGCATGTCAGCAAGGCAGGAGAATGGCGCGAGTCGCCGGCTCACCCAAACAAAAAAGGCCGGGCACAGGGCCCGGCCTCTTCAATCCAGTAACGGGATGGCTCAGACGGCTTCGTCGTCGAAGCGGTCGTCCTGGCGGGCATCCTGCTGGCCGGCAGCGAAGTCGCCTTCGACGTCGTCGTCATACTGGGTGACCGTGACGTCTTCACCGGCGCTCTGGCGCGCGGCCTCGTCGGTCGAGCGAGCGACGTTGACGGTGATCGACACGGCGACTTCGGCATGCAGGTTCAGCGCGACGGTGTGGACGCCAACCGACTTGATCGGATCGGCGAGGTCGACCTGCGAGCGCTGGATGGTGAAACCATCGGCGGCCAGGGCTTCCACGACGTCGCGCGAGGCGACCGAGCCGTAGAGCTGGCCGGTTTCGCCGGCCTGGCGGATGATCACGACTTCGCGGCCATTGAGGCCTTCGGCAATGCCGGCAGCTTCGTTGCGGCGATCGTCGTTGCGCTTCTCGATGTGAGCGCGCTCGGCTTCGAACTTCTTGCGGTTGGCTTCGGTGGCGCGGAGCGCCTTGCCCTGCGGCAGCAGGTAGTTACGGGCGAACCCGTCCTTGACTGCAACTTCGTCGCCGATCGAGCCGGTACGGCCCACGCGCTCGAGGAGAATGACTTTCATTTCGAAATTCCTTGTGGCTGTCCCGTCTCATGGACGGTTAGGAGAAGCGGACCATCCGCTTCCCCAGCGATTTTTTGCCTGAGGGGCATGGTGGTGTGGCGCGCTGCACCTCGTTCCACCGTCACCACCCGGCTTGTCCGGGTGGTCCATTCTTGGCTCCGAGCCCGTGGATTGCCCGGACAAGCCGGGCAATGACGAGTTGGGGCTATGCGAGCTTACTGCACGGCGTAGGGCATGATGCCGATGAAGCGGGCGCGCTTGATGGCCTGGGCCAGTTCACGCTGCTTCTTGGCCGAAACGGCCGTGATGCGGCTCGGCACGATCTTGCCGCGCTCCGAAACGTAGCGGCTGAGCAGGCGCACGTCCTTGTAGTCGATCTTTGGCGCGCCTTCGCCCGAGAACGGGCAGGTCTTGCGGCGACGCTGGAACGGACGGCGGGCCTGGGCGGTGGTAAGGTCTTTGATTGCCATAGCTTTTATGTCCTTGAATTAGAAACGACGCGGACGGCGTTCGCCGCCGAAGCCACCACGGTCGCCGCCGCGATCCGGACGCCCGCCTGCGCGGTCGCCATCACGGTCGTCGCGATCGCGCTTCTGCATCATCGCCGACGGGCCTTCTTCCAGCTCGTCCACGCGGACGGTCATGAAGCGCAGGATGTCTTCGTTGATGCGCATCTGGCGTTCCATTTCGGCAACGGCCTGGGGCGCTGCGTCGATGTTCAGCAGGGTGTAGTGCGCCTTGCGGTTCTTGCGGATGCGGTAGGAGAGACCCTTGAGGCCCCAATATTCGTTCTTGGTAACCTTGCCGCCGCCATTGGCGAGGACTTCGGTCAGCGCAGCGGTCAGTTCCTCGACCTGCTGCTGGGAAACGTCCTGGCGAGCCAGGTAGATATGTTCGTAGAGGGCCATGAATGCGCCTTCCTTCGTGGTTTCAAACACAGCAATGCCTGGCGCGGAGCCTCCTTGAAGCCGGAAAGGGCATCAAAGCAGTCTTGCAAAGAGCGGGAACACGGGAGGCCGGGCAATTGCCCTATTCATCGTTCATTCAAACGACAAACCCTCCGTTCAGCCCCCGGCCAAACGAATTGCTGGCGCGGCTATAGGTCAAACTGCCGGCAAAGGCAAGCGCGAGCGGCAATTGATCTGGCGCAAGCCGCGAGGAGCAGGGCGCGTTAACATCGCGACACATCGCCGAAAGGACGCCGAATGGGCAAGATCAACGTCTCCTGGCACGAGGCCCACAAGATGCCGGACAACCCGTCCGAACAGCAGCGCGCCGAGTGGCACTACGGCCACGCGCTCAACTGCGGCTGCCGCAAGGTCACGCCATCCATTCAGGCCTTGCTCGACAGCCATGGCTACACGCTGCCGGCGGACGCGCCGGGTCTTGCATCTGGCGTACAGCACTGAAGTCCTGCGCCCGGGTTTGGTCTGGCGAACGAAAGCCGGGCAGGTGGCACGCTAGCCCGGCTCACTGGTGCTGGTGGATCAGTTCGGCTCGTCGCCGACGGCCAGGATATTGCCTTCGGAATCCTTGAACCAGGCGGCGTGGAACTGCCCCATCGTTGCGATGCCGTTGACGGTCTTGAGACCAGGCATGTCGTAGTCCTCGAACTTCACGCCATGCCGGCGCAGGTCCTGCACTTCGGCCTCCACGTCGTCGGTGGCGAAGGACAGCAGCGTATTGGGCGCCTTGCCCGCATTGGGCGTGGGATACAGCAGGAAGCTGGTGCCGCCGCCGAGCTTGTACATGCAGCCCATCTCGTCTTCCATTGCCGGGGTGAGGCCGAGCTTGTCGCGATACCAGGATTTTGCACGGTTCATGTCTGCAGCCGGGATGGTTGCGTAGGCACGATGATCTGTGAGCATAACTTCCTCCCTTTCTGAGAGCCTGTCACATCCGGGAAAATACGCCTCCGCCGGGCGCGTGTAAAACGCAAAGAGCCCTCTACCGGCCCATCATCCGACGTTCGATGAAGTCCATCGCATCCTCCACGCCGCGCTCGCTGCGGATGGCGGCTCCAAGCTCGGCAGCTCGCTGTCGCATGGTCGGTGCCTCCATGGCCCGAAACGCGCCGGCAAGGTCGTCCACAGTCATCTTGCGCTTGTCCAGCGCCGACGGACCGACGCCGAGCTCCGTGACGCGCCGTGCCCAGAATGGCTGGTCCCCAATGAATGGCACGATCGCGGTGGGCTTGCCGGCGCGCAAGGCCGCTCCCGTCGTTCCGGCGCCTCCATGATGCAGCGTTGCCTGCATCAGCGGAAACAGGCGGTCATGTGGTGCGCCGGCAATGAAGTGCATGTCTGCCAGCCCCTCCAGCCGTTGCAGGGCGCCACCCGCCGTGGCGATCAGCCCGCGCTTGCCCGCCTGCCGCAGGCCCTCGACCACCATTGCCGTCAATTGCTCGGGCGCCACACCCGGCATGCTGCCGAACCCGACATAGACGGGCGCGTCGCCTGCGGCGAGGAAAGCGGCTAGTTCTGCATCAGGCTTCCAGTCCAGGCTGTCGAGAAACCAGTAGCCGGTGACATCAACATCGGTCCCCCAGTCATCCGGCCTGGGCAGGACATGCTGGCTATAGGCGTAGAGGGTTCCGGTCAGAAGCGGCAGCGTCCCCTTCCTGGGCAGGCCGAGCGTGGTTTCGCGCCAGGCGCCGACCGTGCTCGAAAACAACGCATTGCCGCCATGGATCATCAATGCATGGCTTGGCCGGTTGAGTGGCCCCAGATTGGCAAATGGCAGGATCGGCGTGGGGAAGGCTGCGGTTGGCGTGAAGCCGGGCAGGGGAGAGGCCAGCAGCCGCGCCGCCCCCAGTCTGGCCGCAATATGCGGCGCCCCCAGTGCCTTGGGGTGGTAGAGGATCGCGTCGGGCCTGAATTCGCTAGCCGCCGCCCATTCAGCATCCAGCAATTCACCCATCAATGCTCGATAGTGCTTGAGCAGCTTGAACCCGGCGCCGAAACCCGCCCCGGATTTGCCGATGGCGTCCTTGGCCTCCTGCGAGTCCAGCAGGTCGAGAAACGCCCCCGGCAATGCAGCAGAGCCGATGCCTTCGGCCTGGGCCATAGCCGCAAACTGCACCGGCGCTACGACCAGCACTTCGTGCCCCCGACCGCGCAGCCCACGCGCCAGCGCCAGGTATGGCTGCATGTCGCCGCGCGTTCCCAGCGTATGGATGGCAAAGCGCATCTCAGCTTGCCTTCCGCTGCCGCCAGCCGGCAAAGAACGCCTCGGCAAAGCCAGGTTCGATGAACTGGATGCTGCCCTCCGGCAGGCCGAGGATGCGGTCGGCGACAATGCCCTGGGTCGTCCAGCGTCGCTGAAACGCCGCCACGGCAATCTGGAACGCCGCTTCGGACTTGGCGTCCATCAGTGCGGCAACCGTGTCATGCGTGGTTGCGGTAAGCCCAATCAGGATTTCTGCCATGGCCTGCGCGTCCGCAGGCAGGAAACTGCCGTCATCCATGCCCTGCTGCAATATGTCGGCGACCACAGGGACCAGCACACGGCTCATGCGCATGAGGACCTGGTGATAGAGCGCAATATTCTCGGGTCGGAACAGCGCCTCGAACAAGGCCAGCGCTTCGGACGCCCGCTCTATTTTCAGGCGCCGGCTGTGTTTGAAGAAGAGATTCAGCCGCTCATAGCCGTTGAGCGTCTGGTCGGCGACAATGGCCTGCGTTTGCGCTGCAGACTCCTGCGCCATCTGCTCGGCAAGAGCCGCGAGCACAGCCTCCTTGGAGGGAAAATAGTAATAGAACGCCCCTTTTGAGAGCCCGGCGCGCCCAATAATTTCCTCCACGCTTGTCTTCTCGTAGCCCCGTTCGAAGAACAGGACCTGCGCCGCAGCGATGAGTTCGGCGCGGCGGACGGCGGGCTGCTTGATGATGCGGGGCACGGCTTCCGCCCTCCGATTCAGTCGGTTCCTTCACCGCGCCACCATTACTGACTGACGGTCAGTCTGTAAAGTCGCTGGCTGTTTCCACCTGTCGGTCGCGGCGCGCAAGCGGGGCAAAACCACACCTGCCGTCGGCCATGCCTTGACTCCGCCACAGACACCGGCCAAACGCCGCGCAACTGGACAGCCGCCTCACGGATTGTCTAACTGAGTTGCAAGGGGGCCATCATGACCAAGCGCGCATTCACCTTTCCCGGGCAGGGCAGCCAGGCCGTCGGCATGGGCAAGGATCTCGCCGCCGCCTATCCGGAAGCCCGCGCGGTGTTCCAGGAAGTCGACGAGGCCCTCGGCCAGCGCCTCTCGGCCACCATGTTCGAAGGCTCCGAGGACATTCTGCGCCTGACCGAGAATGCCCAGCCGGCCCTGATGGCTGTCAGCCTCGCGGTCATCCGCGTGCTCGAATCAAAGGGCATCCGCGTCGCCGACCATGCCGCCTATGTGGCTGGTCACTCGCTCGGTGAATATTCGGCTCTCTGCGCCGCCGGTACGTTCTCGCTGTCCGATGCGGCCCGTCTGCTCAAGACGCGCGGCCAGGCCATGCAGAAGGCCGTCCCCGTCGGTCATGGCACCATGGCCGCGCTGCTGGGGCTCGATGTCGCCACCGCGCAGGAAGTCGCTGCTGAGGCCGCCCAGGGCGATGTGTGCGACGTTGCCAATGACAATGCTCCCGGCCAGGTCGTCGTCTCCGGCGCCACCGCTGCCGTCGAGCGGGCCGTCGAAATCGCCAAGGCCAAGGGCGCTAAGCGCGCTCTGCTGCTGCCTGTCAGCGCCCCGTTCCATTGCGCGCTGATGCAGCCTGCTGCTGATGCGATGGCCGCCGCACTTGCCGAGGTCACCATGCAGGCGCCGGTCGTGCCGCTGGTCGCCAATGTGCTGGCCGCCCCGATTTCCGATCCGGCCGAGATTCGCCAGCGCCTCGTCGAGCAGGTCACTGGCGTCGTCCGCTGGACCGAGAGCGTTACTTGGCTCACCGGTGCCGGCGGCGTTACCCATCTGGCTGAACTTGGCACGGGCAAGGTCCTGACGGGACTGGCCAAACGCATCAATGCCGAGGCCGTCGCCACGGCAGTCGGCTCGCCCGCCGACATCGACGCCTTCGTGGCCGAACTCTTGGCGTAACACCCTGAATCAATCCATCAAGGGTTTGAATCACTATCTCCGCAAGGGAGGACTAAATGTTTGATCTGACTGGCAAACGTGCCCTGGTCACCGGTGCCAGCGGCGGTATCGGCCGCGAGATCGCCAAGGCGCTGGCCGCCGCTGGCGCCACCGTCGCCCTGTCAGGCACCCGCGTCGGTGCCCTCGAGGATACGGCCAGGGAAATCGGCAAGGATTGCCCGATCCTGCCCGCCAATCTCAGCAAGCTCGACGAGGTCGACAAGCTCGTTCCGTCGGCCGAAGCGGCCATGGGCGGGCTCGATATCCTGGTCAACAATGCCGGCATGACGCGAGACAACCTCTTCATGCGCATGAAGGACGAGGAATGGGACGAGGTCATCGCCGTCAACCTCACCGCCGCCTTCCATCTCAACCGCGCCGTGCTGCGCGGGATGATGAAGCAGCGCTTCGGCCGTATCATCGGCATTTCCTCGGTCGTGGGCGTCATGGGCAATCCGGGGCAGGGCAACTATGCCGCCTCCAAGGCCGGCCTGATCGGCATGAACAAGGCGCTGGCCCACGAAGTCGCCAGCCGCAACATCACCGTTAATTCCATCGCTCCGGGCTTCATCGCCTCGGCTATGACCGACGAGCTCAACGACAAGCAGCGTGAGTCGATCCTGTCGACGATTCCGGCCAATCGGCTGGGCACGGCACAGGAAGTCGCGGCCTGCGCCGTTTTCCTCGCCAGCGACGCGGCCGGCTACATCACGGGCCATACGCTCAACGTCAACGGCGGTATGGCGATGATCTAAGTGCTGCCGCGCAACAAAAAGGGCGCGAAAGCCGTTGAAAACCGGAATGCTGGCTGCTGGCGAACGTCCATCAAGTGTGATACTCGCCGCCGCTGACACCCGTGGTGGACCGCCTTGCGGGCGCTGGAAAGCGCGCCTACATTGCCTATTAGTCAGCCAACACGGTGCTTGAAGATTTGGCACTGCGCCAATAAGAAGCGAAACGAAACCTCGATTTCGAAAAGGGAAGTCAAATATGAGCGATGTCGCTGATCGGGTCCGCAAGATCGTTGTGGAACACCTCAATGTGGATGCCGAGAAGGTTGTCGAAAAGGCCAGCTTCATCGACGATCTGGGTGCGGACTCCCTTGACCAGGTCGAACTGGTAATGGCCTTCGAAGAAGAATTCTCGGTCGAGATTCCTGATGACGCTGCCGAGTCGATCCAGACTTTCGGCGACGCCGTCTCCTTCCTCACCAAGGCCGTCGGCTAAGCCCCGCGGCTTGGCCGAGATAGGCAGTACAGTATGGAATTGCGCCGCGTCGTCGTCACCGGGATGGGTCTTGTCACGCCTCTCGGCTGCGGAGTTGAAGCCACTTGGGCCAATATCCTGGCCGGAAAGAGTGGCGCCGTCAGGATCGACGACTTCGAGGTCGATGATATTGCCTGCCAAATCGCTCATCGCTTGCCGCTCGGCGACGCCGCCGACGGCAAGTACAATCCCGATGAGTGGATGGACTCCAAGGAACAGCGCAAGGTCGATCCCTTCATCGTCTATGCCATGGCCGCTTCCAAGCAGGCCATCGACGATGCCGGGGTCGAGCCGAGGACTGCCCAGGAGCAGGAACGCATCGGCGTTCTGATCGGCTCGGGCATCGGTGGCGTTGGCGGCATCTACGATGCCTCCATCACGCTGCATGAAAAGGGTCCGCGCCGCATCAGCCCGTTCTTCATTCCAGGACGGCTGATCAATCTCGCTTCCGGTTACGTATCGATCCGCTTCGGGCTCAAGGGCCCGAACCACTCGGTCGTTACCGCCTGCTCCACCGGAGCCCATGCCATTGGCGATGCGGCCCGGCTGATCGCGCTCGGCGATGCCGATGTGATGGTGGCAGGTGGCGCCGAAAGCTGCGTCAACCGCCTGGCATTGGCCGGCTTCGCCGCTGCCCGTGCCCTCTCGACCAATTTCAACGACAATCCCACCGCCGCCTCGCGCCCCTATGACAAGGATCGCGATGGCTTCGTCATGGGCGAAGGCGCCGGCATCGTGGTGCTCGAGGATTATGAGCGCGCCAAGGCGCGCGGCGCCAAGATCTATGGCGAAATCATCGGCTACGGCCTTTCCGGCGATGCCTATCACATCACGGCGCCGTCCCCCGACGGCGACGGCGGTTTCCGCGCCATGAGCGCGGCGATCAAGCGCGCCGGCATCAGTGCCTCCGAGATCGACTATATCAACGCCCACGGCACCTCGACGCCGCTGGGCGACGAGATCGAACTGGGCGCGGTCACCCGCGTCCTGGGCGACCATGCGTCGAAGTCCGTCATGAGTTCCACCAAGTCGGCCATCGGCCACCTGCTGGGGGCCGCCGGCTCGGTGGAAGCCATTTTCTGCCTGCTGGCAATGCGCGACAATATTGCGCCGCCCACGCTCAATCTCGATAATCCATCGGTCGAAACGGTGATCAACCTGGTGCCCAAGACGGCATTCAAGAAGGAGATCAACGTGGCGCTTTCCAACAGCTTCGGCTTTGGCGGCACCAATGCGACCCTGGTGATGCGCAAGGTCAGCTGACTTTTCCACGGCTCAAATGGAGGCACATCGCGTCGACGCGCGATGTGCCTCTTGCCTTTGCTACCGGGCATGAGAACATGCCTGCGGCCACATGGCTGCCGAAAAACAAGTGAACAAGACCCGGAGCATTGTCATGCGCACGGGCGTCGAGGGTGATTCAGCACGATGAATGATCGCAAGGTCCGGCGCCGCCGCCGTTCGAGCAACGGCTTCGTTGACATCCTCAATGGCTTGTTGACGCTGCTGGTCATCGGCCTGCTGGTGGCTGGCGGCATCGTGCTCTACGGCGCATCCCAGTTCTATGGCGAAGGCCCGCTGACCGAGGAAACCACCTTCCGCGTCGAGGCCGGGTCGGGCCTCTCCTCCATCGGCCCGCGGCTCGAAGAGCAGGGGCTCATCACCAATCAATACATCTTCCAGGCCGGCAGTCGCCTCGCCAATATCGAGGGCACCATCAAGCAGGGCGATTTCCGCATCCCCGCCGGCGCCAGCATGGCCGATATCCTGACCGAACTGATCAAGGGCGATCCGATCCGCTATGCCGTCGTCATCCCGGAAGGCTGGACGTCGTGGGAAGCCGTGCAGCGTCTCAATGCCGACAGCAACATAACCGGCGAAATCTCCACCCTGCCGCCCGAAGGCTCGATCCTGCCCGGCAGCTATGACTATGTGCCCGGGGACACCCGCCAATCGGTGCTCGACAAGATGCAGGCCGCAATGGACACAGAGCTAGCGGCCATCTGGGAAGCTCGCCAGCCCGATCTGCCCATCGAGACACCTGAGCAATTGCTGGTGCTGGCCTCGATCGTCGAAAAGGAAACCGGCGTCGCCAGCGAGCGCCCGCAGGTCGCCGCGGTCTTCGTCAACCGCCTGCGCGAGGGCATGCGCCTGCAATCGGACCCGACCATCATCTATGGCATCACCAAGGGTCAATCCACGCTCGGCCGCGGTCTGCGCCGCTCCGAGATCGAGGCCAAGACGCCCTACAACACCTACCAGATCGATGGCCTGCCCCCGACGCCGATCGCCAACCCGGGTGTGGACGCCCTCAAGGCCGTAGCCAATCCTGATGACCACGACTACCTCTACTTCGTGGCCAAGGGCGCCTCGCCGCGCGAGGGTCACGTCTTCGCCGAGACCTATGCCGAGCATCAGGAAAACGTGGCGCGCTACCGCGAGATCCAGGACGAGGCCGAAGCGGCCCGCAAGGCCCTCGAAGATGCAGAGGCAGCCGAAGCCGACGCGCCGGCCACTGAGTGAGCCAGACCCTCGCCAGCATGACCGGCTATGCCCGCGCCGCCGGCGCGGTGCCCGGCGCCTCGTTCCTTTGCGAGGTGAAGTCGGTTAACGGCCGCGGCCTCGACATCCGCCTTCGCCTCGCGCCGGGCTTTGACGCGCTCGAAAGCGACATTCGCCAGCTCATCGGCAAGATGGTCTCCCGCGGTTCGCTGACCTTCAATCTCAGTGTAGAGCGCGACGGGGCAGGGGGCGACCTGCTGATCAACCGGCAGGCACTCGCCACGGTCCTCGCGGCCATTGACGAGTTGAGCGGCAGAATACCCGCCGCCCCGCCCAGCCTTGATGGCATTTTGGGCCTCAAGGGCGTGCTCGAACAGCGCGACCGGCCCATGTCACCCGATGCCGAGGAAGCCCTGGCCTCGGCCATTCTCGACGGCGCCTCCCAGGCGCTGGTCGATCTGGTGCTGGCTCGCCGGCAGGAGGGCAGCCAGATCGCCGCCGTATTGCTCGATCGCCTGGACGAGATCGAAGCGCTGGTCCAGCGCGCCGAGACCCATCCCGCCCGCGGCCGTGACGTTATCCTGGCCAGGCTCCGCCAGCAGGTCGCCGATATTGCCGCCGATATCGCCATGCCGGAAGAGCGCCTGGCCCAGGAGGCATTGCTGCTGGCCACCAAGGCCGATATCCGCGAGGAGCTCGATCGCCTTGCGGCTCACATCTCGGCGGCCCGCCAGCTCATCCGTGGCGGCGGTGCCGTCGGCCGCCGGCTCGATTTCCTGGCTCAGGAATTCAACCGCGAGGCCAATACGCTATGCAGCAAATCCAATGCCGTGGAGCTCACCGCCATCGGCCTTGACCTCAAGGCGGCGATCGATCAACTACGCGAGCAAGTGCAGAACATCGAATAGGATTAGGCGATGGAATTTCAGCGTCGCGGCGTCATGCTGGTCATCGCTTCCCCCTCGGGCGCCGGCAAGTCGTCCATCTCTCGCTCGCTGTTCCAGCAGGACCCCAATATCCGCCTGTCCGTGTCGGTGACCACGCGCGCCCGGCGCAGCGACGAAGTGGAGGGCACGCACTACTACTTCGTCGACGTCCCGACCTTCAACCGCATGAAGGCCGACGGCGAATTGCTGGAATGGGCTCAGGTCCACGACAACTTCTACGGCACGCCCCGCGCCAGGGTCGAGGAACAGCTCGCCGCCGGCAACGACATCCTGTTCGACGTCGATTATCAGGGCACGCTGCAGCTCTACGAGAAGAGCCGCAAGGACATGGTCACGGTCTTCATCCTGCCCCCGACCATCCGCGAGCTTCGGGCCCGCCTGGAGCGTCGCGCCCAGGACAGCGCCGGCACCATCGAGAAGCGCCTGCGCAACGCCAAGATCGAGATGCAGCACTATTCGGAATACGACTACATCATCATCAACGAAGACCTCGAAGCGTCCACCCAGAAGGTGCGTTCGATCCTCGCAGCCGCCCGCCTTGCCCGGCCTCGGCTCACCCAATTGGATAACTTCGTCAAGGACTTGCAGAACCAGATCGATTCGCTGTGACAGCCAGTTGAATCAATGGGCGAGGTAAGCGGCCATGGCTGACGCGCAGGTTCCGGCGGCCATCCGCCGCGGCACCCCGGCCTTCATCCGTGCTAACACGGCCTTCTTCCTCTCTGCCTTCGCCATCTTCGCTTCGCTCTATTCGGTGCAGCCGCTGCTGCCTATTTTTGCGACCGAGTTCGGCCTCGACGCCGGCACCAGCTCCCTCGCTCTGTCCAGCACCACCGCAACGCTCGCCATCGCATTGCTGCTCGCCAGTTGGGTGGCAGACCGTCTTGGCCGCAAGACCCTGATGATCTGGGCCATCCTGCTCACCGCCACCCTTGGTCTGCTGCTGCCTTTCGCTCCCAACTGGTGGTCGCTCATCGCCATCCGCACCGCAACGGGGCTTTCCCTGTCGGGGCTTCCCGCCGTCGCCATGGTCTATCTCGCCGAAGAGATGGACCCGAAAGCCCTGGGTTTTTCCATGGGGCTCTATATTGGCGGCACCGCCATCGGAGGCATGGCTGGTCGCCTGGTGTCGGGGGTGCTCGCCGACTGGATCGGCTGGCGGCCGGCTCTGCTGGTGCTGGGCATCGCCATCGCCGCCGCAGCCCTCGCCGTGGTCCTGCTGCTGCCCACGCCGCACAATTCCGCCCGCTCCCGCCTCGGCATGCGTGATCTGGCGCGTCTCGTCGCCGTCCAGTTCACCGACAAGGGCCTGCCTTGGCTCTTTGCCTCGGCTTTCCTGCTCATGGGCAGCTTCGTCACGCTCTACAACTATGCCGGCTTTCGCCTCGCCCTGCCGCCGTTCGACCTCAGCCAATCGGCCATTGCAGCGATCTTCGTGGTCTATCTGTTCGGCAGCATAAGCTCGGCCTGGGCCGGTGGCCTCGCCCAGCGCCTCGGTCGCCGCAAGGTCTACTGGACCCTGGTGCTCGTCATGACCTTAGGCACCTTCCTCACGCTCATCCCCTCGACGCCGGTCATCATTGCCGGCCTTGCCATTGCCACCGTCGGCTACTTCGCCGCCCACGGCATAGCCAGCGCCTGGGTTGCCCGCCGCGCCATGGTCGGCCGCGCCCAGGCCTCCGCCATCTACCTGTTCGCCTATTATCTCGGCTCGTCGGTGCTCGGCACGCTCGGCGGCTATGCCTGGATGGCTTGGGATTGGAACGGCGTCATGCTGGTTAGCGGCGGCGCGGCTGTCGCCGCACTGCTGGTCGCCTTCAAGCTGATGTCCCTGCCGGTCTTGCCCATACGCGAGGCTCCGGCAGAGCCACCTGCGGGCGTCTAGCCCGCCCGCAGCCCCGGCAGGGCTCGTGCCATGGCGAGAAACGCCTCGACGGGGAGTTCCTCCGCCCGCTCATCACCCCTGAGGCCTGCCGCCGCCAGCAGCCCCTCCACCGGCACGCCCGCGGCCTTGAGGCTCTGACGCACCATCTTGCGGCGCTGCCCGAAGGCGGCCCGCGTGATGTGCTCGAGGTTCTTGACCGTCACGTCGTCCCCGACGGCCTTGGGTACCAGATGCACGACCGATGACGTCACATTGGGCGGCGGCACGAAGGCCTGCCGCCCCACATTGAAGGCGATCCGCGCGTCAGTCCGCCAGCCCGCCAGCACACCCAGCCGCCCATAAGGGTCTTCGCCCGGCTTGGCGCAGATGCGCTCGGCAACTTCGCGCTGGAACATCAACGTCAGGCTTTCGAAGAAGCTTGGCCACGGGTCCAGCGTCAGCCAGCCGGTCAGCAGCGGCGTCGCGATATTGTAGGGCAGGTTGGCGATGATGCGCGTCGGCCCGTCTGCCAGCAGGCGGTAGTCCATCTCCATGGCATCGCCGCTGATCACGGTCAGCCGGCCCGGATAGGCCTCGGCAATCTGCGCCAATGCCGGCAGCGCCCGCGCGTCCCGCTCGATGGCGATCACCTCGCGCGCGCCCTCGGCCAGCAGTGCCCGCGTCAGCCCGCCGGGCCCCGGACCCACCTCGATGACGCGTACGCCTTCCAGCGGGCCCGCCACGCGGGCAATGCGGGCCGTCAGGTTGAGGTCGAGCAGGAAGTTCTGCCCCAGTTCCTTCTTGGCGCGCAGCCCATGCTCGGCAATCACCTCGCGCAGCGGCGGCAGCTTGTCGATCTGGCTCATCCTTGTGCCGTCATGGCATCGGCCATCTGGATGGCCGCCAGAAAACTTGCCGGCGAGGCGCGCCCGGTACCGGCCAGGTCGAATGCCGTGCCATGGTCAGGCGAAGTCCGCACGATTGGCAGGCCCAGCGTCACGTTGACGGCGTCCTCGAAGGCCACAGTCTTGATCGGGATCAGCGCCTGATCGTGATACATCGCCACAACGGCGTCGAAGCGCGCCCAGTGCGTCGGGTAGAACAGCGTATCGGCGGGCAGGGGGCCTTCGACCCCAATGCCCTCGAATTGCAGTTGTGCCACAGCCGGTCCGATGATTTCGAGCTCCTCGCGGCCAATGGCGCCGCCTTCCCCCGCATGTGGATTAAGGCCCGCGACGGCGATCTGCGGGTTGGCGATGCCGAAGCGACGCTTGAGGTCATGCGCTACCACCCGCACCGTCTCGACGATCAGTTCCTTGGTCAGCAGGTCCGGCACGTCGCGGATCGGCACGTGGATGGTCACCGGCACAGCCCGCAACCCGCCATGTGCCAGCATCATCACCGGCAGGCGCGGCTTGCCGCCATTGGCGCAGAGTTCGGCCAGAAATTCGGTATGTCCGGGATGCTTGAACCCGGCGTGATAGAGCGCACCCTTGTGGATCGGCGCCGTTACCAGCGCCCGGCAGACCCCGGTCAGCGTCGCCTCGACAGCCGCCTCGATGGATCGGATGACCGTGCCGGCCGAAACCGGTGACGTCTGGCCGGGATGGTCTGGCACGAGGCCTTCGATGGCAGCCACCGGCAGGGCATGGCCGAAAACGTCATTGGCCTCATCGGGGCCGACCTCGGCGATCTCGACGGCAATTCCAAGCCGGTCAGCTCGCGCCTTGAGGAATTCCAGGTGCCCAAACACGCAAAAGGGCGGCAGCTCCAGCTCGTCCCGCCGCGCATGCAGCGCCAGGATGATGTCTGCACCCACTCCCGCAGGTTCGCCCATGCTGATGGCAAGCGGCTTGTCCATCTCGGCCCCCGTCGAGAACAGTGGAAGGGCCCGCCAGGGGCGGGCCGATCCAGTTAGTTGTAGATGATCTTGGCGCGGCTGCGCAGGTTTGCCAGGTAGCTCTCCACCTCGCCCTCCAGCGCCGCGTTGCCCTGTTCGGCGCGCAGGTCGCCCTTGATGAAGGTCAGGTCTTCCGCCTGGGTCTTCTCGCAGACGGCCAGCATGGAAACACCCGATTCCACCACGCGCGGCTTGGTGATGCCGCCAACGTTGAGCCCGGCGAGTTCCTTGGCAAGGGCCTCCGGCAACTGCGTCGCGTGCCGACGCCCGACATCGATCACGGCGGCGTCGGTATAGGCCAGCGACAGGTCAACCGCTGTATCGCAGCCGGCGAACTTCGACCGATAGCTGTTGGCCTGGCCGGAGCGTCCGCTCGAACCGGAACCGACAAAGATGATTTCCTTGAGAATATAGTCGAAGGTCTGGAATGCCTGCACCTGCGTTGCGGCCTGCTGGTCCAGTTCCAGGTCGGAAATCTGCACCTGCGGCATGATCGCCCGCTCGGTCACCGCATTCCAGGCGATGGCCGCCCGCAGGCGGTCCCGCAGCGTTTCCGTGCTGACGCCGCCCTGCTGCAGCATGCTGACCAGCTTGTCCTGGCTGACATTCATGTTGCGCGCGATCTGCAGCAGCGCCTCGTCGATCTGCGCGTTGGACACCGTCACGCCCAGCCGCTTGGCTTCGGCAATCTGCAGCGCCTCGTTGATCAGTTGCTCGGTCGCGCCGCGCGAACCGGTATTGTTGCCTTCAATGGCAAACAGCTTCACCCGGGCTGCAATCTGCAGGTCGGTGATCGGCGTTCCGTCGACGGTTACGCGAACATTCTGCGCCAGCGCCGGCAGCGCCGCAGCGAGGCTCAGGACCACGCCCATGATCATGGCGCTGGCAGCGCGCCCCCAAATAGTCTTGGTCATCGTCAATATCCGCCTCGCGTCAATCCACCCGCCCTCAATGAGGCGGGAATAGCGCGCTGTCAATTGCCCCATGATTGAGGCCAAAATCGGTTTGGCGCCTAGAACTTGGGTGTTGGCACGGCGCCGTCATAGCCGACATTGAAGCCCGCAGGTGCCTTGAGGCGGAATGTCGCCGTCAGCCGTGTGTCATTGGGCGAGGTATGCGTCGGTCCCGTCCGGCTCGCATTGGCCCCGATCACCAGGAAGCCGTCGTCATAGACGACGCCACCGCCGACCTGCAGCCAGGTATTGGCCTGCAGGTCCCAGTAGCTATGGGCCTTGATCGACCAGTATTCGGCCACCGGCACTGTAACCTCGCCGCCGATTTCGTGCTGCGGCAGCAGCATGCCCTGGCCGGGATTGGCGGCCCGGTAGGTATAGTCCAGCGCCAGGCCGTAGCCGTCCTTGGCGAAGGTTCCGCCCAGCCCTGCGCGCATCACGTTCGCCGTCGCCGAATCGACCTGCAGCTTGCCGCCGAATTTCACGCCCGGCGTGAACGAGCCATAGGCGCCCAGCACGGCATAGGATGCCGTGGCACTCATGCCGGAGCCCACCGCAGTATTGGCCTGGCCTGGCGTCGCAAAGGCATTGGCACCGGCCAGCTGGAACGACTGACCGGCGATCAGCTCGACATAGCCACCATCGGCAAAATTGGCCATGTAGCGGCCGCCGATCGTGGCGCGCAGGCCGGTCTCCTGCCGGTCGCTACCCGAAAACCGGTTATAGCTGAACAGGTTCGTGTCATCGAAGACGAAGCTCTGCGCATCGTCATTGGTAATGCCCACATTGGTGGTATTGGAGCCACGATAGGCCACCTGCGCAATCGGCTCGATCAGGTGCACGGTCGAGCCGTCGCTTGCCGCCAGCGGGAAACGCACATCCATGGCCGCGATCGGCGTCGCGCTCCACAGCGTCGTCGCGCCGGGCAGCAGGGCGCTCGCGCCATCGTAATAGGCCACGTCGGCCCGGCCGCCCAGATAGGGGGTTGCCACGAAGCCGGGTCCGCCGATCCACTGGGTCTGCCAGCCTGCCTGCAGGCTCAGATGCTGCTTGTTTCCGGCATAGCCCCACGTATAGGGCACGCCATTGATGGTCGAAACCGAGTCCAGGTCGCGGCGCACGCCGAGCAGTTTTGCGCTGATCTCGATCCGCCCATTGCCGGGCCCGAGGTCCTCCACATGCTCGAAGCGCACCGAAGGCACGGCCGCGCCCTGCTTGCCCTGATCCGCCGCCGTGACATTGCCCAGCAGGTTGAACTGCTGCACCCGCGCGTCGATATACGTGTCTTCGGAAACATGCGTCACATAGACTTGGTTGATCGAGGACTTGGCCGTGGTCAGGCGGTAGTCGACCAGATAGGCCGCATCCGTGAAGGCCGCGTAGCTCCACCCCATCGTCCAGTCGGCGATCGGCGTGAATTCACCCGACGTCTGGATTGCGCCCCGCCAGTCGCGTTGCGCTTCCGTGAAGGTGAATGCGGCCTTGTCGAACTGATATAGCCCCGATGCCTTGATCTGGAACGAGCCATTGTCGAACCGCTGCACCCATTCCGCGCCCAGCAGGAAGCCCTGCCGGGTCATGAAAGTCGGCGTCAGGATGATGTCGGTCCAGCGGCTGGAATAGGCGGCATAGGGCACTTCCAGCGTATGTCCGGTGAGTTCGCCATAGCTGTAAACCGGGGTGCGCACATTGGCGAGCGCCAGGTCGCTGGTGTCGGGCAGCCACAGATAGGGCAGCCAGGCCACCGGGACACCCAGCAGCGACAGTGTCGGCTGCTCGAGGGCCACCGAGCCGTCCTCGGCATTGTAGGTGATCCGCGCCGCACTCACCGACCAGCCGATCCGCCGGCCGGCATCGTCGATACAGTCCCCGCATGGCGCATAGGTGGCGCCCTGCAACAGGGTCTGCAGGGCAGCGTCATAGTCCACGCTGTCGGCCGTGATCCGCGCCCCGTCATAGGTGGTGATGGTCAGCGCATTGACGAAGGCCTGCTTCATCCCGCCGGTGACATCGAGGTCGGCCATCTCCGACAGGTTGCCGGACGGATCGCGCACCGTCACCTGGCCGACAAATCTGAGCGCTCGGCTGTTGCGATCATAGACCAGGCTCTGCCCGGTCATCGTATAGCCGCCCTGGCTCAGCACCACGTCGCCCGTGGCGGTAATGATATTGGTGCTGCTGTCAAAGGTCAGCGTATTGGCCTCGACGGCTGCCGGTGCTGAAGCGTCGATGGGTGCGTTGAAAAAATCAGCCGGAACAAGACCCTGGGCGAATGCGCCGGTGCTCAGGGCAAGCGCAAGCAGCGCGCTGGCACAGGCCAGGCGGCGCGGCGACTTCCCCCTCTTCGCCTTCGCCATAGTACTCACGCGCGTCCGTCTTCCTTGTGCAGCAGCACCGTCACGCCGATGACGATGGCCACAAACGCCGGTCCGACTGCCGCAAACGTGGGGTCGAGAACGCCGGTCGACCCGGCACGGTCGGCCATCTCGGTAATCACGAAAACAACGAATCCGAGCACGATCCCATAAAGGACCGCCGGACCATAATTAGAGCCTCTTCGATAACCTGCGGTAAACGCAAAAGCAATGAACAGCGACCCGGTCAGCACCAGCGGCAGGGCCAGCAGCTTGATCAGCCGCATCGTCGCGGCGGTGCGGATGCTGGGGTCGGCGACGCCCTGCTGCAGCAGCCTTGCCAGCTCAAAGAAGGTGAGGTCTTCGGTGGAGGCCAGCTTGAGTCCCAGTTCGGATGCCGACGAGTCCGTAGGCACCCGATAGTCGAACACGGTCCGCGCCTGTTCGTCCGGATTGCGGACGATCGCCGCCGGAAACACCCATTCGCCATTCTCCAGCACCGCTTCGGATGCCTCGACGCGCGCCTCGCTGCTGTCGCCAATGTGGAACAACGTCACCTGGCCCAGCACGGTCCCGCCCGCCTGCATGCCGGTTGCCATCAGCACATAGTGGCTGTCTCCGCCACGCTGTTCGAGCCAGACTTCACCCGCCGGGGTCAGCATGGTCGCCTGACCCGGCGGCGTCGGGCTCAGCGCGCGATTGACCTGGGTGCTGAGCGTTTCGAGGCCCAGCCCGATCACCAGGCTCAGTGCGGCAAGCGCGATCACCGGCGCCCGCACGGTCCGCCAGATCGAGATGCCGCTGGCCTGGATCACCGTCAGTTCATGCCGCGCCTTAAGATCGAGAAAGCCAAGTGCCGCGCCCATCAACACAGTCACCGGTAGCGTCTTGATGGTCCATTTGACGGCGCTCATCGCCACCATCACCAAGGCCATGTGCAGGCCATGGCTCTCCGCCACGAAGTTGAACCGCCACGTATCCAGCGATTCCACCAGGGCGATCAGCCCGTAGAACACCAGCACCGTGACCCCGATGCGGCTGCCGAGCCGGCCAAGCACCAGCCAGTCGATCCGGCTCATGTCGGCACCATGAGCAATTTGCGGGGCCGGATCCGCACCAGCAGGGCAATGCCCGCCACCAGGATCATCGCCAGCGCCCCGGTCGCGGTGCCCAGCGGGCTATAGGCGCTGATGCCGCGCTCGCCAAAGGCGATGAGCAGCACGCCGGCTTCCATCGGCACTGGAATGCGCGCCCGCCGGCCGCTGGGAAATCCCATCATCGCCAGCATCATCATGGCCATGCCGATCACCCGCAGGCCTTCTGCCGAGCGGTTGGCCAGAAGTACCAGCAGCGGCTGGCTCCATTGCCCGCTGGCCATCGCCTCGGCAATCAGCGTCAGGCTGTCCTGTCCCAGCATCGGGTCGGCCTGGCCCGTCGGCTGCGACAATTGCTCGACGCTGACGTCGTAGCGGCCGAAGGTGACTTCGGAAAACCGCCCGTCGCTGCCCTTGTATTGCAGCGACCCATTATGCAGCTCGAGCACATAGTTCTGCCCGTCGCTCGCCACCCGCGCCGATTCCGCCACATAGGTGCGCCGCATGTCCGGCTCGCGCCGGTCATCGGCAAAGAATTCCTGGATGGCGCCATCGGCCCCGCGTCCGCCGATCAGCAGCACCACGCCGGGCGTTACCTGGGTAAAACGCCCCGGCCGCAGCGTGGAGCTCACCAGGTCCGCAGCGATGCTGGCGCTCAGCGCATTGAGCCGGCGATAGGCGAGGGGCTCGACGAAATTGGACAGGAGCAGCACGCCGACCACGCCCGCGCCCGCCACCACGCCTGTCGCACGCCACAGCGAGCCCAGCCCATAGCTGGTATGGATGATGTGCAATTCCTTGTTGGCCTGCAGCGCCTGCAGCGCCCGCGCCAGGCCGATGCCTACACACACATAGAAGAAGGCGATTGCCAGCGGCGGCATGGTGTAGAGCGCCTGCACGCCCAGCACAAGCACGCTCTGCCCTTTGACCGAGACCACGTCGAACGAGCGCAGGCAATTGACCAGCCACAGCAGGAAACACACCACGCCGAACAGGATCAGCGCGTCCGTCACGAACATGCGCGCCAGGTAGGCGGTCAGTTTTTTCATGCGGTGCTACCAACAGACATTCGGACGAAAAGTGCCCCTGTTCCGGCTTGATCGCCGGGAATATTGCCGTCATTGCGTGGCCGGACCTTGGTGCAGTTCGCCGGGCCGCACAAGCGCGCAGCGACCCGTGCACGGATTTGCCCGCGATCCTGTTGCGGGATTGACGCGGCCGCCAAACGCCTCAATGTAACCATCCATGCCGCCAGCGGCATTCCTGCCCGATTTGCCACCAAGGCCCTCAATGTCCCAGACCATTACCATCCGCGTCGCCGCCCTTGCCGGCGCTTCGGCGCCCCTGACTGTCATCTATGCCGCCGAGAATGAGGCGCCCGCCGGAGCCGCCGCCGCCATCTGGGCCGGCACGGGGCTCGGCTGGTCCGAGACGGCCGAAGCCGGCGCCTTCAAGGGCAAGCAGGGCCAGGCGCTGGACGTGCTCGGCGCGGCCGGCAAGCGTCTGTTGGTGCTGGGGAGCGGCAAGGCCGGTGCCGATACCCCGCTCAATGGCTGGACCGATCGGGGCGGCTCGCTGCTGGCCAAGATTGCCGCGACGCGCGCGACTGACGTGGCCGTGGTCATCGACGAGCCTGGCGCTACCCCGGCCGCCATCGGCGAACTGACCGCCGGTCTCCGCCTCCGTCACTACCGCTTCGACAAATACAAGTCCGCCCGTCCGGACGATGCCCCCGGCGCGCTCACGGTCACCCTGCTTGTCGCCGATCCGGCGGCCGCCGAGCTTGCCATCGTTGATCGCGGCGCCACTGTGGATGGCACGCTGCTGGCGCGCGACCTCGTCAACGAGCCCGCCAATGTGCTTGGCCCGGTTGAATTCGCTGCCCGCGCCGCCGAGCTGGCCGGTCTCGGCGTGGATATCGAAATCCTCGAACCCGAGGCGCTCGAAAAGCTCGGCATGGGCTCGCTGCTCTGTGTCGCCCAGGGCTCGGATCGTCCGGCGCGCCTGGTGATCATGCAATGGCGCGGCGGCGCTGCCGGCGCGACGCCGCTGGCCTTTGTCGGCAAGGGCGTCGTCTTCGACACTGGTGGTATCTCCATCAAGCCGGCCGCCAATATGGAGGACATGAAGGGCGACATGGGCGGGGCCGCCGCGGTCACAGGCCTGATGCTGGCTCTGGCCAGCCGCAAGGCCCCGGTCAATGTCGTCGGCGTCATCGGCCTCGTCGAGAACATGCCTTCGGGCCGGTCCGTCCGCCCCGGCGACATCGTCAAGGCGATGAGCGGCACCACCATCGAGGTCATCAACACCGACGCCGAGGGCCGCCTCGTTCTCGCCGACGCTCTCTGGTACACGCAGGACCGCTTCAAGCCCCGCTTCATGATCAACCTGGCGACCCTGACCGGCGCCATCGTCGTGGCTCTGGGCCACGAGCATGCGGGTCTCTTTTCAAACAATGACGAACTGGCTGATCGCCTGCTCAGCGCCGGCCGCAATGCCAATGAGAAGCTCTGGCGCATGCCTTTGGCGCCCGCCTATGACAAGCTGATCGAGTCCAAATTCGCCGACATCCGCAACTCGGTCGGCCGCCCCGCCGGCTCCATCACGGCCGCCCAGTTCCTGCAGCGCTTCGTCAACGACGTGCCTTGGGCGCACCTGGATATCGCCGGCACCGCCTTCGGCGCCGGCTCCAGCGAGATCAACTCCTCCTGGGCACCCGGCTTCGGTGTGGCTTTGCTGGATCGGCTGGTGCGGGACTATTATCAGGGGTAGCGAGACCGGGGCGCGCCGACGGTCCGTGGTGTTGCCAGTTCAGATCAGCTTCACGCTGATTCCACCTTCCGCAACGCCAGCCAAAGGGCTTAACTCCCCACATGCCCGACGTCCTCTTCTACCATCTCGAACCCCGCCCGCTCGAAGCGGTCATTCCGCAGCTCCTGGAAAAGACCATCGAGCGCGGCTGGCGTGCCGTTATCGAGGTCGGCTCCACCGAGCGGGCCGAGGCGCTTGACGCGCATCTGTGGACCTACCGCGATGACAGCTTTCTCCCCCATGGCCTTGCCGGCGACGAAACCGACGCCCACCAGCCGGTGCTGATCACTACCGGCACCGACAATCCCAACGGCGCCAATGTCCGCTTCTTTGTCGACCGCGCCGTGCCGCAATCGGCCGAGGGCTATGAGCGTATCGTCTATATGTTCTCCGGCCACGATCCCGACGCGGTCGCCGAGGCGCGCCTCGCCTGGAAGGCGCTGCGCGATGGCAATACCGTGACCTATTGGCAGCAGGAAGCCGACGGGCGCTGGATCAAGAAGGCATGACGCCCGACCTTGCCACGCCCAGCCGCCATCGCCTGCACGAAGACATATTCGCCATGCTTATCGGCACCATGCTGGTGTCGCTGGGCATCGTCTTCTACGCCCAGGTCACTCTCACCACCGGCAGCACGGCGGGCCTGGCTCTGCTGCTGCAATATGTGACGGGCATTCCCTTCGGCTGGCTGTTTTTCGCCATCAACCTGCCATTCTACGTCCTGGCAGTGCTGCGCATGGGCTGGCCGTTCGCTATCAAGACCTTCGCCTCCGTGGGGCTGGTGTCCTATTTCACCGCCAATATTCCAAACTGGCTCGATATTGCCGAGATCCACCCTCTCTTTGCCGCGCTGGTCGGCGGCGGCATGATGGGGCTGGGGATTCTCTCGCTGTTCCGCCACAAGGCGAGCGTCGGCGGCATCAACATCCTGGCTTTGTACCTGCAGGAGAATTTCAGCATCCGCGCCGGGTATTTTCAGCTCGGCGTCGATGCCGTCATCCTGGTCGCGGCATTCTTCGTGCTCCCCTTCGACCGGGTGGTCTATTCGATCCTGGGCGCGCTGGTGCTCAACATGATCATCGCCACCAACCACAAGCCCGGTCGCTATGTGGGGTTCAGCTAGGGCAGGGAGCTTGCCTCGTCAGAACTTGGAGGTCTTCTCCTTGCCGACGCCGGTCTGGCGCGGGGCCGGCGCCACGTCCTCGGGCATGTTGGCCTCGTAGAGCTCCATATAGTCGGCCATCAGCTCGTAGCAGAAGATGACCTCGACCGTTTCCGGGTCGTAGAAGGCATTGGCCTCGCCGCAGCGCTTGGCATTGAACTGCACGGGCTCACGCAGGCTGTAATTGTTGCGCAACTCGTCGGCGACCTGGTCGAACACGCCGCTCGATCTGAACGCATCGGCCGCCGCCTTCAGCTGTCCGCCCGCGTCGTGATAGGTGACCACGACCTCGGTACCCCGGCCGTTCTTGTTGTCGCGCCCGCCCAGCAACCCCTTGAACGCCCGGTCGACCGTATCATAGTCCCAGTAGCAGCTATCCTGCCGGTCGCGCTCCATGCGGTATTCATTGGCGATCGGCCGGAAGGCCGTCTCGTCCATGCCCACCATCAGGCACACGATCTGGTAGGCGCGCTGCTTGTCGAGGCTGTGGTTGGCCGCGTAGTCGCTTTCATCGCCGCCGCTGTCATAGGCAATGCCCGACAGGATCCAGCCCTGTGCCGCATCGGCCAGCGCCCGGTCGGTCTCCTTGGTGCGCTTGTTGAGCAGCGTCCAGGTAGCCATATTGTCCGCCGCATCCTCTTCCCGGCCCAGAATTGGCAGGTCGAGCTGGTGGAACAGCAGATGCGCCACCTCGTGATAGAGTACGAACAGGCTGTTATTATAGGCAAATCGCCGGATTTCCGCGCGCTGCGCTTTGGACAGGTCCTGCGCCTGGGCGATGCCGGGAATCCACAGCAGGCCGAGCAGCAGGGCAACAACCAGCTTGGAACCAGGGCGACGCATGGTGCACTTTCAGCGACTTTCGTGCCATCAGCAAATGGCAACGGCGCGTCACTGTCAACGGGGCGGTTGGGCGAGGGTTAGCATCAGCTCAAATGGCGCCGGGTGGCGGCAGGGCAGGTCGCCCTAGTTCTTCCCGGGCGCCCAGTCCTTGTCGGCCAGCTCGAACCCCGAGAACTCAAAGCCGGGCGCGACCGTGCAGCCCACCAGCGTCCATTCGCCCGTGCTGACCGCCGATTGCCATGCCTTGGTCGGCACCACCACCTGCGGGCGCTCGTCAGCATCGAGCTTTGCCCCCAAAATGTGCTCGTCCACCGTACTGCCGTCCGAAATGCGCAGCCGCAGCGGCGCCCCGGCATAATAGTGCCACACCTCGACCGCATCGACCCGATGCCAGTGCGACGCGTCGCCGGCTTCGAGCAGGTAGTAGATCGCCGTGGAGCGGGCCCGGCCGTCGATCGTGTCGCTGTCCTCGAAGGTACGCGCATACCAGCCGCCCTCGGGATGCCGCTGCATGCCCAGGGTAAAGATCACATCCTTGGCGGCGAGCTTGCTCATGCGCGCTCTGCATCCTCCAGCTCGGCACTCAGGGCCAGCCATTGTTCTTCTGAAGTCTCTAGGTCGGCCGCGAAGCGCGCCTTGTCCTTGCCCAGCGCTATCAGCCGCTCGGGCGCGCCGTTATAGACCTTTGGATCGGCAAGCTGGGCGTCGATTTTGTCGATTTCCACCCTCAAACGGGCAATCCTGGTTTCCGCTTCCTTAACGGAGGTCTTCAACGGCGCGATCTCTGCGCGCCTGCTCGCCGCCTCCGCCTTGCTGGCCTTGCGATCGGCCTTCGAGCCACCGCCGCCGCCCTTGCCTTCCTTGGTCGAGGTGATGTTGCGCTGATAAGTATCCAGGTCCTCGTCCAGCTCGCGGATGCCGCCATTCTCGGCGATCCACAGTGTGTCACAAGTCGCCTCGATCAGGTGGCGATCGTGGCTGATGATCAGCACGGCCCCCTCATAATCATTGAGCGCATGCACCAGCGCGTCACGGCTGTCGATATCCAGATGGTTGGTCGGCTCGTCCAGGATCATCATGCCTGGGCCGCCAAAGGTGATCAGCCCCATCAACAGGCGCGCGCGCTCGCCGCCCGAGAGGTTCTTGGCCTTGGTGTCCATGCGCGACTTGGTCAGCCCCATCTGGCTCAACCGCGAGCGGCGCCGTGACTCGCTGTCGGTGGGCATCATGTCCACCACATGCTCGAACGGCGTCCATTCAGGCTTGAGCTTGTCCATCTGGTGCTGCGCAAAATGCGCGATCTCGAGCTTCTTGCCCTTGCGCAACTGGCCGCCCATCGGGGCGATGTCGCCGGCCAGCAGCTTGGCGAAGGTCGACTTGCCGTTACCGTTGACGCCGATCAGCGCAATGCGGTCATCGGGGTCGATGCGCATGTTGATATTGCGCAGGATGGCCTTGTCGCCATAGCCGGCCGATACGCCATCCAGCGTGATCATCGGCGTGGCCTGCTCGGCCTTGGGCTGCTGGAAGGTGAAGGGCGCCGCATATTCGTCGAACATCGCCGCTGGCGGCTTCAGCTTCTCGATCATCTTCATGCGCGACTGGGCCTGCTTGGCCTTGGTCGCCTTGGCCTTGAAGCGGTCGACGAACTTCTGCAGATGCGCGATCTGGTCCAGCGACTTGTCGCGGCTCTTGTTGTTGAGCTCCATCTGCATGCGACGCGTGGTCTCGAACGTGTCGTAATTGCCCTTGTAGAAGGTCAGCTTGCGGTGCTCGAGATGAATGATCGAATTGACCGACTTGTTGAGCAGGTCGCGATCGTGGCTGATCATGAACACGGTATAGGGATAGGTGGCGAGATACTTCTCCAGCCACAGCGTGCCTTCGAGATCGAGATAGTTGGTCGGCTCGTCCAGCAGCAGCAGGTCGGGCTGGCTGAATAGCACGCCCGCCAGCGCCACGCGCATGCGCCAGCCACCTGAAAGCTCATGGGTCGGCGAGTTCTGCCGGTCCTGCTCGAAGCCCAGCCCCTTGAGGATGGACGAGGCCCGTCCCTCGGCCGAATAGGCGTCGATATCGGTCAGTCGGGTGTAGATATCGCTGATCCGGTGCGGATCCGTGGCCGTTTCGGCTTCGGCCAGAAGCGCCGTCCGTTCCTTGTCGGCGCCCAGCACCACGTCGAGCACGCTCTCATTGCCGGCCGGCGCTTCCTGCGCCACCGCCCCGATCCGCGCCTTCTTGTTGAGCTCGATCGAGCCGGAATCGGCGCCGATATGGCCCTGGATCAGGTGAAACAGCGTGGTCTTGCCCGTGCCGTTCTTGCCGACAAAGCCGGTCTTGGACCCCGTCGGCAGCACCACCGAGGCGTCCTCGAACAGCTCCCGGCCCTGGATGCGATAGGTGAGGTTGTTGATAACAAGCATGATCAGGCAATCTACGGGAGTTGGCAGGCACATGGCTGGAACGAACCAAACCGTGGCAGCGGGCCTGCGACAAAGTGTTCGCCGTTGGATAGAGTTAAGCAGCCGTTATGGCAACCGGCTTTGCCGCATGGGTGCCTCCAGGGTTCGGGCGGTGCGCAGACCCCCGCCGCGGTAAACCACCTTGCGACGCGTGGCTTTGCGGCCGCGCGCACCGTCTTGCCTCCGTCGCAGTCTGCGGCTACAAGGCGCCACCTTCCCAACAGACCCATTCAAGGATCGACCCAATGGCGCTCGAACGCACCTTCTCCATCATCAAGCCCGATGCCGTCCGTCGTAACCTGATCGGCAAGATCATCGCCAAGTTCGAGGAAGCCGGTCTCCGTCCGATCGCCCTCAAGAAGATCCACATGACCCGCGCCCAGGCCGAAGGCTTCTACGCGGTCCACAAGGAACGCCCCTTCTTTGGCGAACTGGTCGAGCAGATGATCGCGTCGCCCGTCGTCGTCCAGGTTCTGGAAGGCGAAGGCGCCATCCTCAAGAACCGTGAAGTCATGGGCGCGACCAACCCGGCCAACGCCGCCGAAGGCACGATCCGCAAGGAATTCGCCCTCTCGATCGGCGAGAACTCGGTGCACGGCTCGGACGCTCCTGAGACCGCTGCTCAGGAAATCAAGTTCTTCTTCAACGACGACGAACTGGTTGGGTGAGACCCGACGGCTGGCCCTGCCAGCCGGCAAATCGTTCCAGTGGAGCGATTTGAGGGGCGAACGCCCTGAGCTTCGCGAAGGGCCGGACCGGCCGCGCAAAGCACTCCGAACTTAGGCCGCCCGCCGGGCGGCCTTTTGCTTTGTTTGTGCTATGGTGTGTCCAACCGCCACAGCGTCATTCCCGCGAAAGCGGGGATCTCCCTTACCGGCCGCCTGACGCGGCCACGGCGCCAATGTTTGGCGGCGCCCAGAAAGCCCACACATGTCTTTGCCTGAAACCATTCTCGCCCCGCTCGCCCGCGCCCTCGTCGCCAAAGGCTACGAAACCCTCACGCCCGTGCAGGCCGCCATCATCGAAGACCAGACCAGCGGTCGCGACCTGCTCGTTTCCGCCCAGACCGGCTCGGGCAAGACCGTTGCCTTCGGCATGGCCATCGCGCCGACCCTCTTGGGCAATGCCGAGCGCTTCACCGAGACCGGCGCGCCGCTGGCGCTGCTCATCGCCCCGACCCGCGAACTGGCCCTCCAGGTGCAGCGCGAACTCGATTGGCTCTATGCCGAAACCGGCGCCCGCACCGCCTCCTGCGTTGGCGGCATGGATGCCCGCACCGAGCGCCGCGCCCTCGAACGCGGCGCCCATATCGTCGTCGGCACCCCGGGTCGCCTGCGTGATCACATCACCCGCGGCGCCCTCGACATGTCGGCCCTGCGCGCCGTCGTGCTCGACGAAGCCGACGAAATGCTCGATCTCGGTTTCCGCGAGGACCTCGAGTTCATCCTCGACGCCGCCCCCGAGGATCGCCGCACGCTGCTGTTCTCCGCGACCGTGCCCAAGCCGATCGCCCAACTCGCCAAGACCTTCCAGCGCGATGCGCTGCGCATCTCGGCCAACAACGCCGCCGAGCAGCATGCCGATATCGACTACAAACTGATGCTGGTGCCAGCAGCCGAGCGCGAAAACGCCATCATCAACACGCTGCTCTATTTCGAGGCGGTTAACACCATCGTCTTCGCCTCGACGCGTGAAGGCGTCAAACACCTCTCCGCCCGCCTGCACAATCGCGGCTTCGATGTCGTGACCCTTTCGGGCGAGCTCAGCCAGGCCGAGCGCACCAATGCGCTGCAATCCATGCGCGACGGCCGCGCCCGCATCTGCGTTGCCACCGACGTCGCGGCCCGCGGCATCGATCTGCCCAATCTCGACCTCGTCATCCACGCCGACCTGCCCACCAATCCCGATACGCTGCTGCATCGCTCCGGTCGCACCGGCCGGGCAGGGCGCAAGGGCACCTGCGTCATCATCTCGCCGATGCATCGCCGTGCCGTCGCCCAGCGCGTCCTCAAGACCGCCAAGCTCGACGTGACCATGATGGCCCCGCCGTCGGCCGAGGAAATCGAGGCGCGCTACCGCGAGAGCATCCTCACTGCCGAAGGGCTGACCCGTCCGGTGGCCGAGGACGAAGCCGAATTCGTCGGCCAGTTGCTGGCGCGCTATGCGCCCGAAGCCATCGCCGCCGCCTACCTGCGTCAGCAGCTTGCCGCGCGCCCGGCGCCCGAGGACGTGTCCGATGCGCCCGTCTTCGACAAGCCCGGCGACAAGGATCCGCGCACCCGTGAGCGTTTCGAGGGCGGCACCTGGTTCAAGGTGTCGGTCGGCCGCAAGCACAAGGCCGAGCCGCGCTGGCTGTTGCCCATGCTCTGCAAGGCCGGCAATGTCACCAAGACCGCCATTGGCTCGATCCGCATCTTTGACACCGAATCCATCTTCGAAGTCGCCGCCCAGAAGTCCGACGCCTTCACCCGCAGTGTCGAGAAAAACGGTTCGGGTGAACGCGGCGTTACCATCTCGGCCGTCGATGGCCCCGGCGAGCGCCGCGCCGGTCCGCCCCCGAGCCAGCGTCGCCCGCCCGGTCCGGTCGAGCGCTTCGATCCCGATGCGCCGCGCCCCGAGCGCGCCGATCGCAAGGCCCGCTATGGCTCTGCCGGACTGCGGCCCGACGACCTGGAGGCGGCCCCCGCCACCGGTGGCTGGAACCCGGCATCGGAAGCCGAGGCGCCCCGTGCTATCAGGCCCGATTTCGACAAGCCGCGCCCACCCAAGGTGAGCAAGGCTCCGCCCAGCAAGGACAAGGGCAAGCCCAAATGGGCCGGCAAGCCCGCAGATGGTGCCGCCAAGAAGCCCAAAGACCACAAACCCAAGCGCAAGCCACAGGTTTAGACCGCGGCGGACGACTCAGGTACCAAGTCTGCAATGACCAATCTACCGACGATCGTAAGTTTCTGGCACGGCCCGATGAGCTGGTTGGAAGCCCTTTCCATCGCGTCATTCCGCCGCCAGGGGCATCGTGTGGAAGTCTATTCCTACGATCCCGTGGAGGGGCTGCCTGAGGGCGCCATCGCTCGCGATGCTGCCGAAGTCCTGCCGCGCGAGAAGCTGGTCTTCTACAAGGGCAAGGGCACGCCCGGTGTCTTCTCGGACCACTTCCGCATGATGGCGCTGCGCCAGGCGCGCGGCGTCTATGCCGATCTGGATGTTTATTGCGTCCGCCCGATAGCCGGTCCGCCGGACTATCTCATGGCCTATGAACGCCCCGGTTCGGTGAACGGGGCTATACTGCACATTCCCGCCAATGCGCCGCTGCTCGATGACCTGCTGGGAATCTTCACCCATACCGAGCCGCGGTTGTTCGAGCCCCATCTGCCGCCCCTGCGGCGGATCGAGGTGGCGCTCCGCCGTATGATGGGCGAGCGCGTCCCCGCCCAGGACATGCAATATGGCGCCACCGGCCCGATGGCGCTGACCTACCACATGCGCCGGCGCAAGCTCACCGGGCATGTCCTGCCCAGCGAGATCTTCTATCCCATCCCCTATGAGGATATCCCCGCCCTGATGCAGCCTGGTTCCAGCGTTGATCTGGCCATCGGGCCGAACACGCTGGCAATTCACCTCTGGCGCAGCCAGCTCACCCGCCGGGGCAGGGCCGACATGCCGCTTCCGCCGCCAGGCAGCGCCATGGCCGAACTCTGCCGGCGCGAAGGGCTGGCTTTGGCCTGACGGCGCGCCACCCCTGTGAGACGCCGCTGTTCGGGCGTACAATGCCCCACCGGCCGTCCGGGCCGGATGGGAGGATACCATGACGGCCTACAACATCGTGCGCATGCGCGTTAAGCCGGGTTTCGAGAAACAGTTCATCGCCCATCACGACACGCTGCTCGGCGAGGCGGCGGAGGACTTCAAGGCCGCTGGCCTTCGCCGGTTCAGCCTGGTCAGGACAGGCGAGCGCGACTTCTGCGTGCTGGGCGAATGGGAAGGCTTCGACAGCATCGTCAAGGCCCGCCCCGTCATGATCCACTCGCTCGATGGCTTGCGGTCGATGCTCGAAGACCTGGGTGGCGGCCTCGGCGTCACCGACCCGGTTTCGGGCGATGTCGTCGCCGAGTACGACATGCGCCACTGACCACGTGCCACAAGCCTGTGCGCCCACGCGCTAGCGTCTGGTTTTCCGCGCGTGATAGGTCAGCGCCAATGCGATCATGTGCTTGAGGGCGGCTTCGTCCGGAGCCTCCCCCAGGATGACGCCGCGATCGCCGTCATAGCCGAACCTGTCAGGATAGAGCGTGCGGTAGCGGCTCAGGAGATCCGTCTGACAATTGACGAATACAGTGGGCCGGCCTGACCGCTTGTCCCGTCCGATACGGACGGTCGTGCCGCTGCCGCTCTCTGTGGTGAGATAGCTCACCTCGCCCCATTTGAGCGTCTCCTCCAGCGCGCCAACGCCTTCGGTTGCCGCCGCCGTCTCATAGATCAGCGCTCGCAGTTGCATCAGCCTGTCCCGCAAGTTTGCAGGATAGCCATCCAATACGGCTGCGACCGCCGGGTTCATGCTACTTCTTGCCCTTGATGTCGATCTCGGGCTTGGCCACCGCCGTTCCGCCAGTCACCGCGCCGGCCAGCCCGTCCAGCGTGCCGCCGCTCAAGCCCAGTTCGCTCATCAGGGCATCGATCAGCGGCGCCTGGCTGCGATAGCGCAAAGCCGCCGCTACCGCCTGGTCGGCCAATCCGCCACCATTGGCCGCCACGCCCTCGCCGCCGCCAGTCTGGCTGGAGCCGTTCAGCCCATCGACATGCAGGATCTTGATCCCGTCGATATTCTGCATCGGCTTGACGCTTTCGGCGATGATCTGCGGCAGCGCCTCGATCAGCCGCATCCGCACCTGCATGGCGATCTGCTCGGCATTGAGCGTATTGCTCGCCTCGTTCACCGACCGCTTGCCTTCCGCCTCTACCTTGTAAACCGCGGCCAGTGCCTCGGCCCGCAGCTTCTCGGAATCCGCCGAACCCTTCGCCGCCACGCGTGCCTTGTCGGCGTCTGCCGTTGCCCCGATACGCACCGCCTCGGCCCTGTCGACCGCGGCGGTCTTTTCGGCCTCGGCAGCGACGGTGATCGAGATCGCCGCCTGCTCGGCCGCCTTGCGCGCCTCGATCAGCTGGATGGCCTTCTCGCGCTCGGCCACCGCCGTCTGCCTGGACGTCGTCACCTCTTCCGCTGCCTTGGCCGCGACGGCGCGGGCCTCGTCTGCGGCCGCATCGGCCACCGACTTTTCCTTGCTCTTGACGGCGATGGCGATGTCGCGCGCCTGTTCGGCCAGCGCGATCTGTTTGGCCTTGTCCACCGCTGCTGCTTCCACTGCCAGCGCCGTGGCGATTTCGCGCTCCTGCACGATCTGGCTCGAGGCGATATCGGCCTGCCGCACCTGCTGCGCCGCCAGGATGCGCGCCTCTTCGGCTTCACGTTCCCGCTCGGACTGCTGCTGCTTGATCAGCGCCGACTGCTCGGCCATGCGCGTCTGGATCTCGCGCTCCTGCTCCAGGCGCGCAAACTCCTTGTCGCGGGCGATCTGGTATTTCTGCGCCTCCGCCTCGAAATTCTTGCGCTCGATCAGCACCTGCGTTTCTTGCTCGATATCATTGCGCGTCTTGCGCCGCTCCTCGATCGCCTGCGTCAGCTTGGTGAGACCTTCTGCGTCGAACGCATTGTCCGGGTTGAAGAATTCGCGGTTGGTCTGGTCCAGCCCGGTCAGCGACACCGATTCCAGTTCCAGCCCGTTCTTCAGGATGTCTTCCGACACGGCCGCTTGCACCTTCTGCACGAAGTTGACGCGCTGTTCGTGCAGCTCCTCCATCGCCATTTCGGCCGCCACCGCGCGCAAGGCATCGACGAACTTGCCCTCCACCAGTTCCTTGAGCGCTCCTGGCTCCATGGTCCGCCGGCCCAGGGTCTGGGCCGCATTGGCGATGGATTCGATCACCGGCTGCACCCGCACATAGAATTCGGCTTGCACATCCACACGCATCCGATCCTTGGTGATCAGCGCCTGGTCCGCCGCCCGGCGCACTTCCAGCCGTAGCGTGTTCATGTTGACCGGGATCTGCTCATGCAGCACCGGAAACACCAGCGCGCCGCCGTTCATGATCACCTTCTGCCCGCCAAAGCCGGTGCGCACGAAGCTGACCTCCTTGGACGAGCGCTGGTAGAGGCGCGAAAACACCATGCCGATGGCGAACAGCGCCACCAGGATCACGGCAAGCATGATCAGGATATCATAGAGGGACTGGGACACGGGGCTGAACTCCTCGATCGGGGTTGGCGGCGCTGCTTCGATGGTGGTGGTCGTGGTCGGCAATTCAACAGGCGGGTCGGCAGGCGTTGGTGGTGTCGACCCCGGCCCTGGGCCGGTCTCCACCGCTGGTGGCATTCTGGTTTTCGACGGCATCAGCCAGCCGGCTTGAGCTTGCTGATGGCCCGATAAACCGAGCCTTCCTGGCGTATGATAACCACCTCGGACCCCTCTGGCATGACAGTCTCACCCTCATCGGGCTCGACCAGCAGGTAATGCGTCTTGCCATGGATGTCGGTCAGCTTGGCCTCCGCCGGGCTGCCAGGGCCGGCCACCCCGCGAAACACGGTCGCCACCCGGCCCACAAAGGCCTTGGTGCTGACCGCGTCGCTCTCCTCCCTGGGCATGATGCGCGCAATCGCCAGCCCCGCATACCGCGTCACGAACGCGGCACCAATGGCCGCCGGCACGCTGGCGAACCACGGATCGAGCGCAAAGCCCAGGGTCCGCCGCAGCGCCTCCTGCAGGGCAAAGCCGCAAAGGCCGAAACTGGCCGCAATGAGAATGATGACCACAAGCGCCGGCAACCGGCCAAAGCTCAGCCAGCTCAGCGTCTGGCTCAACGGCCCCACCTCCATGTCGGGAACGTCGGTGTCGAGATCGGGCAGGGCGCTGTCGACAATCGCCGAGGGCTGCGCGCCAAACAGCAGTCCGGCCAGCTCGATCGCGGCAATGGCCAGCGTCAGCCCGATGGCGACGGCGAATGGCGCGGTCTCGCTGGCAAACACGTCCATCGGCTAGCCTCCCGCCGGTCGATAGGGCCCGGTTGTCCGACACTTCGGACTGTCGGGCGCAATATCAAGACTCGGGCCGCCCCGGTCAAGCCAAGCGGCCTGACCGCCATCTGCGCTGGCCCATCTAGGCCATGCATTCCTGGACCATCCGATGGGCTGCCCGGGCACTTCACCTTTCCCCGCGGTCGTCATATCGATGGCTCGCGCGGGGACGGCCTTGCGACCTTCCACTCATTCGGCCGGGACGACCCGCCAAAAGGAGAAATCCCATGGCCTGGGTCTATCTCGTCATCGCCGGCTTCTTTGAAATGGGCTGGGCGATCGGCCTCAAATATACCGATGGCTTCACCCGCCTGGTGCCCACCGCGCTCACCGTGGCCGCCATGATCATCAGCGTTGTTCTGCTTGGCCTGGCACTGCGCGACCTGCCTGTCGGCACCGGCTACGCCGTCTGGACCGGCGTCGGCACTGTTGGGACGGCCCTCCTGGGCATGTACCTGTTCGGCGATCCGGCCACGGCCGCGCGCCTGGCCTGCATCGGCCTCATCGTCGCCGGCATCATCGGCCTCAAGGTGCTGAGCTAACCGCTCCGATAGCGCAGTGAATCCAGGCCCTTGGCACCGGTTGCGGAATCATCCCGCCATCGCCTTGAATCACTGCGCGAAGCCTTTGAATCAATTTCTCATCCCTCAGCCCCTGTTGCAAAAAAGCTGACGTTCCCCGCGAACGTGTCGCGCTCCCAAATTTGTTAATGGTCAATTCGGCGAACCTTGTTAGATTCCGCGCATAGATTGCCGATCTAGCGTCGCCGGCCCCATATATCGGAGAGCAAATAGTGCCCTTGCGCTGGCAGGAAGTGGCTGTGCCACTGTTCGTTATCGTTTCGCTGATCGTGCTGAAATACGTTCCCTTCACTGCTGGCCTCCCACTCGCCCGCGCCGCCGGCGTTGTCGCCTTCGGCTATGCCGCGTTCCTCGCTTTGCGCCTGGTTCAGGGCGAGGAGGCCGTCAGCGTCGATGGCTGGGCGGAATTGCGGCCCTCCATGGTCGAATACTTCGCCTGCTATGGCGCTGCGGCGCTCGCCGTGGTGCTGATGAGCGCCATCATCGTCATCGGTGGCACCAAGCATGTGGAACCAACGCAGATGATCGCCACCTTCATCGCGTCGGTGATGCTCGGGGCAGGGGCCGTCGCCATTGGCCTGGGCGGTCTGTTCACGCGCGTGCGCTGGAACAATACCCTGCTCGAACATCGCAGCGCGCTCGGTCGTGAAACCAGGATCGCCTGGTCCGACGTTCGCTCGGTGCGTCCCAACTGGCGCGGCGTCACCATTGCCACCCACGATGCCCAGCGCGTCACCTTCTCGCAGTTCCATTCGGGCGCTGCCCAGCTGGCACTCCACGCGACCAACCGCGCCCGCCGCAACGCTGAAACCTCGACCAAGGCTTTCGCTACGCTCTAGCGACGCCGATCCGGGGATACCCCCAAAAGCAAAGCGGTGCCCGGGGATAGCTTCCCGGGCACCGCTTTTTTTTGGATTGCCGGCTCGGCCGTCGGACGACCTTGAGCCTTGGCCTCAGCCCGTCACTCGGCCGGCGCGTGGTTCTGGAAGATCGGGGCCGCCTGAACGGGCCGCACGCTGACAGCCGGCTGCACGGTGGCGGCATGTTCGACGCGCCAGACGCGGTGCACGTAATAGGCCTGGACCAGCAGCAGTCCGAGCTCGCAGACCCAGAGCACACCGATCAGGCCCGGCACGCCATTCATGATGGCGTTGAGCATGGCGATCGAAAAGAATGTCCGCACCGCCACGTCGGTCAGCCCGTTGGCCCAGCTGGGATTGATCAGCCGCAGCACGGCCCAGATCGAGAGCAGCGACCCCAGGAAGTTGATGAACATCATGGCCAGCGGCGACAGGTCGCCGACCTGCCCGCCAAGCCCGACCGCGCCATTCAGCGTGTCGAGCACCATCAGGTAAACCCCTGCAACGCCAGGCAAAGCCAGCGGCAGGCAGGTGACAAGATCGTAGACCGCGCTGGTCTTGACCGCACGCGAGAGCTGGAGGTTGAGATCGGCCATCGACAAGTCCCCTCAAAGCAATGACGAAGGCAGTGTACATCTTTACGCTTAATTTACCATAACGAGATCTTAACGTCGTTAAGATCGGGCGGCGGCGGAACCAAATGGCGCGCATTCATGCCGCTAATGGCGACCATCACCCCAATTCAATTGAGCCCCGGCAATGGCTCCGATACCGTGCTTCCATGAACCAGCCCGTCGTCCTCCGCACCGTCCGTTCGGTCTGCCCGCATGATTGTCCCTCGGCATGCGCGCTGGACGTGGAGATCATCGACAGCAGCACCATCGGCCGCGTCCGCGGCGCCAAGGATGATCCCTATACGGCCGGCGTGATCTGCGAGAAGGTCGCCCGCTATGCCGAGCGCGTCCACCATCCCGAGCGCCTGCTGCATCCGCTCCGCCGCACCGGCCCCAAGGGCAGCGGCCAGTTCACCCGGATCTCTTGGGAGGAAGCCGTCGACGAAATAGCGGCCCGCTTCAGCGCAATCGAAGCCGAACACGGCGCCGAGGCCATCTGGCCCTACTACTATGCCGGCACCATGGGCCATGTGCACCGCGACGGCATCGACCGCCTGCGCGCTGCCAAGGGCTATTCCCGCCAATACGACACCATCTGCACCGGCACATCCTGGCCCGGCTACATCGCCGGCACCGGCATGCTGGGCGGGGTCAATTCCGAGCAGATGGCCGAGAGCGACTGCGTCGTCATCTGGGGCACCAATGCCGTGCATACCCAGGTCAATGTCATGACCCATGCCATGCGCGCCAGAAAGGAGCGAGGGGCCAAGGTCGTTGTCATCGATATCTACCAGACCGCCACCATGGCGCAGGCTGATCTGGGCCTCGTCCTCCGCCCCGGCACCGATGGCGCGCTCGCGGTCGCGGTCATGCATGTGCTGCTGCGCGATAATCTCGCCGACCGCGCCTATATGGCCAAGTACACGGATTTCGGCCCCGACTTCGAAGCGCACCTCGCGAGCAAGACGCCCGAATGGGCGGCCGACATCACCGGCCTGACCGTCGCCGAGATCGAGGCCTTCGCTCATCTCGTCGGCACCACGCCGCGCAGCTATTTCCGCCTCGGCTACGGCTTCACCCGCCAGCGCAACGGCGCTACGGCCATGCATGCGGCGCTCTGCATTCCGGCCATGACCGGCGCCTGGCAGCATCGCGGCGGCGGCGCATTGCATTCCAATTCCGGTACCTGGAAGCTCGACAAATCGGCCATAACAGGCGCCGCCCTGCAGAAGGGCGAGCCGCGCTGGCTGGACATGTCCGAGATTGGCCCGATCCTCACCGGCGACAGCAAGGCCCTCAAGGGCGGCGGCCCGGTCAAGGCGATGATCGTGCAGAACACCAACCCGGCCTCGGTCGCCCCCGACCAGACGCTCACGCATCGCGGCTTCATGCGCGAGGACCTGTTCCTCGTCGTCCACGAGCAGTTCATGACCGAAACAGCCGAATTGGCCGATATCGTGCTGCCGGCCACCATGTTCCTCGAACACAATGACTACTACACCCGCGGAGGCCACACGCGTGTGCTGTATGGCCCCGCTGTCATCGAGCGCCCTGGCGAAACCTGGTCCAACCACGAAGTCATCAACGCCCTGGCTTTGCGCCTCGGCCTGGATGACGACACCTTCAAGACCGTCGACCGCGACGTCGTCGCCGAAACCTTCCGCCGCTCCGGCTATCCATCACTGGATGAGGTCGAAAAATCAGGCTTCGTCGATCGCGAGCGCCCGGACGCCGTCGCGCGCTTCGCCGACGGCTTCGCCTGGCCCGACAAGCGCTTCCGCTTCGCGCCCGACTGGCAGGCTGTTGCCGACAAGAAGGGCTACCTCTGGACCTGTGATCCCCTGGACATGCCGCGCTTCGCCGATCACTGGGCCATCACCGAAGCGACCGATGCCACCCATCCCTTCCGCCTCGCCACCAGCCCGGCCCGTGCCTTCCTGAACTCGACGTTCAACGAAACCCCCGGCAGCCAGAAGCGCGAGGGAATCCCTTCCGTCTTTATCCACCCCGAGGATGCGACCCGCCTCGGCATCGAGGACGGGCAGTTCGTCACCGTCGGAAATATCAGGGGCAGTGTCGACCTCACCGCCCGCATCCGCACCGGCCTGCCCATGGGCGTGCTCATCGCCGAGGGCCTGCACCAGAACAAGGCTCACCGCCGCGGCAAGGGCATCAACACCCTCACCAACGCGACACCAGCTCCCCCCTTCGGCGGCGCGGCATTCCACGATGCAGCGGTATGGATCAGGCGGGCGGATATTCAGCAGTAACGCACATGGTGGCACCACCCACCGTGCGACTTTGGGGCGCGCTAGGCGACATACGCCCCCCAGAAGAAATACCCCGTCATCACCACCCCATAGACGATCACCGCCATTCGGATCCAATGCGTGGGTATCCGATGCGCATTCCTGGCCGCCACATAGCCGCCGATCACTACCCCCACGAGCGCAATCGAGCCGTGGTACCAGTCGATCGACCCGCTTAGCGCGAACCGCGCCACAGCCACCAGTGCCACGATGCTCGACACGTAGAGCTTGAGCCCGTTCATGGCATGAATGTCGCTCATGCCAGCCGTGGCCAGGAAGGCCAGCAGCAAGATGCCCAGCCCGGCATTGAAGAATCCGCCATAAACGCAGACCCCGGCGAGGAACGCCATCAGCAGCACGCTCCCCGCCAGCTTCATGCCGCGACCGCCGCCGCTGCGTGCGGCCACGAAGCCGTTGAGCCTGTTGCCAAAGATGAACAGCAGCACGGCGAAGGCCATCAGCCACGGCACCACCAGCGAGAACAGCTCGTCGCTCACCACCAGCAGCAATTCGGCACCCACATAGCCGAAAACCGCCGACACGATGCCGTAAAGGACCAGTCGGTCCTTGTACTTGGCCATGGCATGCCAATAGCCGAAGGCACCGCTGACATAGCCGGGCAGGGCAGCATAGGTGTTGGACGCATTGGCGAGCACCGGCGGCACGCCTACGAACAGCAGCGCCGGAAACACGATGAACGAGCCCCCACCGGCCAGTGAATTGACCGCCCCGCCCAACAGGCCGGCAATCAGTAGGAACAGCGTCTCGATCATGGTCTCAGAACCTCGGCTCCCCTCCCCATTGAGGGGAGGAGTGGGGGTGGGGGTCGACAGCTTGCGCACATACGCCGCAAAGCGCCACCCGCCCAACGCAAATCGCTGATCACCCCATCACCCCGATTGATCGCATGCCCGCCATGTCGTTGACAAAACCGGCCCTCGCGCGCATATCCGGCTCAGGTCGCTGGCACCTGCCGCTCGCCGGAAGCAATTCCGATGGTGAAGTCCAGTCTCCGAGCAAGAAACGAACCACTGGTTCATCTCTGCAAGGCGCATCATGGCAACGCGAGCTCCCATGGATCAAGTCGCCTCATTGCAATGAGAGGACCTGTCATGTCGTTTTCACTCGATACCCCTTCCGCCCAAACCCTCAAATCCGAAGCCAAGGCCCTGCGTACCGAGCGAGCCGCGCTGGGCGAAACCCTGTCGCATGGTGCCGCCCTCGAACAGGTCGCCCGTGCCCATGGCTATCGCGACTGGAACACCGCCCGCGCGGCCTTGCCCGAGCGTGTGGCCGTGCCTTTTCAGGTCGGCCAGCGCGTAAAGGGCCTCTACCTCGATCAGCCCTTCACCGGCATGCTGATCGGCGTGCAGCTGCTGAGCGACATGGCCCACTCCACGGTCACCGTGACCTTCGACACGCCCGTCAACGTCACGCCGAACCTGAGCTTCGCCGCCTACCGCCAGCGGGTCGTCTCGACCATCGACATCCACGGCTTCTCGTCGGCCCTGCGGGGCAATGGCAATCCGCAGATGATCCTGCGGCGGGCATGATGATCTCCAAAACGGGGCAGGGCGGCAACAAGCTGCCTTGCCCTTCATCGTCAAACGCCGATACATTGGCGCACCTCCACCCGCCGACGGAATCGCGATGACCACCCAGACCAAGCCGATCGAAGCCTATTCGCTGCCGACCCCCAACGGGCAGAAAGTCCACATCATGCTCGAGGAGCTCGGCGTACCGTGGACCTACCACCGCATCGACATCGGCAAGGGCGACCAGTTCAAGCCCGAATTCCTCGCCATCTCGCCCAACAACAAGATTCCCGCCATCCTCGACGCCGAGGGTCCCGGCGGTCAGCCGATCTCGGTCTTCGAATCGGGCGCCATCCTCAAATATCTTGGCCTCAAATTCGGCAGGCTCTATCCGACCGACCCGCGGAGCCAGGTCAAGGTCGATGAATGGCTGTTCTGGCAGGTCGGCGGCTTCGGCCCCATGCTGGGCCAGAACAATCACTTCTCGGTCTATGCCCCCGAGAAGGTCCCCTACGCCATCAAGCGCTACAGCGACGAAACCCACCGCCTGTTCCGCGTGCTGAACACCCAGCTGGCGGGCCAGGACTACATTGCCGGCGATTACTCGATCGCCGATATCGCCGCCATCGGCTGGGCCCAGGCCTGGGAGCGCTACGGCATTTCCAAGGACGAATTCCCCCATTTCGGCGCCTGGATCGATCGCCTCAACGCCCGCCCCGCCGTGGCGCGCGGCCTCGCCTGGGGCAAGGACGTCGTAGCCAAGCCCCTCGCCGAGGACAAGGAAGCCCACAAGGTGCTGTTCAACCAGCGCTGATTACTGGCCTTCAACCACGGGTTCGGGGATCACCCGGACCCAGTCCTGCCCCTGGCAGATCAGGTTGTAGAGCACGCAGCCATTGAGCCGCATCAGGTCCGGCCCCAGCATTTCGACATAGCCCGCATAGATGTTGCCATCCTGGGGATTGTAGATTTCCCCGTCATAGACATTGGGCTTGCTGCTCGGCAGCAGCGTCAGGATCTGAAGCCCCAGCATCGGGCGGCTCCGCAGCGTCGGGTCCGGGTTGCGTACGTCCGTGAAACTCTCCACCGGCATGGCCTGCGCCGCGGCATATTCCTCCTCGGTCAGCCCCTCGCGCGGCACCACAATCGTGCTCAGCGTCCCGCAGAACCCCGCCGGACACGGCGCGATCGTCACCTCCGACAGCTCCTGCGTCTGCCAGATGCCCTCAATGGGATCGGGTATGCGATTGGGGTCGGCCGCCGGCTCCTGCGCGCTCGCGGACACCAGCCCGGCCAGCATCAGCCCCGTCCCGATCCACAGCCTCAAGCGCCCGTTTGCCATGCGTTCCACCCGCTGCCCGAGGATCGACCGTGATTCGACTTGCGGAACGATCTAGCCGCCATTCGTGGCGACCATAAAGCAAATACCGCAACAATCTGGCCCTGCCACGGTCTCGGCCAAAAACCGCTTGCCATGCCTCACCCCGCCCGCTATCCAGCCCCTTGACGGAGAGGTGGCCGAGTGGCCGAAGGCACGCCCCTGCTAAGGGCGCAGATCTCAAAAGGGTCTCGTGGGTTCGAATCCCATCCTCTCCGCCACTACTTCCTTCTAAGTCCCCAGAGATACTAGGTTATCTGACATCGGTTGCGTTGGGTGTGCGTTATTGTGTGCACCCATAAGTGGGCGTGCCCTCGCCTCCGTGACATGTTCCGACCTCCTATTGCACTGAGTTGGTCTCGATAACAGATGCGCGACTCGCCGATCACAGTCGAAGCGGGATATTTACCGTCGCCGGTGTCCCGCCACCTGGACGCTCTCGGTGTCACGATCTCGAAGAGCATCATGCGCTGAATGATCCGGCCGGATGAGGCCTGTCCGAGGATGGCGATCAGCTCTCAGATCGCCCGCGCGAAAAAACTCGGCAAGACCAAACCGGACCGATGATGTCCTCCGCTCAGCGTCGCCGGCGTGATGCCGGCCCCATTCTTGCAGTTGCCAGGTTCCTGCTTAATGGCTGCAAAGGGGCCGCAAACGGACGGTCGGTTTCTGGAGCGCTGGCTCGGTAAGCTGCCCTTTAGGGATCTTCAAACAGACAACCGCGTCGCACCTTTTCTTACATGCCGAGGCGATCCCTGAGTGCGTACCACCATGAGCCCAGGGTGGAGTATTGGGCTCGGAACATGCGCCCGCCGGGAAAGGGTACCCACGGGAGGGCGGCGAAAGTGTCGAAGCGGGTCAGGTCGCCGCGTACGGCCTCTGAAAGGATGCGGCCGAACAGATGCGAGCCGGTGATGCCATGGCCGGAATAGCCGTGAGCAAAATAAACTCTGTTGCCCAGCCGGCCCAACTGCGGGACGCGGGAGAAGGAGAGGGCAAAATTTCCGCTCCAAGCATAGTCGATGCGCACATCCTTGAGTTGGGGAAAGACTCTGTCCATGTTCGGGCGCAGCTTGCCGACGACGTCGGCCGGATCGGTGCCGCCATAGACAACGCCGCCACCGAAGATCAGCCGGTGATCGGCGCTGAGGCGGAAATAGTCGAGGATGTAGCGCACGTCTTCCACGCACATGCCCGTGGGCAGGAGGGCATTGGCGCGATCGGGCCCGAGCGGCTCCGTGGCCATCATCTGGGTGGAAACGGGCATGACGCGGGCGGTCAGTTCGGGCACGACATGGCCGAGATAGGCGTTGCCGCAGACCAGGACCGCCTTGGCACTCACCTTGCCGCCTTGGGTGAGAACTGAGGCCCCGGTCGAGTCCTGCTGGACTTTTGTTACCGGCGAATGCTCGAAAATAGTCCCCCCCAGGCTTTCGAGAGCGGCCGCCTCGCCCAGCGCCAGGTTGAGCGGGTGCATGTGGCCACCCGAATGATCGATCATGCCGCCTTCGAAGACATCGCTGCCGATATGCCGGCGGATGGCTTCCCTGTCGAGCAGTTCGTGGTCGTCCATGCCATGCTGGCGCCAAAGGACCTGCTTGGCCTTGAGCTCTTCCATATGCTTGGGCGTGTAAGCGGCATAGATGTTGCCGCGCCTGAGATCGCAATCAATGGCGTAGCGCTCGACCCAGTCGTAGATGATGCCGGCGCCTTCCTGGAGCATGCCACCGACGAAACGGGCGGTCTGCTCTCCGTAGCGGCGGGTGATGGTGTCGAGGCTGGCATTGAGACCGTTGACCACCTGGCCGCCATTGCGGCCCGAGGCGCCCCAGCCGACGGTGGCGCCCTCCACGACGACGACATTGAAGCCGTGCTCGGCCAGGTGCAGGGCAGCAGACAGGCCGGAATAGCCAGCGCCGACAACGCAGATATCGCCTTCCACTTCGCCTTCAAGCTTTTGGGGCTGGCGGGTGATGTTGCGCGAGGCAGCGTAGTAGCTGGGGGGATAGGATCCATCGCCCGCGTAGGACAGCGCAGCCATCACACAACCTCCAGATAGGCGCTGAATTCCAGATCTGTAACCTGGGTGGCGAAGCCGGCAATTTCCTGCCGCTTGCACGCGACGAACATCGACTGGAGGGTCGGATCGAAAATACGGGGGACCATGCCGCCATCTTCGAACGCGTTGACCGCTGAAGCCCAGTCGGCCGGCAGCTTGGGCAGGCGCTCGGAATAGGCGCGGCCCTTGAATGGCCGGGGCGGCTTGGCCTGATCCTCGATGCCCACAAGCGCAGCACCCAGAATGCCGGCCAGTACCAGATAAGGATTAGCGTCTGCCCCGGCGACGCGATGCTCGATGCGGCGGGCCTTGTGGCTGCCACCCGGAATGCGCACCGCAGTGGTTCGGTTTTCGTAGCCCCAGGAGACGGCGCTCGGCGCATGGGTATCGGGGCGCAGGCGCCGATAGGAATTGAAGTGGGGAGCAAAGAGCAGCGTGGTCTCTGCCATGCCCGAGAGGAGCCCACCCACGGCGTGCAGCATCACGTCCGAACCGGTCTCGGTGCCATCGTCAAAGACATTGTTGCCTGCGGCGTCGTTGAGGCTGAAATGCACGTGGAAGCCGTTGCCTGAACGGGCGCCATAGGGCTTGGCCATGAAGGTGGCGACCAGATTGTGCTTGCGAGCCACGCCTTTGACGATGCGCTTGAACAGCACGGCATCGTCAGCGGCCTTGAGGCCGTCGGAGGTATGGAGCAGATTGATCTCGAACTGGCCTATGCCGTTCTCGGCGACTGCGGTGTCGGCCGGCACGTTCTGCTGTTCGCATTGCAGATAGACGTCGCGGAAGAATTCACCGAAATCCTCCAGCTCGTCCAGCGACAGGATGGCGTCGGAGTCCAGGCGCTTGCCGGTGTATGGCGAAATGGGCGGCCGGGCCGAATCGGCCTCGGGATCGACCAGGTAGAATTCCAGTTCGGTGGCGACGACAGGCGTCAGGCCATGCTCGGCGTAACGCCGCAGCACGTGGGCGAGAGCCTGGCGTGGATCGCCCAGAAAGGGGGTTCGCGCATCCTGAAACAGCCAGAGCGGGATCATGGCGCTGGGGCGCGTGGTCCAGTTAATGGGCAGCGCGCCGCGACCGGTGGGGCTGCAGATGCCGTCGGTGTCACCGCTGGAAAACACCAGCGGATTGCCCATGATATCCTCACCCCACACGTCTACGCCGACGATGGACAGTGGCATGCGAATGCCGCTCTCGGCGACCCGCCTGGCTTGGTCTATGGGAATGCGCTTGCCGCGCATAATGCCGTTGAGGTCGCATACGGCGGTGTGCAGAACTTCGATCTGAGGATTGGACGCCAGCCAGGTGACAATGTCTTCGTTTGCGTTCGTTGCGGAACTCATGCCTGTCCGGCGCCCTTCTTGTATGTCATATCGTCAACCTAGCAGGTGCCGCTCTCTTAAGGGAGATGGCGCGGCCAGGTCGCGGAAATCAGGTGCGCTTATGCTTCAGCATCGGCCGGTCGTCGGGGTCATCGCGTGTGGTCGCGAGGTGGAAGGTGAGCCGGCCCAGGCGGTCAAGCACCGCTATCTCGATTCTATTGAACAGTTCGCGCGGGCTGTTCCACTCATCGTCCCCTCGAACCAGCCCGAGTCGAACGTTGCCGATATCGTGGCGCGGCTGGATGCGGTGGTGCTGACAGGCAGCAATTCCAACATGGCGCCGCGCCACTATGGCTCCAATCTATCCGGCCAGGCGCCGATCGACGAAGGACGCGACGGCTTGAGCCAGGCGCTGATCCATGCCGCGATCACCGCGGCAAAACCAGTCTTCGGCATTTGCCGGGGCCTGCAGGAGATCAATGTGGCGCTGGGCGGCACGCTGCGCGATCTGCGCGACGGTGGTCTCGCCGAGTCACATCATGCGCCGTCGGGCGTTTCGCTTGAAGACATGTTTGCCTTTGGCCATGAGGTGACCATTCTGGCCAATGGCACGCTGCACCGTTACGCCAAGAGTGCACGGCTTGCTGTCAACAGCGTGCATTTTCAGGCCATCGATCGTCTGGCCGATGGCTTGGTGGTCAATGCCACCGGACCGGATGGGGTCATCGAGGCAATCTCGGCCAGCAATACCGCGGCGCCGGTCTTTGCGGTGCAATGGCATCCGGAGTGGCGGCCAAAGGGCAGGCCGCACGACATGGCGTTTTGGCATTATCTGGGTGAAGCAGCGCGGTCGCGATACATGCCCGCCCCCGGATCGGAGATGACTGCATGAGCGAGTACGGAACCCGTCTGTTCATCAAGGGCGAATTCGTGGCCGGCGAGGGACAAGTGGAAACCGCCCATGAGCCGGCCCTAGGCAGACCGCTGGCTGAGGTCGCTTCGGCCAGCATAGGCCAGGTGGACATGGCGGTGCAGGCCGCCAATGGCGCCTACAAGGACTGGTCACGCAGGCCCCCGCGCGACCGCAGCGCGGCACTGTTTGCCATTGCGGCGGCCATAGAGGCGCGGGCCGATACACTCGCTGAGGTTGAATCGCGCAATGCGGGCAAGCCGCTGCGCTTCGTCAAGGGCGGGGAACTGGCCAATGTGGCCGATGTGTTCCGCTATTTTGGCACGGCGGTGCGCAACCTGCCGGCCCCGGCCGCGGGCAACTACCGATCCTCGACCCATACCAGTCTGGTCCGCCGTGATCCCATCGGCGTCATTGCCCAGATTGCACCGTGGAACTACCCGCTGCTGATGGCGGCCTGGAAGATCGCCCCGGCCATTGCGGCGGGCAATGCCGTGGTGATCAAGCCGTCCGAGCTGACGCCTCTCAGTCTCCTGTCTCTGAGCGAGGTTTTTGCCGAAATTCTGCCGGCCGGAGTGGTGAACGTGGTGTGCGGCAATGGACCCGATGTCGGCCAGGCCCTGATTTCTCACGACCTGGTACGGATGATTTCATTGACCGGCGATGTGCGAACCGGCAGAGCCGTATTGCAGGCCGCGGCCGGGCCGATGATCAAGCGCACCCATCTCGAGCTGGGCGGCAAGGCGCCGGTGATCGTGTGCGAGGACGCCGATCTCGACAAGCTGGTCGAGACCCTGCGCGAGGCCAGCTTCTACAATGCCGGGCAGGACTGTACGGCCGCCTGCCGCATCTTTGCCCATGCCAGCGTTATCCAGGCCCTCACCGACAAGTTGCAGGCCATGATCGGTACGCTGATCTATGGGCATCCCGAGCGGGATAACGTGGAATTCGGTCCCGTCATCAGTGCACGTCAGCTTGAACGGGTCGATGGCTTTGTATCGCGAGCCCGCGCCAGCGGTTGTGACGTGATGCAGGGAGCGGCGGCCGGGCCGGAGGGCTATTACTTCTCCCCCACCCTGGTAACAGCTCCGATCGACGCGGAGATCGTTCAGAAGGAAGTGTTCGGACCTGTGCTCAGCATCACCCCGTTCGACGACGTCCAGACGGCAATAGGCTGGGCCAATGCCTCGGAATACGGGCTGGGATCTTCCGTGTGGACTCGCCAGATCGAGCAGGCCATGGCCATCGCCAACGCACTTGAATATGGCGTCACCTGGATCAATACGCACGGGGTCATGGCGACCGAGATGCCCCACGGCGGCACGAAAAACTCAGGCTACGGGTCCGATTTGTCCATGCAATCGCTGATCGACTACACCCAGATCCGCCACCTCATGATCGGCTAGGCTTGATGCAGTAGTCACCAGTGGCGCGGCCGTCGCTTCAACATGCGTCGTATTGAAACCGGTTCGGATCCAGCTAGCCGAAGGGATGGGGTGCACCTAATCAGGCGAACACCCAGTAGTACAGTTCCAACTGACCGCTGGAGACCTCGCCATTTGCGTAACGCGGGAGGTCGAGTCAGCCTGGCGATATCGGTAGAAGCACGCACATCTGTGTTGGTCCCTTCGCCGGCTGCCCATATTCAGAGTGGCCAAAAAAAGAGGATCGACGGTACAGCCGCAGCGATGATGACCAATTCAAGTGGCAAGCCCATGCAGCAACAGCCACCGCCATCAGGAAGCTCTGCTCAGGGCGGCGCATCGCCTTGTCCCGGTTGCTGAGGATGTCTTCTTTCCGGACCTTTTCGTCATTGAGCTCGGTGGATGCCGGTGCCGCCTTGCTGGCCTGCCATCTTCGTTCTCCTACTTTGGCACCGCAGGGGCGATGCTTCAGGAGGTCAACCGTTAATGGGGAGTAAGGATGCGCTATTTGTCGGCTCGGCGTTTCGATTCACGCCGGGTAGCAATGCAGGGTGCCGAACAACCGCATATTTCACCGCCTCGCCAGAGATGACGGATTTTCCGGAGAGTCAGAAAGTTTCTGCTTTCCAACAGACTCGTCCCAATAGCGGACTAACCGCAACCCACCACCTATTTGACACTGTGAGGCCCCGACCGGACCGACCGCTTTCAGGCACTCGAACGGGCAGCCAGAACGGCAAGAATGGGGCGCGAAGCCGACAGGCAGGGTAGGGGCTGGAAGCGGACTGACCGCTTTCGGCGAAAGGTCTGTCCGTAGCGGACGCTCGCGCCGCCTCTCGAATTCGAGGGTGCTGAGCCCGGTAAGAACAAGGGCGCGATCGGGTTGCCTCATTTCATGCTGCGATGTCGAGGAATTCCAGCACCATTGCTGCGGTCCAGGTGAAACGTCCGCCGCCGCACGGCGCTCCCGTCAGCGGATCATAATATTCCGCAAAGCCAGACTGTTCGATGAGATCGAGGCTGGATCTCAGGACCCGAGCCGCAACCTCCGTCTCACCGGCCGCAAGCAGGCCATCGACGATAAGGTAGTTCACCACCAGCCAGACCGGCCCCCGCCAATAGCGCTTGGCCTCGAAACGAGGATCGTCCGGGTCATGGCTGGCAATGATGTATTTCAGTCTGGTTGCCTGTTGCTGGATGACCTGCCCAATGGCGGCTGCGCGCGATTTCGGAATTGCGGCGAACACGGGGATAAGCCCGCCGATAGACGGGCTGTCGATAAGCGTCCCGGTGATACGATCCAGGCAAAGATACTGGCCGTGCCGATCACTCCACAAGTTTTCGAGCGCTGCCAGGCCGCGTGCCGCACGGTTACGGTTTCGGGCGGCCGTATCGGCGTTGCCCAGCGCCTCGGCCACCACTGCCAGATCCTGGCAACCCCGGATCAGGATGGCGTTGAACCCCGGATCGACGACCTGGAATGGCGATGCGTCGTGGAGTCTCGCATTATCCCATCCTAGGCCCCGGAAGTGCTCAACGAGCCAGAGGTAGCGGTCATACTGCGCCTTGGTCGGGCGGTGCGCGGGATCAGCGTGCTGGGTGTCGCGGCGGGTATAGGGCGCGATCCCCTCGGTAGGCACGCGGTCGAATGCCTCATCCCAGTCGATCGAGTTGTCGCGGCCCGCTTCCCAGGGATGCAGGATGGCGACGAGGCCTTGCCCTTGCGGATCGCGGTTGGCGTAGAACCAGGCAAACCACTTTTCGATTTTGGGCAAAAGCGCGCGGGCACGTCGTTCAGCGGCCGTGCGATCCGCACTGCGCTCAAACAGCTGGCGCAATGCGAAGCCTGCTATAGGCGGCTGCGTGATGCCGGAGGTTGGCGTCGCACGCCCGGTTCCCCACACATCAGGTCCCGGGAAATACCCATCGTCGTGAACGTGGAAAATGATGTGCGGCACCATTCCGTCGGGCCACTGATGCTCGAACAACGTCTCCATCTCGGTCCAGGCGCGGTCTTCATCGAAGTGAGCCTGCCCCAGCGCGGTGAAGCACGAGTCCCAGTTCCACTGAAACGGGTAGAGACCCTTGGTCGGCACCGTATAAGCGCCTCTGTCGTTTTCCTTGAGCACCTCGATGGCGAGGTTGAATATTCGGGATTTGTCCTCAGGGGTCATGGTCGTTTCCAGTAAATTCAGTTCAAGACAGTCGAGTCGGCAAAGGCGTCGGCGATGACGCCATGCCCGGCCGCGTTGGGACGGTGAAGTGCCCGCGGCCGTTGCTGCGGAGAATGGCAGTCGCAGTGTCCGCGATCGAAGGCGCCGATGACATGTCAGACGGCCTTCGTAGATTCCGGGTCGAACCAGCGCACGCGATCTGGCTTGGGGCTCAGCCGCAATTCGTCGCCAGGTGATACCGCAAGGTCGCTGTCGAGCACGGCACGGAACGGCTTGCCACCGACTTCTGCCGTGACCAGCGTGTGCGCACCGAGTGGCTCGACGACGCGCACGACGGCGGCAAAACCGTCTGGAGAAACCGTCAGGTCTTCCGGTCGGATGGCAAATTCGAGCGCGTCGCCTGAAGCGGGGCCAGCAACTTCCAGCCCGGCAACCTGCCATTGGCCATTGCTGCCTCGCCTGGCCGGCAGGAAGTTCATCGGCGGATTGCCGATAAAGCTCCCGACAAAGCGAGCGGCCGGGTTGCGATAGACTTCCACCGGGCTTGCCGCCTGTACGATCTTGCCACCATTCATCACCGATATGCGGTCGGCCAGGCTCATGGCCTCCACCTGATCGTGCGTGACGTAGATGGTCGTCGTCTTGCTGGCGTCGAGCACGCCCTTGAGCTCGGCCCGCATTTCGAGGCGCAACAGTGCATCGAGGTTGGACAGCGGTTCGTCCATCAGGATCACGTCGGGCTCCATGGCCAGAGCTCTGGCAACCGCCACGCGTTGGCGCTGACCGCCTGACAGCTGCCCGGAATAGCGTTTGAGCAGCTGCTCGATATGCATCAGTTCGGCCGTCCGGTTTACCCGGCGGTCTATCTCCTGCTGCGGCAGCTTCTTCATGCGCAGGCCGAAGGCGATGTTCTCGAACACCGTCAGATGCGGAAACACCGCATAGTTCTGGAACACCATGGCAATGCCACGTTCGCGCGGGGGCAGCTTGTCGACGCGCCGACCACCGATCCACACTTCGCCCTGGCTGGGTGTTTCGAGGCCGGCGACAATGCGCAGCAACGTGGTCTTGCCACAGCCGGACGCACCCAGCAGCACCATGAATTCCTGGTCGGAAATGGTCAGGTCGATGGAGTGCAGGGCCTGGAAGCTGCCAAAGCTCTTGGCGACGTTCTTGATGACGATTTCGGCCATTGGACTTCTCCTAGCGGTTCGCGATGCCCCACATCGCAAACAGGTATTTGCGAACGGCGAAGATGAAGATCAGGGCGGGAATGACCATGGCGGCACCGCCGGCGAATTTGAGATGCAGCGGCGACACGTTGAGGTTCTGCACCAGGAAGGCCGGCAGCGTGCGGTTCTCAATGGTCAACACGGCCGCAGCGAAGACCTCGTTCCAGGAGATGGTGAAGGCAAAGACGGCCGAAGCGGCGATGCCTGGCAGCACCAGGGGCAGCACCACCTTCTGGAAGGCCTGCCAGCGATTGCAGCCGAGGGTCCAGGCCGCCTCCTCCAGTTCGAGGGGAATGCCGGAGAACAGCGAGAAGGTGATCAGCACGGCAAAGGGAATTGCCAGCACGGTGTGGACAATGGCGAGACCGATGGCCGTGTCGTCGAGGCCAGTGCGAATGAACAGTACGGCCAGCGGCAGCGCCAGGAGGGGCAATGGGAAGGCGCGGGTCATGACGACCAGCATGCGGAAGGCCTCCTTGCCGGGAAAATCGAAGCGCGACAGCGCATAGCCCGCCGGTGCGCCAATGCCGATCGACAGGATCATGGTCAAGACCGCGACCAGAACCGAGTTCCACAGGGCCTTGGCGACGCCGGCAAAGGAGATGAAGAACTGGATCGAGGAAAAATCGAAGCTTGGTATGCCCGTCTTGGGAAAACCGGTGACCTCCTGGGGCGAAGAGAGCGTATTGACCATCAGCAGGTAGATCGGCACCAGCACCCAGGCGCAGATCAACACCACGGCGGCGATGAACAGGAAGCGGCCGGCGGAACGCGCCGTCTCCACTGCCTTTGGCGTATCGTTCTCGACAGTGGCGGTCATATCGTAGCCCCCTTGGGAACGCGCAGCGCACGCAGGAAGAACAGCGTGGCGGCGATGGAGATGGCGAGGATGACCAGCGCATAGGCCGAGGCGACGTTGCGGTCCTGCAGGGTGAACTGCCACTGGAAGGTTTCGCCCATCAGGACCGGCAGTGTCGTGCCGCCAAGAGCGGTCACCACGGCAAAGACTTCGAATGCCGCAAGGGTGCGCAGGATCAGTGCCGATTGCAGGCTGGGTCGCAGCATGGGCAGCGTGATCTTGATGAAGCGCTGCCAGGCGCTGGCCCCGAACACTTCGCCGGCCTCATAATATTCCTTGGGGATCAGGCCCATGCCCGAGACCAGGATGACCATGACAATGGCTGTCGCCCGCCAGACTTCGGCCAGCACCACCGCGAGGAAAATGACCCAGATGTTCTGGTAGCCCAGGAACAGGATGGGCTGCTCGACGACGCCGAGCCCGTAGAGCATTGAATTGAGAAAGCCCGACTGCTCGAAAATGGCCAGCCAGACGATGCCCGCTGCAAGGTCGGAGAGACCGAGCGGGATGGAGAAAATATAGAGGATGGCGCTGCGGCCAGTCTGCAACTTGGTGACGATCGAGGCCATGGAGAGCGCCATGACCAGCTGGATCGGCACGACGACAGCGGCCAGCAATATGGTCCAGCCCAGCGCCGTGTTGAACTTCCAGTGCGAGGCCATGGTCTGCACATGCTGCAGCGTGAAGCCTTCCGGTCCCGTCACCGCCAGCAGCGCGATCTGGATGAACGGGTAGACGAAAAAGACCAGCAGGAACACGGTCGCCGGCAACAAGAGCAGGTAGGGCAGCGCCTTGGGGGTCATGGTCGTGTCCTATCGAACGGGAGCGGCTGGGAGCCACCCGGCGCCGCGAATGGCGTCGGGTGGCAAATCCGGGAGGAGCCTTAGTCGACCGGGCAAGGACCTTCCGAGGCGGCGTCCGGCAGCCAGCATGGCGCATTGGCCTGCTCCATCAGGCTGCGCAGGGTACCGGCCTGTTCGTCGAGAACGGCACGGATGGGCTGGCCGCCCAGGATGATGCGCTCGAACGTATCGGTATAGACCTGGTTGAACTGGCCGCCGAGGTCACCCAGACCCACCGGCAACAGCGCCGGCAGGGCATCGGGCGCCGAAGTCATGGCGGTGATCGCAGGACCCAGTGCCTGTGCGGAGGCCGGCAGGTCGGTCGGCAAGGCGGCGTCGGTCGTGGGGTAGAAATTGGTGGCGAGCAGCGTCGCGACCTGGGTTTCAGGCTGCATCATGAACTGGGCAAGACGCATGGAGGCGTCCATGTCCGGGGCACCTTTGGGAATGGCGATACCGGCGAGCACCGGCATGAAGCCACGTCCCATCGGGCCGGCGGGCGCCGGGAAGGCGACGAAATTGTCCGGCTGCTGATTGAAGGCATCGGCCAGGCGGGCAATGTGGTCGAAGGCCACCCAGACGTCACCGGTCAGCAGGGGCTCCTGCATGAAGGCGTAGTTGGTCGAGGCGGGGTTGGTATACTGCCAAAGCTCCTGGAACATGGTCCAGCCGGCCTCGGCTTCCGCCGATGCAAACTTCGTCACGGTCGAGCCGGCATAGGAGGGCAGCAGGAAGCCCTGGAAGAAGCGATGCTTGAGGCCCTGCGGTCCGGCCGGGAAGCCGAATTTTGGCGAACCGGTGCCCTCGGCCATGGCCTGGGCCCAATCAACCAGCTGGTCATAGGTCAGCGCATTGATATCGGCGCCTTCGGGCAGGTATTCGAGGGCCTGCTTGTTGGCGGCCATGACATAATTGGCCTGCATCCAGGGCAGGTATTTCTGCTCGGAAGTGCCGAGCTTGCCCAGTTCAAGAAAGGCGTCGCTGACGGTGATGCCCGCCAGGTCGAGGCCGGACAGGTCCGCCCAGCTATCGGCATAGGTCGACAGGTCGCCATGCAGAGCGCCGACGAGCCCGATCTGGCCCGATCCCGCTTCCAGCTCTGCCTCGAGACGGGTGATAAAGGGACCGACCTCCTGAGGTTGGAAATCGACGCCACCCTCAAAGCCGGCCAGGACGTTGTCGCGCATCCTCTGGGTTTCTTCGATCGGCGCGGCCTGCGTCGACCAGAACAAAACCTGTGCGTTGGCGGGCACTGCGAGTGTCAGCGACAATGCTGCTCCGGTGAGCCATTTGGTCGTGTTTTTCACGTCTAGTCCTCCCTTTGGTTATTCGTTGACTTTGGGCCTGCGGGGCGCGGGCCCGTGGCTGGCGCGCAGCACAAGATCCGGCCGCACCAGGCGCGTCGCCGGCTGATCGGCCGGATTTTCGATAACCTTCACCAACATGTGCGCAAGGTCGCGAGCGCTGGCCCGGATCTTTGCGTCGAAAGTGGTAAGACCAGGCGGCGCGTAAGCACCCGCCGTGATGTTGTCGAAACCGATGACGGACAGGTCCTGTGGCACGTTGATACCGGCCTTGGCCGCCTGCTCGAGGATGGCGATGGCGATTTCGTCGAACAGACCGATGATGGCCGTCGGACGGTCCGGGCGATGCAGCAGACGGTTGATCGCAGCGACGCTTTCCAGTCGGTCAAAGCGCGGGAACGACTCGACCGACAGGCGCACAGACGGGTCACCTTTGCGGACAATCGCGCTTTCGAGCCCGGCCTCTCGGTAGTGGCGGAAGGTCATGCGATCGGAGATCGTGACGAGGCCAATATGACGATGGCCATGGTCGTAGAGCAGATCGAAGGCTTCGCCGAAGGCTGCCTCGCCGTCCGAATCCAGCCAGTTGTGCGGATTGGCCGGCTCGCGCAGCCGGCCATGCGAGACGGATGGAAACCGCTGCATCGCAAGATAGGCCAGTCGAGGGTCCTGCTCGGCGATGCGCGGCACCACCATGCCGTCGGCGCGGCCGGATTCCACCACGTGGCGCAGGACCTCGAGTTCGTTCTGTCCCTGCTGCACGGTGGCAAGGAAGAGGTCCAAGCCGTGGGACACCAGCCCCTCACCAAGGCCAGTGATAAATTCGCCAAGATAGGAGTCTACAAAGTTCGGCCCCCGAATGGGCATGAGCAGGCCAACAAAGCCACTCCGTCCCGAGACCAGCTGGCGTGCCGCGCGGTTGGGGACGTAACCGAGTTCACGCGCCGCGTGCGAAACACGCTGCCGCGTTTTAAGGGCGATCTGCTCATGGCCGGCCAAGGCGCGCGACACCGTCGTAATCGACAGGTCAAGCCTTGCGGCCAGCTCTCGCAGAGTTTTGGCCCGATTGTCGCCCAATGCCTGCAACCCTCCCTAAAGCGCTTGCATTCCGGTTTTTATGAAATTGCAAACGCTTTAAATTGGTCGCATGCTCAAAATGAGCTGTCAAGCATCCGGCGTTCGCACCATGAGACCAGCTATGAAGGACGGTACAAAGACTCCGTCTTGGCATACCAATCCCGCAAGTGCTGCCGACGCAGTTAGTCGGCAACGAACAATGCTAATGTGGGCTTCAGGCTCGGGCCTGAGGGACAAGGCATGACCGGATTGGGGCCGGAAGCGGCCTAACGGCTACTAGGCAGTGGTATTGGCAAGCGGCCCCTTAAGTTAACAACCCAAGCAGCGTTCTGGGCTAGGAGGAATGCACCGCGCGACGTCGACGCCAGACGCCCTGGGCAGACTAGGACGTCAGCACTGAATGCCGTCAGCCAAGGCAGCGCGAGTATCCTTAGCCCGTCATTCAGCGCTTATGACTGGTCTCGTGTCCGTCCCCTAGGACGCCTCGAGCGCTGAACCCACCAGGCTGAGGCGGCACTGTTCGTGCAGTGCCTGTACATAGACGTTCTTGGCCATGAACAGGGCCTGTCCGAAATAGACCTTTACCGGCGGTAGTACATCGATCTTAACCTGTGCCAGGTCGGCGTCTTCCGGCTCCACGCACCAAGCGGGGATGATGGCAAAGCCCAGGCCGCTTTCCACGCATTTTTTGACGCTCGAACTGCCTGAGGCCGATGTCGATGCCTCGGTCTGCCCGCCGCCCTTTGCCAGGAAATCCATGGCCATGTTGCGCAGCGTCTGCCCCGGCTCATAAGTCACCATAGGCCTGCCGCGCGACCATTCCGGAATGTCTACCGGCCGCGGCGGTGGCCCCCAGATACGGGGATAGACCAGGTTCAGGTGATAGGTGCCGAGCAGGCTTTGCGGCACAACGGGGTCGCCGAAGAACCGCTCATTGATGCAGACGTCCAAGCTCCCGTTCTTGACCAGTTCGGCCAGCGACGTGTCGCGCTCATAGGCGATCAGCTCGACGCTGGGAAACCTGGCATGGAAGGCGGCCAGCACAGAGGGCATCAGGTAGTAGAAAATGGCCTGCGGCAGGCCGATGCGCAGCACCGGGCGTTGACTGGTCACCACCAGTGCCAGCCGCTCCAGCATGATTTCCAGCTCAGGGTGCAACAGGTTGTAGAGGGCGACACCGCGCGGGGTCAGCCGGATCTTCTTGGCGCCCTGATCGGACTCGACGAGCCGCTCATTCATGACCTGTTCCAGCCGACGCACATGGTTGGCGGCGGACTGGTAGCTCAGGTTCAGTTCCCGTGACGCCGCCGAATAGGATCCATGCCTCGCCACGAGGTAGAAGGTCTGGATCAGCGTAAGGTTGATTTCTGCCATGGGCTCAAGGCTCCTGCGCTTGATCATAGAGGCCGCGGACAGGCGGGCAAGCGACGGCAGACCGAAAAGGTCTACAAATATGCTGCGCTTCACCCCCGCTTCATTTGTATCGACGCTTTCGGCAGGGGCGTCCCATTGTGTCCGGACCCGTTTCATCCCGTGTTCGTGACATGTCCCGTCCATCAAGCATTTCTTCCAGATCGCCCAGGTCCGTGGCCGTTGTCGGCGCCGGCATTGTCGGGATGTCGGCAGCCCATTTCCTGTCACGGGCCGGCTGGCAGGTGACCGTCTATGATGCTGGTGTCGTTGCCTCGGGGGCCACAGGTTCGGCGGATGGGGCTGTCTCGGTGGCCAGCAAGAAGCCTGGCCCGCTGATGACCCTGGCGGTAGCGGCAGTCAAATTCTACGAGCAGCTCGTCGCCACCGGCATACTCGTCGATGAATACCTACCCCGCTCGACCTTTGTCGTGGCGTCCGACCATGAGGAACTGGCTGTGCTCGAACGCCATGCCGGCGAGCTGGAAGCGGCCGGCGTGCCGATCCGCATGCTCAAGGGTGCGGCGCTCATGGCAGTCATTGGGGCCGCCGCCCCCACGGCCATCGCCGCGGCAGAAGTCCAGCGCGAGGGCCATGCCGTCGGCTACCGGGTGGTCGAACGGCTGCGCCAGCTGGGCGGCTTTGCCATCCGGCGCAACTGCCGCGTCTCGGGCTTCGAGTCCAGCAATGGCTGCATCACCGGCGTGATGACGGAGCAGGGTACCGAGCCAGCCGACGCCGTGCTGCTGGCCACGGGTATTGGTTCTATGCACTTCCTCGCTGAGTCCGGTCTCATCCGTCCGCGCAAGGGACAGCTGATCGTTACCGACCGCGCCGGCGCGGACAGTCCACATTTTCCCGGCCCGCTGATGTCCTGCCGTTATCTCGTCAGCAAGGGCAGCCAGCCGGCGGACAGCGCCGTCGCATCGCGCTCACTGGGGCTGGTCATCGACCCGCTCCGCACCGGGCAATTTCTGATCGGCGGCTCGCGCGAAGATCGTGACGACCGGGAAACGGCCGATGCCGATGTCGTTGCGACCCTGCTGCGCGATGCCGTGGCGCTGTCGCCCTCGCTGGCGCAATTGCGCATCATCCGCGTTTTCTCCGGCCTGCGCGCCGCCACCCGCGACGGCATGCCCATCGTCGGTCATGTGGGTGGCGCTGAAAATCTCTGGATTGCAACGGGCTTTGAGGGGGATGGCATCTGCCTCGGCCCCATGATCGGACGCCTGTGTCAGCAGATGATCTGCGGCGAGTCACCGGAACAGGACATTTCCGCCCTCGACGCTGCCCGGTTCGGGCTAACCTTGGCGGCTGCGGCATGAGCGACGTCCAGAGCTTTCTCTTCGACGGGGTCAGCATCCCCTGCACCGGTCGCGAGACCATTGCCGCAGCGCTCGAACGCGCTGGCATACGCGTTATCGGCACGGGGCAGGGTGATTGCACCGGGCGCTATTTCTGCGGCATCGGCGCCTGTCAGGCCTGTCTTGTCGCAGTCGATGGTGCGCGCATGGAGGCCTGCCTCACGCCCGCTCGCGGCGGCCTGCAGGTCAAGCGCATTTTACCGGTGTCGCCATGAGCAGTCCCGAAGTGCTCGTCATTGGTGGCGGCCCTGCCGGTGTTTCGGCCGCACTGGAGCTGGCCCGGGCCGGCATCGATGTGACGCTCTGCGAGCAAGGCCCTCGCCTGGGCGGCGCCATCCACCGGCAGCCGGACGATCCGACGCAATCGGTCCGCGTGCCGCGGTCGCACAAGCAGCGCTGGCAGGCCATGTCCGATGAGCTGGCAGCCAGCACAGTGAAGGTGCTCTGCCGACACATGTTTGCCGGCATCGAGGCCACCGGGGCCGTGCTGCTTGAGGATCGCATACATGGCCGCCTTGTCACCCGGCGCCCCGCGGCGCTGGTCTTGGCTATGGGCGCGATTGAACGGGTGGCGCCAGTGCCCGGCTGGCACTTGCCCGGCGTGGTCACCGTCGGCGGTCTGCAGGTGATGATGAAGTCGACCGGCAGGGCCCCAGATGGCGACGTGCTGATCGCCGGGTCTGGCCCGTTGCTGGTGGCTCTTGCCGCGCAGATGGCCTCTCTTGGCAATGCACCAGTCGCGGTGCTCGAGCGCAGCACCAGGCTGATGTCGGTTTCCGTCATCGCCAGCCTGCTGCGGGCGCCTGCCTATCTTTGGGAGGCTGCCGGCTACCTGTTGACCCTGGCGCGGTCGGGCATTCTTCCCCGGCGCGGGGCCTTTGTCACCGCCATCGCGCCCAGGGACGGGCGCCTCTCGGTTACAACGCTTGATCGGCATGGCCGGGAACGGCAGATGCTCGTCGATCGCGTTGCCCTGCATGATGGCCTGCTGCCAAATAGCAATGGCACGATGGCTGGCCAACACGGCCCCTTCATCGTCCGCGCCGGCGATTGCCGGGAAGTGCTGGGCGGTACTGCCGCCCTTGCCGATGGCCGCCTTGCCGCACACGCTGTCCTTGCTCAAATTGGCAAGGCCGTGCGCGCCACCAAAGTGCCTGCCGCCATTTTGGCGCGTGAGCGCCAGGCGCAGGCAGCCCTCAACACCCTGTTCGACTATTCGGGTCGCGATCCCGCCCAGCTCCCCGACGAAACCATTATCTGCCGCTGCGAGGGCCGCACGCTTGGCCAGCTCCGGTCCATGCTCAGTGGCGACGATCCAGTCTCGGCGCGCGAAATAAAGCTCAATGGCCGCTTCGGCATGGGTGCCTGCCAGGGGCGTTTCTGCGCAGAGTGGGTGGCTTCGTTTGTGGCCAGTCAGCGCGCCGATGGCAGCCCCCCTCAGGCCTCCGAGATCGTCGGCAGCCGCTGGCCGGTCAAGCCGGTTCCCATTGCCGCCTTCGTCACGCTTCCCCCTTCACATCCGTCAGAGTGAGCGCCGTGTCCACATTGTCCCAGCTCGTCAAATCCGGTTCCGACCGCATCGAAGTCACCTCGCCCTATGATGGCCGCTTGGTGGGGCTGGTTTCAGCGACCTCGTCCGCCGTCATCGTCGACGCCGTTTTCCTGGCCCGTACTGCGCAGGCTGAATTCGCCTTTTCGACACCGGCCGAGCGCCGCGACCTGCTCAACGCCCTCGCCTCCGCGATTGCCCGCGAGGCAGAACCGCTGGCTCAGCTCATCTGCGCCGAAGTGGGCAAGACCATCGCTGAAGCGCGCAACGAGGTGAGGCGCGCGCAGAACACATTGCGCCTCTCGGGGGACGCAGCCACGTTCCTCGATGGTGAAGTGCTGCATTGCGGCATCGTGGCCGGCGGCGCCAATCGCCAGGCCGTCATTACCTATGAGCCGGCCGGCGTCGTCGGCGCCATCACGCCTTTCAACTATCCGCTCAATCTGCTGTGTCACAAGCTCGGGCCGGCCATTGCCGCCGGCAATGGCTTGGTGGCCAAACCGTCGCCCAAAGCCCCTCTCACTGCCCAGCGCCTGGCCGAGCTGGCCGAGGAGGCGGGTTTTCCCGCCGGCCTGTTCCAGGTGGTGCATGGCGGCGCCGCCGAAGCGCTGGCCCTGGCCCGCGCTCCCATCGATCTGTTGAGCTTCACAGGCGGAACCGCGGCTGGCCTCGCCCTCAAGAACGCCGCCGGCCTGGTCCGCTGCCTCATGGAACTGGGCGGCAATGACCCGCTCTTCGTCATGCCCGACGCCGACCTGCAGGCGGCCGTGCGCACGGCTATTGCCCAGCGCTACGAAATCGCCGGCCAGAGCTGCGCCGCCGTCAAGAAACTCTACCTCCATGCCGATATCCACGATGAGGTACTCGAGGCGCTGGTTGAGGCCGCCCGCGCCGTGCGCCACGGCGATCCTCTCGATCCCGCCATCCAGATGGGTCCGGTGATTGATGCGCAATCTGCCGCCCAGGTTCGGGCCCGCGTCGGTTCGGCCTTGGAGCAGGGCGCGCGCCTATTGGTCGGCGGCACAGGGACTGGATCCCTGCTGGCCCCGACAGTGCTGGCCGACGTACCACCCGATTGCGATCTCTTCGCACAGGAGACTTTCGGCCCGGTCATTTCGGTCCGGCGGTTCGATGATGCCGGGGCAGCAATCGCCGAATTCAACGCCGGCGCCTTTGGCCTGCAGGCGGGTGTCTTCAGCAATGACCACGCCGTTCTCAAGCGCTTCTCGCGCGAGCTGCGCGTGGGCGGCGTGATGATCAATGAGGGGCCCGATTTCCGCGCCGAGCATGTCCCCTTCGGCGGCATCAAGGGCAGCGGCCTGGGTCGCGAGGGGGTCCGCATCGCCCTGCGCGAGATGAGCGAGACCAAGGTTGTCATCGACTAGGGGGAGGACTTGAGATGCGCATCGCGGTATTTGGAGCATCCGGCCGGGTCGGTACCCGCCTCGTCGAAGCCATCTTGACCGATCCCGGCCTTGAGCTCGCGGCGGCTCACGTCTCGCCGGGATCGCCCTGGATCGGCCGTCAGGTCGGCAGCACCGTCGTGGAATACCGTCCGGCGGAAGCTGACATCAATGCGCATTGCGATGCCATCATCGATTTCTCTTCGCCCGCGGGGAGCCTGTATCTGCAGCGCATGATCGGGCAGCGTTCGGTGCCAATCGTCATCGGCACAACCGGCTTTTCCGGCGACGAACTGGCGCAGATCGATACCGCCTCGCGCTACCGTCCCATCCTGATGGGCGCCAATTTTGCGCTGGGCTTCGCCGCGCTTGCCCGTGCGGCCAGGCAGTTCGCCGGCGCCCATCCAGGGGCCGTGATTGCCATTGAGGAAACCTATCACCGCCGCAAGAAGCGTGCTCCTTCGGGCACCTCGCTGCTGCTGGCGCGGGCTCTGCACGAAGCGCAGGCCGCTGCGGCGGGGGCCAGTGCACCGGAACCGGAAATCCACGTCCACCGGTCGGGCGATACCGTCGGCATCAACGAGGTGCGCTTCGACCTGGGGGATTCCGAAGTCCGCTTCACCTTCTCGGTGCAGACGATTGCCGCCTATGCCCGCGGCGCTCTGGCCGCCGCCATCCAACTGGTCGAGTCGGGCGTCGGCCCCGGTCGCTATGACGCCCTCGACATCTGATTTTCACGACAAAGGCCAAGACATGAGCACATTGAGCACGGCATTCACCGGCGTCTTCACCGCCCTGGTGACCCCCTTCGACGAGAAGGGGATCGACTATGCCGCCTTCGACCACTTGGTGGAGTTGCAGATCGCCGCCGGGATCAAGGGGCTTGTGCCGGTGGGCACGACCGGGGAAGCCGCGACCCTGTCGCCTGACGAGGCTGCCGGGCTGATCGCGCGGACCGTGAAACTGGCGCGGGGCAGGGCATTCGTGCTTGCCGGCGCCGGCTCAAACGACACATCCCACGCCATTGCAGCGGCCCGCGCCTGCGAAGCCGCCGGGGCCGATGGGTGCCTGGTGGTCACGCCATACTATAATCGCCCCAGCCAGGCCGGCCTGGAGCGCCACTATGATGCCATAGCCGAGGCCACGCGCCTCCCCATCATGCTCTATAGTGTGCCGGGGCGCTGCGGCGTCGAGATTGCTCCGGAAACGGCGGCCAGCCTGGCCCGGCGGCACAGCCATATCTTCGGCATCAAGGAGGCCGGCGGTCGCGCCGAGCGCATCAGCGAATTGCGCGCCGCGTGCGGTCCCGATTTCATCCTCCATTCGGGCGATGATGCGCTGGCCTTGCCCTTCATGTCGGTTGGCGCATTGGGTGTGACCAGCGTGGTCTCCAATTATGCGCCCGAGGACATGGTGGCGCTGGTGGATGCCTGGCATCGGGGCGACCATGCGACGGCCCTGGTGCTGCATGATCGGATATTCGCGCTTTCCAAGGCCCTGTTCATCGAGGGCAATCCGGTGCCCGTCAAGGAGGCGCTGGCGCTGCGCGGGCAGATGTCCGGCAGCGTGCGCGCGCCACTTGCCCCGCTCACCCCATCCAGCCGCACGACACTCGTTGCCGCGCTGGATCGGTTCGCCGGGGCAAAGAAGTGACCGCCGACTCTTCCAAGAAATGCCACAAGTGCGGGCTGTCCGTTTGCATTGATGCCGCTCGGGCGCGCCTGCACTCTGAATACCGGAAGGTTGGTCAGGATTGACCGTTCCCAGACACCGTCGTTCAGTTTTTCAGAGGGAGACTATGATGAGACTACTGACTACGATACTTGCAGCGGCCAGCGTGGCCATGGGGCTCGCGGCCGCACCGGCCGTCGCCCAGCAGAGCACCATCGACCAGATCAAGGAGCGCGGTGTGCTCCGCGTTCCCGCAATCCTCAATGAGGATCCCTACTTCAACAAGGATCCGCGCACTGGCGAATGGCGCGGCTTCGTCATCGACATGGCCAGCGACATCGCCACCACGCTGGGCGTGGAGCTCGAAGTGGTCGAAAGCACCTGGGCCAATTCCATCCTCGATGTGCAATCGGGCAAGGCCGATATCGCGCTGGCGCTGACGGCTCTGCCCGCGCGTGCGCTGTCGATCGCCTTCTCGTCGCCCACCTACTACAACAGCTTCGTCATTGTCTCGCCCAAGCCCGAACTTGCTTCGGCCACCTGGGCGTCGCTGAACGATCCTTCGATTACCCTGGCGGTGGACCTGGGGTCGGCGCAGGACCTGATCACCCAGCAATACCTGCCCAAGGCCAATGTGCTGCGCTTCAAGACCCGTGACGAGGCCATTCTGGCCGTCGCCAGCGGCAAGGCCGATGCCATCGTCAACACGGTCCTGAACTCGGTGGTGATGGTCAAGCGCAACGCCGCGCTGGGACAAGTCTATGTGCCCGAGCCGGTGCTGTCCTCGCCCTCGGTCATTGGCATCAACTACAATGCCGACGAGCAGTTCAAATCCTTCATCTCGGCCTGGGCGGACTACAATCGCCGCGTCGGCAACAACCAGACCTGGATCATCAATGGCCTCGCGCCCTTCGAGATCGGGCTCGACGACCTGCCCGAGAATTTCGACCTCGGCGGCTAGACCGTCCATGCCGGGGCGGCACCCGCCCCGGCCGACTTCTTCAGGGGATGCGCCATGCCGTATAAATGGGACTTCAACACCGTCCTGCAGTTCTGGGACCTCTTCGCCTGGGGCCTGTGGCTGACCTTTGCCTACACGCTCGGCTCGATCGTGGTGGGCGTGGTGATCGGCATGGTCATCTGCTTTGGCCGCCTGTCGCGGTTCCGGTTCATCAGCGGGCTGTCGCGTGCCTACCAGGAAGTGTTCCGCTGCACGCCGCTGCTGGTGCAACTGATGTGGTTCTACTACGCGCTGCCGCTGCTGATCGGCGTCACCATTGAGAACTATGTGGCCGCCATGCTGACCCTGTCGCTCTATGCGGGCTCGTTCTATTCCGAGATTTTCCGCGGCGGCATCCTGTCCATCGATAAGGGGCAGACCGAGGCGGCCAAGGCCATCGCCATGTCCGACCGTCAGGTCATGTGGCGGATCATCATCCCGCAGGCCTTCAAGCGCGTGCTGCCATCCTTCATCAACCAGTCGGTTATCCAGTTCAAGAACACCTCGCTGATCTCGGTGATCTCTGTGGGCGAGCTGGCCTATATGGCAGCCGTCGTCAACGGGCAGACCTACCGACCGTTGGAGGCCTTTACCATCGTCGCCCTGCTGTATTTCGTCGTGCTGTTCCCGATGACCCAGGCCGCCGACTATGTCGAACATCGCATGCGGGTGAGTGACTGATGGACGTGTCAGCAATTTCAGGGGAAGCGACCATGCACTCCACCGATGCCAAGCCCATCCTGACCGTCAGGGGCCTTAAGAAAAGCTACAACAAGCTCCAGGTGATCAAGGGCGTCGATCTCGACCTGCATCGCGGCGAGGTATTGGCTATCATTGGCCCGTCCGGCTCGGGCAAGTCCACGCTGATCCGTTGCCTCAACCTGCTCGAAGTCCCCACTGCTGGCGAGATTGCCTATAACGGCCGCCGCGTGGAGAACCGTTTCCAGTCGCGTGGCGGCAATATCGGCTGTGGCGAGCTGCGGCGCCATGTCGGCATGGTGTTCCAGCACTTCAACCTGTTCCCCCACAAGACGGTGATGCAGAATATCTGCGAGGGACCCATCGCCGTGCTCAAGGAGCCGCGCTCCGAAGTTGAGGCACGCGCCATGGAATTGCTTGGCAAGGTCGGCCTTTTGGATAAGCGCGATGCCTATCCAAACCACCTGTCCGGCGGCCAGAAGCAGCGCGTTGCCATCGCGCGGGCGCTTGCCATGCGCCCTGACGTGCTGTTGCTGGACGAAGTCACCAGCGCCCTTGATCCGGAACTGGTGGGCGAGGTGCTGCAGGTCATCCGTCTTCTGGCACATGATGGCATGACCATGGCCATCGTCACCCATGAAATGGCTTTCGCGGCCGATGTGGCCGATCGCGTCGCCTTCATTGATGGTGGCGTCATCGCCGAGTTGGGTACGGCCGATACCGTCATCCGCAACCCGGCCAGCGAACGGCTACAGGCCTTCCTCAGTCGCTTCAATGCCTGATCGGAGTGTGTCATGAAGGTCCTGATCATTGGTGGCGGCCGCATCGGCCTGGCGGTGGCGAGCCTGCTGACCGGTGCCGATGGCCACGAGGCCGAAGTCGCCGATGTGACGCAGGAGGCCCTGGACCAGGCCGCCAGGCGTGGCTTCCGCACACGCCACCTCGACGCGTCGCGCCGCAAGGATTGCGTTGAGGCGCTGGCCGGCTTCGATATTGTGGTCAATGCCGCGCCCACCCGCCTCGCCGCTGCCATTGTCAGCGCGGCAATCGAAGCTGGCGTCCATTACGTCGATACCGCCGAAGACACCGCCCCGGTCAGCGAAATCGCCGCCACGGCTGGCCACGGCAAGGTCATCCTGCCCGGCTGCGGCCTGTCGCCGGGCCTCGTCGCCAATCTGGCGGTCGAACTGGTCGATGCGCTCGAAGGCCCCATCGACATGGTGGTCCGCGTCGGCGGACTGCCGGTGCATCCCTCCAACGGCTTCGGCTATGGACTCTCCTGGGATGTCGACGGCCTCATCGCCGAGTATACCGGCCTCTGCGAAGGCATTGTCGAAGGCAAGCTGGTCAGCACCGCCCCGCTGCAGGACTATGAGAGCTTTGTGCTCAATGGTCGTCCCTACGAGGCCTTCAGCACGGCCGGCGGCATGGGGAGCCTCTGCGCGGCGCTGCAGCACAAGGTCCGCAACCTCAGCTTCCGCACCATCCGCTATCCCGGCCACCTTACGTTGGCTCGCTTTCTCTTCGAGGATCTTGGCCTCAAACGGCGACGCGACATGCTGCGCACCGTCCTGCGTTTCGGGGTGCCTGATGTGGTTCAGGATGTCGTGGTGATCTTCATCAGCGTCCGCGGTTTTCACCAGGGCGTGCCGGCGGAACGCTCCTTCGTCCGAAAGATCTACCACGAGCCGATGCGCAGCCCTTTCCCGGTCTCCGCCCTCAGTCACACCTCGGCTGCACATCTTTGCACTATGATCGACCTGATCGAGGCAGGCAAGATTGGGGCCGGGGGGGTGGCTCGCCATGAGGCGGTCAGCTTGGCTGCAATAGGCCAGAACCGATTTTTGGCGCCTCTTCTAGATTAAGGGCAAGCCGCTGTAAGGTGACCCGCCGCGAAAGGTGGGCCGCGGGCATGGGGTGCTACTGCTCAAGTGGGTTTGGGTGACACCTACCACCCTAAGCTGGGCGTCTTCAGCTTGCAGGGCGCCGGGAAGCATCGCTCATCTCCGCCTCCAATGAGGGCATGGCATTGAACACCGTCTAGCATGTTCGGAGAACGGTCTCTCGCGGAACCAGTCGGGCTCCCCTTGGTTGTCTACCATCGGCCTCATCCCGATGGCGCTGTTCAGCTATCCGAACCGTCGCGGGACCTGGCTTGCGTCATTCGTGTGACGTCTGGCCACCAGAGGCCTGTATGAACTGGACAAAGATGTCCTGGGAGGACGAGGTGCTCAACGCAAGCCGAGCTTCAGGTGGCAGGGACGTCGCAGATGTTGGCTACCTCGTGCTCGAATGCGATGGCACGATGAGTGTCTCATTGCGCAACGCCACAGCGAAGCGTCCCGAATGAGTCAGATATCGTTTTACCTTCGGCAATTGCTGAGCCGGATGTGGTTCTTGCCCGCAGTTTTTTCGGCGGTGGCCCTACTGACCATTTTCGTGGCCTTCTACCTTGCACGCTGGGCACCTGAGGAGCTTCCCTTCACTATCTCCCAGGAGGCCGTCCAATCTGTCCTGGCGATCCTGGCGACCAGTCTGCTCACTGTGTCGGTGTTTGCCCTGTCCACCTTGGTCGCTGCATTGTCAGCGGCGTCGGCCTCCACCACGCCGCGTGCCGCGCAGCTCATCATAGGTGATCTATCTGCTCAGACCTCGATATCGGTCTTCATTGGAGCTTTCCTTTTTTCCATTCTCGCGATTCTTGGCCTTTCTGCCGGTATCTACAGCCCGGCAGGAAGGATGTTGCTGTTTTCGGTGACGCTTGGTGTGGTCGCCCTTGTGGTTGTTGCCCTCATCCGGTGGATTGCACAGATTTCAGACATTGGACGCGTTGGCCATACAGTCGACCGCGTCGAAGCGGCCACTGCTACTGCGCGCAATACCCTAATGGAACACCCGCTTTTCGATTGCCGCTTGCTGGAAGGGGCGTTTGAAGGGGTTGCGGTAGGCACCAAGGAACTGGGCTATATTCAGCACTTCGACGCCAAACGACTGCAAAGGCTTGCTACCGAACATGACCTTCAGATAGCCATCAGCTCCCGCCCTGGAACTTATGTTTCTCCAGCACGCCCGCTGATGATAGTGAATGGCGAGGTCAGCGACGAACTTCGGTCCAAGCTGGTGGCATCTTTCGTCGTAGGCGATCAACGTAGCTTCGACAGTGATCCTCGGTTCGGATTGGTGGTCCTCGCCGAAATTGCTGATCGCGCGCTTTCGCCGGGTGTGAATGACCCCGGCACTGCCATCTATGTCATTGGTACTTTGACTAGGCTGCTTTCGGACTGGCAGCCGAGCCCACCAGCAAGAGTGGGGAACGACCGGATCTTCGTTCCGGCTCTCGATCCCCAGGACCTGCTGGAGGATGCTTTTCGACCTATTGCACGAGATGGTGCCGGTCTGATTGAGGTTGTGCTGCGCCTTCTTCACAGCCTGGAAATCATTGCGCAGCTCAATCCACACCTCCGGCAGGCAGCAATAGGTGCCGCTGAAGATGCGGCCCAGCGGGCACGACGAGCGCTAAAGGCTCCAGGAGATCTGCAGGCGCTTCATCCTGCGGCCCGTTTTGCAGAGGGCGCCTAATCCCGTCCAACACGTTGTGCCCAGGCCCTAACCTTAACGGATTGTTAAGCCGACACAGGCAGCTTTTACTGGCACGACGAAGGGGAATTCTCCCTATGGGTCGTCTTCGTGCTGGGTCATCGCGACCTCCCCAACAGGACCAGTCGGACGTCAGCTCTTTGATCGCAAGTCGTTCGGTGGGACCACAACGCTGAGCGCACTAGGAGCGATCCGCATCAACTGCGCGATAGGCCGACCATTAGTCTCAAAGGATCAGCAGGGGTGCACCGCTGGTCTCATCCGCCAAAATTCCGGGTGACCGTCCCACGCCAAAGTTGTCAGAAAGAGACGTCGTTCGACGCGGTGGAGGACGCCGCCATACGGTGAAAAGGAGCTTAAGGGCAGCGCCCTCCATCCGGAAAAACTATCCCCCGATGCCGAATTTGGTCAACCTTTGGACACGAAATCGTCATTATCGGAGGTGGGCGATGGTGAAACTGCCGGATTAACTCTGCGTTGTCACGTCATTAACCTCTTCAACGAACACTGCCTTCATGAAGTCTCTCGACAATTTCTCTGTACAGCCTGTGGACGCGAGCGGTGTACCGGACAAAGCGATCTGTGTTCACGTGGAGGCGCGCAGTCCGATACATGCGGCGGAGATTGCGCTGGGCGAAACCCTGGCAACCCAAGGCCCTGTGACTAGGTTGAGAGCACTGGTCTGGAAGCTGGCTGACGACTATACGCCCGTCAGAATTCCCCTGTTCGTTCCCTGACAAGGCCGCACGCGGTTCAAAGCAGGACAGCTGCTTATGCGGATACGATTGCAGGCTTGGCACGCAGTGATGCGCTGATCGAGCCATCGCTTTCGAGAACCAGGTTTTCAATCTCAGTCACGTCGCGACCGGCCGGCCGTCCTTGCCCGTTTCCGCTATTCCTTTGGAATCGTGACTGGGGGCAATTGCCGTTTCTGCGCGGCGATGCGGAAGGGGGCATTGACCGCGCCGTAACCGCCATAGGCGCCGCTGCGCTGCACGATCTCGAAGAAGAAACCCTCGCCCACATTGGTGGAGTAGAGCTGGAAGAACTCGCCATTGGCGTCGCGGTCATAGAGGATGTTCGCGGCCTGCAATTGCGCGATCAACGCGGGTGCCAGCCCCAGCCGCGCTTCGAGGTCGGCATAGTAGTTGCGCGATATCTCCAGTGATTTCATGCCATTGGCCTGCAGCGCGGCGGCGGTGGCAAAGATATCGTCTGTGGCGAAGGCCACATGCTGAACGCTGGAGCCGAAGGTTTCGGCAATGAACCGGCCCGCCAGCGTCCGATGGCTCTCCGCGCCATTGAGTGTCAATCGCAGCGAACCGGACACGTTCTCGATGACCTGGCTACGCACCAGGCCCGACGGGTCAACGACATCCACCATCGGGCTCTTCTCGGCCACGAAGATCGAGCGATAGAACAGGATCCAGGTCAGCATCTCCTCGTAGTTCATGGTCTGGGCGACATGATCGATGCGCCGCAGCCCCGCATCGAGGCTGGGCGTCGGGTCCTCCACAGCATCAAATTCGATGTCCCAGACACGCCCCAGCGGACTCTTCTCGTCGAGAAAATAGATCACCCCGCCACCGACGCCGCGAATGGCCGGAATGCTGAGTTGGTCCGGTCCGACGCGCTGGCTGAACAGTTGCGCGCCCAGGGCCTTGGCCCGCTCCACCGTGGCGGTGGCATCATCGACCATCATGCCCAACGCATAGGCTGATGTGCCGTGGGTGAGATAGGCCGAATGGGCCAGTCCCTCCCGCTCGGTATTGATGACGACATTGATCTCGCCCTGGGTGAAACGCTCCACCGCCTTGCCCCGGTGCCGCCCGGTGAGCCGGAAGCCCAGCTGTCGCAGATGCGTGGCAAGCGCCATGGCTTCAGCCTCGTCGGCGGCGAATTCTACAAACGCCACCCCATGCACATCGACCCGCGGCGGCAGCACCGGCACGTCAATGGCGATGTCAGGTTCGGCATTACGCACCTGATCCATCAGGTAGACCAGCGAGCGATGGCCATCTGCCGCAATGGTACGGGGCGAGCCGGATCGGAACTGGTCGTTGAAGATTTCGAGTGAGATGGGGCCGTTGTAGCCGGTGGCGGCAACAGCGCGCATGAAGTCGGTCACGGCAAGGTCGCCCTCGCCGGGCATGTTGCGGAAATGGCGGCTCCAATAGAGCAGGTCCATGTCGATGCGTGGAGCGTCGGCCAATTGCACGATGAAGATCTTGTCGCCCGGAATGGCCCGGATCGAGTCCGGGTCAATGCCGCGCGCTAGCGTGTGGAAGCTATCGAGAATCAACCCGATATTGGGGTGATCGGCTCGGCGCACGATTTCCCAGGCGTCACGATGGTCGTTGACATGTCGTCCCCAGGCGAGGGCTTCATAGCCAATGCGGACGCCGTGCCGGGCGGCGCGCGCGCCCAGTTCCCGCAGATCACCCGCCGCCCGGTCGATCCCACCCAAGGCCAGCGGCGAGACGCTGGAACAGACCAGCATGAGGTCTGTCCCCAGTTCCCTCATCAGTTCGAACTTGCGTTCGGCCCGCTCAAAGGCCTGGCTGCGCTGCGGCTCGGGCAGGCCCTCGAAGTCGCGGAAGGGCTGGAACAGGGTGATGGTGAGGCCGAGGTCGCGCACCATCTGCCCGACCTCGCGGGGCGAGCGATCAAAGGCGAGAAGGTCATTCTCGAAGATTTCCACGCCGTCGAATCCGGCCGCCGCAATGGCCTCCAGCTTCTCCCGGAGGTCGCCGCTGATTGAGACGGTGGCTATGGAAGTGAGCATGCGATCCGTCCTCCCCGACGTCATCGGCAAAGAGTACGAACTAGTTAGTACATTTGCAAGAAGCGCTGGAAGAGGTTGGAGCTTCGGCTGGGAAGTCCGTACTGAACCGCGTGCCGATCGGCCTAGATCCCGCCCAGCTTCTCATCCCGCACCACGAACCGCAGAACCATCTCCACGGTGTGCCGGCGCAGCGACTCCTGCACTGCCGGTGCACCCACATCCTTGCCGAAAATCTTCGAAAACGTGGCGCGGTTGGAGACGTTGAAGAAGCACAGGGCGCTGATTTGCCAATGCACTTCGAGCGGATCGAGGCCGGGACGGAACAGCCCGTCGGCCAGGCCCTTGGCATAGATTGCCTCGATATGGCCGATGGCAGTGACGTTGAGATCGCGGATCACCCCGGAGCGTTCGAGATAGGCGGCGCCGTGGATATTCTCGATCATCACCATGCGGATGAATTCCTCATGCTGGCGATGGTGATCGAAGGTGAATTCCACCAGCTTTCGCAGCGCCTCGATCGGCGGCAGCCCTTCCACGTCGAGCTTGGCCTCGCCGTCGCGCACCTGGGCGTAGGCGTTTTCGAGGGCGCTGATATAGAGGCCCTCCTTGTCGCCAAAATAGTAATAGATCATCCGCTTGGACGAGCGTGTCTTGGCGGCGATCTCATCGATGCGGGCGCCGGCCAGGCCATTGAGCGCGAATTCCTGTGCCGCCACCTCGATGATGTTCTGCCGCGTCCCTTCGGGGTCCTGCGTCCGCGTTGACTTCGTCTTCGCCGTTGAAACCGGAGTGCCCATGCCGTCGCTATCCCCACCGGCAATTGACTAAACTAACCAGTTCGTACATTTTGCCGCAAATCGCCTTGCAGCATTTATCGGCTGCGGCGCGTGAAAGACAAGGCCAAGTCGCTTGGGGGCGGCAAGAGGCCGGTAGGGAGACTTGCCTTTGCAGACCGCCACCGACCAGCCGGGGCAGACCCTCCGCGCGAGCGTGCTGAATGGCCAGCTACCCGATAGGGGTGCCGTGACCATAGGTTTGCTGGGACGCGGCATCGGTGCGTCGCTCTCCCCGATCATGCATGAGCGCGAAGGCCAGCGTCTTGCTCTGAACTATCGCTACCATCTCATCGACTTCGATCGTCTCGGCTTCGACGATGCCAGTTTGCCGGCAGTGCTGGCGGAAGCGCGGGCACTCGGCTTTGCCGGGCTCAACGTCACCTATCCGTTCAAGCAGGCGGTAATGCCGCTGCTCGATGGCCTGGCGCCCGATGCGGCGGCGATCGGGGCGGTCAATACCATCGTCTTCGGTCAGGATCGCACGATTGGCCACAATACCGATTGCTGGGGCTTTGCCCAAAGCTTCCGCGAGGGCCTGGCTGGCGTGGCGATGGAGCGGGTGCTGCAACTTGGCTCGGGTGGTGCCGGCGCGGCGGTGTCGCAGGCCTTGCTGCAGGAGGGCGTCCGACGCCTCGATATCTTCGATACCGATCCGGCGCGCGCGCACGCCCTGGCGGACCGCCTCGGGAGGCTGTTCGGTGCCGATATCGCAGTGGTGGACGACCTCGCGGTGCCGGCGAGCCTCGCCGACGGCATCGTCAATACGACGCCAGTGGGCATGGCCAAGCATCCCGGCCTGCCGCTGTCGGCCCGGCTGATCGCGCCGCGGCACTGGGTTGCCGATGTGGTCTATTTTCCGCTCGAAACCGCCCTGGTTGCTGAGGCCCGCCGCCTCGGTTGCCGCGTGCTGCCGGGTGGTGGCATGGCGGTCTACCAGGCGGTGCGGGCCTTCGAACTGTTCTGCGGCATCAAGCCGGACGCCGGGGCGATGACGCAGACGTTTCAGGCAGCCCTGGCCGACTAAACGGCACGACGACAACTGGCATTGACTTAAACTAACTATTTCGTACATTGTGAGACAAGGACGAAAAATGACGGCATATAGCCGCGTCGTCCGGTGAGGATGGGCCTGCAGGTCAGGCAATTTTGGGAGGATGACGATGACTTTTGCAATGACGCGCCGCGCCCTGCTGGTGGGAGGCCTGCTGCTGGCAGCCGCCATGCCCACCTTGGCGCAGGACAAGCCGGTGCTGCGCTTCTCGGCTGTATTCTCGGACCAGGATATCCGGGCCGAGATGATGAACCTGTTCTCCGCGCAGATCGCCGACAGTCACACTTTCGAGCCCTATTACGGCGGCACGCTGTTCAAGCAGGGCACTGAACTGGTGGCTCTGCAGCGCGGCAACCTCGAAATGGGTAATATCGCCCCGCAGGACATCTCCAACCAGATCCCGGCCTGGTCCGTGCTGACCTCGGCCTACCTGTTCCGTGACGCCGCCCATCTGCGCACATTCTTCGACAGCGAAGTTGGCGCCGAGTTCAAGGCCATGGCCGAAGAACAGCTCGGCATTCACATTCTGGGCCCGACCTATTTCGGCGCCCGCCAGGTCGGCCTTCGCGTCGACAAGGAAATCAAGACTCCCGCCGATATGGCCGGGATCAAGCTGCGCATGCCCGGTGGCGACGCCTGGCAGTTCCTGGGCACGGCCCTGGGCGCCAATCCCACGCCAATGGCCTATGCCGAAGTCTATACGGGCCTCCAGACCGGCGCCATCGACGGCCAGGACAACCCGCTTCCCAATGTCGAGAACATGAAGTTCTACGAAGTCATGAAGCAGATTGTGCTGACGTCGCATCTGGTGGGCTATGACCTGCTGGTGATCTCGGGCGATGCCTGGAACGCCATGACTCCAGAGCAGCAGACCGCCGTACAGGCCGCCGCCACGGCCGCGATCGACTTCAGCCAGGCCGAGCATCTGTCGCGCGAAGCCGAGCTGGCCGATCGTTTCCGCAGCGTTGGCCTCAATGTCTATGAGCCCGACGTGGATGCCTTCCGCAGCCACGCCCAGCAGATGTATCTCGATTCCGACCTGGCCAAGGACTGGCCGGAAGGTGTGGTCGATCGCATCAACGCACTCTAGGCTCCTCCCAGATGGTGGTTCCGGTTCGCCGGCACCACCATCCACAAGTCTCTTGCCGACTGGAGAGCGGTGATGAATTCTCGTCTTGCCGGCATCGGGGCGTGGTTGCACGCCCGCGCCGAGAACCTGCTCGCAGCCATGCTCGCCGTGATGTTCACGGTCTTCATCCTGCAGATCGTCTTCCGCTACCTGCTCAATTTACCGATCGGCTGGACGCATGAGATCAGCGTCATCATGTGGCTGTGGATGGTGCTGTTCGGCACCGCCTTCGTGGTGCGCGACAGCGAGGAAATCCGCTTTGATATCCTCTACGCGGCAGTCAGCGACCGGGTGAGGCGGGGTCTGGTGGTCATCACCGCCATCGCGCTGATCTTCTTCTTCTCGATCTCGCTGCCGGCTGTCATTGACTACATCGCCTTCATGAAGGTCGAGAAGACCGCCTATCTCGATATCCGCTTCGACTGGCTCTATTCGATCTACGCCATCTTCGCGGTGGCCACGATCGTCCGCCAGTTCTGGCTGGGCTCCCAGGCCATTTGGGGCAAGGGTCCCGAGGCCTTCGATCCGACCAGGGCAGGTTCTGGCGTATGATGCTCTCCACCGCTTTCACAATGGCGCTTGGCCTGATCATCGTCCTGTCGGTGTTCGGCTTGCCTATGGGCCTGTCCATGATCTGCGCCTCGGTGCTCTACCTGCTGATGCGCGGGCAGGACATGGGTATCGTCGCCGAGCAGTTCCTCAACGGCATGTATTCCAACTACATCATGCTGGCCGTGCCGCTCTTCATCCTCGCCGCGGAGATCATGAATTCGGGCACCCTTTCCGAGCGCCTGCTGAAGTGGTGCGATGCCGTGGTCGGCCGCTTCCGCGGCGGCCTGGCGCAGGTCAATGTGCTGCAATCCATCGTCTTTGCCGGCATGAGCGGCTCGGCCGTCGCCGACGCCGCCGGCTCGGGCAAGATGATGCAGCACATGATGACCCAGGACGGCAAATACACGCCCAGCTTCGCCGCTGCGCTGACCGCCGCGACGGCCGTGATCGGGCCGATCATTCCGCCCTCGATCCCCATGGTGCTCTACGCGCTGATTGCCGATACCTCGATCGGCTATCTGTTCCTGGCCGGCGTTGTTCCGGGGCTCATGATGGCCGGCTTCATGATGATCCAGGTCGCCGTCACGGCCCGGGTCAAGAATTTCCCGGTCGAGAAGCCGGTGCCGCTGCGCGAATTGCCCAAAATGACCTGGCACGCGCTGCCGGTGCTCTTCATGCCCGTCGTGCTGATGTATGGCATTTATGGCGGCATCACCACGCCGACTGAGGCCGCCGCTGTAGCGGCGTTCTATGCCCTTGTCGTCTCGATTGTCATCTATCGCAGTGTGCGCTGGCCCGACCTTTATGCGGCCCTGCTGACATCAGCCAAGACCACCGCCTCGATCGGCATGCTGATCGCCGGGGCGCTGGTATTCAACTATGTCGTCACCATCGAGAACATTCCCAACAGCCTCAGCGCTCTGCTGCTGTCGTGGGACCTCAACCCGATCACCTTCCTGATTGCTGTCAACATCATCCTGCTCGTGCTGGGCTGCCTGTTGGAGGGCACCACCATCCTGCTGGTCATCGTACCGGTGCTGATCCCCACCGCCTCGGCGCTGGGAATCGACCTGGTGCATTTCGGCGTGGTCGTTGTGATCAATATCATGCTCGGTCTGGTCACCCCGCCCTATGGCTTGCTGCTCTTCATCATGACGCGCATATCGGGCGCGCCGATGAAGGCGTTGGTGGCCGACGTCATGCCGTTCCTGCTCGGCCTGATCCTGGCGCTTATCATCTTCACCTTCGTGCCCGAGACGGTGCTGTGGCTGCCCAGAATGTTCGGCTATGGAGCCGCTCTATGAAACCGATCTATGTTCTCAACGGCCCCAACCTCAACCGGCTGGGCAAGCGCGAGCCCGATATCTACGGCACGACGACGCTGGCCGAGGTCGAGCAGATCTGCCGCAATGCGGCAGGCGAGCGGCCAATCGTGTTCCACCAGACCAACAGCGAAGAAGCTCTGATCAACTGGGTGCACGAGGCGATCGACGAGGGGGCAGGGATCGTCATCAATCCCGCCGCCTTCACCTTCACCTCGCTGGCGCTGCTGGACGCGCTCAAGATGTTCGAAGGCCCCGTCATCGAGTTCCACATCTCCAACATCCACAAGCGCGAGCCGATCTATCACCGCTCCTATGTGTCGATGCGGGCGGATGCCGTAATGGCCGGGCTGGGAGCGGCGGGCTATGCGACGGCGATCCGGGCGATGCTGGATATGATCGGACTGCGTGCCGACGGATAGCAAGGGACCAGTTCGGCCGTCGGCAACTTTCACAAGTTCCGAAGTGCGGCCCCGGCGAGATCGTGGGCCGTGCCGGTATCGCGGGTTCCGGGCCTGAAGCCGTGCTCCCTGACATTGCTGGCCTGTCGCGCATCACCGATGGCGAGTGAGATCATCCTGCCGATCGAATGTACCCGTCCCATGGGGGCTTAGCAGGGCACACCCGTGAGTATCGGAAGATTCCCGGCTGTCCAATCAGATTTGATATGGATCGTTCCAAAATGCACTTGACGACTTTGGAACGATCCATTAGCCAATAGGAACGTTCCAAATTGATCGGAGCGGGAGGACGATAGGCAGCCAGATCCCGAATGGGGCGGCGGTCCTGGGAGGGCAAGACTCTTCGCGTTGGACATTGTCCAGGCGATCCACCGTGTTCGAAACTGACAGAGACAGCGATGACAAAGATTGTCAGCGCCGCGGTAGCGGCTGCTCGAATTCCGGACAACTGCGTGGTGACCGTATCGTCATCCTCGTCGCTGGGCTGCCCGGATTTGGTCCTGAAAGCCATTGGCGAACGGTTCGTTTCTGAGGGACATCCTCGCAACCTGACGACCCTTCATCCGATCGCTGCCGGCGACATGTACGGCGTCAAGGGGATCGACCACATCGCCAAGGATGGTCTGTTGAGCCGCGTTCTCGCCGGCTCCTACCCATCGGGCCCGTCGAGCCTGCCGATGCCGGAAATCTGGCGCATGATCGTCGAGAACCGCGTTGCCGCCTACAATGTACCGTCCGGCGTCATGTTCGACATGCATCGGGAAGCAGCGGCGCGCCGCCCTGGTGTGTTGACATCAGTCGGCATGGACACCTTCGCCGATCCGATCCGTCAAGGCTGCGCGATGAATGACAAGGGCGCAGAAGCTCCTATCGTCTCACGTGTCGAATTCGGCGGCCAGACGTGGCTCCATTTTCCGAACATATATCCCGACGTCTGCATCCTCCGCGCCACCACGGCCGACGAATGGGGCAACCTGACCTACGAGCACGAAGGTGCCTATCTGGGCGGGCTGGAACAGGCCATCGCAACCCGGAACAACCGGGGTCTCGTCATCGCCCAGGTCAAGCGGGTGACGGCATCCGGTTCGCTGCGCCCGCATGACGTTCGGGTGCCGGGACACCTTGTTGACCTGGTGGTCATCGATCCCGACCAGATGCAGACCTGCGAAACACCGTATGACCCTGCGATCTCGGGCCAGGTCATGCGGCCGTGGAATAGCTTTCGCCTGGCCGAGCACGGCGTCGAGAAGGTCATCGCCCGGCGTGCCGCGATGGAGCTGAAAGGCGGCATGACCGCCAATCTGGGCTTTGGCATCAGCGCGCAGGTGCCGCGTATCCTGCTGGAGGAAGGCCATCCAAGGGCTGTCACCTGGGTCATCGAGCAGGGGGCCGTCGGTGGCATGCCGCTCACCGATTTTGCCTTTGGCTGCGCCGCCAATGCCGACGCCTACATGCCGTCCCCACAGCAGTTCATCTATTTCCAGGGCTCAGGCTTCGACATGTCGTTCCTGTCATTCATGGAAGTGGACGTCGAGGGTAACGTCAACGTCTCCAAGCTTGGCAAGAAGCCCTACCTGACGGCGGGCTGCGGCGGCTTCGTCGATATCACCTCCAATGCCCGCAAGATCGTGTTCTCCGGCTGGTTCGAAGCCGGTGCGCAGGTTGCGCTGACCGACAAGGGCATCAGTATCGAGCGGCCCGGCAAGTTCACGAAAATGGTTGAGCGCGTTGAGCACGTGACCTTCTCGGGGCGTCGGGCGCGCGAGATCGGGCAGGACGTCCTCTACGTCACCGAACGCTGCGTCATGCGCCTGACCGATCAAGGCCTGCTGGCGACCGAGATCATGCCCGGCATCGACCCGCAGGTGAGCATTGTGGACGCCAGCCAGGGCCGGGTGCGGCTTGCTCCCGACGCCGTGACGATGCCGCTGAGCCTGCTCGGTACCGGAAAGATGGGGTGGCAGCCATGAGCCAGGTTCACTTCGAGATCAGCGGACGCGTCGCCGAAATACGCCTCGATAATCCGGCCAAGCTGAACGCCTTCACCGTCGACATGCTGACCCAGTTCGCCGCTCACCTGGAAAAGATCGAGGACAACGGCGATATTGCCTGCGTTCTGGTCACCGCCGTCGAGTCCAAGGCATTCTGCTCTGGCGCCGACATCAACGGCTGGGGCGACCTCACACCGGCGCAATTCTCCCGCAACTGGGTGCGCGGTGGACACCGCATGTTTGACCGGCTGGCTCGGCTGTCCAAGCCGACCATCGCGGTCCTCGGCGCCCATGCGTTCGGCGGTGGTCTGGAACTGGCGGCCGCCTGTGACGCCCGTGTCATGGCCCCGCGCGCCACGATTGCGTTGCCTGAAGCAGGTATCGGCATCGTGCCGGGCTGGTCGGGCACGCAGCGCCTGGCGCGGCTCTTGCCCGAGCCGATGCTCAAGGAAATGGCCATCTTCGGTCGTCGCATTGGCGCCGAACGGGCCCTGCAGGTCGGGTTCGTGGCTGAGGTTGCAGATGATCCACGGGCCGCTGCGGACGCCATGGCCGCCCGGGTTTGCGAATTGTCGCCACGCGCGGTCGAGATCGCGAAATCCATGATCCACGCTGCCCGCGGCGAAGATGCGGGAGCCATGGTCGAAGCTCTTGGCAGCGCTGCCATTGCAGCCAGCGACGACCGGGCGGAGGGCGTCGGCTCTTTCCGCGAAAAGCGCAAACCCAAATTCTCAGGAAACTGACCATGACCGCGATGACCGTCATCCCATCGACTCAGACCGGCCTGCCGACCGAACCCTATGTCGGCCGCCATTTCATCAACGGGAAATGGCAGGACAGTGCTGACGGAGAGACTTTTGAACGCGTCGCTCCCTCCCACGGCGTGGTCGTAAGCCGCAATGCCAAGGGCTCCGAGGTGGAAACGGAGGCAGCGATTCATGCCGCTCGCGCGGCGTTCGACAGCGGAATCTGGAGCCGTATCTCGGCTAAGGCCAGGGCGGCGGTTCTGCTCAAGGTAGCTGACCTGATCGAGGCCAATGTCGAGCGGTTTGCTTTGATCGAAACCCTGGAGACAGGCAAGCCGATCACCCAGGCCACCGGCGAAATCTCTGGCGCGGCCGACCTGTGGCGCTATGCAGCATCGCTGGCGCGCACCACCAAGGGCGACAGCCACAATACGTTGGGCGAGGATATTCTCGGCGTCGTGGTCAAGGAGCCGATCGGCGTCGTCTCGGTCATCACGCCGTGGAACTTCCCATTCTGGATCCTGAGCCAGAAACTCCCGTTTGCCTTGGCTGCAGGCTGCACCTGCGTCGTCAAGCCGTCTGAGATGACTCCGTCCACGACTGCCATGCTGGGCGAATTGATCGACGAGGCGGGGATGCCTCCAGGCGTCGTCAACATCGTTCTGGGCTACGGACAGCCGGTCGGCTCGCTGATGTCATCCCACCGCGAGGTTGACATGATCACCTTCACGGGGTCGACCGCCGTCGGCAAGACCATTTCGGCCGCGGCCTCGGGCACCCTCAAGAAGGTGGCGCTCGAGCTCGGCGGCAAGAACCCGCAGGTCATCTTTGCGGATGCCGATCTCGAAAGCGCCGCCGACGCGGTGACGTTCGGCGTCTACTTCAATGCCGGTGAATGCTGCAATTCGGGCAGCCGCATCATTGTCCACGAGGACATTGCCGAGGCGTTCACGGCTCGGGTGATCGAGCTGTCGAGGCTCGTCGCCTTCGGCGATCCGCTCGACCCCCGCACGCAAGTGGGCGCCATGGTCACCCCGCAGCACCAGGAAAAGGTCGACGGCTACGTCAAGGCAGCAGTTGCCGCTGGCGCCAAGGTCGGGCTGGGCGGTGACCGGCTCAAGGTTCCTGGTCTCAAGGGCGACTTCTATCAGCCCACCGTTGTCACAGGCGTTACGCCGGACATGGCGATCGCCCGCGAGGAAGTGTTTGGCCCGGTCCTGTCCGTTCTGACATTCCGGACGATGGACGAAGCGATCAGCATTGCCAACAACGCCAGTTACGGCCTCTCCGCCGGGGTGTGGAGCGAGAATGTCCACACCGTCCTCGAATTCTCGCGGCGTGCCCAGGCGGGCACGGTGTGGAGCAACACGTGGATGGATGGTTTCCCCGAGCTCACGTTCGGCGGGATGAAGGAAAGCGGCCAGGGCCGCGAGATCGGGTCATACGGCCTGGAAGAATTTCTCGAGGTGAAATCACTCGTCATGCGCATCGGGCGCACCCGAGCACCTTGGGTGAAGGCCCTCTGACTGGATGGTCAGAGGATATTCGAACGCATCTACAGGGAGGTACCTCATGCGTGGACTTTATACGACGACGGCGATCGCAACCGCTGCGATGATGACGATGTCGGGGGCCGCATTGGCCGATGACGTGGAAGTGCTGCATTGGTGGACGTCGGGCGGCGAAGCAGCCGCACTCAACGTGCTCAAGGAAGACCTACAGACGCAGGGCATCGGCTGGCTCGATATGCCAGTTGCAGGTGGTGGCGGCGAAGGTGCCATGACGGTGCTGCGCGCTCGCGTAACCGCTGGTGATGCCCCGACCGCCGTGCAGATGCTCGGTTTCGATATTCTGGACTGGGCTGCCGAAGGCGCGCTTGGCAACCTGGACAGCGTCGCTGCTGCCGAGGGCTGGGATGCGGTCGTTCCTGCGGCGCTGCAGAACTTCGCGAAGTATGACGGCCATTGGGTTTCTGCGCCTGTGAACGTGCACTCGACCAACTGGGTGTGGGCCAACAAGGCAATCCTCGACGAGTTGGGCCTTGCCCAGCCGAAGACCTGGGAAGAGTTCGTGGCAGCTCTCCAGGCAGCCAAGGATGCCGGGTACACTGCCCTTGCGCATGGCGGTCAGCCTTGGCAGGACGCCACGGTGTTCGACTCCATCGTGATCGGCGCCGGCGGGCCGGAATTCTACAAGCGCGCCTTCATCGACCTCGACCCGGCCGCCCTCAATTCCCCCGAAATGGTGGAAGCATTCACCCGCATGGAAACGCTGCGCGGCTTCGTCGACGACAACTTCTCTGGTCGTGACTGGAACCTGGCCTCCGCCATGGTCATCAACAAGGAAGCCGCCTTCCAGATCATGGGCGACTGGGCCAAGGGCGAGTTCCTGCGTGCCGAAAAGGTGCCGGGCACGGACTTCCTGTGCTTCCGCGTTCCGGGCTCTGAAGGCTCGGTGACATTCAACGCCGACCAGTTCGCCATGTTCAAGGTGAGCGAGGGCGCCGTTGCCTCCCAGGAGGCCATGGCATCGGCGATCATGTCGCCTGATTTCCAGATCGCGTTCAACACGGTCAAGGGTTCGGTCCCGGCCCGTACCGACGTCCCCGGCGATCAGTTCGATGCTTGTGGCCAGCAGGGTATTGCCGAACTCGCAGCGGCAGCAGAAGGCGGCACGCTGCTCGGTTCCATGGCTCATGGCCATGCAAACCCCGCCGCGGTCAAGAATGCGATCTACGACGTCGTGACCGCCCATTTCAACGGCGAGTACGATGCGACGGCGGCCGCCGAAGAGCTGGCCAACGCCGTGGCTTCCGCCCAGTAACTCCCCCCAGGGGTCGGGCTCCGGCCCGGCCCCACACGATCGCCGTGACGCGGCTTTCATTCCTACTTTCGACGCCTTCCGGCCGTTCTGCCGGGATGGAATTGGGAGGGCGCGATGCCTATCCGAACTACCAGAGCGGACCTTCGAACCCGCTTGCAGGACTTCATACCCAAGATCGTGTTGGCGCCGTCCTTGGCCGCCATCCTGATCTTCGTCTACGGCTTCATCGTGTTCACTGGCTATCTGTCGATGACGGATTCCAAGATGCTGCCGAGCTTCGATTTCGTCGGTCTCGACAACTATGTCCGGCTGTTCAGCCTGCCGGCTTGGAACACCGCCCTGATCAACCTGGTGATCTTTGCCGCGTTGTACATCGCGATCTGCACGGTCATCGGCCTGGGCCTGGCGATCCTGCTCGACCAGAAGATCCGGGGGGAGGGCGTTCTGCGCCCCATCTATCTCTACCCCATGGCCCTCTCGTTCATCGTGACCGGAACAGCCTGGAAGTGGTTCCTCGACCCCGGTTTGGGCCTTGAGAACACCATGCACCTCTGGGGCTGGACCGACTTCCAGTTCAACTGGATCAAGGACCGCCATATGGCGATCTACACCTTGGTCATTGCGGCGGTCTGGCAAACCTCGGGCTTCGTCATGGCGATGTTCCTGGCGGGCCTGCGCGGCATCGACAACGAAATCCTCAAGGCCGCCCAGATCGACGGCGCATCCAATTTCGCCCTCTATCGGCGGATCGTCATCCCGCTGCTACGCCCGGCATTCCTGTCCGCCTTCGTGATCCTCTTCCACATGGCCATCAAGTCCTACGACCTGGTGATCGCCTTGACAGGTGGCGGTCCAGGCCGCGCCACCGAGCTACCCGCGACCTTCATGTATTCCTACACCTTCACCCGCAACTCCATGGGCATTGGTGCGGCGAGCGCCGTGATCATGCTCATGACAGTGGCCGCCATCATGATCCCCTATCTCTACTCCGAACTGGGGGCGAAAAAGGAATGAGTGTCGCCAGCCAGGATACCGCCGTCAAAACCGGTTCGATCGCCAAGGTGTTCATCTACCTGATCCTTGTGCTGTTCGCCCTGTTCTACCTCTTGCCGCTCTACGTCATGCTGACCAACTCGCTGAAACCCCTGAGCGAGATCACCGGCGGCGACATGATGAGCCTGCCCAAGGCCTGGACCATCGAGGCCTGGCTGAGCGCATGGTCGACCGCTCAGGTCGGCGTGTCGCCGACCGGCCTTCGCCCATACTTCATCAACTCGATCCTCATGGTCGTCCCGGCCGTGGCCATCTCCACCGTGCTGGGTGCCCTTAACGGGTACATTCTCACCAAGTGGCGCTTCCGCGGTGACACGCTGCTTTTCGGCCTGATGCTCTTTGCCTGCTTCATCCCGTTCCAGATCGTGCTCATTCCCATGGCGCGCATCCTGGGCATCCTGGGCATAGCAGGCTCCACGCAGGGCCTCGTTCTCGTGCATGTCGTCTACGGCATCGGTTTCTCGACGCTCTATTTCCGCAACTACTACGCTTCGTTTCCCACCGAGCTGGTGCGGGCGGCGATGATCGATGGGGCAGGCTTCTTCCGTATCTTCTGGCGCATCATGCTGCCGGTGTCCGGTCCGATCGCGGTCGTGACGATCATCTGGCAGTTCACCAACATCTGGAACGACTTCCTGTTCGGGGCGTCCTTCGCCGGTCTCAGCGCCATGCCCATGACGGTCGCGCTCAACAACCTGGTCAATTCCTCGACCGGCGTGCGCGAATACAATGTCCATTTCGCCGGCGCCATCATGGCCGCGTTGCCAACGCTGCTTGTCTACATCGTCGCCGGTCGTTTCTTCGTTCGCGGCCTCATGGCCGGTTCCGTGAAAGGTTAAACCCATGGGTTTCCTCGATATCTCACACGTCTCCAAGGCATACGGCTCCGTGCAGGTGCTGCACGAAGTCGATATCTCGGTGGAGGAGGGCGAGTTCATCGTGCTCGTCGGGCCCTCCGGCTGCGGCAAGTCGACCTTGATGAACATGATCGCAGGCCTGGAGCCGATCACCACGGGTGACATCAGCATCCGCGGCCGCCTCATGAACGGCGTGCATCCGTCCAAGCGCAACATCGCCATGGTCTTCCAGAGCTATGCGCTCTACCCGAACATGACCGTGGCCCAGAACATGACGTTCGGCCTCGAAATGCATGGCGTGCCCAAGGCCGAGCGCGACAGACTGCTGGCCGATGTCGCCAGGCTCCTTCAGATCGACCATCTCCTTGAGCGCAAGCCAGGGCATCTTTCGGGCGGTCAGCGCCAGCGCGTAGCGATGGGCCGGGCGCTTGTGCGCAATCCCGACGTGTTCCTGTTCGACGAGCCGCTGTCGAACCTGGATGCCAAGCTTCGCGTCGACATGCGCACCGAGATCAAAAAGCTGCACCAGAAGCTCGGCACGACGATCGTCTATGTGACCCATGACCAGATCGAGGCCCTGACCCTGTCCACCCGCATTGCGGTGATGAACAAGGGCTATATCCAGCAACTCGGGACGCCCAAGGAGATCTACGACACGCCCGCCAACCTGTTCGTCGCGACCTTTATGGGTTCACCGGCAATGAACATCCTGCCGGCCACCATCAAGGTGCGCGACGGCGTCGCCTTTGCCGAAATCGCCGATGCGCAGGGCAGGCTGCAGTCACTCCAGTTCAGCCAGAAGAACCTGGCGAGCTGGGACGGCAAGGAAATCCTGCTCGGAATCCGTCCCGAAGCGATCACCGACATCGATGGCGCGGACCGCAAATCCCAGAACATCCAGCGGTTCTCCAACGTCGTCACTGTCATTGAACCAGCGGGCTCGGACACGTTTGTCACCATGACGGTCTCTGGTCGGGACGTGGTGGCTCGCATGCGCGCTGACGCTTCGGTTGCGGCCCGCGACCGCTTCGAGTTCGCCGTCAACATGGACAAGGCGGTCGTATTCGATCCCAAGACAGAGGCCCGCATTCCCGGATGAACCCCGATGTCATCATCATCGGCTCCGGCATAGGCGGCAGCACCATGGCTGCTGCCCTGGCGCCCTCGGGGCGGCGCATTATGATCCTCGAGAGGGGAGAGCGGCTGCTCGATAGCCCCGAAGCCCGCGATGCCGGCGCCATCTTCGGTCGCGGCCATTTCCGACCGAAGGAGACATGGCTTGATGGCAATGGTCGCGGCTTCAACCCAGGCAACTACTACCTCGCTGGCGGCAACTCGAAGTTCTTTGGAGCGGTGCTCATACGGTACCGACGCGAGGATTTCGCCCCGCTTCGCCATCTCGGTGGCACGACCCCAGGATGGCCGATTTCCTATGATGACCTCGAAGCAGACTACCAGGCGGCCGAGACACTGTATCGAGTTCGTGGCGTTGCCACGGAAGACCCCACCGAACCGCCGCATTCAGGCGCATATCCATTCCCGCCCATACCGGACGAGCCGGCCATCGCTGACCTCCGTCGTCGCCTGAAGTCGGTCGGACTTCATCCGTCCAGTCTCCCCTTGGGCGTTGACATCGACCGCTGGTTGGCCCGGGCCCAGACGCCTTGGGACGCGTACCCCGACACCGTGGGCGCGAAGAGCGACGCAGAGAGTGTTGGCCTTGCTGCCGCGCTCGCCCACGACAACGTAACCCTGGCGACGGGATGCCGAGCCGTGCGTTTGATCGCGGACGCGCATGGGAAAATCACAGGCGTCGAAGTCGAGCGTGGCGGTCGCCGCGAGGTGCTGTCCGCACCGATTGTGGTGCTCAGCGCCGGCGCCGTTCAATCCGCGGCGCTTCTGTTGGGCTCGGCCGACAAGGATCGACCGAATGGTCTGGCCAACAGCTCCGATCAGGTCGGACGCAACTTCATGAACCACAACTGCTCGGCTGTCCTGGCCGTGCATCCCTTTCGAAGGAACGACTCTGTCTATCAGAAGACGTTGATGATCAACGATTTCTATCTGCGCGGCGGGGACGACGACACACCGCTGGGCAATGTCCAGCTGCTGGGCAAAATTTCGGGGCAGATCCTGGCCTCCTCATCGCCTCTGCCGGCTCCCATGGCGAGCTGGATCGCCAAGCGCTCCGTCGACTTTTACGCCATGTCGGAGGACCTGCCGAACCCCGAGAGCCGGGTGACAGTCGAAAACGGCCAGATCAGGCTGGATTGGAAGCGCTCCAACTGGGATGCGCATCTGGCCTTGGTGTCAAAACTCAAGTCCGTCCTGCGCAAGGCTGGGTTCCCCGTCGTCCTGTCGAGTGCTTTCGATCGTCGGACCCCCAGCCATCAATGTGGCACCGCCCGCATGGGGAGTGACCGCAAAAGGGCAGTGGTGGATACGACCTGCCGCAGCTTCGATCACAAGAACCTTTTCATCGTCGACGCATCGGTACTGCCGACGTCCGCAGCGGTGAACCCCGCACTGACGATTGCCGCATTGGCTCTCCGCGCTGCGCGACATGTCACGCAGCACGAGTTCACGGCTTGAGGTGAATCATGGCGGGGACAGGCGGCAACATCCGGATGGTGTTTGAGGGGAATGAGACCTTTCGTCTCCCGGGCCAATGCTATGGTTTTCTCTCAGCCGGCAGACCCTTTGTGTCGCCGAGTCGAGAAGGAACCTGACCATGGCGAACAATGAACGCAGACCGACCATCGTTGACGTGGCCCGCAAGGCAGGCGTCTCCAAGTCCACGGTCAGTCTCGTGCTGCAAAACAGCCCACTCGTGAAAGAGGCCACGCGAGAGCAGGTTCGTGCCGCCATGAACGACATGGGCTACGTCTACAACCGCGCGGCCGCAAAGCTGCGGAACGCCAATCCGGATTTGATTGGCTTGGTCATCAACGATCTGAGGAACCCATTCTTCAGCGAGTTCGCCACCTCGCTCCAGATGGCACTGTCCAGCCGCGGTTACGCAGCCGTCATCGCCAACACCGACGAAAACTCCAAACTGCAGACCGACATGGTCGGAGCAATGATCGAGCATGGTGTTGCCGCGCTCATCATCTCGCCTGCCTATGGCGATGACGCGGCCACCTTCGATGCAATCGAGCGGGCGGGTATTCCGGCCATGCAGGTGCTGCGCAACGTCGATCCAAGAACCGACCTCTTCCCATTTGCAGCGCCGGATTATGTCAGCGGGAGCCGCGCGGCTACCGAACACCTGCTCGCTGGTGGTGCGAAACGGATCGCGTTCGTGGGCGGCCTGGACGGTCGCGGCGTCACCAGGGAGCGTTTGTCCGGATACCTGGACATCCTCAAGGGCAGGGGCATTGAGCCGCTGGTGCTGACCGGGTCCGCTTCGAGAACCTTTGGGCGGCAGATGGCGGGCATCCTGGCCAACGAACATCCGGATGTCGACGCGGTGGTTTGCTTCAACGACCAGGTGGCCTTGGGCCTGCTGTCCGGTTGCGCCGAAATAGGACGAACGGTCGGCTCCGACCTCAAGATCGTGGGCTTCGACGATATCGAGGAAGTGGCGCACAGCTGGCCGGCCCTGAGCTCGGTGCACTGCGACATCGCCGGCTTCGGCAGGTCGATCGCCGAGACGGTCGTTGCCTGGCTCGAGGTTGGAACAGTCCCGCCGCGAGAACACCGGGCGGATGTGTCGCTGGTGGTCCGGCAGTCGAGCAGCGGAAAGCATTGACGGCTCCCGTCAGGGGCGGGCGCCGTCGCAGATAGAGTCAACGGTGCCGCAAGGCCGGAGGAAGAGATGAGAGAAGTTCGCGTTGCCGTCTTGGGAGCGTCCGGTTGGATGGGCAAGGTCCACACCATGGCCTACAATACCTTCCCGCACTTTCTCGGAACGTCCGGGGGCACCGCGCGCGTCGTTGCGCTCGTCGAACACAATCCGGCCCTGCTCAAGGATACCGATATCCGCGCGCCGGGCGCCCGGATCGAGAAGGACTGGCAGTCGGTCATCAATGACCCCGAAATCGACCTGATCGACATCTGCCTGCCCGACAACCTCCATTACGAAGTTGCCAGGGCGGCGCTGCTGGCCGGCAAGCATGTCTATTGCGAGAAGCCCCTGGCCGACACGGCAGAACAGGCCCGTGAACTGGCCGATATCGCCAAGGCCAAAGGCGTCATCACCCGCGTAGGGCACGCCTTTCCGCGCAACCCGGTTCATGATCTGGCCAGGGACATCATCCAGTCCGGCGAAATCGGCGAAATCACCCTGTTCAAGGGCTGCCAGCACGTCGACATGTATGCCGATCCGACGTCGCCCTTCATGTGGCGGGCGGACGGCAGGCTGGCGCCGACCGGCATCGTGGGCGACACCGGATCCCACGTATTCAGCTTCATGGATTTCTTGGTCGGCCGGGTCAGCTCCTTGGTTGCCGACAATATCATCGTCACCAGGAAACGTCCCGTCGTCAGCGGCAGCAATATGGGGCAGGGCGGCAAACTGACCGGTGCCGAGGAAATGGCCGAGGTCACCAACCCGGACGCGACGAACCTTCTGGTGAAATTCGAGAACGGGGCCAGCGGCATCGTCGATTTCAGCCGCGTCGCAACGGGCCGCAAGTTTAAGCAGACCTATGAAGTCTACGGCACCAAGGGAAGCATCGCCTACGACTACGACGAAGTGAACCGCCTCCGCTTCTATTCCAACGATGATCGCGAGGGGCGCCGCGGCTTCCGCGAGATCGACGTCGGTACCGAGAACGAAACGTTCAGGGCGTTCCTTCCGCTGCCGAATTTCGCGCTCGGCTACAACGAGAGCAAGATCATAGAGGCATTCGAGGTCATCCGTTCGATCACGACGAATACCTTGGCTTGGCCGACCTTCGAGACCGGTCACCACATCTGCCAGATCATCGATGCATGCATGGAGTCCTCACGGACCCGCGCCTGGGTCGACATCCCGGCAGTGGCCTCCTGATGCCGAAAACACCCCACTCCGGCACGCACTCCACGAGTGCGTCTCCGACCTGCCACGCCCTTTGTGGAGGCCACTATGACCATTGACGTCCCGCAATCCATCCTGGACGACCTCACCGACGTCGATATGCCCAGGCTTGCCAACGAGCCGGCCTCGGACGAATCCGTAACAATCGACGGCCTGGGTCTCCCGATCTATCGCTATGGGTGCGTAATCGTTGGTTCGGGCGCCGCGGGCCTGCGGGCCGCCGTCGAGCTGAAGCGCCGAGGCGACGATGTCGCCGTGGTCAGCCAGAGCGCCTGGGGTGGGACGTCCGCATGCTCCGGCTCGGATAAGCAGACCCTGCATACAGCCAACACTGCCGACCATGGCGATGATTTCCGCGCCATGGCTCGCGCGATCCGTGCAGGCGGCTCCATGGATGAGGACACCGCCTATGTCGAGGCAGTTGGCTCGGCGCGGATGATGGCCTCGCTACAGTTCATGGGCCTCCCGCTGCCTCAGGAGCGCCTGGGCGGTACTCTGCGATACCAGACCGACCATGACGAGGTCGGGCGTGCAACCAGTTGCGGTCCGCGGACGTCCCGTCTGATGGTCAAGGTGCTGGCCGAAGAAGCCATCAGGCTGCAGGTCCCGATCTACAATCAGACGACCGCAGTCAGGATCCTGACGGCAGACGAAGGTAGCCGCAGGGTCGTCGGCATCCTGGTATCGCGCTCGGCAGATCGGTCCGACGCAAATCCGCTGGGCCTTGCCATCTTCCGCTGCAACGTCCTGGTGCTGGCCGCCGGCGGCCCCGGCGAACTTTACCGCGACAGCGTCTACCCTAACGGCTGCTTCGGCTCTTTGGGTCTCGCCCTTGAGGCAGGCATCGAACTGGTCAACCTGACAGAGAGCCAGTTCGGCATCGGTACCCGGCGCGAAGGATTTCCCTGGAACCTCTCGGGCACTTATGTGCAGGCGATGCCGCACATCTATTCGGTGGACGATGAGGGCAGGGAGCACCACTTCCTGGCGGACTATTACCGAACCACGCAGGAACTCGCGTCCAACGTGTTCCGCAAAGGCTACCAATGGCCCTTCCACTCCACGCGCATGCTGGGGTTCGGCTCCAGCCTCGTCGACCTTGCGATCTACCGGGAGTCGGCGGCCGGTCGGCGCGTGTTCATGGATTTCAACCGCAATCCCCTGACCGTGGAGGGGGACCAGGCATTCTCTCTCGAACGCCTCGATGATGATGTGAGCCGTTACCTCGGCAATGCGGGTGCGACCCAGGAGCTGCCGATCGATCGGTTGGCGCACATGAACCCGTTGGCGATCGAACTTTACCGTCGCTACAAGATAGACATCGCCATCGAGCCGCTGGAATTCGCAGTGAACAACCAGCACATGAACGGCGGCGTGATGGTCGACGTCTGGGGCCAAAGCAACCTGTCGGGATGTTACGCCATAGGCGAGGCCGCCGGCACGCATGGCGTGACCCGCCCCGGCGGTGCCGCGCTCAATGCCGGGCAGGTGTTCGGAACCCGCGCTGCCGAGCATATCGCTGCGTCCGGCAATGCCCGGTCGGCGCCCTCTGTCGATCCCGACAACCTTGGCATCGTCGAGCTTGGGCAATTGCAGCACGTCATTCGTGCCGACAGCCCGATCGCCATGAAGAGCGTACGAGCTGAAGTGCAGGCCCGGATGAGTGATCGCGCAGGGATCATCTGCGATCCCACGGGTGTCAGCTCCGCGCTGCGGGAGGCGGGAGCGCTCAATGCCAATATTTGTGCGAACGGCATCGCCTATGGCCATGCGGCCGAAGCCGTAAGGGCCGCGCAATGGCAGCAGATGGCCCTGGCCTCCGAGGCCGTTCTCGCCGCTCTCGACCACTACATCCGGGACGGCGGCGGCAGCCGCGGGGCGCGGACAATCTGTGACCCAGCCGGCGACGACGCGCCGACCACGAAGTCGGGTGTGCTCGAGGAATTTCGCTTTCGCAGGGAGCGGGCAGAGCACAAGGCGGAACAGATCGTCGTCAGGTTCGACGGCAGTGCGATTCAGGTCACAACGCGACCAAATCGGTTTCTCGATGAAACCCAGAAGTCGTTCTTCGAGCGCGATTGGCCAGATTGGCTGACCGGCCGGATTTATGCGGCTTAGCGTGGCGATGCCGCCCGGAGCCAAGCTGTTTTAAGGAGACACGATGTCGCAAGCGTATGACTTCATTATCGTCGGCGGCGGCTCTGCCGGCTGCGTTCTCGCCGCTCGTCTGAGCGAGAATCCCGACGTCAAGGTCCTGCTCCTCGAGGCAGGCGGCCGCGACTGGCATCCGTTTTACCATCTCCCCGCCGGCTTCGCGAAGATGACCAAGGGCATCGGCAGCTGGGGCTGGCACACCGTCCCGCAGAAGCACATGAACGACATGGTCATCCGCTACACCCAGGCCAAGGTGATCGGCGGCGGCTCCTCCATCAACGCCCAGATCTACACACGCGGCAACGCCCTCGACTACGACGAATGGCGGCAGATGGGCTGCATCGGCTGGGGGTATGAAGATGTACTGCCGTACTTCCGCAAGGCCGAGGATAACGACACCTTCAACGATCGCTATCACGGGCAGGGGGGACCACTGGGCGTCAGCAAGCCGGCCGCGCCGTTGCCGATCTGCGAAGCCTATTTCAAGGCCGCCGGTGAACTCGGCATCCCGCGCAACCATGACATGACCGGCGAAAGCCAGGACGGCGTGGGCTACTATCAGCTGACGCAGCGCCACGTGCGCCGCTCGTCAACCTCGATCGCCTATCTCGGCCCTATCAGGGGCAAGCGCCCCAACCTTACGGTCCGTACCGACGCGCAGGTTCTGCGCATCGTCGTCGAGCGGGGCAGGGCGGTCGGCGTCGAACTCGCGGGCGAGGGTGTGGTCCGCGCGGGCAAGGAAGTGCTGCTCTCGTCCGGAGCCATCGGTTCGCCTCGCCTGCTTCAACTATCGGGCATCGGACCGGCAGGCCACCTTTCCGGGCTCGGCATCGACGTCGTGTTCGACCAGCCCGAAGTCGGCTCGAACCTGCAGGACCACCTGGACTTGTTCGTCATTGCGGAGTGCACGGGGCCGCACACCTATGACAAATACGCCAAGCCGCACTGGTCGGCCGTGGCCGGCCTGCAATATCTGCTGACCAGGACCGGTCCGGTGGCCTCAAGCCTCTTCGAGACCGGCGGCTTCTGGTACGCCGACAAGAATGCCCGCTCGCCCGACATTCAGTTCCATCTTGGTCTGGGGTCCGGCATCGAAGCGGGTGTCGAGACCATGAAGCAAGGCGGCGTCACGCTGAACTCGGCCTACTTGCGCCCCCGGTCGCGAGGATCGGTGCGTCTGGCCAGTTCCGACCCCGGGGCCGCCCCGCTCATCGACCCGAACTACTGGGCCGACCCTTACGACCGGGAGATGTCCATCCGCGGCCTGAAGCTGGCCCAGGAAATAATGAGCCAGAATGCGCTGAAGCCCTATGTCAAAGCCGAGAGGCTGCCTGGCCCCAACGTGAAGTCCGATCAGGACTACTTCGAATATGCATGCCGCCACGCCAAGACGGATCATCACCCCGCCGGCACATGTCGAATGGGGCCCGACGACAATGCGGTCGTAGACAATGAACTCCGGTTCAACGGCATCTCCGGCCTGAGAGTGATCGATGCGTCGATCATGCCGACCGTTGTCTCCGCCAACACAAACGCCACGGCGATCATGATCGGCGAAAAGGGGGCCGACCTGGTCAAGGCGTCACACGGGTTCTAGGGATGGAAGCTTGAAGTTATGCCTCCGCGTCAGTGGCGCATAGGACCGCAGCGCTTCGATAAAGCTTTAGCCATTGTGCCAACACCTCGGCAGCCTTGAGCCTCTATGCTCATGGCCATGCGTGAACGCCGAGCATTGCCCCGTGAAATGGTCCATCTGGAGGCCACCATCGTTACCGTCGATGGTGTTGTCCGCTTCGATGGCGCAGTCCTCAACATGACCGATACGGGGGCGCGCGTTGACATCCCGCCCGATTACGAGCTCCCTGAGAGCTTCTACATGCTGATGCCCAACCATCGCATGCAGCCCTGCCGGCTGGTCTGGCGCGAGGGCAAGCGCGTCGGCATCCGGTTCGAGAGCTAGGTCGGCCCCGGCCTGCTGCCCCCGGGCCGGCTAATAGCGCGGCGGCAGCGGCAGGGCATAGGCCTCAATCACGATCAGCGCGTGATAGGCCGGCTGATAATGCTCCGCCTGGCACCTGAGCAGCGATGCAATCGCCCGCGACGAGCCCCGCAGCGACAGGCCGAGCGTGCCCGTGAGCGGCGCGTTGCCGGCCAGGCTCGCATCGTGGAGATAGAGGTCCAGCCGCGATCCGGCGGCCACTTCCGCAAGGAAATGCGCCCTTATGCCCGGATAGATATGGACCCCGTCATAGCTGTCCGCGGCCCCGACGAATTGACGCCATTCATAGCCGCCGACCTGCCAGGTGGATCGGGCATTGCGGGGCAGGTTCACCCCTTTGACAAAGGCGTAGGTCGGCCCCAGCGGCGCCCCATAAAAGCCGACCGTCACTCCGTTCTGCTCGGTCGCGGCCACGCATAACGGGCCAGCCGGCGTGTCCCGCAGCGAAAACGACCATCCGGCTCCCCCCGCCAGCGCCGGGGCCTGCAGAAAGGCGGCGATAAACAGTGCAATCACAATGCGCATGGAATTCTCCTCCCCTGCATCCTGGCCCGCAATGCTCTAAGCGCCGGATAGGGGGACACCTGGCATTTTATGATACTTTGCGGGGCGCCAGAGAACCTGCGCCATTGCGCGCGCTTGGAAGCGACGCCATTGGCGGGTAGGACTCTGCCTGCGGCCCTCTCGCTGGCCGCGCAATGCGCCGGGGACCCAAGCCGATGAAGCCGTTGCTCCATGATAGCCTCAACATCGCGCTGTTGACCATCGCCTTGCTGGGCCTGCTGTCCGGCCTCGGCCTCTTGCTGGTGGACCGGGCGGATATGGCGACCGTGGCCTGGACCTTGGGCGTCATCCCCGTGCTGGCGGCCCTCGTTTTCGAGATCGTCGCCAGCCTCGCCAAGGGCGAGGTCGGGCTCGATATCGTAGCCGCCCTGTCCATGTCCGCGGCCCTGCTGTTCGGCGAAACCTTGGCGGCGGCCGTCGTGGCGCTGATGTATGCGGGCGGCTCCTTTCTTGAGAGCTTTGCCGAAGGCCGCGCGCGCCGCGAGATGAGCGATCTCCTCTCCCGCGTGCCGCGCACCGCCACCCGGCACCGCAATGGCGCGCTCGATGAAGTCCCGCTGGACGAGATCGCGCCGGGCGATCTCCTGCTGATCCGCCAGGGCGACGTGGCGCCGGTGGATGGCACGGTCGAGAGCGACCGGGCTCTGCTCGACCAGTCGGCGCTCACAGGCGAATCCATGCCCCAGCGGCTTAATCGCGGCCAGGACGTGATGAGCGGCTCGACCAATGCCGCCGACGCCTTCGATCTCCGCGCCACCCGTCGCGCCGCCGACAGCACCTATGCGGGCATAGTCCGGCTGGTGGAAGCGGCGCAGGCTTCAAAGGCTCCCATGGCCCGGCTGGCCGACCGCTATTCGCTGCTGTTTCTCGCCGTCACCGTCGTGCTCGCCACTGCCGCCTGGTGGTTCACCGGCGATCCGATCCGGGCCGTGGCGGTGCTGGTCGTGGCCACCCCTTGCCCGCTGATCCTGGCCGTTCCGGTTGCACTGGTCGCTGGCCTGTCGCGCGCTGCCCATTATGGCGTGCTGATCAAGGGCGCCAAGCCACTCGAGGCCCTGGCCCGGATCAACACCCTGATCCTCGACAAGACCGGTACGCTCACCGATGGCCGGCCGCAGATCGTATCGATCGAGACCGTCGCGCAGCCGGAGGACCAGGTGCTCTATTTCGCCGCCGCGCTGGAGCAGGCGTCCAAGCACCCCATGGCCCAGGCCATTGTCGCTGCAGCCCGGGCGCGTGGCATGGCTTTGCCCGTACCCGCAAGCGTGGTCGAGACGCCGGGCGAGGGCCTTTCCGGCACAGTCGACGGCAGGCATGTCATCGTCGGCGGCCCTGCTTTCGTCCTGTCGCGCATCGGTGCTCCCGCGCCCCATGCCGAGGGAACCGATACCGGTTCTGCCCTGGTTGCCCTGGCGGTCGACGGCGTTCTGGCAGGCCAGCTCGTGCTGGCCGATACCCTGCGCTCGGGCACATCAGAACTCCTGGCCGGCCTGCGCCGCCTGGGCATCGCCCGCATCCTGCTGGCCACCGGAGATCGCCGCGCCGTGGCCGAGGCGGTCACTGCAGGCCTCGACTTCGACGCGGTGCGGGCCGATCTCACGCCCGACCAGAAAGTCCTGCTGGTGCTGACCGAGCACAAGCACGGCCCGGTCATGATGGTCGGCGATGGCGTCAACGATGCACCAGCTTTGGCCGCCGCCGATGTCGGCGTCGCCATGGGCGCGCGCGGTGCCGCCGCCTCCGCCGAAGCCGCCGACGTGGTGCTGCTGGTCGATCACCTCGATCGCCTGCTGCCCGGGATCGAGGTGGCGCAACGCGCCCGGGCCATCGCCCTCCAGAGCGTTGCCGCCGGCATAGGCCTCTCCGTCGCCGGGATGATCGCCGCCGCCTTCGGCTATCTCACACCGGTACAGGGCGCCCTGCTGCAGGAAGTCATCGACGTCGCCGTCATCCTCAACGCGCTCCGCGCCCTGCGCATCATGCCGCGGGGTCCGGCGTCGCGCGAGCAGTCGCAGTGATCAGGCCATCGTCCCGATCACCGCTATCGCCCCGGCAACCAGCGCGATGAGCACGAAATAGACCACTCGCCCATCCGGCGGCACGGCCTCGGGATGATTGATCTGCGAACCGGCCTCGAGCTTGCGCTCGGTGGGCGTCGGACTATTCCCGCCCGCCTCGGCATCGGTGCCCAAGGGCGCAGCTGCGGGGTCGGGGTGTCCCACCTTTTCTCCGGTGGCCCCGCTATCGGTAGCATTCCTGATCTGGTCTGTGGTTGGGGCTTGGGTCATGGCCATCTCCTCGATCAAGAGAGCAATGGCCAACGGGCCGGGGTCGTTCCAGGAGGTCGTGGGAACCACACCGGCCCAACGCGTTCCACGGGCACCTCGACCCTCCCGATCACATCCTCGTCAGCGGCGAACTGAACTGCCGGGTCGGGCGTTGATCTGGTGCAGGTTTGCCCCTGCGACCTCCAGACTTCCCGTATTTGACCCCGGCTGATGCACACGGCCGGGGCTTTTTTTGTGCACTGGCCGACCGCCCGGCTCAAAGCTCCTTCTCCGCCAGTTCCCTGAATGCATCCGGCACGGCGCGCGGCGCCTCCAGCACCACCGATCCATAGCCGATGGCCTCCCAGCCGAACCGGCCGCGCACCGCATCCATGGCCCGGTCAGCCTGCCAGCGGGCTGCACCGCCTTGCGCACCAGGGCGCCGCTTCTCGTCGGCGAGACCAAGACCGAATTCGAGCTGCAGGCCCTCTGCAGGCGCCAGATGCGACACCGAAATGGCCAGCAGCGATATGAAGCGCTCTCCCGGAAAATCCTGTCGCACGCTCCGCACCAGGTCTTCCGCCACTTCCGCCAGGATCGCTGTCGCCGCCACCGCAGCCGGCAGGGTCATCGCTCGCGTCACCGCCCGCAGATCGGCAAAGCGTACCCGTACGGTTACCGTTCGCCCCGATAGCGACTTGTTGCGCAGGCGCGAGCCGATGCGGTCGGCCAGCATTCGCAATGTCGGTCGGAACACCCGCTCCTCGAATGGCTTCCGGCCAAGCGCTGATTGGGCCCCGGCCGAGCGGGCGCGGCGGTGGGTTTCGATGACGCGCGGGTCGCGGTTCCAGGCCAGCGCCGCCAGCTTCTGCCCGGCCGCCTGGCCTATCAGCCTTTCCAGCGATTGCCCCGGCATCTCGGCCAGCTGCCCGATGGTGCGAATGCCGGCATCGGCCAGCTTGGCGCTGGTCACCGGCCCCACGCCCCACATCAGGTCGACAGGCAACTCGTGCAGGAATTCGGTCTCCCGCGCCGGGTCGATCACCACCAGTCCATCCGGCTTGGCCACCTGCGAGCCGATCTTGGCCAGGTGCTTGGTCCGTGCCACCCCCACCGAAATGGGCAGGCCCAGCTCCTCGCGCACCCGCCGCCTTATGGTCTGGGCGATAGCGGCAGGCGGGCCGAACAGATGCGCCGTGCCGGCAACATCGGCAAAGGCCTCGTCGATGGAAATGCGCTCCACCAGCGGCGTGTAGTCGCCCAGCACGGCAATGGCCGCGTCGCCCAGCCGCTGATATTCGCTGAAATGGCCGCCGACGAACAACAGTTGCGGACACAGCTCCCGCGCCTGCCGCCCCGGCATGCCGCCGCGCACGCCAAAGGCCTTGGCCTCATAGGATGCCGCCAGCACTACACCGCCGCCCACGGCAATGGGTCGGCCGCGCAGCGCGGGGTCGAGCAATTGCTCCACCGACGCATAGAACGCGTCCAGATCGGCGTGAAGGATCGTCGCCTCGGCCAAGCCCGCACCTGTTCTGCGCTGTTGCAGAACATAAAGGGAACAAAATCAGCCAGACGTCAAGCCTGCACTAACCGTCGGCGACGAAATCTAGCCCAGCGACGGGTTGAACCGGGCCCGCGCCATCTGCCGCTCGATATCGGCCAGCAGGCCCGGCAATTCGCCCGGAGACCGGATGGTGTAGCGGGGCACTTCATGCGCTTCGGCCGGAATGTGGCTGCGTTTCTTGGACCAGTTCTGCCAGATGCTGATAATGCCTAGTCGGTTGGCGCCACCGATATCGCGCTCAAGATGGTTGCCTACCATGACGATGGCCTCGGCATCCTCATCGCCTAGCCCCAATGCCGTCATGGCCTGCTCGAACATGCGCCGGTCGGGCTTTTCACAGCCCGCGGATTCGGAGATGACCTGGGCGTGAAAATGCGGCGCAATGCCGTGGCCGCCCAGGATGGTGTCGAAGCTGCGCACCCGGCCGTCGGCCACCAGGGCGATGCGATACCCGTCGCTGGCCAGCGCGCGCACCATTTCGAGTGCGCCGGGGATCAGGCCCGCTTCGATCACATAGCCGTCGGCGTCGAAAACCTCGGTTGCTTCGTTGACCAGCGTGTCGCCGCTGTCGAGGAACACGGCCTTGAGCAGGGGCTGCTCCTGCCGCACCTGCGCCAGCACCGCCTTGACCCGCCCAGGGATCCACGCCGCCAGCCCCTCCCAGCTCAGCAGTTCCGCCTCCGCCAGGTCGAAATGCCGGCCAAAGCTGAAGGTCGGCAGAAAGGCGCGGGCCTGCAGGTAGCGCTTGACGGCCCGGTGGTCCTCGGCGGTCACTTCGTCGAGTTCCGCGCGGAACATGTCGTTGATCAGCACGCCGTCGCGTCCCGCCAGTTCCTGGCAGCAGACGGTGGTCAGTTCCTGGGTCTTTCCCTGTTCTTCCGCTGTCGCCGTGAACGCATGCTTGCCCGGCGTCGATACCAGCGTCACCCGCCCGTCCTGCAGCGGCAGGCCGCCATCGGCGCCTTTCATGGCGAACTTGCCGCCATGCGAGCTGGCTTCCACGCCCACCACACCGTCAGCAGCGTCGAGCTTGAGCCAGATATGCTCCAGTTCGTAGAGGTGCTGGATGTCCCAGTCCCACCAGATGGCATATTCGATGACCTTGGCCACCCCGGCCTCTAAGCCGATATCGAGCCGGCTCGACGGCGAGCGGCCAGGGGCTTCCAGCACCGATATGCCGACATGGCTGGGCAGGAATGGCTCGTTGTCGCCAAACCGGATCACCGGCGCCAGGCGCCGCGCCAATGCGATATCCACGCTCGTGACCGGCCGGCTCAGTGATGACATGGAAGGCTTCCTCGAACGCTGTATTGGACGTTCATCCTTGTAATCGTTTTCAGATCATCACCGCAAGCAGGCCGGCTACAAATTTCTTCATGGCGTCGCCGGAGCGCTGAACCGGAATCAAGTTGACCCGCTGGTCGGCGCCATTGCAGCGCCATGGCGGCTTTCTGCAAGAAACCTCCGGGCAATCTTGCGGCATGCCTGTGGGTTTCTCGGTCCGTGCCGGTCATTCCAGCGGGATGGTCGAATTGCGCTGGATCAGCGTGTTTTCCAGCACCACCTGGCGCGGCGATTTGCTGGTGCCGCGCATATAGTCGATCAGCATCGAGGCGGCGATCTGGCCCATTTCGTGGATCGGTTGGGCAATGGTGGAGAGGGTAGGGAAGGTCACGGCCGATTCCATGATGCCGTCATAGCCCAGGATCGACAGGTCGCGCGGCAGCTCCAGGTTGAGCGCATGGGCCGAATGCATCACGCCCAAGGCCAGCATGTCCGTGGTGGCAAAAATCGCGGTGAGCCCAGGGTTTCCGGTGATCATCGCCGCTCCCGCCTCGCGCCCGACCTCGAAGCTGGCGATATCGAAGGGTATCGAATAGACGATCTCGACGCCGGTCGCGAGATCCTCGGCCGCCTGCCTGATGCCGCGCACCCGCTCGCTGCCCACATCCTGGCCGCCGCCCCGTTGCGCCACGGCACCGGCCACCACGCCAATGCGGCGATGGCCCAGCTCGATCAGGTGGCGCATGCCCTGGTAGCCGCCCGAAAAGTTGTCGCAGACCACCGAACTGATCGCCGCGATCTTGGGCTTCATGTCGACAAAGGCCACCGCAATATCCCGCTCCCGCAGCATGTTGACCTGCTTGATGGTGCGCGGCGTGGCGCTCGACGGGCGGATGATCACGCCCTGCACCCGCATCTCCAGCATGGTGTTGAGATAGGCTTCCTCGCGATCGGCATCGCCGTTGGTCGAGCACAGCAGCACCCGGTAGCCCTGGTCGAACATGGTGTTCTCGATGGCATAGGCCAGCGCACTGCTGAACGGCGTCCGCTGCTGCCTGAGCAGCACCCCGACGATGTTGGACTGCTGCGTACGGAACGAACTGGCCAGCCCGTTGGGCCGATAGCCCAGCTCGGCAATCGCTTTGCCCACCGCCTCCCGCACCGCCGGCCGCACATGCGCATAGCCATTGACCACCCGCGACACCGTCGCGATCGACACATTGGCCAGCTTCGCCACATCCTTGATCGTCACCATCTCGGGTCAGTCCTGTGTCGCGCCGCAAGCATGCCGCCAGATTTCCCGCAGAATCCTCGCCGAAATTCTTGCTTCGGCAGAGCCCGGACTTGCGTCGGTTTTGATAGCTTGTCTTGAAAACGTTTACAAGCTAGCGTCACTCAATCGACAAGCGTGGGGACTAGTTACGAGGTGCAAAAGCACCCTTGGAAGTGAGGCTTCCGGCTCCAACCCACCAGCCGGACCTCGGAGGATGCGAAGTTTTCATTTCGTGGGAGGGAAGCATTATGCAGAAGGATCGTCTCGGCGTAACGCGGTGGCTGGCGGCAACGTCGGTCCTGCTCAGCGCAACAGCCTTGCCTGGCGCCATCGCGCTGCCGGTCCAGGCCCAGGATGCAGCAAATGCCTGCGCCAGCGGCTACACCGAGGCGCCGCAACTCGAGGCCATGGTTGACGCCGGCAGCCTGCCTGCTGTCGCCGAGCGCCTGCCGCTCGAGCCCCTGGTTATCCAGCCGGCCGAGGAAATCGGCGTCTATGGCGGCCAGTTCATCGACAGCTGGGGCGGCGGCAATGTCGCCGACATGCGCCAGTTCGGCTACGAGCCGCTGGTACGCTGGAGTGTCGATGGCTCCGAAGTCGTGCCCGGCATCGCCAAGAGCTGGGATATCAGTGAGGACGCCAGGAGCTACACCTTCCACCTGCGCGAAGGCATGAAATGGTCCGACGGCCACCCCTTCACGGCCGATGACATCATCTTCTGGTGGGACCGCGTCGAGAACAACCCGAAGGTCATGACCGGCGGCCCGCGGGCCGAACTCAAGAACAATGGCGCTGTGCCCACAGTCACCAAGGTGGACGACTACACCGTCACCTTCGCCTATGAGCAGCCCAATGGCCTGTTCCTGCAGAACATGGCGGGCCCCTATGGCCAGCGCGTCGTGCAGTTCCCCAAGCACTATATGGAACAGTTCGATATCGACCTGAACCCCGATGGCGTGGCCGAAATGATGGCTGCGGCAGGGGCGACCGATTACGCGGCGTGGTGGAAGGGCAATGTCGGCTCCTATGGCGACGCCGCCCAGTTCAACAATCCCGAACGCCCGTCAGTCCATGCCTGGATCGGCACCGATAGCCTGCTCGGCAAGGAACGCGTGACCTTTGTCCGCAATCCCTATTACTTCGCCGTCGATCCCTCGTGCCAGCAGCTCCCCTATATCGACGAGCGCGTCTGGACCGTGGCGGCCGATCCGGAAGTGACGCTGCTCCAGGCCATCCAGGGCCAGATCACCATGTCGCCGCGCAATATCTCGACGCCGCAGAACCGCGCGGTGTTCTTCGACAGCCAGCAAGCTGGTGACTACCACCTGGTTCCGGCCACCAGCTGCGACTACAACACAGCCGTGCTCGGCTTCTCGGTCAACCATCCCGATCCGATCAAGGCGCAGGTCTTCGGCTCCAAGGATTTCCGCATCGGCGTATCCCACGCCATCAATCGCCAGGAAATCATCGATACCATCTATCTAGGGCAGGGCGAGCCCTTCCAGCCGGCGCCATTGCCGAATTCCCCGTTCTACAACGAGACGCTGGCCAAGGAATTCACCGAATTCGACCTCGCCAAGGCGGCCGAACACCTCGACAAGATCATCCCGCTGGGCGCCGACGGCGTTCGCGTCGGGCCGGACGGCAAGCCGTTCAAGTTCTCGGTCGAGATCAACGCCGATTTCAAGCCGGATACGGTCGATGCCTTCCAGCTCATCGAACGCACCTGGAAGCAGGCGGGCCTGGACGTCACCATCAACTATCACTCCGACGAACTGTTCGGTAACGCCCGCGCCAAGCCCGACGCCGATGCCGCCGTGTGGGTGGGCGAAAACGGCTGCGGACAGCTGCCGCTGCTCAATCTCGGCCGCTTCATGAACGACTACGGCTACTGGTCGCTAGGTAACTGGTCCGGCTGGGCCGCCTGGGACATCAAGCGTCTCAACCCCGGTGCGGAACTGCCCGAAGGCTGGTCGCCGATCGAACCGCCGGCCAATGTCCAGCGCCTCTATGAACTGCGCTCGACCATCCCGACCACGGTCGGCGAGGAGCAGGCCGCGCTGATGGCCGAATTCACCGGCCTCCTGGCCGAGGAATTCCTCACCATCGGCATCGCCAACCCGGCGGGCTATTACCGCTCGGTCAAGAACGACCTGCACAATGTGCCGGCCGAACTGATCGAGGGCTGGCTCTATCCCGGCCCGGCGCCAGCCAATTTCGCGACCTTCTTCCTCAAACCCTAGACTCCCCGGAGCCGGGTGGCCTCGCCAAGGGCCATCCGCACCTGGCCGGCTCCGTTCATTCCCTTTGCGGAGCCGGTCATTTTATTCCGTGCCACGCCCTCGAGGTTCGAGGCTCGAGAAGGGCTCGCACCTCACCATGAGGGCGACTGAAAACTCGGTGCTCCAACAGTCTTCGTGAGGTGGGAGCGAAGCGACCCTCGAACCGCGAGGGCGTGGCACAGAGCAAAGGAGACCACCATGGGATCATTCATGCTGCGCCGGATCATCTACGTGATCCCGGCTCTGATCGCGGTCTCGCTGATCTCCTTCCTCGTGATCGCCATTCCGCCGGGCGATTTCATCACCCGCACTGCCGAGCTACGCGCCGCCCAGGGCGATATCATGCCACTGGCCGAGCAGGAGGCGATGCGCCGGGCCTATGGGCTCGATCTGCCCATCATGGTGCAATACTGGAACTGGATCTCGGGCGTCGTCACCCGTGGTGACTTCGGCTACTCGTTTTCCTTCAATCTGCCGGTTAAGGACGTCATCTGGCCGCGCCTGGGCCTCACCATCCTTCTGTCGGTGGCCAGCCTGCTGTTCATCTGGGTCATCGCCATCCCCATCGGCATCTATTCGGCCGTGCGCCGCTATTCGGCCGGCGACTATCTCGCCACCTTCCTCGGCTTTCTGGGCCTGGCCATTCCCAATTTCCTGCTCGCCCTTGCAGTCATGTACATCGCCTTTGCCTGGTTCGGCATGAATGTCGGCGGCCTGTTCTCGCCCGAATATCTCGAGGCGCCATGGAGCTGGGGCAGGGTGCTGGACCTGCTCAATCATCTCTGGCTCCCCATGATCGTTCTGGGCACCGCGGGCACGGCCAGCGTGATCCGCGTGATCCGCGCCAACCTGATGGACGAGCTGCACAAGCCCTACGTCACCGCCGCCCGCGCCAAGGGCAAGGGCGAGTTTGCCCTGCTGATGAAATATCCCGTGCGCCACGCGCTCAATCCGTTCGTGTCCGGCCAGAACGATATCTTCGTCGACATCGTCTCGGGGGGCACCATCGTCGCCATCGTCATGGGCCTGCAGACCACCGGCCCCCTGCTGCTCGACGCGCTGCGCACCCAGGACATGTACATGGCCGCCAGCTTCATCCTGATGCTGAGCGTGCTGGTGGTGATCGGTACGCTGCTGAGCGACGTGCTGCTGGCCTGGCTCGATCCGCGTATCCGGTACCAGCAGGGGTAGGGAGATGAGGATGCACAGTGTTCGCCTCAATCGCGATGTCATCCCGGCGAAGGCCGGGATCCATGCTGTGGCCCCGCCGCCGTCTGGATGTCGCGGCTTTCCACGGACATGGATTCCGGCCTCCGCCGGAATGACCCGGCGGTTGGTTGACACAGCCGAGGAGGCCCACCCATGAGCACCTTCGACCAAACCACCGGCCAGGTGGCCCCCATCGCCACCGCCCATCAGCGCGGCCGCGGTTATGACGGCCATTGGGCCCTGGTCTGGCAGAAGTTCCTGCGCCACCGGCTCGGTGTCGCCGGCGCCATCGTGGTCGTCCTCGCCTATATCGTGGCGCTCATTCCCGAATTCCTCGCCCCCGTCACCCTCGAAGCCTACAACCCCGCCTATAGCTATGCGCCGCCCCAGGCCATTCACTGGGGCCGCGATACTGGCGAGGGCTGGCGCTTCGCCCCGCATGTCAACGCCTACAAGTCGGAGATCGACTACAATTCCGGCCGCCGCACCTTCGTCGAGGACCCCTCCCAGCCCATCGATATTGGCCTTTTCGTCGCGGGCGAGCCCTATCGCCTGCTCGGCCTCATCCCCACCGACCGCCACCTCTTCGGTCCCGTCACGGCCGGCCAGCCCTTCTTCATCGCCGGTGCCGATCGCCTCGGCCGCGATATCCTCAGCCGCACCATCTATGGCACGCGCATCTCCATGACCATTGGCCTGGTCGGCGTCACGCTGAGCCTGGTCTTCGGCATTCTCATCGGCGGTATATCGGGCCTGTTTGGTGGCGTGGTCGACAACCTCATCCAGCGCTTCATCGAGTTCATCCAGTCGGTACCATCAATTCCCCTCTGGATCGGGCTTGCCGCCGCCATCCCGCAATCTGTCCCGCCATTGCAGGTCTATTTCCTCATCACCATCATCCTGTCGGTGCTGGGCTGGACCAGCCTCGCCCGCGTCGTCCGCGGCCGGTTCCTCGCCATGCGCAACGAGGATTTCGTCAAGGCGGCACGGCTCGATGGCTGCGGGCCGGTCCGCATCATCTTCCGACACATGCTGCCCAGCTTCCTCAGCCACATCATCGCCACCGTGTCGCTGGCCATCCCCGGCATGATCCTGGCCGAAACGGCGCTCAGCTATCTCGGCATCGGCCTGCGCACGCCCATCGTCTCCTGGGGCGTGCTGCTGCAGGAGGCGCAGAATGTGCGCACCATCGCCTCTGCCCCCTGGCTGCTGCTACCCGGCGGCGCAGTGGTGATCGCTGTGCTGGCGCTCAACTTCCTTGGCGATGGTCTGCGCGACGCCGCCGACCCCTATTCGGACTGAGGCAAGCGCTCATGCAGACCACCGACAATCTCGTCGAAATCCGCGACCTCGCCATCACCTTTGCCGGCTCGGTCGATGTGGTGAACGGGCTCGACCTCGACATTCCTGCCGGCAAGACCCTGTGCCTAGTGGGGGAGTCCGGCTGCGGCAAGTCGGTGACGGCCAAAGCCATCCTCCAGGTCATCGACCATCCCGGTCGCGTCTCGGGCGGATCGATCAACCTGCGGCAGACCGATGGCAGCCTGCTCGACATCGCCGCCACCAGGTCCACAAGTCCGGTCATGCGCCACGTGCGTGGCGCCGATATCGCCATGATCCACCAGGAGCCGATGAGCTTTCTCTCGCCGCTCTACACCATCGGCAACCAGATCAGCGAGGCGCTGACCCTGCATCGCAAGGTCAGCAAGAAAGAGGCCCGGGCCGAAGGCATCAGGATGCTCGAACAGGTCGGCATGCCCGATCCAGAGCGGCGTTATGACAGCTATACCTTCCAGCTCTCGGGCGGCCAGCGCCAGCGCGCCATGATTGCCATGGCGCTGATCAACCAGCCGCGCCTGCTCATCGCCGACGAGCCCACCACCGCCCTCGACGTGACCACCCAGGCCAATATCCTCGACCTCCTGGCCCAGCTCCAGCGCGACAGCGGCATGGCGGTGCTGTTCATCACCCATGACCTGGGCGTCGTCGCGGAAATCGCCGATGAGGTCGCGGTGATGTATCTCGGCCGGATCGTCGAACGCGGCCCGGTGCGCGAGGTGCTGGAAAACCCCAAGCACCCTTATACGCGCGGCCTGCTCGCCTCGATGCCGCGTCTCGACGGGGACTTCAAGGCGCCGCTCAAGGCCATTCCTGGCATGGTGCCCCCGCCGGCCTTGCGGCCGGCCGGATGTCCATTCCACCCCCGCTGCGAATGGGCCGTCGCTGGCCTCTGCAACGTGATGCCCGTGCGCGACAGCGACCTGGGCAATGACCACATGGTGGCCTGCCACGCCTATGGCCCGCAGGCGGCGCAGATCACCAGGACCCCATTGCGCCCGCCGGCCGAGGCTGTCGCCGTCGCCGCCCGCAAGCCAGCCGGTACCGAGCCGCTGCTGAGCGTGCGCGATCTGCACAAGCATTTCCCCATCCGCTCCGGCTTCTTTCAGCGTCAGGTGGGCGCGGTGCGAGCTGTCAACGATATCTCCCTCGATATCTATCCCGGCGAAACACTGGGGCTGGTGGGCGAGAGCGGCTGCGGCAAGTCCACCTTGGGCCAGACCATTGTCGGGCTGCACCGCGCCGATGGCGGCTCGATCCGCTTTGCCGATGGCGCCAACCCGCCGGCAGATCTGCTGACCGCACGTGGCGCCGAAGCACGGCGCCTGCGCACCGATATCCGCATGATCTTCCAGGACCCGACCGGTTCGCTCAATCCGCGCATGCGGGTGCGCGACATCATCGGCGAGGTGCTGCAGGTCAATGGCGGCCATAGCCCGGCCGAGATCGAGGGCAGGGTGCAGTCCCTGCTGTCGAGGGTCGGGCTCAGCCCTGATTATGCCGAGCGCTACCCGCATGCCTTTTCCGGCGGCCAGCGCCAGCGCATCGCCATTGCCCGCGCCCTGGCATCCGATCCCAAGCTGGTCATCGCCGACGAAGCGGTTTCGGCGCTCGATGTCTCGGTGCAGACCCAGATCATCAACATGATGAAGGCGTTGCAGGCCGAAATGGGCCTGACCTATCTCTTCGTCAGCCACGACCTTGGTGTCATCGCCAATATCAGCGACCGCGTGGCGGTGATGTATGCGGGCCGCATCGTCGAGATCGGCAGCACCGAGGCAATCTTCCGCAATCCGCGCCACCCCTATACCGAGGCGCTGCTGGCGGCCATTCCCGGCCGGGGCATCAGCAAGCATCGTGTGCGGCTCCCGGGCCATGTGCCCGACCCTGGCCAGCAGCTGACCGGCTGCCCCTTTGCCGATCGCTGCCCCTATGCCCTGCCGGCCTGCCGCGCCGTCCTGCCGCCGCTCGATGGCACCCCCAACCATCGTTTCGCCTGCATCCGGGCCGATGAGTTGCAGTTGCGAACGGTGGCCGGTCCGCCGGACCTGGTCACTGCGTGAATTCGGTCGACAGATCGGTCAACTGGCGTACAGTGTCTGTTCCACCGACGCGCGGAAAGGGAACATGCATTCCACGATACAGCTGATCAACCTGCTGGGAGCCGGGGCCCTGCTGCTCTGGGGCTTGCGGATGATCAAGACCGGCGTCATGCGGGCTTTCGGCGCGTCGCTGCGGCTATGGATCGCCAAGGGCACCGGCAACCGCTTTGCCGCGGTGCTGTCGGGCATCATGGCGACGCTGGCGCTGCAATCGAGCACCGCCACGGCCGTCATCACGGCCTCCTTCGCCAGCAATGGCGCCATCAACCCGCGCATGGCGCAGGCGGTGATGCTGGGCGCCAATGTCGGCACCGCCATTGCCGCGGTGATTCTGTCGCTGGATGTGCACTGGTTCGCCTCGGCCATGATCCTGGTCGGCGTCACCGTGTTCCAGCTCAGCAAATATGCCCGTGGCAAGGGCATCGGCCGCGCCCTGCTGGGCCTTGGCCTCATGCTGCTCGCCCTGCAACTGGTCGGCGGTGTCACCGGACCCCTGCGCGAATCGGAGGTGATGATCGCGGTGCTGTCTGGCCTCAGCGATGCCCCGGCATTCGCGCTGATCCTGGCCGCTGTCCTGGCCCTCGTCGCCTCATCGAGCCTGGCGGTCGTGCTGTTCGTGGCCCTGCTGGCCTCTGCAGGCATTGTCACGCCCCCATTGGCGGTGACACTGGTGGCCGGCGCCAATCTGGGTGGCGCCATTCCACCCTTCCTGGCGGTGCTGCATGAAGGCGTCGAGGCCCGGCGGCTCACCCTGGCCAATCTCGTGGTCCGCGGCATCGGCGCCATTGCCCTCACAATTTTCGCCGTGCCGGCCGCCAACCTGCTGCAGGCTGTGCTTCCCAATGCCAGCAGTCTGACCATCGCCGCCCATATCGGCTTCAGCCTGGTGCTGCTGGTGCTGTTCCTGCCGGTGCTCGGCCCCATCGGCAAGCTGGCGGCGCTGGCCGTTCCCAAGCCGGACACGCCGGAAAAGGGCACCAACTATCTCGACGACGGCGTGCTCGATACGCCGACCATCGCCCTGGCCGCCGCCGCGCGCGAAACCCTGCGCGTCAGCGACATCGTCTTGCGCATGCTGCAGGGCAGCCTCGAAGCCATGCGCAAGCCCGGCCCCGGCACGCGCAGCACCGTGTCGCTGCTCGATGACGATGTCGACGCCCTGAACCAGGCCATCAAGCTCTACCTGACGCGGCTCGATCAGACCGAGCTCGATGCCGACGATGCCAGGCGTTCCGGCGAGATCATGAGCTTTGCCATAAATCTGGAACATGTCGGCGATATCGTCGAAGGCGGCCTGTGCGAGGTCGCCGGCAAGATCGCCAAGCGCCAGCTCAAATTCTCCGCCGATGGCCTGGCCGAAATCGTCGCGCTCTACGAAAAGACCATTCACAACATGCAGCTGAGCCAGACCGTGTTCATGACTGGTGATCCGCAACTGGCCCGCCAATTGGTGGCGGCCAAGGTCGAGGTGCGCCAGCTCGAAGCCAGCTCGGCCAAGGCCCATATCCAGCGCGTTCGTGAGCGTGTCCCGGCCTCGGTCGAGACCAGCTCGCTGCACCTCGATACGCTGCGCGATCTCAAGCGCATCAATGCCCACCTGGCCTCGGTCGCCTATCCCATCCTCGAAACCAAGGGCGAGCTCGACGAGAGCCGCCTGCGCCCCAATGCCGTCCTCGAGCCGAAGACGGCCTCCAAGTAATTCCGGAGCCTCTGATGAACTACGATGCCGTCCTCGCGGACATGGTTGCCGTCGCCCGCGAAGCCGGAGCCCTGACGCAGGCCTATTTCAAGCGCTTCCGCGACATTGAAATCGGCATCAAGGGCCCCGCCGACTTCGTCTCCGACGCCGACAAGGAAAGCGAGCTGCTCATTCGCAAATTCCTGTTCGCGCGCTACCCCGGATGGAGCTTTACCGGCGAGGAGTTCGACCCCGTCAATACCGACAGCGAGCATCGCTGGCTGGTCGACCCCATCGACGGCACCACCAACTTCATCAACGGCATGCATTACACCATCTCCCTCGCGCTGCGCCGCGGCAACGAGACGGTCTGCGGCGTGCTCTATAATCCACCGGCCGACGAGATGTTCACCGCGATAGCGGGGCAGGGCGCCTTCCTCAACGGCGAGCGCCTGAAGGTCAGTGAACAGGCTGATGTGGGTCTGTTCAACATCGGCACCGGTCTGCCCACGCCCGGCCTGCAGCTCTATCCCGGTTCATACGAACGCCTCGACGCTATCCGCGCCCCGGTCGGCGCCGTCCGCATTGTCGGCAGTGCCGCCAATAGCTGCGCCTATGTCGCGATGGGCCGGCTGACCGGCTATTACGAGGAGACCGGCTTCGTCGACACGGCCGCGGGCATCCTGCTCGTTGAGGAAGCCGGCGGCGTCGTCACCGACTGGTGGGGCCGTGGCCCGGAATTCTACGAACGCACCGGCACGCTCATCGTCGCCAACAAGGCGACGCATGCTTATCTGATCGACAAGCTGAAAGACGTGCCGAAGAAGGATCCGCTCCTCACCTCTCCCTCTGGGGGAGAGGTCGGCGCGTAGCGCCGGGTGAGGGGGCCTTTACTGGGTGACGTGTGGGTGCAAGGCCCCCTCACCCGACCGAAGACGGTCGACCTCTCCCCCAAAGGGAGAGGTGAAGAAATCACCCCACCAGCGCCAGCAATCCCTCGGGGTCATCCGTGGTGATCTGATCCACCTTCAACGCCAGCAACCGCTCCACCACCGGCTTCGTGGCCGCACTCGCCTCCCGGATGGTCCAGGCGTCGATGCGCTTGCCATGCTGGTGAAACGCCGCGACCATGTCGAAGCCGGCATCGGCGGATTTGGTCACGATCTCCCAATAGAGGTAGATCAGGTCCGTCCCATCAAGCGCGGCCACGGCATCGTCGACAAAGCCCTGCAGGGTGCCCCCGGCTATCGCGGCCCTGAACCGCGCCTCGTCGCTGGGATCGAACCCGCTGCGCATTCCGGGCACTGCGCCGGTCAGCAGCTTCACGGCCGCAGCCGATCCCGACGACACGATCATGTTGCGCGCCACCGGCCCGGTCGCCCGCGCGAACTTCGCGATCGCCGCCGCGTCGAGCACCGTCTCGTCTTCCTTGTAATCGAGCTGTAGCAGCGCATCGGGATGCACGTTCCCCGCCGCCATCAGCGCGCAAAGGTCGTCGAGCAGCATCACCTTGTCGGCAATAGGCGCGCCGTCATTGCCACGCAGCTGCAGCTCCCGGATCATCGCGTCGCTGGCCGCCGCAACCGGCCCCTGGCCCGTCGTCTCTCGGTCAAGCGTCAGGTCATGTAGCACTGCCATGCCCTTGTCGCCGGTGACCACCAGGTCGACCTCGACACTGGCACCCAGCCGCATTGCTTCCAGGATGCGCGCGCCGGTAAACACCGGATCGCTCAGCCGGCGCCGTCCGCGATGCCACTTGAGCCAGGTGCGATGGCCGTTGCGCTCAATGAATATGGGATCGGTCATGCCTGAATAGCCCTCATGGTGAGCCTGTCGAACCACGAGGGCGTGCTCGCCGATCGTGCCACGACCTCGTCCTTCGACAGGCTCAGGACGAGGTCTGCTGAAGTGCTAGGCCCGGTGGATCACCACGCCGTCCCGATAGGCCGCGATGGCCCGGGGCGCCAGCGTCACGCCCTGGCCCGCCCTGAACAGGTCAGGATGGCTCACCATCGCCTTGACGCGGGTGGCGTCGTTGAGTTCGAGGTCCACCAGGCCATGGGTGCCATAGTCGGTGACCCGATGCACCTTGCCCTGGCTGCCCTCGCTGGCCACCGCCAGGTCCAGCGCCTCCGGCCGCACCGCCAGGATGGCCGGGCCATCGCTCACGGGCAGGGGCGTCGAATACCCGGCCTTGCTGAAGATGCCGTTGGCCACATTGCCCTCGATCAGGTTCATCGTGCCGATGAAGCCGGCGACGAAGGGCGTCTGCGGCTCGCGATAGACCACGTCCGGCCGGTCGATCTGTTCGGTCTTGCCGTCGCGCATCACCACGATCCGGTCAGCCATCGACAGCGCCTCGTCCTGCCCATGCGTCACGAACAGCGTGGTGATCTTGAGCCGCTGCTGGATGTCGCGAACCTCCTCGCGAAGTCTTTCGCGCAAGTGCTGGTCCAGACTCGCAAAAGGCTCGTCGAGCAGCAGGATTTTGGGCTCCAGCACCAGCGAGCGCGCCAGCGCCACGCGCTGCTGCTGCCCGCCCGAAAGCTGGGCGACATGGCGCGTGCCATAGCCGGCAAGGCCCACCAGATCCAGCACGGCCTCTACCCGCCGCTTGATCTCGTCGGGCGCCACCTTGCGTAGCTTGAGCCCGAAAGCCAGGTTCTTGAACACATTCATATGCGTCCACAGCGCATGGCTCTGGAACACCATGCCCGTCGGACGCTTCTCTGGCGGCACATGCGTGATGTCCTCGCCATCAATGGTCATCTCGCCCGATGTCGGGCGCTCGAAGCCGCCCACCATCCGCAGCAGCGTCGACTTGCCCGAGCCCGATGGCCCGAGCAGGCACACCAGCTCCCCATCGGCCACTTCGAGCGAGAAACTGTCCACCGCACGGACATTGCCGTTGGGGAATATCTTGGAAACGTCTTTGATCTTGAGAACGGACATTCAAACTTCCTTGCTGCGCCAGCGAGGGGCGCGCAATCCAATTGGCACCGTCATTGCCCGGCTTGTCCGGGCAATCCAACCCGTAGCCGGTTTGGACCACCCGGACACGCCGGGTGGTGACGACGAATAGGGCAGATCGGAGTTGACCATCACCCGCCAAACCCCCGCGCAAACGATCCCGAATTGACCACCCGCCGTGCAAACAGCAGGGCGATGAAGCTGGGCACCCAGAGCAGCACCGACAGCACCGCGCCATATTGGATGACCGGCTGGTTGTTGATGAACGAGATCATCAGCACCGGCAGCGTGCGCACCTGCGGCGCGCCGATCAGCCAGGCGCCTTCGGTCTCGTAGAATGTGCCCACGAAGCTGAGCAGGATCGCCGCGGCAATGGTCGGCCCGGCCTGGGGCAGGGTGATCGACCAGAATACACGCATCGGGCTGGCGCCCACGTCCCGCGCGGCCTCTTCCATGCGCCGGTCCACCGACTGGAAGGCGGCCACCGGAATCCAGATCATGAACAGCAGCGTGCCGACCAGCTGGATCAGCACCACGCCCCAGAACGTGCCGATGAGATTGAGCTGCAGGAAGATGCCGGCAATGGCGACCAGCAGGCCGAATTTTGGGAAGGCATGCCCGGCCAGGAACGAGAAGAACAGGATGTTCCGTCCCGGAAAATCCAGCCGCGCAAAGGCATAGGCGGCCGGCAGGCAGACCAGGGCCGACAGAAACGTCACCGTCGTCGCCAGGGTCAGGCTCATGGTGATCGAGCTCCAGACGTCGGCACGCGCCAGAGTCTGGTTCCAGAACCTGAGCCCGAATTCCTGCGGGATCAGTGCCGGGAAGCGCCAGACATTGGTGAAGGCCCAGGTGCCCACCACCACCAGCGGCAGCACGATCACCAGCGTCAGCACCACGGCGAAGATTATGCCGGTCCAGTCGGTTGGGCGGCGAATGGTCACGGATGTCATGGCGCCTGGTTCCTGGCGACGGAGCGTACGTAAAACAACCCGAACACGATGCAGAAGCCGAAGGTGATGACCGCCTGGGTGATGGCCGTCTGCGGCTCGAACAGCTCGCGGAACGTGCGCTGCATGAACGGCCCCATCATTTCGGGCGCGGCCGGGCCCAGCACATAGGGCAGGGTGAAGGCCGAAAAGATGCCGAGCACGGCAAAGGAAATCGCCACCAGGACGGAATTGGAAATGCGCGGCAGGATGATGTGCCAGAGCAGCGCCAGCTTGCCCGCGCCGACGTCACGCGCCGCCTCGATGGCCTGGTTGGACACATTGCCCAGCCCCGACAGCAGGATCAGCACGGTCAATGGGATATTGTCCCAGACCAGGCCGATCACCGGCCCCCAGGGGGTCAGGTAGGGCGAGCGAATCTTGGGCAGGCCGACGGCATTGAAAACCAGGTCGACCGTGCCATTGGGGCCCAAAACGCGGATGAAGGCAAAGCTGAGGATGATCGAGGGCACGAACATCGGGAAGATGGCGAGCCCCTGCACATAGGCCGCGACCTTGCTGTCCGAGAAGCGCAGGTAGAGTGCGATCGGCAGGCAGACCACCAGCAGCAGGATGGCGCAGACCCCCGTCGTCCACAGCGTGATCGACAGGTTCGACAGGCTGTAGCCGTCCGAAAAGAAGAAGCGGTAGGTCTCGACCGAAAAGCTGTTGCCGCCCTCGGGGGTCTTGACCCAGACCGTCTGGATGACCGCCGAGATGATCGGCCAGATGATGAGCCAGATCACCAGCAGCACCGGCACGGCGACCAGCAGGAGGCCAATTGGCCTCCTGCGTTCGGGTGCGGCGAGCACTGGCTGGCCCGCGTCGATTGCTGTCACGAAGCCGGGTCCACGTTTGGAGCCACGGCGCGATACCAGCCGTCATTGATGGCCTTTTCCCAATCGCCGCCCGGGAAGGTCGGGATGGTGGTGGGGATGATATCGGCGAACTTTTCGCGCAGTTCGGGCGAGACGTGCTCCCACGACACGCCCGGGAAGCCGCCCAGTTCGGTCAGCACGGCCGATTGGATTTCCTCGGTCAGCAGGAAGTCGGCCAGCTTGAGCGCAGCGTCCTTGTTGACGCCATTGGTCAGCACGGCCAGCTTGGTGAAGCCGCCCGGCAGGCCGAGATCGCTGAGCTGCACCAGGCCGGTCGTCTCGGGCAACACGCCCTGGGCGATGGCCGACAGCGCCTGGTCCGACCAGGCTGGGATCATCGTCACGGCCGACTGGCCCAGCAGCTGGATCGACTGGGTATTGCCCGACGTATAGGCGCCGCCATCGAACAGCGACGGAGCCAGGTCCATCAGGATGTCCCAGGCCGGGTTCAGCATCGCTTCGCCGGCTTCAGCGGTGTAGTTATCGACCGCGAACTTGGACGGATCCTTGCCGTTGGCTTCGAGGATGGCGCGGCGCACGAAATTGCCGCCCGAGCCGCCCTTGTTGGGACGGTTGTAGATGAACTGGCCGGGATTGGCCTTGATCCAGGCAACCAGGTCCGGCCAGGTCTTGGGGGCATTGGCCGGGTCGAGCTTGGTGGTGTCGTAGGCCAGCAGAACCTGCGAGCCGCGATAGGGCAGGTTGGTCGGAATGTCGAAGGCCAGCGGGTTGATCTTGCCGTAATTGCTGAGGCCGGCCGTTTCGAAGTCGACATAGAGGCCCTTGGCGATGCCGTCGACCGTGACGCGGGTGTCGAAGCCTTCGAACAGGTCGGCCTGCGGGTCGGCGCCGCTGGCCATGGCAGCCAGGGCGCGATCGCCGATGGCCGCAACGCCGGCACCATCGCCGCCGTCAACCAGGTTCAGGGTCACGCCGGCATTGGCGGCCTCGAATTTCGGCTTCACCACATTGGTCCAGAAGTCGATGACGTTCTGGTCCGACGAGAAATACACGTCGATGACGCCTTCGGCGCCAAAGGACATGCGGGGCAGCATCAGGGCGCCAGCAAAAGTGCCGGCAGCGAGCATGAAATCACGCCGTTTCATTGTAATCTCCCAAAGTCCGTTCATTGGAACGGATGTTCCACGAGACGGGCAGGTCCGCTCGTAGGTTTCATCGATCTTGCGTCGACCTCTCCCGAACGAAAGCTAACTCCCGGCCGGAAAATTATGCAAGCGGAAACCCGCCGCCACGCGACGCTACGATGCGAGGCTACAAATCACAGCTTTGCGACACTGGTGTAACAGGCGTCATTTCTCCGCCCCCTGCCAGATTGTGACAGGATTCTTGTCGCGAGAATGACAGTCTAAGTTTTTGGCAAGCATTGGCTATTCGCCGGACCGGTAACGAAGTGGCAACGCGTGCCCGCGGCCCGCCATTTCCTCGCCTCGACCGTCGGGCGCATGACGTCAACAGGGTGATGATGGATCGTCCAGGGGAGCGCCATCGCGAGCTTCGCCAGCTTTCGACTGCCGCATTTGCTGTTTCGAACGAACTCTGCACGGCATTCCACATTCGCAACAAACGTTCCATACAGACGCTGGAAATGGCGCGAGACGAAATTGCCATCGGCATCAAACCTCGGCGGTCGCAAGCGTCGGCAATGCATGGCCGTCCTGATCTTGCCCCTATGGCATCCGGTATGGCGATGGCGCAGGTTTCGCCTGCATGCAACCAGGAAGGGTCCGCACCGCCGCAAAGCGCGGGCCCTTCTACGGTTCAGATGCGGGCAGCCAGCTCTTCCAGCTGCGCCGCGCACAGGCCCCAGCCCTCGTGGAACCCCATCTTCTTGTGGCTTTCGGCGTCTTCCGTGGTCCAGTGGCGGGCGACTGCGGTGTAGCGCGTCTTGCCCTCGCCGGCGTCCTCGAAAGTCAGGATGGCCGTGAAGAACGGCTTGGCCGATGGCGCCCAGTCGCCGGTAAAGGCATCGGTAAACACCAGCTTCTCGTTCGGCACGATCTCCAGATACTGCCCTTGATTGGGGTATTCGTTGCCATTCTCGTCGGCCATGACGAAGGCATTGCCGCCGCCGGGCCGCAGGTCGATCTCGATCCTGGGCGTCGTCCACGGCTTGGGCGCGAACCACTGCTTGAGCAGGTCGGGCTGGGTCCAGCACTGATAGACCTTGTCGCGCGGCGCGTTGAGCAGGCGGGTCAGCACCAGGTCGCGATCGGTATCTTCGGTTGGCAGGGTATTGGTCATTTCGTCCTCCTGAATGGCGTTTCACAGGAGCGACGAGTGGCGTTGGTCGGTTTCGACGGGGCCACTGCATTTTTTCGATCGAGATCGGCGATGTGGCTACTGCCCCAGCGTCTTCAGCGCCGGTCGCAGATGCCCCCGGCTCTCGTCCAGCAGCCGCTGCGCCTCCGCCAGGCCGTCGGCCCCCGCCGCCAGCAGGATTGCGACCTTGACGGCGCCACCGGCCTGCTCCAGCGCCGCCGCCGCGGCATCCTCCGGCACTTCGCTCACCGCCATGACGATGCGCCTGGCCCGTCCGCGCAGCTTGGCATTGTCGGCGATGACATTGACCATGAAGCCGTCATGCACATGGCCCAGATGCACCGCCATCATGGTGGACAGCATGTTGAGCGCGATCTTCTGCGCCGTGCCCGCCCCCATGCGGGTCGAGCCGGCAATGACCTCGGGCGGCGTCGGCAGGCAGATGGCCACGTCGACCTTCTCGAATATGGGCGCGCCGCTATTGTTGCTGATGCCGATAGTGCGCGCGCCCGCTGCCCTGGCAGCGTCCACCGCCGCCATCGGATAGGGCGTATAGCCACTGGCCGTCAGCGCGATAACGCAGTCGCCATTGCCGACGCCGGCTTCGGCAATGGCAGCGCGGGCCGCATCCGCATCATCCTCGGGGCCGCCTTCCATGTCCGTCAGCGCTGCAAGCCCGCCCGCCAGCAGCACCTTGATGCGGTCGCGGGCGAGGCCATAAGTACCCGGGATTTCCAGCGCATCGGCAAGCGCCATCAGGCCCGAACTGCCGGCGGCCACATAGACCAGCCAGCCCCCGCCGGTGATGCAATCGGCCGCCAGTTGTGCCGCTTTGGCGATCTCGGGCACCGCCTCCTGCACGACGCGCGCTGCCTCGACTTGCGCCACTGCGAGAATCGCCAGGGCCTCCTCGGGAGGCTTCGTGTCGAACCCGCTGGCGCTCGCATGGGTCATCTCGGTTCGTGTCGCGATCATGCCAGTCTCCAGTCGCCGCAATAATGCCAAAAAAATACCACTTGTCCAGCCGGAGACCCCGATGCCGCCGGTATTCCGGTCGTGGAACCGCCAAAAGCCCAATTTAGCCAGCACCATGCCCCTGTGGTGCAGAAATGCGATTTGGGGGTTGGTGAATGGTATTTTATTGGTATTATGGCGGCCAAGGAGCATGGCTTGGCCAAAGCGCAGATATTTAGTGATATGAAATGCACCGCTGATCGCAACAAGGCGAGGGGGGAATAGTGGCAGAGGTCTCGAACGGTTTCTTTGCCGATGGTCCCGTCGTGCTGCCATCGGGCGGCCCGCTCTATCTGCAGCTCAAGCGCTGGATCGAGGATGCCGTCCACAGCGGCGCCATCAATCCCGGCGATGCCCTCCCTTCCGAACGGGATCTGGCCACCAAGGTCGACGTCTCGCGCGTCACCGTGCGCAAGGCCGTTCTGCAACTGGTCAAGGACGGGGTGCTGGTGCAGCGCCACGGCTCGGGCACCTTCGTTGCACCGCAGACCCAGCGCGTCGAGCAGTCGCTGTCGCAGCTGACCTCGTTCACCGAAGACATGGCGCGGCGCGGCATGGCCGTGCGCGCCGAATGGCTCGATCGCGGCCTCTACCTGCCGTCACCCGAGGAAACCATCATTCTGGGCCTGACGTCGGGCGAGCAGGTGGCGCGCATCTCGCGCCTGCGCCTTACCGGCGATACGCCCCTGGCCATCGAGCGTGCCAGCCTCTCGTCGCGTGTTCTGCCCGATCCCCAGGCGATCGGCGACAGCCTCTACAAGCACCTCGATAAATCGGGCAATCGCCCCATTCGCGCCATCCAGCGCATCCGCGCCGCCAATCTGGGCGAGGAGGACGCACAACTGCTGCAGGTTCCAGCGGGTTCTGCGGGCCTCAATATCGAGCGCACCTCCTATCTCGCCTCCGGGCGTGTCATCGAATTCACCCGCTCCATCTACCGGGGCGACACCTATGATTTCGTCGCCGAACTGCGGATTGGTGACTCTCCCACCGGAGGCAGCAAGCCATGAGAATGAAGCGCGCAATCGTCTGCTTGCTGGGCGGCCTGACGCTCGCAACCCTGGCCGGGCCGGCAAGCGCCCAGCCTGTGACCTATCAAGTGGATCTGCTCTTCGACAAGTTTACGACCGGGCCCCGGCAGATAGAAACCGTTCGCTTCACCATGCGGGCCGTCAGCCCTCAAGCGGCGGAATCAATGTGCGCCAGTGGCATGAACATGATCAGGTTGGGCAGAAACATCATGGAGAAAAACCCCGGCGCACTGGGTTTGCCCGGTCGCTGGAGAGCTGGCGGTGGCCAATGCGTTACGAACAGCGACGGAAACGTTGTGATGACTGTCCAAGCGCCTGGAGGAAGCAACTAGTATGGGCAACGAGACCTTCATGCGCCAGGAAGTCGAAGCCATTCCCGGCGTCGTCGCCAATTTCCTCGACCAGAGCGGAGCCGTGCTGGACAAAGCCGCCGCCACCTTGCGCGAGCGCAATCCCGCCTTGGTCGTGACCGTTGCCCGCGGTTCCTCCGATCACGCCTGCTCCTATCTCAAATACGCCATCGAACTGACGCTGGGCCTGCCCGTCGCCTCGATCGGTCCCTCCATTGCCTCCATCTACGGCAAGGACCTCAAGCTCGGCAGCGCCGCCGCCATCGCCGTCTCGCAGTCGGGAAAATCGCCCGATATCGTCGGCATGACCCAATCAGCCCGCCGCTCCGGCGCCACCACCATTGCCATAACCAATACATCGGGCTCGCCACTGGCCGATGCGTCCGATTTCACCATTGATCTCCACGCCGGCGTCGAAAAATCCGTCGCCGCGACCAAGACCTTCGTTACCTCGGTGGTCGCGGGCCTGGCGCTCGTCGCCCGCTGGAGCGGCGACGACGCGCTGCGAGCAGCCATCGACCATCTGCCGAACTCGCTGGCCAGGGCTGTCGCCTGCGATTGGTCCGGCATGATCGGGGCGCTGGACGGGCATGATGCGCTCTACGTGCTTGGGCGCGGCCCCGGCTTTGCCATCGCCAACGAGGCGGCGCTCAAGTTCAAGGAAACCTGCAACATCCAGGCCGAATCCTACAGCGCCGCCGAGGTGATGCACGGCCCGGTCGCCATCGTGACGCCGGGCTATCCCGTGCTCGCGCTGGCCGCACGCGACGCCGCCGAGGCCTCGGTTGCCGACATGGCCCACAAGTTGGCCGGGCAGGGGGCGCTGGCTTTCCTCACCAGCGACCGGCCGGGCGCCGCCACGGCCTTGCCTTTTGCAACCACGGGCCATCCGCTTACCGATCCGCTGGCGCTCATCGTCTCCTTCTATGGCTTCGTCGAAGCCCTGTCCCGCCATCGCGGTCTCAATCCCGACGTGCCGCCGGCGCTCAAGAAGGTCACGGAAACCGTATGAGCGACCTCCTCGCCATTTCGGGCGCCCGCATCTTCGATGGGCAGTCCTGGCATGATGATGCGGCGCTGCTGGTCGAGTTCGGCCAGGTGTCCGGCATCGTCCGTGCAGGCGCCCTCCCGGCTCATGCCGAATCCGTTCGGCTCGAAGGTGGAATGGTGGTGCCCGGCTTCATTGACCTGCAGGTCAATGGCGGCGGCGGCGTCTTGTTCAACAACGATCCCTCGGTCGACGCCATCAGGACCATCTGCGCCGCGCATGCCCGCTACGGCACGACGGCGCTATTGCCCACGCTGATCACTGATACGGTAGCGGTCAACGTCGCCGCCATTGCCGCCGGCAAAGCCGCTGCAGCGCAGGGCGTTCCCGGTTTCCTCGGTCTACACCTCGAAGGCCCGCACCTTTCCCTCGCGCGCAAGGGCACGCACGATCCGGCATTGATCCGCCCGATGGACGACGCCGACCTCGCCCGCCTCATCGCCGCCCGCGCCGACCTGCCCAATCTGCTCTGCACCGTCGCCGCCGAAACCGTTACGCCGGCGCAGATCTCGGCCCTGGCTGCCGCTGGCATCATCGTCAGCATTGGCCATAGCGACGCGAGCGCAGCAGCCGCCGGCGCCGCCTTCGCCGCTGGGGCCAGCATGGCCACGCACCTGTTCAATGCAATGAGCCAGCTCGGCAATCGCGAACCGGGCGTGGTCGGCGCCGTACTCACCGCGGACAACGTCTCGGCCGGCCTCATCGCCGACGGCATCCATGTTCACCCGGCCGCTATCCAGATCGCGCTGCGCGCCAAATCGGACGACGGCCACATCTTCCTGGTCACCGACGCCATGTCGCAGACCGGCACGGACCTCACGACCCTGACGCTCAACGGGCGCACCATCACCCGCGCCGACGGCGCCCTGCGCCTCGCCGACGGCACCCTGGCCGGGGCCGATCTCGACATGATCGACGCCGTCGAATTCATGCATGGCCGCATGGGCCTGCCCTTCGAAGAAGCCATCCGCATGGCCTCTCTCTACCCCGCCAGGGCGATGGGCATTCAATCCGAATTCGGCCATCTGCAACCTGGCGCGGTGGCGAACTTCGCGCATCTGTCCGATGCGCGGCAGGTCAAATCCACCTGGATCGGCGGCAACAAGGTTTGGGGCGCTGGAACTAGGGCCAACGCCGTTCACTCAGGCTGAGCCGAAAACGGCGAGCTCCGAGAACCGGCGCGCAGCGTACATCAGTACGTGAGCACCGGAAGCGGAAGAGCTTGCCGTTTGCAGGCCAGCATCAGTGAATGGCGGCCGGCCCTAGCCGCGGCCAATATAGGGCATGGTTGTCGCCATCACCGTCATGAACTGCACATTTGCGTTTAGCGGCAGCCCCGCCATATAGAGCAGCGCATCCACCACATGGCTCACGTCGAATGTCGGCTCCGGCACGATCGTGCCATTGGCCTGCAGCGACCCGCTGTTCATATGGGTTGTCATGTCGGTGGCGGCATTGCCGATATCGATCTGTCCGCAGGCGATGTTGAAAGCCCGCCCATCCAGCGAAATCGCCTTGGTCAGGCCGGTGATCGCGTGCTTGGTGGCCGTATAGGATGCGGCGCCGGGGCGCGGCACATAGGCCGAGATCGATCCATTATTGATGATCCGTCCACCCTGCGGGTTCTGGTCGCGCATGGCGCGGAAGGCTTCGCGCGCCACATAGAATGCGCCATTGAGATTGGTATTGACCATTTCCTGCCAGGTGACCACGTCGAGATCGCCGAACGAGACGGCCGGCGCGAAGCGGCCCGCATTGTTGAACACCACGTCGATCCGGCCATAGGCCTCTTTGACCCCGGTGAAGAAATGCGCCACCGCGGCAGGGTCAGTCACATCACATTCGCCCCAATGTCCCTTGGTCCTGGCAGCGGTCGACTGCAGCGCATCGGCCCGACGTCCGCAGATGGCAACATCGTAGCCCGCAGCGGCCAGGCCCAGGGCCGCCGCCCGCCCGATGCCCGAGCTTCCTCCAGTGACGACCGCGACCTTCTTTTGCCCTGACATGCGCCCTCCCAATTGTGGCGGAGCGGATTGGGCCGCCCCTTCGATTCCAGATTGTGGGCACATTCGCGCCGCATCGCCGCTACGTCCATGGCGAAGTTTCATCTGCCCATTTGACCGAATTAATGACCGCAAAGCGGGCGGCCATGGGCGCAAAGTCCCCGAAATGCTGGAATTTTAACGCTTCGTTCAGCCGGGTTAACAGCTCGTTTCCATCTGTGTGCTGAATCTGCAACATCCGGTTCTCAACCATATTGCCAGACCCGCAAAACGGCTTTTGCGCGATTGCGTCATTTTCCTCGATGCGTAGAGTGGGTCTTGCGAATCCATGCATGGGATCGTTTGTCGGTCGCAGCGCGACGGCAACACACTGCACCACGAATAGTGTGGTCGCGTTACGACAAACCGCTGGGTAACCGGCACTAAGAATGACTGACTTTGGAGGTCAACTAATGAAACTCAAGAGCCTTATCCTCGGTTCTGTCGCTGCTGCCGGTCTCTCGACCGCTGGCTTCGCTGCCGATCTGGGCGTCCTCACCTCGCTGGACGTTTGCGACGAGCTGGGCCTGTCGGGCCTGACCATTTCGTCCGACACCAACTGCCTGCAGATCTCGGGCGAAGTGAAGTATGAATTCAACTGGGGCAACTACAACGAGTCCTACGCGATTGCGATGCCGACCGCTCTCGGCAACGTCACCATCGACGTTCCCAGCAACATTGCTGGCACCAGCAACAATGACTGGGAATCGCGCGTTCAGTCTTGGCTGAAGTTCGTCGGCACCGCCGGCAGCGACTTTGGTCCTGCTCAGGCTGTCATCAAGCTGAAGCATGACGACCGCGTTCGCGTTCGCAACGGCGGCACTGCCATCGGCGGCTTCCCCGGCGTTGAGCAGCGTGAAACCGGCAGCAACGTCGTGATCGACGAAGCTTACGTCCAGGTTGGTGATACCACCGTCCTGACCGCTGGTAAGCGCGGTTCGATCTTCAACAAGGGCGACGACGAGCCTTTCAACTTCACCGGCCTGTTCATCTCCTCGCGTGCTGACACCGGCGTCATCGCTGACGAAAACGCTGGCGGCTTCACGCCGAAGCGTGGTGGCCATGTCATCCAGCTGTGGTCGAACATCGGCGAAGGCCTGATCGCCAAGATCGGTCTCGAAAACCTCGACTCCGGCGGCGCTACCGGCGCAACTGTCCTGAACGCTGCCACCACTGGCAACGAAAAGGCCGGTACCCTGGTCGGCGTTCTCGACTATGCTGGTTCGGGCATCACCGCTCACTTCAGCGGTGCTGTTGGTGGCATCCTCGACGGCGTTCAGACCGCTGGCGACACCTACCTCATCCACACCGGCGTGACCGCAACCTTCGACGCGTTCAAGGTTCGTGCTGCCCTGGCTGTTGGTGGTGCTTACGTCCCCGCCAATGCTGCCTACTCGTCCTACTGGAACGGCCTGGTTTCGGCTGAAGCTAAGTTCGACATGTTCAAGCTTGCTGTGTCGGCTGAAGCCCTCGGCGCCCGCACCGCTGCTGGCGTTGATCTCGGCACCGACTTCGGTTTCGGCGCATCGCTTGGTGCAACCGTTGCTGAAGGCATCGAAATCAACATCGGCGGTCGTTACTTCAACGACGCTGACGCTGGCTTCGGTGACGGCTACCAGGTTGCTGCTCAGTTGATCGCTTCGCTGACCGAAACCATCAAGCTGACCGGCGAAATCGGCGTCTACGGCCATGCCGCCGACGTTGCTCCGGCTCCGGTTCGCGCTGCGTTCTCCGACTTCTACGGCAAGGCCGAACTGGCCTGGACCCCGGGCGGCGGCTTCTCGTCGTCGGTTGGTGCCACTGTCCAGCAGAACGGTGCCTACAAGGTCACCTTCAAGGCTGCCAAGGCCTTCCAGTAATCCTCGGATTACTCTGGCTTACGGAAAGGCCCGGCTCACGCCGGGCCTTTCTGCTTTTGCGGGCTAGGTGTTCCTCCGCCCACAACGTCATCCCGGCGCAGGCCGGGATCCATCCTGAGGTCTGTCCACGTCCAATCAGGACGGCCCACTCGGAACGGATTTCCGGCCTTTGCCGCCATGACCGGCAAACCGGCCAGCGCCCGATGACACTGATTCTGTGAATTCTGGCCGGCTGCCGCGCCCCGCGCCGGCACCACCAAAATAATCCCGCTGAAACAATCACTTACGCCGTCCATTTTCGTTTCCTCCCGCCGCGAAATGCACTAGCTTTGCCGCAATTGCGGACATTCACTGGAACGGGAATGATCAGGGACCTCATCAAGTGGGTCGTGCCGGGACTCGCCACTGTCCTGGGCGGCACAACCTTGTGCCTGGCGATGACATCGACTGATATCGCGGACGATCTCGCGGCGCGCGGCGCTGCGGCGATGGTCGCTGGCGGCTACGACTGGGCCGAGCTGTCGCTCGATGTCCGCGACGTGACCTTGACGGGCACCATCACCGACCAGGCCCTGCTGGATGCCGCCATCGCCCGGCTTGCGGCTCTCGACGGCGTTCGCTCCGTCACGCCGGATGTCACCCTCGCGCCGCTGGCTTCTCCCTATATGCTGCAGGCAAGCATCGAGCAGGGTGCAATCAACCTTTCCGGCGGCGTGCCGAACGAGACTGCCCGGCAGCGCCTGCTGTCGCTCGCCGGATTGGAGCAGGGGGTGCTCGAACTGCGCTCGGGTGTGCCCGATCGCCGCGCGTGGGTGGCCGGAGCCGAATTCGCTATCGATCAGCTGCAGTATTTTGATCAGGGCGAGGCCACGGTCACCGACCTGACCATCAGCCTCAATGGCCGTGCCAAGTCCGAGCGCGCCTTCCGCGACCTGCTGATCGTCCTGCGCGCCGGTGCGCCGGCCGGGCTCGCGCTGGGTGAGGTCAGCATCACGCCCGCGCTCGTCACCCCCTATCAGTGGAGTGCCAACTTCGACGGCAAGCGGATCGATGTGTCTGGCTACGTGCCGGACAATGCCCTTGCCGAGCGCTACCGCACCGCCGATGTGTCGGGCGCGCAGGTCGCGACCGGGCTGGCGCTGGGTTCCGGCGAACCCACTGGTTTTGCTGATCTTTCCCAGCAGCTGCTGGAACAGCTTGCCCGCCTCGAATATGGCGCCGCCAACATCACCGATGGCCAGAGCACGCTCACCGGCGCCCCGGTCACACTGGAAATCGCCCAGGGCATTGTCGAAACGCTCGAGCCGTCGGGAACCATCGTCACCCTCGAACCGCCGCGCATCGCCGACTATTGGATGAGCGCCACACGCCAGGCCGGTGGTGTCGTCGTATTCGATGGCTACGTACCAGACGAGGCGACGCGCGAGGCCTTCAGCCTCCGTGAAGGCGCCGACACCAGCTATCTCAAGCTCGGACGCGGTGCGCCGGAGCGCTACCGCTCGGGCGCCGATTACGGACTTGATGCGCTCCAACTGATGAGTGAGGGCCGCATAGCGCTGCGCGACAATGTGCTGACCATCGCCGGAACCGCCCGCTCCGGTGCCGATTACGATGCGCTGCTTGCCATGATGGCCCAGCAGGCCCCGCAGGGCCTGGTCCTGGCGCGCGCCGAAATCCTGGCGCCACGCGCCAGCAGCTATTCCTGGGCGGCGACCAAGGACGCGACCGGCGCCATCGCCCTTTCCGGCCAGGTTCCCAGCGCCGCCGACGAGGCGCAACTGCTCGCCGCGGCAGGACAAGCGGCAACCGAAACAATGACTTACGCGTCCGGCGAGCCCAATGGCTTTGTCGCCTCGGCCCAGACCGGGCTCAGCCTGCTGCAATGGCTGCGCGAGGGCAGCGTCGTCTATGACGGCGCGGGCTGGACCGTAACCGGGACGGCCAATTCGGCCATCGACAAGGGTACCATCGAGGCAGATTTCCTCACCCGGAAACTCGCATCATCAGGCTGGTCCATGGCCGTGGCCGAGCCGCCGCCCACCATCCCCC
>NZ_JACZKG010000016.1 GCF_014860165.1 Devosia sp.
GCCACATGCCGGCGCCGGTGGTCAGGCCTTGCACGGTGTTCCCGGTCTTGAAAATGGCACCCGCGCCCAGAAACGCGATCCCGGCGGTGACCGCTTCGACCGCGCGGATCGGGTCGGCCCGTGCGCCACTGCTGCCCGGGCCGACGCCGTGATAGATTTCGAAGGCGAGGATGGTGAACAGCGACGCTGCCGTCGCCACCAGGATATGGGTGCGCAGGCCCGCTTCGGCCGTGTGCCACTCCCGCTCGATGCCGATCATGGCGCCCAGAATGGCGGCGATCAGCAGGCGGATGGCAATGACATGCTGTGGCAGGTAGGTCTGGACGAAGCCGAATTCATTGCCGGCATCCATGGCGAAATTCCGGGGTTCGTGACGCTGGTTTGACAACACCGATTGTGGGGCTTGGTTCCGGCGCCCCACCACCCTACACCGTCTTCAGCCACCCGCCATCGACGAAATATGTGCTGCCGGTTGAGTAGCTTGCTTTGTCCGAACACATGAAGACGAAGAAGTTCGCCAGTTCCCGGGGCGTAGCGAAACGCTTCATGCCGCCGGCTTCGTTGGCGACGCCCTGCAGATGAGCCTCCCACCCGTCCTCGCCGGCAATCTGCTTGGCCGTCTTGATCCAGTCAGGGGTGAGCACGAGCCCCGGATTGATGGTGTTGACGCGGATATTGTCGCCAACGACCTCGTTGGCCAGCGTCTTGGAAAACATCATCAGCGCCGCCTTGGTCGTATTGTAGATCGGCTCGTACCAGAGCGGCTGCACGGCGCAGATCGAGGCATTGTGCAGCACGACGCCGCCGCCCCGCCGCTTCATTGAAGGCACCAGCCCCCGCGCCAGCCGCACCGCGGCCATCACATGCAGGTCCCAGTAATACTGCCACTTGGCGTCGTCCGCCTCGGCAATGGTCTCGTTGGAGCCGGTCCCGGCATTGTTGATGAGAATGTCGGCCCCGCCAAAGGCCTTGGTCGTGCCGTTGATGACCGCGTCGCAGCCCTCGGCCGTAGCGACATCGGCGGCGATGGCTGTGGCGATGATGCCGAACTTCTGCGCCACCAGCACCGCTGCATCATCGGCCCGCTCCTTGTTGCGTCCGACCAGCACCAGGTTGACGCCCTCGGCCGCCAACCCCTCCGCCACCGCCAGCCCGATGCCCACAGTGCCCCCCGTGATGACGGCAACCTTGTCGCGCAGGTTCAGGTCCATGTCGTTCTCCTCCTGGCCCGAAGGCCCCCTTACTCCGCCACCCTGATCTGCAGCTTCACATCTGTTGGCCGTGCTTCCACCGCCCGATCGAACGCCGCCTTGGACTCCTCGAAGGCAAATGTCTCCGAGATCAGTGGCTTGAGATCCACCTTACCCGAAGCGATCAGCGCGATGGCGCGATCATACTGGTGGGCATAGCGGAACACGTTTTCGATGCGCAGTTCCTTGACCGAGGCGCCGGCAATATCGACTGCCACCGGCTCGACCGGCAGGCCGACCACGACGATGGCGCCGCCCGGGCGCGGCAGCTCCATGATGGTTTTCCAGGCATGCGGGGAGCCCGAGCATTCGAACACCACGTCCACGCCCCAGCCCTCGGTCAGGCGCTTCACCTCGTCCACGATGCTCTTCTGGCGGATATTGACCGGGATCACCCCCTGATACTGGGCCGCAATGTCGAGCTTGGGCTGGGCCAGGTCGGCAACGATCACCCGTGCGCAGCCACCGGCCAGCGCGGCCAGGGCTACCATGGTGCCGATGGGCCCGGCGCCCAGCACCAGCGCGGTGTCCCCGGGCGCGATCTTCGCCTTGCTCGCCGCCTGCATGCCCACGGCGAACGGCTCGACCATTGCGCCTTCGGCAAAGCTCACATGGTCGGGCAGCTTGAATGTGTAATTGGCTGGATGCACCACGTCTGCCGTCAGCACGCCATGCACCGGCGGCGTCGCCCAGAACTGGACAGCGGGGTCGACATTGTACATGCCCAGCCGGCTGGCGCGCGAATTGGGGTCGGGAATGCCCGGCTCCATGCAGACGCGGTCGCCGACCTTGAGATGGCTCACCCCGGCACCCACCTCGGTGACCGTCCCGGCAGCCTCATGCCCCAGCACCATGGGCGCATTGACCACGAACGGCCCGATCTTGCCATGGGTGTAGTAGTGCACGTCCGAGCCGCAGACACCCACCGTGTGGATGGCGATCCTGACCATGCCCGGCCCGACGTCCAGCGGCAGGTCGATGTCACGCAAGGCCAGCTCATGCTGGCGTTCGAGGACGAGGGCGCGGACTTTGGTCATGGCAGGTTTCCGGTACTCAAGAAGGGAACGCGACATTTCTAGACCACAAGGCCGGCGGCGCGAAGGCGAGAACCGCCGATTTGGTACGCGTCCCAGCACTTTGGCCGGCGGTGGGCACCTGCTGGTAACCAGTCCGCAATTCCGCCGGGCTATGGTCTGCATCCGCAATACAAAAAACCGGTTCCTTGATGCAGTCCAAGACCTCGACACTCGAACGCTGGCAGTTCTCTGCCGCTGTTCTGCTGCCTGTCGTCCTTGCACTGCTGATAACGGCCGCCGGCGTGCTCGGTTTCGTCTTCTGGTCGACTGCCAGCATCGATGAGCGGGCGCTGGAACGGCAGAGCACCATGTTCCAGCATGTCATCGAAGCCCGCCGCGCGCGCCTGCAGCACGAACTGGCCAGTATCGCGGCGCGCGACGACACCGTGGTCAACACCAGGCTGATGTTCAACTTCAACTGGGTCGACCGCAATATCGGCCAATGGATGTACCAGTATTTCGGCCACCACAGGATCGTTATCCTCGATGCCATCGCCCAACCACTCTACATGATGGAGGACGGTGTCTCGGTCGAGACGCCCAATTACCGGCGCATCGCCAGCCCGGTGCAACAGCTGGTCAATCGCGTGCGTGCACAGGCCACCCGTTTTGTCGTTCCGGGCACCGTGCCTGTGCCGGTCTCGGTGTCCGATTTTGCCGTGGTCGAAGGCCTGCCCGCAATCGTGAGCGTGATGACCATCGTGTCCGATACCGGCGCCATCGTGCAGCCTGCCGGCTCCGAGCCCCTGATTGCCGTGGTGCAGTTCCTCGATGGCAGCACGGCCGATCAGTTCAACCGCGAATACCTGTTCGAAGACGGCAATTTCAGCCTGGTCCGCACCGACGGACCTGACCGCGCCACCCACTCCATCATCAACAATGCCGGGCGCTTCGTGGCCTTTTTCGATTGGGAGCGCGACCGTCCGGGCCGGACAATGCTGCTCCAGACCGGGCCCGTGCTGGGCGTCGCCTTTGCCGTGGCCGCAATTCTCGTCTTCCTGCTGCTGCGCCAGCTCCACCGGTCGTCGGCAGCACTGGAGGTCGGCCGGCGCAATGCCGAATACCAGGCGGCCCATGACCGCTTGACCGGCCTGCCCAACCGCATGAGCTTCGACACCCACCTGGCCCGCGTGCTGACGGACCGCCAGGGCATGGGTACTCAGCTCTCGCTGCTGATGCTGGACCTCGACCGCTTCAAGCAGGTCAATGATACACTCGGGCACCAGGCCGGCGACGAACTGATCTGCACGGTCGGCCAGCGCATCCGCGCCGTGGTCGGCCACGGCGTTATGATCGCACGGCTGGGCGGCGACGAGTTCGGCATCCTCCTGGTGTCGCGGGACCAGCCCCAGGATGTAGCCAGCCTGGCGGCCAGCATCATCGAGTCCATCGGCCGCCCCTTCGACCTCAACCATTTCAAGGCCCATGTCGGGGTCAGCATCGGCATCGTCAACGCGTCAGGTGGCAATACCGAGCCGCGTGAACTGGTGCGCAAGGCCGATATCGCGCTCTATGAGGCCAAGGCCGGCGGCCGCAACCGCGCTGCCGTCTACGAAGAGCACATGAACGAGCTGCTGCAGCTGCAGCACACCATCGAGGGCGAACTGCGCGAGGCGCTGCAGCGCGACGACCAGCTATCGGTAGCCTTCCAGCCATTGATCGACCAGCGCACGCGAAAGGTGATCGGCGCGGAGGCCCTGGCCCGCTGGAATCATCCCAAATACGGACAGATCTCCCCCGCGCGCTTCATCCCGGTGGCCGAGAATACCGGTCTCATCGAGGCCCTGGGCGAGTTCGTGCTGCGCCGTGCCTGCGCCCTGGGTGCGGGCGCCCCCGGTCGCACCATCGCCGTCAACATCTCGCCGACCCAGCTGCGCAACCCGCATTTCTCCGCGCAGGTCTTCGATATCCTGCGCGAAACCGGCATGCGGTCGCTCGATCTCGAGCTCGAAATCACCGAGTCCATCCTGCTCGACGACGAGCATGTGTCGGCGCAGAACCTTCGCACCTTCCGCGCTGCGGGCATTCACATCGCGCTTGACGATTTCGGCACCGGCTACTCGTCGCTCAGCTACCTCAAGCGCTATCCGGTAGACCGCATCAAGATCGACCGCTCCTTTGTCATGCAGCTGGCCGATGGTCACGTGTCGGTTGCAATCACCCAGGCCATCGTTACGCTGGCCCATGCCATGGACATCGAAGTGACGGCCGAGGGCGTCGAGACCGAAACCCAGGCTGCCATCCTTGGTCGCCTCGGCTGCAATACGCTGCAGGGCTTCCTGTTTTCGGGCGGCGTTCCCGACGAGCGGATCACCGCCATCTTTGCCGACAAGGCCAACAGTCCCGAACGCCGCCGCCGCACCACGGCGGCGTGAAACCCCCGTTAACCGCGATTGGATGCCGCCCGGCCGATTCACCGGCCGGTAAGCGGCCCGACGGAAACTGCCCCGCAAACCGTCAGGGGACAGGTTCATGACGCAGTCGAACACATCGGGTTGGCAGTTTTCGCGCAAGGTAATGCTGCCCATCATCATCGCCATTCTGGTGACCATCGGCACCGTAGCCGGCTTCGTTACCTGGTCGGTCGGCCGAACCGACGATCACGCACTGGCGCGACAGACCCGGCTGCTGGAGCAGGCCCTTGCCGATCAGATGGCCGCCGTACCGGTGGGACAGGAAGAGCTCGCCGTTTGGGACGAAGCCGTGACCGCCGTGGCTGAGCGCGACGTCGACTGGCTCAACGAGAATATCGGCCCGACCGCCTTTGACTATTACGGCCAGAGCCGCGTCTATCTGCTCCATGGCAACGGCCGGGCAATCTACGCCATGCGCGACGGCGGCCAGGTGCCGGCCAAGGCGGTCGAACCGGTACGAGACACGATCGCCCCGTTGATCGAGCAATTGCACTCGCTCGACAACCTCGCCGCCATCGACGCATTCAACAACTTCGTCGGCGAGGCACCGCCGGCCGTGGTCGACATGGCCCTGATCGAGGATAGGCCCGCCATCGTCAGCGTCATGCCGATGCTGCTCAGTGTCGGCACCGACTTCGCGCCAGTGGGAACCGAGCCAGTCTATGTGGCGGTGGTGATGCTCGATGACGCCCTGGCGCGCCAGATCGAGACGCAATATCTGTTCGACGACGCCCGTTTCGAAACCAGCCCCGACGTCGCCGGTTCCGAGGCCGCGCTGGCGATCCGCGACAAGGCGGGCCAGCCCCTCGCCTGGTTCAAGTGGAGCCCAGACCGTCCGGGCGCCCGCATTCTCGGCGATACCCTGCCCGCCCTGCTCGGCGCCCTCTTCGTGACCGGCGCGATCATTGTCGCGCTTATGCGCAACCTGCAGCGCGCCTCGTCGCAGCTGCAGGCCGAGCGCGCCGATGCCCAGCATCGCGCCCTGCACGATCCGCTGACGGGCCTGGGCAATCGCGCGCTGTTCCGCGATCGCCTCGATACCGCCATGCGCACCATGCAGACCGGCGAACCGCGCCTGGCGCTGCTCGCGCTCGATCTCGATCGTTTCAAGCAGGTCAACGACACGCTGGGCCATGAAGCCGGCGACGAATTGCTGCGCCAGGTCTCCGCGCGCATCACCAGCATGCTGCAGCCATCAGACACGCTGGCGCGACTTGGCGGCGACGAATTCGCCATCATCCAGCCTGGCATCACCACCCATGGCGATGCGGGGCGCCTCGCCCAGCGGGTGATCGACGTGCTGCAGCCGCCCTTCAACATTGCCGGCCATCCCCTCCAGATTGGCGTCAGCATCGGCATCGCCACGGCACCAGACCTGGCCCAGACCGATGCCGAACTGGTGGCACGCGCCGATGGCGCGCTCTACCAGGCCAAGTCGGGCGGCCGGAACCGCTATTGCTTCCATGCCGGCAGCGATCTCCGCGCGGGCCATCCCACACAGCTCGAAGAGCAGGTGCGGCAGGCCTTTGCCGGCCGGGGCGCCGCCTGACACCTCCACGCCTCTGCCGGCTTGGGAGAGGCGATGGACCCTACCCGATAGCGGCCAGCACCGCGCCCAGCCGCCGCTCCCGTTGCAGCAGGCCCGGTCCACCCCTGCCAGCTGATTCCCACATGCCCTTCAGCTTGCCATCGTCGAACAGCTTGAACAGGCATGGCGCGATATAGGACTTGCGCGAAATGGCCGGCGTGTTGCGGAGAACTTCAGCCACCTGCCTGGCCACTTGGGCCATCTGCCGCCGCCGCGCCGTCTCCGACTTGCCAACCTCCATCTCCGCCAGTGTCTCGGCCGCCAGGGCGCTGGCATGGAGGGTGCGGAAGTCCTTCGCGGAAATCTCGGCGCCGGTCAGTTCGCGCAGATAGGCGTTGATCGCGCCGGTCTTGATCGGACGCACCTTGCCGGCCTCGTCGCGCCACACCAGCAGCCGCTTGCCGGGCAGCGTCAGGATGCGCTTGATGGCATCGGCCAGCTTGGCGTCGGTGAGGCAATATTCCGCCTGCTTGCCACCCTTGGCGGCAAAGGTCATGCAGACTTCGTCGCCATTGATGCGCATGTCGCGCGAAAAGAGCGTGCCGGCGCCGCGCGTGCCGCTGGTTTCGAGATATTTCTCCCGCCCCACCCGCATGGCGGTCCGGTCGATCAAGGCGACGGCGATGGCCAGGGCGAGCGCCTTGCTGCCCGTTTCGGCGCTGAGAGCCGCAGCCACGCCGCGTCGCAGGCGTGGCAAGACCGAGGTGAGCGAGGCCAGCCGTTTGTGCTTCTTGCCCTCGCGCCGGAGTTCCCATTCAGGGTGATAGATATATTGGTGGCGCCCTGCCTCATCGACACCAAGCGCCTGGATATGGGCCTTGGGATTGGGGGCGATGCGCACATCGCGCCATGCGGGGGGAATGCCCAGCGCGCTGATGCGATCGCGTGTCGCCGCGTCCGCCACCAATGCGTCATCGGCATCGCGATAGCAAAATCCCTTGCCGCGGCGCTGGCGCACCAGTGTCAGCTCGTCTCGCCCGGTCCTGATGAGCCGCATGGTCAGCTGGGATTGGACTGGGTCAGCGTGTAGACCAGATAGATAATGGCGAACAGGACAATGACGCCGATCATTGACGTGACCAGCACGCGCGCATTCATCTTGCGTGGACTGCCCTGCCGGACTTCGGTCGTGGTCTTGTCGGGGTCATAGGTTTTCATGACGCTCTCCTTGGTTGTGGGAGTGCAACGGTGCTTATACCGCGCCGGTTCCGCGACATCGCGCCACCAGCCCTTGACGCCGCCCGCGCCGGGGCTGACCTTCGGCCATGACCAATATCCAGGATAACCCGATGACCACTGCCGCCACCCTCACCCGCATGATCATGGCCGGACAGGGCAAGGAGCCGGCCGATCTGGTCATCAAGAATGTGCGACTGCTCGATGTCATCACCGGCGCGGTGACCAGCACGGACATTGCCATCGTCGGCGACCGCATCGTGGGCACCCATGCCAGCTATGAGGGCAAGACGGTCATCGATGGCGGCGGACGTTTTGCCGTGCCCGGCTTCATCGATACGCATCTGCACATCGAATCCTCGCTGGTCACCCCGTTCGAATTCGACCGCTGCGTACTGCCCCATGGCGTCACCACGGTCATCTGCGATCCGCACGAAATCGCCAATGTGCTGGGCGCCGAGGGCATTCGCTATTTCCTCGACTGCGCCGAGCAGACGGTGATGGATATCAGGGTGAACCTGTCGTCCTGCGTGCCGGCAACCGGCTTCGAGACCTCGGGCGCCGCGCTCGAAATCGCTGATCTCGAGCCGTTCCGCAGCCATCCCAAGGTCATCGGCCTCGCCGAAATGATGAACTTCCCCGGCGTGCTCAATGCCGATCCCGGCATCATCGCCAAGCTCGTTGCCTTCCAGGGCGGCCATATCGATGGCCACGCGCCGCTGCTGCGGGGCACGGCCCTCAACGGCTATCTTGCCGCCGCCATCCGCACCGACCATGAAGCCACCTCGGCCGCCGAGGCGCGCGAGAAGCTCAGCAAGGGCATGGCCATCCTGATCCGCGAGGGGTCGGTCTCCAAGGATCTCAAGGCCCTCGCCGAGGTGCTCGACGAAAACACCTCGAGTTTCGTCGCCCTCTGCACCGACGATCGCAACCCGCTCGATATTGCCGAGGAAGGCCATCTCGATAGCTCCATCCGCCGCCTGATCGCCATGGGCCGGCCGCTGCACCATGTCTATCGTGCCGCCAGCCATTCGGCGGCCCGCATCTTCGGCCTGCGCGACCGCGGCCTGCTCGCACCAGGCTGGCGCGCCGATATCGCCTTGCTCGACAGCCTTGAGGATTGCCGTGTGTCGGACGTCATTACCGGCGGAAGGCTGGTGGTGCCGGCTCTGTTCGCCGCCCGCAAGCCGGTCGAATCCGTCGGCCTCTCCTCGATGAAGGCCAAGCCCGTATCGGCCGACGACTTCATCGCCCAGCCCAAGCCCGGCCGCAACAGCACGCCGGTGATCGGCGTCAAGCCGGGCCTGATCCTGACCTTCCGGGACGAGGCGACACTAGAAGTCACCGAAGCCGGTCTGCAACCCGACCTCGCCGCCGACGTGCTCAAGGTCGCCGTCATCGAGCGGCATGGCAAGAACGGCAATATCGGCCGCGGCTTCGTGCGCGGCTTCGGCCTCAAGCGCGGCGCCATCGCCTCTTCGGTGGGTCATGACAGTCACAACATCACCGTCATCGGCGCCACCGACGCGGACATGGCGGCGGCAGTCAACCGCCTGATCGAGTTGCGCGGCGGATTCGCCGTGGCCGATGGCGGCAAGGTGACAGCCGAACTGGCTTTGCCCATAGCCGGCCTGATGAGCCCCAAGCCGTTCGAAGAGGTGACGCATGACCTGCACCACCTGCGCGACGCCGCCTATGCGCTCGATTGCGTGCTGCCCGAGCCGTTCCTGCAGGTCGCGTTCCTCGCCCTGCCCGTCATCCCGCACCTCAAGATGACCGATCGCGGCCTGTTCGACGTCGACAAGTTCGACTTCGTGGATTGAGGCGATGAGCGTCGGAAGCCTGGTCCTCGCCAAGGTCTACAATCTGCCGCCGCGCCTTTTTGGCACCACCCGCAAGCGCAACATCGCCCTGCCGATGGACGATGGCGTGACCCTGATGACCGATGTCTATTCCCCGCGCGCCAAGGGGCCCCACCCCACCATTCTGATGCGCCTGCCCTATGGCCGCAGCGGCTTCGGCACGGTCGCCGAATGCTATGCCGAGCGCGGCTTCAATGTGGTGCTCCAGGCCTGCCGCGGCACCGAGAAGTCCGGCGGACAGTTCGACCCGCTGGTCAATGAGCGCGCCGACGGACTTGCTACCCTGCGCTGGATCAGGGATCAGGCCTGGTATGATGGCCGCCTCGGCCTTTCCGGCCCGTCCTATCTTGGCTATGCGCAATGGGCGATCTGCGATGAGCTGCCCGAAATCTCGGCCATGGCCACCAAGGTCACATCAGCCGAGTTCCAGTCCGTGGTCTTCCCCTCGGGCGCCTTTCATCTCGGCCTGTGGCTGAGCTGGCTGCAGGTGATCGAGGGCCTGCGCGGCAATCCGCTCAAGATGACCGGGACGATGTTTTCCGGCGGCGTCGAGAAACGCACCGCCAAGGCGGCCATGACCTTGCCGCTGCTCAATGCCGACAATGCCGCAGTGGGCCACGATGTGCCGTTCTGGCAAAGCTGGTTCGAGAACGCCATCGGCAATGACGACTTCTGGCACGCCATCGACCACCGCCACCGGCTGGGACCGAAAACGCCGCCCAACCACTTCATTTCCGGCTGGCACGACTTCATGATCGACCAGTTGCTGCGCGATTACCAGACGCTGGTGTCGGCGGGACACACACCCCATCTCACCATCGGCCCCTGGACCCATATCGCCAACGACCTGCAGGCCGAGAGCATGCGCGAAACCCTGGTCTGGATGCGCGCCAAGCTGCTCGGCGACGCCACCGGCCTCCGCGACAAGCCGGTGCGCATCCACATTACCGGGCTTGGCGAATGGCGCGAATATGACCGCTATCCCCCGGTGCCGCCGGTGATGCAAAGCTGGTTCATCCAGCCCGGTGGCGGCCTTGCCCCGGAGCCAGCCGCCGCTTCAGCCCCCGACCGCTATCGCTA
>NZ_JACZKG010000017.1 GCF_014860165.1 Devosia sp.
GCGATGGACTGGGATCGCGCCACGATCTGAAACTTGCTGCTCGCTACCCTGGCGTACGGGGCAACGCGATCTGAGAGGGTTGGGGAGGGGTGGCGCCGCGAACGCGGTGGGTGTGGCTCACCCCCACCCTCATTCCCTCCCCACAAGGGGGAGGGAAGCGATGGCTGCGCATTCATTGCCAAGACCTCGTGGTTCGACAGGCTCACCATGAGGTCTACTACGATGCCACCGGGATCACGCCATAGGTAATGCCCTTCTGGCTCAGCCAGCGGCGGTAGGCGATGGCGGATTTGTCGGCGCGGATGGGTGTTTCGGACCTGGGGTCCAGGGGAAGCCGCTTGGGATACTGGTTTTCGAGGATGGGCTTGTCCTGGCCGAAAATGGTCTGCTGGAAGCGGCGGAGATCGGTGATGGTGGAGGTGGAATCGATCATCGATTGCAGCAGGTGGGCGCGGCAGCGCTCCTGGGTCATGGGCTGGAGGAAAATGGCGATGACATCGCGGCGGCTCTCGTCCTCCGGGCAGGATTTGTAGAGCACCGAGCAGAAGGGGTGGGGGACGCGATAGACGTATTCGACTTCCATGGCCGAGGTGGCCGACTTGGCGGCGCGCGGCTGGATGAACCGGCATCTGGTGGCCAGCACCTCGTCGCGCTCCTCGGAGACCTCGACGTCATATTCCTTGACCTCGGTATGGGGCTCGGCGCCGAGGATGTCGGTGTGGACGTACGGAAAGTGGCCCATGTCGAGGAAGTTCTCCACCGCGCGGGGGGCGGAGACATGGATGCCGATGGAGCCGCAACTCATGTTCTTGCGATCGGGTTCGGCATATTCGGGGATGGGGAAGAGCGCAGCGGGCGGGCTGCCGAGGCTGGTCCAGATATAGCCGTAGCCGGTGATGGCGGGCAGGCGATCGATGATGGTTTCGGTGTCGATCTCATCACCCTGCTCTTCGTCGGTCCGGCGCCAGACGACCGGGTTGCCGTCGCTGTCGCGGGTGAGGGCGATCCTGATATCGAGCAGCAGGGTGGTCTCGATTATGCCGGGCACGATTTCATCGGTGGCGGCAATGACCTGCCAGAGGTCGCGGGTGACGGGGTCGATGGTGGGCATGGGCGGTCTCAACTGTTGGGATGAGCATAGTCCGGTGCGCGATGAGGGAAAGAGGAAAGTTGGCGGACGCCCCATGCGGTGGTGGCATGGTGCTAAGGTAAGCCATTGAGTCTGCGGAGGTCACGGGTGGAGAGTTCGGCGAAGCGGTTTCCGGCGGCGGTTCTGGAGCAGAGGGTGGCGGGCGCCCTGCGCAATGCGGGGGCCAGCGAGGCTTCGCTGGCGGCTGCGACACGGGCCATGCTGCATGCCTCGGCGCTGGGCGTGGACAGCCATGGCGTGCGGCTGACCGAGCACTATTGCGCCATGCTGGCTGGCGGGCGGCTGAACAGGGATCCGCAACTGAGGGTGGATATCCGCGCAGCGGGAAGCGCCATGGTGGATGGCGATGATGGGCTGGGGCATTACGCGGCCTACAAGGCCGTCGAGGTGGGCATCGAACTGGCGCGACAGGCGGGCGTGGGCGCGGTGGGCATCGCCCATTCCTCCCATCTGGGGGCGGCGGGGGCCTATGCGCTGGCCGGAGCGGAGCAGGGCTATGTGACCTTTGCCACCACCAATACCGATTCGATGGTGGCGCTGTTTGACGGCGCCTCGCGCTTTCACGGCACCAATCCGCTGGCTTTTGCGGCGCCGGTGCCCGACAGCAGGCCGTGGCTGCTCGACATGGCGACGTCGTCGATCCCGATGAACCGGGTGCTGCTGCATCGCTCGCTGGGCCTGCAACTGCCCGAGGGGGTGGCGGCCGACACGCATGGGGCGGCGACCACGGATCCGCAGGCGGCCGAAATGCTGCTGCCGCTGGGCGGGGCGGATTTCGGCTACAAGGGCGCAGGCCTGGCTGGCGTGGCGACGCTGTTTTCGGCGCTGCTTACCGGCACGACGCTCGATACCGATTTCATCCCGATGTATGGCGGGCCCGGCGGGGATGTCTCGACGCCGCGCAATATGGGCCATTTCGTGCTGGTGATCGATCCGGCCAAGTTCGTGGGGCGTGAGCTGTTCGGCATGATGATCACACGGTACCTGGCCAGCCTGCGCGGGGCGGCGGTGCGTGATGGCGCGGAACGGGTGATGGCGCCGGGCGATCGGGAATGGGACCGGATGGCTGAGCGCGAGGCCCAGGGCATCCCCGTCGATCCAGACACGGTGCGTTTTCTCGGGCTCTAGATCACGCGAGGCCGCGCCGCACCGCCTCGCGGGTGGCCTCGGCGCGGCTGGTGACGCAGAGCTTCTGGTAGATGACCTTGACATAGGACGCCACGGTCTGCGGCTGCAGGCCGAGGCGGGATGCGGCTTCGGAGACGGTGAGGCCGCGCGCCAGCAGCGTCAGCACCTCGGTTTCGCGCGGGCTGAGGCCGGCTTCGTCCTTGACGACGGCCGGGGCACGGAAGTGGCTCAGCATGCGGTGGGCGATGGAGGGTGAGAGGGGCGGTTCGCCGCGCTCGATGCGGCGAAGGTAGTTGACGAGCAGGTCGGCTTCCTCGTCCTTCAGCACATAGCCGCGGGCGCCGGCGGCAATCGCCTCGAACAGATGGGCGTCGTCATCGTAGATGGTGGCGACTACTGGCAGCACATCGGGATATTCGCGCTGCAGGCGGTTGATAATGTCGATGCCCGAGCCGTCGGGCAGGCCGATATCGACGATGGCGAGCCAGAGCCCGGTGCCATGGCGGTCGAGCCAGGAATGGGCGGATTTGAGCGTGCCTGCGGTTTCAATGCGCAGGTCGGGGAAGGCGGAAGCCAGCACCGCCAGCATCCAGTCACGGGTGCGCGGTTGGTCCTCGATCAGCAGGCACAGGCGGGGCGGGGTTGGGTCGACAGTCATGCCGGTGAGTTAAGCCGAACTGCCGGTTCCAGCACCCCCGGTTCCGGGGGGCGGGCGGTGAGGACGAGGGGAATATCGAGGGTGATGCTGGTCCCGTCGGTCTGGGCCGCCAGCACCAGGTGGCCGCCGATATCCTCGATGCGGTGGCGCAGGTTGCGCAGGCCGAAGCCGGCGGTCTCGCCTGACAGGGCCTCCGCCGGAATGCCGCTGCCGTCATCGGTGAAGCGCAGGGCCAGGTGTCCCGGGGACAGAGTGGGGGTGACGGTGAAGCGGCTGGCGCCGGAATGGCGGATGGCATTGGAGACGATTTCGCGCACGGCCGATGTCAGCGCCTTGTGCAGGCGATAGTCGAGCTGGATGGCCTCGACCTCGGTCTCAGGCAGCGGCCAGTCGAGTGCGATTTCAGCGGCCTCGAGCCGGCGCGCCGCTTCGTGACGCGTTTCGGCGAGCACGCGATCGAGGCTGGCCTCTTCACCCGAGAGGCCGCTGACGATGGCGCGGATGTCGCTCAGCGCCGCCTGCAGGGTGGGGCGGGTGGTTTCGTCGGCGGTGTGCAGCCCGGTCAGCAGCCGGGCGCCGACATCGTCGTGCAGGTCCCGCGCCATGCGGCGACGCTCTTCGCCGACGCCGCGCATATAGGCCTCACGACCTTCCTCCGCGCGCACGGTGAGGGCGACGAGATTGTTGGCGAGCTTGAGATGATTGGGCGAAAAGAGGCCGCGGCCGGCAAAGGGATAGATGACGCGCAGGGGCGGGGAGCCGCCCACGGCGGGCAGTTCGAGCAGGAGCCCGTCAGCGCTGACTGCGGGCGCCGTCGCCGGGGATTCGATCTCCTCGATTTCGAGCGGGTCGAACAGGCGTTGCAGCAGGGCTCGCCATTCGCGGGCGCCGGCCGCCGGCGAGGGGGCAAAGGCGATTTCCAGCGCGGCGGAAAACAGTTCGTCCTGCTCGATGCGGCGGCGTGTGGTGAGGCGGCGCCAGATCCAGTCGCGCGCCGGCAGATAGACAAAGCCGACCAGCAGCAGGGAGACACCGAGTGCCGGGGCGGTTTCGAACTGAAGCAGGAAGATGAGCCCGGCATCGATAACCAGCAGCAGCACGGCGCCAAAGGTATAGAACAGGACGCGGTAGGCCCAGTCGCCCAGCTCGAACAGCCGGTAGCGGCTGAGCCCCAGCGCCAGGCCGACATAGATGACGATCAGCACGCCGGTGACGTGGCTCTGGGGCAGGCCGAACGGAATGCCGAGCAGGACAGGGGCGGCGCCGAGGATGGTATATGCCCCTGAACCGGCCACCACGGACAGGCCGAGCCAACCCAGCGCCGCACGGTCGGACGGCCGGTTGCGAGTGTGCCACCACTGCAGGCCGATAGCGACCAGGATGGCGAGCATGAGCAGCGCGACACCGATATAGAGCTGCGACGGGCCCGAGCCCAGCTCATTGAGGTCGGCGACGATGAAGGCTCCAACAAGCACCGGCAATACAAGCAGCCAGGCGGGCGGCACGATCCGACGCGGATATGTGAGCAGCAGGGCCACCATGGCGATGCCGAACAGCATGGTGCCGATGTGGTTGATGGGTATCAAGGCGCGGAACAGGGTCGCCTCGATGGCCAGTTCGCGATTGGCATAGATGGCCAGCGTCGCGGTGGCCATCAGCATTCCAATGGCGGTGATGGCGAAGAAGGCCGGGCCCAGGCTGCGCGGGCGCAGCGCCCAGACCCAGCCGGCAATCAGCATGCTGGCAATGCCGGTGAGCAATTGTACCCAGAAGCCATCCGGCAGTCGCCAGATCGGATAGCCCGCGGGGGTGCCGATGACGGTGTAGGTTTCACCGGTGACGAGGTGGCGCAGGTGCAGTTCGACCCGGTCCTGATTGAGCACGTCGTAGAGCTGCTGCTGCCGGTCGAGGAACCGGCGCAGAGCCGGATAGGTCTCGAGCGTGTCGGCCTCGGGGATCAGGTCTGCGGCCTCGACCGGCACCGGCTCGGGCCAATCGGCAGGCCGGCCTGCCGCCGGGGGCGCCGCGCCAATGGCCACGAGTTCCGCAGGCAGGGTGAAGGCAGGCCCTTCGAAGCTTGCGGAGGGATCTACGCCGACGATGAAGACTCCGTCCTGCAAGGGACCGGGCGACAGCTTGACGCCCAGACGGGGAATGGACGTTGCGAACACGGCCACGACGACGAATGTCGCCACGCAGAGCAGTGTTACGGCGGCCATCAGCAGGCCGGGTGTCGTGGTGTTTCCCCTCATGCCCGCATATGATGGCGCCAGGACTTCTGGATCAACAGTATAGTTGCCGAAACCTTAACTTCCGCGATGGATATCGAACGGTCCGAAGGCCTGCGTCGTCGCCATCAACTGCAATCGGTTGACGTTGACATGGGCGGGCAAAGACGTGGCCCAGAAGATCGACTCGGCGATATCATCGGCGTTCATGGCCTTGGTCCCTTCATAGGGCTTGGCGGCCTTACCCTCGTCGCCCTTGAAGCGGACCAGCGAGAATTCGGTCTCGGTGAGGCCCGGCTCGATGTTGGTGACCCGCACATTCTTGCCCTGGACGTCCGAACGGATGTTGAGGGCAAACTGCTTCACGAAGGCCTTGGTGGCGCCATAGACCGAGCCGCCTGGATAGGGATAGTCCCCGGCCACCGAGCCGAGCGTCACGATATGACCGCCGCCCCTGGCGATGAGGCCTGGCAGCAGGGCGCGGACCGTGTAGGCCAGGCCGGTCACGTTGGTTGCGATCATCGTTTCCCAATCGGTGATGTCGGTTTCGGCCGCGGGCTGGAGGCCGAGGGCGAGGCCGGCATTGGCGAGCACAATGTTGATCTGGTCGAAGGGGGCGGGGAGCGCGGCAATGGTGGCGTCGATAGCGGCCCGGTCGCGGACGTCGAGCTCGGCAATGTGGCAACTGGCGGCGCCGAGTTCGGCTTGCAGCTCGACCAGCCGATCCTTGCGGCGTCCCGTCGCGATCACCTTGCCGCCGGCGGCAACGTAGCGGCGGGCGGCGGCGGCGCCGAAGCCTGATGTCGCGCCGGTGATGAAGACGACAAAGCGGCTGGGATCGAGCAGCTGGTACATTGGGAAAGTCCTGATGGTCGGGGAGACGCGCAGGGTGGACCGGACGGGGTGGTGCGGTCAACCGGGTCGGGTGCGTGGAATTCTTTCGGACAGTCATTGTGTGTGGCCAAGCATATCAGCCTGTGAAGCGGCCTGACCACAAGCGCAACGCCAACCTTTCCAAACCTTACCAAGTCCTAACGTGAACCAGGGGAGCGGACGTATTATCCTGCTGCCAAATGATTTTTGCGGGATTTGCGGCTTGAAGACGTTGGTGAAGTGGCTGGTGGGGCTGGTGCTGCTCGGAGGCGTGGGGCTGGGGGCGTGGTGGTATTTCCTCGCGGCGCCGCAGGCGGCCACCGTGCCCAATACCGTGGCGGTGACGCGCGGCGATATCGAGCGCACGGTGCTGGCCTCGGGGGTGCTCGAGGCCAATTCGCTGGTCAGCGTGGGAGCCGAGGTCAGCGGTCGCATCGAGGCGGTGCATGTGGCGCTGGGACAGGACGTCAAGAAGGGCGACCTGATCGTCGAGATCGACAGCCTCGACCAGGAAAACGCGGTCAAGACGGCGCAGGCCGTGCTTGCCGGCATCGAGGCGCAGAAGCGCAGCCAGCAGGCCACCCTGGTCAAGGCGCAGGCCGCGCTGGCGCGCAACCAACAGCTCAGCGCCAATAGCCTGGTGTCGCAGACCGACCTCGAAACAGCGCAGGCGGCGGTCGATTCGGCGCAGGCGCAGATCGACCAGCTGGATGCGCAGATCGCGCAATCCCAACTCAGCGTGGAATCGGCCGAACTCGACCTGGCCCGCACCAGGATCGTGGCGCCCAGCGATGGGACCATCGTCGCCGTGCTGGTCGACGAGGGCCAGACCGTGAACGCCAACTCGACCATTCCCACCATCGTCAAGATCGCCGATCTCGACACGATGGTGATCAAGGCCGAGATTTCCGAGGCAGATGTGGTGCGCGTGCAGGCGGGGCAGCGGGTCTATTTCACCATTCTGGGCGAGCCGGAGGTCAAGATCGATGCGACGCTGCGTGAAGTGGAGCCGGCGCCAACCTCGATCGGTTCGGACGCGGCCGCGGCCGACAGCGCGGTCTATTACAATGGCCTGTTCGACGTGCCCAACCCCGATCACAAGCTGCGCATCTCGATGACAGCGCAGGTGACCATCGTGCTGGACGAGGTCACGGATGCGCTGCTGCTGTCCTCGGGCCTGGTTTCGCGCAAGGACCCGCAGGGCAATGTGGTCGTGCCGGTCTATGACCCGACGACCGAGACGATCACGCCACGGCGGATCGAGGTGGGGCTCAACAACAATGTCATGGCCGAGATCAGGAGCGGGCTGAGCGAAGGCGAGCAGGTGGTCAGTGGCGGCGCGGTGCTGGCGCGGCCAGCCGGACAGCCGGGCGGGCCGCCACCCGGGATGCGCCTGGGCGGCCCCGGCATGCGCCTGGGCGGCTAGCGCATGACCGATCCCATCATTTCCCTGCGCGGGCTGACCCGACGATTCCAGACCGGGGCGGAGACCGTGACGGTGCTCAGGGATGTCGATCTCGACATATACAGGGGCGAGCTGGTCGCCATCATGGGCCAGTCGGGCTCGGGCAAGTCGACGCTGATGAACATCCTGGGGTGCCTGGATCGAGCCAGCGCGGGCACCTACACCTTTGCCGGGCGCGAGGTGGGCAGGCTGGGGCCCGATGCGCTGGCGGAGCTGCGCCGGGAGCATTTCGGCTTCATCTTCCAGCGCTATCAGCTGCTGGCCGATCTCGACGCGGTCGAGAATGTGGAAATGCCGGCCATCTATTCCGGTGTGGATGGTGGGGCGCGGCGCAAGCGGGCGATCGACCTGCTGACGCGGCTGGGGCTGGGCGAGCGGCTGAGCCACCGGCCCAATGCCCTGTCGGGCGGCCAGCAGCAGCGGGTCAGCGTGGCGCGGGCGCTGATGAATGGCGGCGAGGTGATCCTGGCCGACGAGCCCACCGGTGCGCTCGACAGCAAGAGCGGCAAGGAGCTGATGGCGCTGCTGGCCGAGCTGCATCGCGACGGACACACGATTATCATCGTAACGCATGATCCGCTGATTGCGGCGCAGACCGAGCGGGTGATCGAGATTTCCGACGGCGTCATCATTGCCGACCGGCGGACGGGTGAGGATACGCGGGTCGACCGGATGAGGGAGACGATCCGCAGGATAGCGCGCTGGCGCGAAGGGCTCGATCGCGGGCTCGAGGCCTTGCGCATGGCGCTGCGGGCCATGGTGGCGCACAAGCTGCGGACGTTCCTGACCATGCTCGGCATCATCATCGGCATTGCCTCGGTAGTAAGCGTGGTGGCCCTGGGCCAGGGCAGCCAGCAGACGGTGCTGGAAAACATCGCCTCGATCGGTACCAATACGATCAATATCTATCCGGGCACCGGCTTCGGGGACCGGCGCAGCAACCGCATCCAGACGCTGCTGCCGTCTGATGCGGAAGCCATTGCCAGCCAGCCCTATGCCGATAGCGTTTCGCCCCAGGTTAGCTCCAACGCCACGGTGCTGTTCCGCAATACGTCGTCCAATGCCACGGTCACGGGGGTGGGCGACGAGTATTTTCAGGTCAACGGGCGCACGTTCACCGCCGGCGTTGGCTTCAATGCGGCCAGCGTCACGCAGCGGACGCAGGAGGCAGTGATCGACGGCAATGCGCGTGATGCCTTCTTCATCAATGGCGAGGACCCGATCGGGCAGGTGATCATGCTCGGTCGGGTACCGGTGCGGGTGATTGGCGTGGTCGAGAACGTCACCGGCTTCGGACCGGGTGGCAACAGCGCCAATGTCTATGTGCCTTATACGACCGCGATGGACCGTATCCTGGGCCAGTCGTTTCTGGGCTCCATTGCCGTGCGGGTAAGCGATGATGCCGACATGGAAGACACCGAGGCAGAGATCACCGATCTGCTGACGCGGCTGCATGACGGCAAGACCGATTTCTTCCTGCAGAACACCGCCACCATACGCGACACGATCGAATCGACGGCAGCGACGCTGACGCTACTGATCTCGACCATTGCGGTCATCTCGCTGGTGGTGGGCGGCATCGGGGTGATGAACATCATGCTGGTGAGCGTCTCCGAGCGCACCAAGGAGATCGGCATCCGCATGGCGGTGGGGGCGCGGCGCGGCGATATCCTGCGCCAATTCCTCATCGAGGCGGTGCTGGTCTGCTTTGTCGGCGGCGCGGCGGGCGTGGCGCTGAGCTTTGGGCTCGGAAGCCTGCTGACGGCGCTGGTCGAGGGGGCGCGGGTCAGCTATTCGGCGGAGTCGATCATGATCGCGATCGCCTCGGCAAGCCTGATCGGCGTGGTGTTCGGCTTCATGCCGGCGCGCTCGGCGGCGCGGATGGACCCGGTGGAAGCGCTGGCGCGGGAGTAGGTCCACTTCTCCCTCAAGGGGAGAGGACAGGCTTGCGTTGCCCATCTGCCACGACCAGGCCCTCCGACTCGGACAAAAGCCATGGAAGGTTGTTCCCGCCCCGAGGCGGCCCTAAACTCGCCATGAAATGAACGCCTGTTTGACGGGTGCTAGCGTCGGTGCGGTGGGGCAGAGAGACTTAACGGAATCTTTCCGTCCCGAGGGCAAACTTCTGCTTCTGCCTCAAGTGGTTGAAGCGTAACGGGCGGGAACGGGTCACTGCAAATCGCGCGTCTGGTAACGAGTATCTGCGCCTTGTGCGTTGCCGCGGCCATCGTTGGCCCCGCCACGACGCCGGTTGCTGCCTTCGAGATTTTCGGCCTCAAGCTGTTCGAGGACCAGAGCGCCGAGGATGCCGAGGCGGTCATCGCCGATCCGCAGCCCTACACGGTCGTCATCACCGTCAATGCCGTCGGCGCGGTCGAAAGCGCGGTGCGCAATGCTTCGGCGCTGGTGGCCGACCAGAACGAGCCGGCTTCGGGCGCGGCGGGGCTGCGGGCCAAGGCCCGGGGCGATTATCGGCGCATCGTCGCCGCGCTCTACAATGAAGGCTATTATGGCGGCGCGGCGTCGATCCGTGTGGGCGGTGTCGAGGCTTCGAGCCTGGCGCCGGATGTCGACCTGCCCGATCCGGTGGACGTGGCCATCGTGGTCGATCCCGGCCCGCTATTCCGCTTCAACAGTGTCAATATCGTCAACCAAGCGCTGCCGACGTCCGACCCCTATGACCAGGTGGAGCCGCCGGCCAATGCCGGCTTCGGCGTCGGTGAGATCGCCAGATCGTCGGTGATCCTCAAGGCCGAGCAACTGGCGCTGGAGGCCTGGCGGCAGCAGGGCTATGCCAAGGCCGAGATCGTGACGCGCGACGTGGTCGCCGACCATGCGACGACATCGGTGGACGTGACCATCACGGTCAATCCGGGGCCCAAGGCGGCATTCGGCGCGGTGACGGTGACGGGCGCGGAAACGCTCGATCCGGAATTCCTGGCGCGGCAGACCGGGCTGACGCCGGGTGAAGAATATGACCCCGACGAGCTGGAGCGGGCGCAAAAGAGACTCGACCGGCTCGAAGTGTTCCGGGCGGCGCGGCTGGAGGCGGCCGGGTCGGTGGGAGCCGATGGGCTGCTGCCCTATAACCTGATCGTGCAGGAACTGCCGGGGCGGCGCTTCGGCGTGGGCGCGAACTATTCGAGCGTAGATGGGCTGGGGCTTGAAGCCTTCCACCTGTGGCGGAACCTGTTCGGGCAGGCCGAGCGGCTGCGGCTCGACGCGCGAGTGGCCAGCATCGGCTTTCCCATCGATACGGCGCAGTTCGACTATTTCTTCGGCGGCACCTTCACCAAGCCGGGTATCTTCACGCCCGATACGGATCTCGTCGCCGCCGTTTCAGCGGAGCGGACGATCTACCCGACCTTCACCGAGACCTCGGCGAGCGGGCGGGTGGGGCTGACCCATATTCTGTCGGACCAGATCACGCTCGAGGGTGGCGCGCAGTTCGAGATCAATCGCTTTGATGACGCGTTCGGCACGCGGGACTTCAAGACAGTCGGGCTCTATGGCGGGGCCGTGCTGGATTTCCGCGACGACAGTGTCGACCCCACCCAGGGTTGGTACGGCCAGGTGAACCTGGAGCCGTTCTATGAGCTCAACTACGGCAAAGCTGGCGCCAAGCTGACGGTCGAGGGGCGCACCTATTTCGGCTTTGGCGAGGATGATCCGTTCGTGCTGGCGGGGCGGCTCAGGGCGGGCCTCGTGCTCGGACCGAGCCTGGCCGAAATCCCGCCCGACAAGCTGTTCTTTGCCGGCGGTGGCGGCTCAGTGCGCGGCTATGCGTTCAAATCCATCGGGGTGGACAATGGCGCTGGGGTGATTACGGGCGGGCGCTATCTGCTTGAAGGCTCGATCGAGGCGCGGGCCAAGGTCACCGACGATATCGGCGTGGTCGGTTTCCTCGATGGCGGCTATGTGGCCGCCGACGTGTTCCCGGCCCTGACCGACCTGCGGCTGGGGGCCGGCGTGGGCGTGCGCTACTATACCGGGCTCGGACCCATCCGGCTTGATGTCGCGGTGCCGCTCAACAAGCGCGCGGGCGACCCCGACTATGCGCTCTATGTCGGCATAGGGCAGGCATTCTGATGGCCAGGTTTCTTCCCCTCGCTCGACGGTTCGCCGTGCTGATCCTGATCCTTGTCGGTTGTGGCATCGCCGTGCCGGCCGTCCTCGTCGCGCAGGACGTGCAGGATGTCCTGACGATGGACAATGAGGAGCAGAAGGACTGGCTGACCAATTTCGTCCAGGATCGGCTGTCGACGCCTGAGCGACAGATACGGCTCAGCAATATCGAGGGCGCGCTCGGTTCGGATGTAGGGATCCGCGAGATCACCATTTCCGATGCCGAGGGTGTCTGGCTGCGCATCAACAATGCGCGGTTGAGCTGGAACCAGGCGGCGTTGTTTGGCGGCCGGCTGGAGGTTCGTTCGCTCACGGCCGACTCGATTGACTATATCCGCAATGCCGTACCGGTCGAAGGTGCGGTGGACCTGCCGGCGCCTGAGGCCAGCGGCGGCCTTCAGGTGCCCGAATTGCCGGTGGCGGTCATTCTCGAGCAGCTCAGCATTCCGTCGGTGACCTTCGGCGAAGGCGTGTTCGGACTGGGTTCGGAGATTTCGCTGGCAGGCGCGATGACGCTCGATGGCGGCAATCTCGACGCCAATCTCGACATTGTCAGGCTTGATGGACCGGGCGGTACGCTTGGCCTGGATGTCGCCTATCGCAAGGCGGACAACAGCATCGATCTGGGCCTATCGCTGGTGGAGCCCGAGGACGGGCTCATCGCCAACCTGCTCAATATCGAGAACCGTCCGGCGATGACGGTGACGCTCAATGGCAGCGGGCCGGTGACGGACCTGCGCACGGATCTATCCCTGCAGGCCAATGGGCAGACCGCGCTTTCGGGCGTGGCGACACTGAACCAGCAGGCTGGCGGAATCTCGGTTGCGGCCGACCTGCGCGGACCGCTGGCGACACTGATCGCCGAGCCCTATCGACCGTTCTTCGGCGCCGAAACGGCCTTGACGGCCAATGCGCTGATCCGTTCCGAAGGCGGCGTTTCCGTCACCGGACTGCGGCTCAGCGGCGGGCAGCTGTCGCTGGAAGCGGCGGCCGAGACGACGCCGGACAATTTCCTCAGGACGCTCGACCTCAACGCTGTCATTGCCGACCCCGCGGGTGGGCAGGTGACGCTGCCTGTGCCGGGCAATGCGACGCGCGTCGGCTCGACGCAACTGGCCATCGGCTTTGGTGGCGAGGCCGAGGAGAACTGGACCGCGACCCTCGACATGGCCGGCTTCGAGACGACGGGCTTTGCCGCCGACACGCTGGCGCTGACGCTGGGCGGTGTCGCGGCCAACCTCAGCGACCCGGCAACGCGCCGGCTGACCTTCAATGGCGATGGTGCCCTGTCGGGCATTTCCGGCTCCGAGGAGATCGAGGCGGCGCTGGGCGAGAGCATCGGCATCGGCATTGCCGGGCTGTGGAATGCGGGCGAGCCGGTGCAACTGGCCGAGTTCCGGGTGGCGGGGCAGGCGCTGACGGCGGCGCTGACCGGGCAACTCGATGGGCTCGATTTCAACGGCGATATTGCGCTCGAAACGTCGAGCATTGCGCCATTCTCCGGGCTGGCGGGGCGCGATCTGGCCGGGGCGCTGACGCTTGAGGCCAGCGGCGGCATTCAGCCGCTCAGCGGCGGGTTCGACCTGACGCTGGATGGTACGGGCAGCAATCTTGCCATTGGCGACCAGCTTGCCGACGGCTTGCTGGCGGGAAGTGTGCAGCTTTCCGGTCGCGTCGCACGCAGCGAGGCGGGGCTGACGGCGGAGAATTTCCGCATCGCCAATGATCAGGTACAATTGCTGGCCGACGGCACCTATTCCAATGCCCTGGCGGACTTTGGCTTCACCCTTGATCTGAGAGACCTGGCGCTGCTGTCGGAAGAGGCAAGCGGCGCGCTCAAGGTGGTCGGGACGGCCAAGGGACAGGACAATGTCATCGACCTCAACTTCGATGCGAGCGTGGCAGATGGAACGCTGGCGGGGCGGGTGCTGCGCGATGGCCAGGTCGGCTTTGTCGGGCGCTACAATGTCGACCGGCTCGATGGCAAGATAGCTGGGGCCGGGTCTCTGGACGGATTCCGCACGACGCTGGCGGCCGATGTGAGCCTGACGCCGAGTGATCAGAAGCTGTCCAATCTCGATTTCCAGGCTGCGGGCACGCGGATCACCGGCGGGCTGACGCGGGTGACACTGTCTGGGCTGATCGGTGCCGGATTGACGGTTGTGTCGCCCGACGTGTCGGTGCCAGCGGCTTTTGCTTTGCTGGACGCTGAGGGCGCGGTCAATGCCGAGGTGACACTGGCGCCGGCCGAGGGCAAGCAGGGTGCGATGGTACGTGGCGACGTGCGTGGGCTGGTGGTCAACGACATACGCGTTGGGTCGGCCGATATCAACGCCACGGTTTGGGATCTGTTTGGCGTGCCTGTCATCGATGGAGCGGCCAATGCCAGCGACGTGTCGGTGGCCGGCGTCGACATCGAACAGCTCTCGGCGACGGCGACCCAGACGGGCGAGACGACCGCTTTCGACGCACAGGCGAGGCTGGCGACCGGGACGGATATCGATTTTGCGGGCTCGCTGACGCCGGTTGACCGGGGCTATCGCCTGGCGCTGGACCGGGCGCAGCTGCAGCAGGGCCAGCTTTCGGCCCGCCTGGCGCAGCCGACCGTGGTGCAGGTCAGCGGTTCGACCGTGGCGCTGGATGCGGTGCGCTTCGATGTCGGCTCGGGCTCGATCACGGCGACGGGCTCGGCGGGTGAGACGCTGAGCATTGATCTTGAGATCAACGCCCTGCCGCTCTCGATCGCCAATGCGGTGGCGCCCGATCTGGGCCTGGCCGGCACGATCAATGGGCGGGCCAACATCACGGGCACGGGCAGCGACCCGCGGGTCAGCTTCGAGGCGCGCGCCGCCGGGATCAATGCGGCAGCCATCCGTGACTTTGGCATCGCCCCACTGGACGCGACAGCGAATGGCACGTTCGCCAACGGCAGGGCGACGCTGACGGCGGTGTCGGCCAGTGGCGCGGGCGGGCTGACGCTGCGCGGCTCGGGCACCGTGCCGCTCGATGGCGGCGGGCTCGATGTGGCGGTGACAGGTTCGGCGCCGCTGGTGCTGGCCAATCGTTTCGTCGCCGAGCGGGGCGGACAGTTGAGCGGCGTGGTGACGCTGGATGCGCGGGTCAGCGGCAGCCTCGCCAATCCGCAATTTGGCGGGCGCGTCTCGACCAGTGGCGCGGGCTATGTCGATCCGGAACTTAATCTTCGGCTGCAGGTCATCAGCGGCTCGGCCAGCCTTGATGGCAGCAACCTCGTCATCGACAACCTTTCGGGGAACCTCGCCACGGGCGGTTCGGTCAGTGCCTCGGGGTCGGTCGGGCTCAGTGGCGGCATTCCGGCCAATGTCCGGCTCGCACTCAATTCGGCGCGCTATGCCGATGGCAATCTCTTCGTCGCCACGCTCTCGGGCAACCTGGCGTTATCAGGCAATCTGACCGGCTCGCCATTGCTGTCCGGCGATGTGTTCGTGGAAGAAGCCAATATCACGGTGCCCGAGAATTTCGGCGGCGGGGCGCAGCTGATCGATGTCGATCACGTCAATGCGCCGCCCGCGGTGGAGCAGACGCTGGCTCGTGCCAAGATCGACGACCGGACTGGCGCGCCAATTCCGCAGACGCGGCCGGCCGGGCTGGTGCTCGATATCAATGTCAGCGCCCCCAACCAGATATTCATCCGCGGCCGCGGGCTGGATGCCGAAGTCGGCGGTTCGGTGCGGCTTACCGGGCCGGTCAACAATATCCAGCCGGTCGGCGGGTTCGCACTCAATCGCGGGCGGCTGGCGATCCTGGGGCAACGAGTGACGTTCGAAAGCGGCACGGTGACGCTGGTGGGCGATCTCGACCCGTTCCTGAACCTGGTGGCACGCACCGAGGGCGAGGGCATCACCGTCTTCGTCACGGTTTCGGGCCGCGCTTCCGACATCAATGTGACCTTCACCTCCAGCCCCATGCTGCCGCAGGACGAAGTGCTGAGCCGGCTGATCTTCAACCGCTCGATGGGCGAGTTGTCGCCGTTGCAACTGGCCAAGCTGGCCGGCGCGGCGGCGGAACTGGTGGGCGGCGGCGGCAATGGGCTGGTCGATAGCCTGCGCGGGGCGGCGGGGCTGGCCGACCTCGATATCGTCACCGACGACAAGGGCAATGTGGGTGTACAGGCCGGGACCTATATCCAGGACAATGTCTATCTGGGGGTGCAGGCCGGCGCTGGCGGGCAGAGCAAGGTGACGATCAATCTGGATGTGACCGACGACCTCAAGGTCACTGGTGCGGCGGGGCAGGACGGGAATTCCAGCCTCGGCGTGTTCTATGAGAAGGATTATTAGGGGCGGTGGTACGGGGTTAGTGCCATAGGCTCAGGCAAACTGGATCGTCACCCTCGGGCTTGACCCGAGGGCTCTGCACTTTTCGAACGCTTCAGCAAGTGAAGGCCCCTCGGGTCAAGCCCGAGGGTGATGTCTGGTGGGCGGGTGACGTCTGCAGCGGTCCTATGAGCTCGCTACTGGCTCGCCCCACCCGTCTTGGCCGCTTTCTCCGAGTCCCACCACCAGATCGTCGGGAAACCGCTCGAGAATTCGGGCAGGGTCTCGGGGTGACTGAAACGGTTCCAGCGGGCGATGCGGGAATTGCGCAGGCTGTAGCTGGGCACGATGTAGTGATTGTGCAGCAGCACGCGGTCGATGGCCTTGGCGATGGCAGTCTGGGTGTCGCGATCATCGGCGACGACCAGCTTGTCGATCAGCGCATCGATGGCCGGATTCTCGATGCCGGCATAGTTCTGGCTGCCTTCTTCATTGGCGGCGGCGGAGCCGAAGAAGAAGCGCTGCTCGTTGCCCGGCGAGAAGGACTGGGTCCAGCCAGTATAGAGCACGTCGAAATCGAACGAGCGGGCGCGGTTGATATATTGCGGGCTGTCGACGGTGCGCACGGTGGCGGCGACGCCGATCTGGGCCAGGTTGGTGACGAGGTTGGCTGCGACCGGCTCGATGGTGGGTCCGTTGAGCAGGATCTCGAAGCTGAACTGGGTGCCGGTCGCATCGACAAGGCGATTGCCGTCGAGGGTGTAGCCGGCCTCGTTGAAGAGGCGCAAAGCGGTGCGCAGATTTTCGCGAAGTTTGGCGGGGTCGCCGCTGACGGGGTTGGTGTAGGGTTCGGTGAAGACTGTTGGCGGCACCAGGTCCTTGATCGAATTGAGCACTTCGAGCTCTTCCCCCTCGGGCAGGCCGGTGGCCTTGAAGGGCAGGCCGAAGAAGTAGCTGTCGACGCGCTCGTACTGGTTGAAGAACAGGGTGTTGCTCAGCTCCTCGAAATCGAAGGCGTAGTTGAGCGCCTCGCGGACACGGATATCCTGGAATTTCTCGCGGCGCAGATTGGGGACGAAACCGAGCCCTATGCCGGAGCCGGCATAGTCCTGCGGAAAGAGTTCGAGGACGACACGACCCTCGGCGACAGCAGGGAAATCATAGGCGGTGGCCCAGCGGCGTGCGGTGTTTTCCCACCACCAGTCGAACTGGTCACCCTTGAAGGCCTCGAACTGCACCGTCAGATCGAGGAAATATTCGTATCTGAACTCGTCGAAATTGTTGTGGCCGACCTGAGTCGGGTGGTCGTTGCCCCAATAGTCCTCGACGCGCTTGTAGATGAGCGTGCGGCCGGCATCGAAGCTGTCGAGCCGATAGGGGCCTGAGCCCAGCGGGGGCTCGAGCGTCGACTCGGCGATATTGCGGGCATTGCCCTTGGCATCGGTGCCCTCCCACCAATGCTGGGGCAGCACCATCAACTGGCCCAGGATGAGCGGCAGCTCGCGATTGCCGGTCTGGTCGAAGGTGAAAGTGACCTCGCCGGGGGCGGTCACTTCGGCCTTGGTGATGTTGATATAGTATTGCTTGCGGTCGGGATTGAGCTCGATCAGCTTTTCGAACGACCAGACCACGTCCTCGGCGGTAACGGGTTCGCCGTCGTGCCAGCGCGCGTCCGGATCCATGCGGAAGGTCACCGCGCCGTAGTCCGGGGCGATCTTGAAGCTCTCGGCCAGCAGCCCGTAATAGGTGTTTATCTCGTCCAGATTGGGCGTCATCAGCGTCTCGTAGATGAGGCCGATGCCACTGGCAGGATCGCCCTTGGGCAGGATGGGGTTGAAGGTGTCGAAGCCGCCCATGGCGCCCTGGCGTACGACGCCGCCCTTGGGGGCATCGACATTGACATAGTCGAAATGGGTGTAGCCGGCGGGATATTTCGGTTCGCCTTCCATGTTGAAGGCGTGGCTCCACGTATCGGTCGGCGTCTGCGCCAGTGCTGGCGCTGCCAAGCCGATCAGCAGGGCGGCCAGAGCGGGTATGAACTTCATCGGACGGCTCCGGAATTGCAATTGTCTGCCAGCAGACTAGGGGGAATTGTCACGGTGTGACAGGGGGCGCCGGATCAAGACTTTGCGGGCCGATGACGGTGAGGTCGAAGGCCGCGGCGATCAGCGCCCTGGTGTAGTCGGACCGGGGCGCGGCGAAGATATCGGCAGCGGGCCCGTGCTCGACAATCTTGCCGTCGCGCATCACGATCAGCTGGTTGGCCAGCGCGCGAACCACCTTGAGATCGTGCGAAATGAACAGGTAGGTGAGGCCGCGGCGCTGCTGGATGTCGCGCAGCAGATCGACCACCTGCGCCTGGATGGAGACATCGAGCGCCGAGGTCGGCTCGTCCAGCACGACGAATTTGGGCTCCAGCACCATGGCGCGGGCAATGGCGATGCGCTGGCGCTGACCGCCGGAGAATTCGTGCGGGTAGCGAAAGCGTGTCGCGGGCGCCAGGCCGACTTCCTCGAGCGCCCTGACAACGCGGGCATCGCGCTCGGCGGCGCCGATCTGGGGGAAATGCACGGCCAGCCCCTCGCCGATGATCTGGTCAACCGACAGGCGCGGGCTCAGCGAGCCGAAGGGGTCCTGAAAGACGATCTGCATGTCTGAGCGCAGCGGCCGCATGGCTTTCCACGAACGGCCCTGGAGCTGGTTGCCGAGCACGACGATGCGGCCGTCCGACGGCAGCAGGCGCAGCAGGGCGTAGCCAAGCGTGGATTTGCCCGAACCGCTTTCGCCGACCACGCCCAGGGTTTCTCCGCGGCGGATGGAGAGGTCGACGCCGTCGACGGCCTTGATGTGGCCCACCGTGCGGCGAAGGAGTCCGCGCTTGACCGGGAACCAGACCTTGAGATCGGCAACATCGACGATGCTGGGGGCCGCGGGATCGGAAGCGGGCGGATTGCCGCGTGGCTCGGCAGCCAGCAGGTGCCTGGTATAGGCGTGTTGCGGGGTGGCGAAGATCGATGCCACCGGCCCGGTCTCGACGATTTCGCCTGATGTCATGATGCAGACTCGGTCGGCAATGCGTTTGACGATGCCCAGATCGTGGGTGATGAACAGCATGGCCATGCCGAGGCGGCTTTGCAGGTCCTTGAGCAGGGTCAGGATCTGCGCCTGCACGGTGACGTCGAGCGCGGTGGTGGGTTCGTCGGCGATCAGCAGGTCGGGCTCGTTGGCGAGCGCCATGGCGATCATCACCCGCTGGCGCTGACCGCCGGACAACTGATGCGGATAGGCGCCAAGACGGCCGGCGGGATCGGGAATGCCCACGGCATCGAGCAGCTCGAGCGTGCGCTTGCGGGCGGCGGTGGCACGTAGGCCGCGATGGATCGCCAGCACCTCGCCGATCTGCCGCTCGACGGTATGGACCGGATTGAGCGAACTCATCGGCTCCTGGAAGATCATGGAGATGTCATTGCCACGCACGGCGCGCAATTCGGCCGGCGGGGCGGTCACCAGGTTCTGACCCTTGAACAGGATCTGGCCGGACAGTTTCGCGGTCGGCGGCAGGAGCTTGAGCACCGACAGCGCCGTGACGGACTTGCCCGAGCCGCTTTCGCCGACAAGGGCCACCGTTTCACCGGGGGCGATGTCGAAGGAGACGCCGCGGGTGGCGGCGTTGGCGCCGAAGGCCACGGTGAGATCGCGGATGGAGAGCAGGGGGGCGGTCATGCCATCGCCTTGCGCGGATCGAAGGCGTCGCGCACGGCTTCGCCGATGAAGACCAGGAGCGTCATCAGGATGGCAATGGCGAAAAAGCCGGTGAGGCCAAGCCAGGGCGCCTGAAGATTCTCCTTGCCCTGGAACAGCAGGTCGCCCAGCGACGGGGTGCCGACTTCGAGGCCCAGCCCGAGCAGGTCGAGCGAGGTCAGCGTCACCACCGAACCGGACAGGATGAAAGGCATGAAGGTGAGCGTTGCCACCATGGCATTGGGCAGCAGGTGCCGGAACATGATGGTCATGTTGGAGACACCCAGCGCCCGCGCGGCGGCGATATACTCGAAATTGCGCCCGCGCAGGAATTCGGCGCGCACGATTCCCACCAGCGAGACCCAGGAAAACAGGAGCAATATGCCCAGCAGCACCCAGAAACTGGGAGCGATGACGCTGGAGACGATCAGCAGCAGGTAGAGCGCCGGCACCGAGGTCCAGATTTCGATGACGCGCTGGAAGATGAGATCGATCCAGCCGCCGAAATAGCCCTGCACGGCACCGGCGAGGAGGCCGATGATCGAGGAGAGGATAGTGAGCGTGAAGCCGAACAGGATCGAGATGCGGACGCCGTAGAGCAGGCGCGCCAGCACGTCATGGGCTTCGCCGTCGGTACCCAGCCAATGATAGGTGCCCCAGCTGCAGCCGGGGTCGTCCGCCCCCAGCGGGTAGCGGGCACAGGCTTCGTCGCGGCTCAGCAGCCAGCTGGGCGGGGTGGCGCCGGAGCCGGGTTGATAGCCGTCGACGGTATTGTAGCTGAAGCGGACGGGTGGCCAGATGGTCCAGCCATTGGCCTCGATCTCGGAAGCGATGAAGGGATCGCGGTAATTGGTGTTGGCGAGGAAGCCGCCGAACTTGGCTTCGGGATAGTCGACGATGGCCGGGAACAGCAATTCGCCCTTGTAGGACGCGATGATCGGCCGGTCATTGGCGATGAATTCGGAGCCCAGGGTCAGCATGAAGCAGGCGAGGAAGATCCACAGCGACCAGTAGCCCCGGCGATTGTTGCGGAAATTGTCCAGCCGGCGCTGGTTGAGCGGCGTCAGGAAGCGCCTGCGCGGCATGGCGCTGCTTGCCGCCTGGCTGGCCACGTCGCTCATACTTCGCGGCTTTCGAAATCGAGGCGGGGATCGACCCACATATAGGCGAGATCGGAGATGAGGGCGATGACCAGGCCGAGCAGGCTGAAGACATAGAGCGTGGCAAAGACCACGGGATAATCGCGATTGGAGACCGACTGGAAACCGAGCAGGCCCAGCCCGTCGAGCGAGAAGATGGTCTCGATCAGCAGCGAACCGCCGAAGAAGGCGCCGATGAAGGCGCCGGGGAAGCTGGCGATTATGAGCATCATGGCGTTGCGGAAAACGTGGCGGTAGAGCACCTGGTTTTCCGTCAGCCCCTTGGCTCGGGCGGTGGTGACATATTGCTTGCCGATTTCGTCGATGAACGAGTTCTTGGTCAGCAGCGTGGTGGTGGCGAAGGCGCCCAGGCCCATGGCGATGATGGGCAGCACCAGGTGCCAGAAATAGTCGAGGATCTGCCGCCACCAGGGAAAACTGTCAAATCCCGGTGAGGTCAGGCCGCGCAGCGGAAAGATCGACCAGAAGCTGCCACCGGCAAAAAGGATAACCAGGGCTATCGCGATCAGGAAGCCGGGAATGGCATAGCCCATGATGACCACGGTCGAGGTCCAGACATCGAAGCGGGAGCCATCGGTGACGGCCTTCTTGATGCCGAGGGGGATGGAGACACCATAGGCGATCAGCGTCATCCACAGGCCCAGCGAGATGGAAACGGGCATTTTCTCGAGGATAAGGTCGATGACGGAGATGTCGCGGTAATAGCTCTCGCCGAAGTCGAAGCGCAGGTAGTTCCACAGCATCATGCCGAAGCGCTCGAGCGGTGGCTTGTCGAAGCCGAACTGCTTTTCGATGCGCGCCACCAGTTCGGGCGACAGGCCCTGTGATCCGCGATAGGCGGACTTGTTGCCCTGGCCGGGCTGGGCGGCGAAGTCGCCGGCGGCGTCGCCGGTGATGCGCGAGGCCATGGAGGAATTCTGGCCGGAGATGTTGGCCAGCGCCTGCTCGACGGGGCCGCCAGGGGCGAATTGGGTGATGACGAACGAGATGGCCATGATGCCGAAGATGGTCGGGATCATCAGCAGCAGGCGGCGAAGGATATAGGCGCCCATCGGTTCTCCGCGCAGGCTGTGGTCCGTGGAGCAAACGCCTGGACAATCCGGCCGGCAAATCACCATGCGGTGAGACGGCTTGCCGCGAATGCAACACTTTGACGACGGCTTGGCAAGGCGGGTGTGGGGCCAAGCTCGCCCTGGGGGCTTGCCCTGGGCAGCCGCGCCGTTCAACATCGCATTCCAGTTGCGGAGCGCCTCATGGCCTATCAGATCATCGCCCATGTCAAGAATCCCTCGCAGGCGCGGGCGCTGGTGGTGGCGTTGCGGGCCTATGGATTCAGTCCGCTGGAGCAGGGCGATGGCGGGCTGCCCGGAGTGAATGGTCTGTTCGGGTCCGAAGGCGTGCCGGTGCAGGTTCCGGAAGATGAAGCAGCCGATGCAACCGTTCTGGCCCGCGACCTGTTAAAGGAAATGGCGGCGTCCGACCCCTAAAACGCCACATTGATAGTGGTTGGTGCACAAGCGGACCGGGCGGTTGAACGCAACGCGGCCTTTGGCTATAAGCCAGCCGAGCTGTTAACCTTTATTAAGCCTTCGGGCAGGAGCGAGACCCCATGACGGTTTGGATACGCGGATCGTTGTCCGCGGTAGGCGTGGCGGCAATCGCCGTTGTGCTGGCGGCATGTCAGTCCACCGGGTCCAACACGGCCAACCTGAATACCATCGGCGCCCCGGCGCAGTTGCAGGCCGTGCCCAATTCGACGGTGCAGCAGGGCACCCTGCCGGCTATTGGCGCCACCGGCACTCCGGCGCCGGGCCTTTCCGGCCAGCCCGTGCTGGGCGGCGTCCCCGCCAACCAGACGGCCATGGCCACGACCGGCGCGACGCCGTCCATCGTGTCACTCGATCCGCTGGCCCAGCCCGTGGCTGGCGGCATGAGCACCGGCCCTGAAGGGGCCTGGAATGTCGCGGCGGGTACAGCGACCTGTCGGATCAACCTGCCGATGACCGCCAAGACCGGCACCAGCTATTACCGCGCCTCCGCGCCGGGTTGCACCGTGCCGCAGATCGCCTCGGTTACCGGCTGGCAGCAGGTGGGCAGCCAGTTGCAGCTCTATGATGAGAACGGCAACATCGCCGCGTTCCTGGCTCCGTCAGGCGGGCGCTATATCGGGACCATGGGTGGCGGCCAGGCCATCTCGATGTCCCGCTAGTTTTCGGTGAAGCCGGCCTGTAAATGGCCGGCTTCTGCGCTTCCTAAATGTCCAGTAGACCTCATGGTGAGCCTGTCGAACCACGAGGTCGTGCCCGCATCGTGCCACGACCTCGTCCTTCGACAAGCTCAGGATGAGGTCTGCTGAGAGTTCTTCTGTTTGCCTTCGCGCCCCGCACGCTCCGCCCCCGCAGCATCATCCGGCCCCGTGACCGCCGCCTATTTGGCACTGGCGGAGCGTGGCGTGCTGGTTGCCGATCCGGCGCAGCGGGAGGCGGCGGGGCTGCTCGATGGCGTGCTGGCCGGTGTTGCGGCGGAGCGGCCGAAAGGTCTGATCGGCAAGCTCTTCGACAAGGCCGAGCCGGTGCGCGGACTTTACCTGCATGGCGAAGTGGGGCGCGGCAAGACCATGCTGATGGACCTGTTCTTTGCCGCAGTGCCGATCAAGCAGAAGCGTCGGGTGCATTTCCATGAATTCATGGACGAGATGCATGCCGGCATGGCGGCGTTTCGCAAGAGCAAGACGGGCAAGGATGCCGATCCGGTCGAGGCGGTGGTCAAGCCCATCGTCAGATCCGGACTGCGCCTGCTCTGTCTTGACGAATTCCACGTGCATGACATCACCAATGCCATGCTGCTCTACCGGCTGTTCGACAAGCTGTTCGCCCAGGGCGTGACGCTGGTGGCGACGTCCAATGTTGCGCCGGACCAGCTCTACAAGGACGGGCTCAATCGCCAGCTGTTCCTGCCATTCATCGAACTGCTCAAGCAGCACACTGTCGTCGAGGAACTGCCGGCGGCGCGGGACTATCGGCGCATGAAATTTGCCGGGCAGCATGTCTATGCCTTTGGCACGGGTCCGGAGGCGCGCGCCGCGATGGACCAGTTATGGCTGCGCATCACGGGGGGCGAGCCGGGTCATCCCGATGTGGTCGAGAGCATCGGCAGGCAAATCCACGTGCCGCTGGCGGCCATGGGCGCGGCGCGGTTCGGCTTTGCCGACCTCTGCGAGAAGCCGCTGGGCTCGCGCGACTTCGTGCGCATCTCCCACCAGTTCGATTCCATCCTCATCGATGGCGTGCCGCAGATGGACCGGACGAAGTCCGATGCTGCCAAGCGGTTTATCCTTTTGATCGACAACCTCTATGACCGGGGTGTGAAACTGGGCGCCAGCTTTGCCGTGCCGCTGGAGCAGCTGGGCAGGGATGACAAGACGGCGTTCGAATTCCAGCGCACGATCTCGCGGCTCGATGAGATGCAGTCGGAGGAGTATCTGGGCAAGGGCTTGCGGGACGAGCCGAGCGAAGGTGCCGGCCCGGATCAAACCGCATCCACCGCGCGTCACCCTCCGGCTTGACCCGAGGGCTCTACACCAGCTGTGCGTCTGGCCAGTACAGTGCCCTCGGGTCAGGCCCGAGGGTGACGGCCGGTGGGTGGGGCTGGTGTTGCGTTCCAACGTTTGCCCAAGATGGGCACTTGCCCATCCGGCATCACCCCTTCGCCCATCAGCAAGGGCCAAAACGGCTTTAAGACGAAGGGTTCACTTGCCCCTCCGGACCGACAGGGTTAAGAGGTGCGCCAATTCAACGCAGTCTGGGATGAGGACTTATGGCGCGCAAGAAGATCGCTCTTATTGGCTCGGGTCAGATCGGCGGCACGCTCGCCCTGCTGGCAGCGCAAAAGGAACTCGGCGATATCGTCATGTTCGACGTCGTCGAGGGCGTCGGTCCCGGCAAGGCGCTCGATATTGCGCAGTCGGCGCCGGCCCAGGGCCTGGCCGCGTCGCTCAAGGGTACCTCCGAATACAAGGATATTGCCGGCGCCGATGTGGTGATCGTCACGGCCGGCGTGCCGCGCAAGCCGGGCATGAGCCGCGATGACCTGCTGGAAATCAACCTCAAGGTGATGGAACAGGTGGGCGCGGGCATTTCCAAATATGCCAAGGACGCCTTCGTCATCTGCATCACCAACCCGCTCGATGCGATGGTCTGGGCGCTGCAGAAGTTTTCGGGCCTGCCCACCAACAAGGTGATCGGCATGGCCGGCGTGCTCGACAGCTCGCGCTTCATCCACTTCATCGCCGAAGAACTGGGCGTTTCGACCGAGGACGTGACGGCCTTCGTGCTGGGCGGCCATGGCGACACCATGGTGCCGCTGACCCGCTATTCCACAGTGGCCGGCATTCCGCTGACCGACGTGGTCAAGATGGGCTGGATGAGCAAGGAAAAGCTCGACGCCATCGTGCAGCGCACCCGTGATGGCGGCGCCGAGATCGTCGGCCTGCTCAAGACCGGTTCGGCCTTCTATGCGCCCGCAGCTTCCGCCATTGCGATGGCCGAGAGCTATCTCAAGGACAAGAAGCGCGTGTTGCCGTCGGCTGCGTTCCTCAACGGCGAATATGGCGTCAAGGGCACCTATGTCGGCGTGCCCGTCGTCATCGGTGCCGGTGGCGCCGAGAAGGTCATCGAGATTTCGCTGAACTCGGCTGAGCAGAAGGCGTTCGACAAGTCCGTCGGCGCCGTCGAAGGGCTGATCGAGGCCTGCAAGAAGATCGCGCCGAAGCTCGCCTGATGGTGCTCTGAAAGCCCCCGCCGGGCGTCTAGCGCGGCTCTCTGCGCTTCCGGTGCTCACGTATCCAAAGATACGCTCCGCTCCGGTTCTCGAAATCCACGCCATCCGCCGCGGCGGATGGCTCCCAGAGCACCATCAGGTGCCTCACGAAGGGTCAAGACAATGAATATCCATGAACATCAGGCCAAAGAGCTGCTGAAATCCTACGGCGCGCCGGTCGCTGCCGGTGTGGCGATTTTCTCGGCGGATGAAGCCGAGGCGGCTGCCAAGTCGCTGCCGGGTCCGCTCTATGTGGTCAAGAGCCAGATCCATGCCGGCGGGCGCGGCAAGGGCAAGTTCAAGGAACTGGGCCCCGACGCCAAGGGTGGCGTTCGCCTGGCCAAGTCGATCGAGGACGTGGTCAAGAACGCCCGGGAAATGCTGGGCAATACGCTGGTGACCAAGCAGACCGGCGATGCCGGCAAGCAGGTCAACCGCCTCTATATCGAGGACGGCGCTGACATTGCCCGCGAACTCTATTGCTCGCTGCTGGTCGACCGCTCGACCGGCCGCGTCTCCTTCGTGGTCTCCACTGAAGGCGGCATGGATATCGAGGCCGTGGCCGAGCATACGCCCGAGAAGATCATCGCCGTCGATATCGACCCGATGGCCGGCGTCACGGCTGCCAATGTCGACGAGATCGTCACCGCGCTCAAGCTCGAGGGCGATGCCAAGGCCGATGCGGCCAAGCTGTTCCCGATCCTCTACAAGGCGTTCACCGAAACCGACATGAGCCTGTTGGAAGTGAACCCGCTGATCGTGATGACCGACGGCCACCTGCGTGTGCTCGATGCCAAGGTCAGCTTCGACAACAATGCCGCCTTCCGCCACGAAGAGCTCAAGGCGCTGCGTGACCTCAGCGAAGAAGACGCCAAGGAAATCGAGGCCAGCAAGTTCGACCTCGCCTATGTGGCGCTCGACGGCAATATCGGCTGCATGGTCAATGGTGCGGGCCTGGCCATGTCCACCATGGACATTATCAAGCTCTATGGCGCCGAGCCGGCGAACTTCCTCGATGTGGGCGGTGGCGCCTCCAAGGAGAAGGTAACGGCGGCGTTCAAGATCATCACGGCCGATCCGGCGGTGAAGGGCATCCTGGTCAATATCTTCGGCGGCATCATGCGCTGCGACGTCATCGCCGAAGGCGTGATCGCCGCGGTCAAGGAAGTGGGCCTCACGGTGCCGCTGGTGGTTCGCCTCGAAGGCACCAATGTCAAGGAAGGCAAGGCCATCCTCGACCAGTCCGGCCTCAACGTGATCTCGGCCGACGACCTCGACGACGCCGCCCAGAAGATCGTCAAGGCGGTCCAGGGCTAGCGCCATGCGCGCCGGTCTCGCCCTTATTGCTGCATTCTGCCTCTGCGCGACGCCGGTCGTGGCGCAGGGCAAGACCAAGGCGGGTGCCGTGCCGCAGAGCGTGCAGGCGCTGGAAATGTGCGAGACCTTTGCAAAGGGCGACGTGCTGGCGGTGGAAGCGGCCATCGAGAAGGGCTGGGACGCCTACGAAGAAACCGCCGAAAGCCCCTATGTGAAGTCCTATTCGGGCAGCAAGGAATTGCCGGGCATCGGCTACGCGACGATGTTCGCGCTGGTCGAGGACTATCCGAACAACACTTTCGGCTACTGCCGGGTGGATGTGACCGAGGTCACCGGCGATGCGGGCGTTGCCGTGCAGTCGATCCAGAATCTCGACCGCTACGAGGGCCAGGCGATCCAGAACAGCGATGGCACCTTTGCCAGCCTCACCGGCAAAACCGACAAGAACCGGATGCTGCTGACCCACCTGGCCGGCGGCTCGTTCGTGATCCAGCTGTCCATCATCACGCCCAAGGCCGGGGTGGACGAGTAACATGGCGGTTCCGCGCAAGATCAATCTCGTCAGCGCTGCCGAGAGCCAGATCAATGGCGTCTGGCAGCCTCATATTGCCGGCGACATCAATGACAGCCAGGTCAAGATCACCAAGTTCGGCGAGGTCTTCGACTGGCATGCGCATGTCCAGGAGGACGAGGGTTTCCTCGTGCTCAAGGGGCGCATCGCCATCGATTTTCGCGACGGTGTGGTCGAACTGGGCGAAGGCGATTTCCTCGTCGTGCCGCGCGGCGTCGAGCATCGTCCACGCGCCCTGACATCAGAGCCCATCGTGCTCATGGTGGAGCCATCCACCACCCTCAACACCGGCGATGCGCAGAGCGCATTGACCGTTACCCAACTCAATCGACTTCAATAGGAAGAGCCATGTCCATCCTCGTCAACAAAGACACAAGGGTTCTCGTACAGGGCCTGACCGGCAAGACCGGGACGTTCCATACCGAGCAGGCGCTGGCCTATTACGGCACCAAGATGGTGGGCGGCACCCATCCCAAGAAGGGTGGCGAGACCTGGTCGTCGGGCGTCGACGGCACCGAATTGCCGATCTTCGCCTCGGTGGCCGAAGGCAAGGAGCGCACCGGCGCCAATGCCTCGGTGATCTATGTGCCGCCTCCGGGCGCCGCTGCAGCCATCGAGGAAGCGATCGATGCCGAAATCCCGCTTATCGTCTGCATCACTGAAGGCGTGCCGGTCCTCGACATGGTGCGGGTCAAGGCGAAGCTGGAAAAATCCAAGTCGCGGCTTATTGGTCCCAACTGCCCCGGCGTGCTGACGCCTGAAGAGTGCAAGATCGGCATCATGCCGGGCTCGATCTTCTCCAAGGGCTCGGTGGGCATTGTTTCGCGCTCGGGCACGCTTACCTATGAAGCTGTGTTCCAGACCACCAATGAAGGCCTCGGCCAGACCACCGCTGTCGGTATCGGCGGCGACCCGGTCAAGGGCACCGAATTCATCGACATGCTCGAAATGTTCCTCGCCGACGAAGCCACCAAGTCGATCATCATGATCGGCGAAATCGGCGGTTCGGCCGAGGAAGATGCAGCGCAGTTCCTGATCGACGAAGCCAAGCGCGGCCGCAAGAAGCCGATGGCCGGCTTCATCGCGGGTCTGACGGCGCCCAAGGGCCGCACGATGGGCCATGCTGGTGCCGTAATTTCGGGCGGTAAGGGCGGCGCCGAAGACAAGATCGCGGCGATGGAGGCAGCGGGCATCCGCGTGTCGAAGTCGCCGGCCCGGATTGGTCGGACGCTGGCGGAAGTGCTGAAGGGTTGAGGGTCAACTCCGTCTGACACCCACCGTCATCACCCAGCTTGTCCGGGTGATCCATGGTGCGGTGCACCTGGATTGCCGGGACAAGCCCGGCAATGACGATGTAACGGCAAAGTGCGCGGGCAACGGCGCCCGTGATTGCCAGAGTACGACCAATGTCGGTCGCGCTTCGGACACAGAACGGTGTTACCCCGTTCTGGCCGGTAGCGGTTAGTATGATAATTGAGCCGCGACCCTGCTCAGGGGTCGCACCACTTAACAGGATACTAAGGATAAGCGGTCAGTATCCGACACGAAATCAGGGACCGCATGGACCGGTATGGCCGGTTCGTTGAGAAGGATGGCGGGGCGTGGGCCTCGCATGAAAAAGCGATGACACGACAGGAAAAGAACGACACGTTCTTGCTGACTTCGTTCCTCTATGGTGGGAACGCCGACTACATCGAACAACTCTATTCCCGCTACAAGACCGATCCACAGAGTGTCGACGACACCTGGAAGAGCTTCTTCTCCAAGCTCGACGACGCCGAAGGCGTCGCCCAGCAGAATGCCGAGGGCCCGAGCTGGGGCCGCAAGGACTGGCCGCAGAGCGCCAATGGCGAACTGGTCAGTGCCCTGGACGGCAATTGGGGCGACATCGCCGTCAAGACCGAAAAGGCCGTGGCCAAGAAGGCCGAGGCGATGGGCGTCGCCAGGTCCTCCGTTGCCGACGTGCTGCAGGCCACGCGCGACTCGATCCGCGCCATCATGATGATCCGTGCCTATCGCATGCGCGGGCACCTGCATGCCGATCTCGACCCGCTGAAGATGAAGGCCGATGAGCCGGCGCCAGAGCTCGACCCCAAGAGCTATGGCTTCACCGAAGCCGATTATGGCCGCAAGATCTTCATCGACAACTATCTGGGCCTGGAATACGCGACCATTCCCGAGATGCTGACGATCCTCCGACGTACCTATTGCGGTACGCTGGGCATCGAGTTCATGCATATCTCCGATCCCGAAGCCAAGCAGTGGATCCAGGAGCGCATCGAAGGTCCGGACAAGGAAATCACCTTCACCAAAGAAGGCAAGAAGGCGATCCTGTCCAAGCTGATCGAGGCGGAAGGCTTCGAGAAGTTCATCGACGTCAAATATACCGGCACCAAGCGCTTTGGCCTGGATGGCGGCGAATCCACCATTCCGGCGCTCGAGCAGATCATCAAGCGCGGTGGCGCCCTGGGCATCAAGGACATCGTGCTGGGCATGGCCCATCGCGGGCGCCTCAACGTGCTGACGCAGGTGATGGCCAAGCCGCACCGCGCGCTGTTCCACGAATTCAAGGGCGGTGCTTTCTACCCTGATGACGTCGAGGGTTCGGGCGATGTGAAGTATCACCTGGGTGCGTCCAGCGACCGCGAGTTCGACGGCAACAAGGTGCACCTGTCGCTCACGGCCAACCCCTCCCACCTCGAAATCGTCGATCCGGTGGTGCTGGGCAAGTCGCGCGCCAAGCAGGACCAGCACATTGCGCCCGATGGCAAGCTGGTCAACATTGCCACCGACGGCAAGCCCGACCGCTCGATGGTGCTGCCGCTGCTGATCCATGGCGATGCCGCCTTTGCCGGGCAGGGCGTGATCGCCGAATGCCTAGGCCTTTCCGGCCTCAAGGGTCACCGCACGGGTGGCTCGATCCACTTCGTGATCAACAACCAGATCGGTTTCACCACGAGCCCGATGTATTCGCGCTCGTCTCCCTATCCGACCGACGTCGCCAAGATGATCGAGGCACCGGTCTTCCACGTGAACGGGGACGATCCGGAGGCCGTGGTGTTCGCGGCCAAGGTCGCGGTCGAATATCGCCAGAAGTTCGGCAAGCCTGTCGTCATCGACATGTTCTGCTATCGCCGCTTCGGCCACAATGAAGGCGACGAGCCCAGCTTCACCCAGCCGCTGATGTATTCCAAGATCCGGTCGCACAAGTCGACGCTGGAGATCTATGCGGACAAGCTGGTCGCCCAGGGTCATCTGACGGTCGCCGAAATCGACAAGATGAAGGCCGACTGGCGCGCCAGGCTCGAAAGCGAGTTCGAGGCGGGGCAGGACTATCGCCCCAACAAGGCCGACTGGCTCGATGGCGCCTGGAAGGACTTCAAGCCGGCCGAGCAGGAAGGTCCGCGTCGCGGCGAAACCGGCGTCGAAATCGAACGGCTGGCCAAGATCGGCACAGCGCTGACGCGCATCCCTGAAGATTTCAACGTCCACAAGACGGTCAAGCGCTTCATGGACAACCGCCTGGCCGCGATTGAATCGGGCGAGGGTATCGATTGGGCAACCGCCGAGGCTTTGGCCTTCGGTACGCTGGTGACCGACGGTCATCCGGTGCGCCTTTCGGGCCAGGATGTCGAGCGTGGCACGTTCAGCCAGCGCCACTCGGTGCTGAACGACCAGCAGGTCGACAACAAGACCTATACCCCGCTCAACAATCTCGATCCGGAACAGAGCCGCTACGAGGTCATCAACTCGATGCTCTCGGAAGAGGCGGTGCTCGGTTTCGAATATGGCTATTCGCTGGCCGAGCCGAAGGCGCTGACCATCTGGGAAGCCCAGTTCGGTGACTTCGTGAATGGCGCGCAGGTGGTGATCGACCAGTTCATCAGCTCGGGCGAACGGAAGTGGTTCCGCATGAGTGGCCTGGTGATGCTGTTGCCGCATGGCTATGAGGGGCAGGGGCCGGAGCATTCCTCCGCACGTCCCGAGCGCTTCCTGCAGCTCTGCGCCGAAGACAATATGCAGGTTGCCAACTGCACCACGCCGGCCAACTACTTCCACGCCCTGCGCCGCCAGGTGACCCGCGACTTCCGCAAGCCTTTGATCCTGATGACGCCCAAGAGCCTGCTGCGGCACAAGCGTGCCGTCTCGGGCCTCGTGGAAATGGGTCCGGATTCGTGCTTCCATCGCCTGTTGTGGGACGATGCCGAGGCTCCGGGCGCGCCAAAGACCACGATCAAGCTGGCCGCCGACGACAAGATCCGTCGCGTCGTGCTGTGCACAGGCAAGGTCTATTACGACCTGCTCGAAGATCGCGAGAAGAAGGGCATCGACGATGTGTACCTGCTGCGCATCGAGCAGCTCTATCCGTTCCCGGCCAAGGCGCTGCTGGACGAATTGAGCCGCTTCAAGAATGCCGAGATCATCTGGTGCCAGGAAGAGCCCAAGAATATGGGTGCCTGGGCCTTCATTCAGCCTTATGTTGAATGGGTATTCGACCAGATGGGCCGGACCGGGCAGCGCGTACGCTATATCGGCCGCCCGGCATCTGCCTCCACGGCGACGGGTCTGATGCGGACCCACCTGGCCCAATTGCAAGCCTTCCTCGACGAAGCCTTCGCCAACTAAAGGACAAGACAATGTCGACTGAAATCCGCGTCCCGACGCTGGGCGAAAGTGTCACCGAAGCCACTATCGGCCAGTGGTTCAAGAAGGTGGGCGACACTGTCGCCGCCGATGAACCCATCGTTGAACTCGAGACCGACAAGGTGACCATCGAAGTACCCGCGCCTGCCGCCGGCGTGCTCGAGGCCATCGCTGCCGAAGCCGGCACCACTGTCGATGTGGGCGCCTTGCTGGGCGCCATCGGTGGCTCGGGTGCTGGTGCCGCCACCGCGGCGCCCGCTGCCGCTCCGGCTCCGGCCAAGACCGAAGTGCCCGCCGCCAATGCTGCCGGCCCCGAGCCGATCAAGCCGGCAGGTACGGGCATGCCGCCGGCTCCTTCGGCGCAGAAGCTGATCAACGAGAGCGGCGTCAACGGCTCGGATATCGATGGTTCGGGCAAGCGTGGCCAGGTGCTCAAGGAAGACGTGCTCGCCGCGCTCGCCAAGCCAGTGGCCGTGGCCGAGGCACCGGCCGTGGCCCAGGCCGCGCCGGCTTCGGCTCCCGCTGCCAAGCCGGCTGAAGCCCCCAAGACGCCCGCCGCGCCGCGCGCCCCGGTTTCGGCCGACGATGCCAGCCGCGAAGAGCGGGTCAAGATGACCCGCCTGCGCCAGACCATTGCCCGCCGCCTCAAGGATGCGCAGAACACCGCGGCGATGCTGACCACCTTCAACGAGGTGGACATGCAGCCGGTGATGGACCTGCGGACCCAGTACAAGGAGCTGTTCGAGAAGAAGCATGGCGTCAAGCTGGGCTTCATGGGCTTCTTCACCAAGGCCGTGGTGCATGCGCTCAAGGAAATCCCGTCGGTCAATGCCGAGATCGATGGCGACGACCTGATCTACAAGCAGTATGCCCATATCGGCGTGGCCGTGGGCACCGACAGGGGCCTGGTGGTCCCGGTGGTGCGCGACGCCGACCAGATGAGCATTGCCGATATCGAGAAGTCGATCAACGCGCTGGGCAAGAAGGCGCGCGACGGACAGCTGTCGATGGCCGACATGCAGGGCGGCACCTTCACCATCTCCAATGGTGGTGTCTATGGTTCGCTGATGTCGACGCCGATCCTCAATGCGCCGCAGTCTGGCATTCTTGGCATGCACAAGATCCAGGAGCGGCCGGTCGTGGTCGGCGGGCAGATCGTCATCCGCCCGATGATGTATCTGGCGCTGAGCTATGATCACCGCATTGTCGATGGCAAGGAAGCCGTGACCTTCCTCGTCCGCGTCAAGGAAAGCCTCGAAGCACCGGAACGCCTGGTTCTGGACCTCTAGGGTCCAACGCTCTAGTTTGCAGAGGGTCGGGGCTATGCTCCGGCCCTTTTTGCTTTTGGGGGGCAGGGTGATGGACAAGGGCGTGGTGATCGTTACCGGTGGGTCGCGGGGGATTGGCGCGGCGACGGCAAGGCTTGCCGCGGCGCGCGGCTATGCCGTGGTGGTCAACTACTCCGCCAGCGCCGATGCGGCGCAGGCAGTCTGTGCCGACATCCACGCACGGGGTGGCAAAGCTGCCGCGGTGCGCGGCGATGTTTCGCTGGAAGCCGATATCGACCACATCTTTGCCGCGGCGGACCGGCTGGGGAGGCTGGCGGGCCTGGTCAACAATGCCGGCGTCATTGACCGCGTCGCGCGGGTCGATGAATTCGACACGGCCCGGCTGACCCGCATGTTCGCCGTCAATACGATGGGGACCATTCTCTGCAGTGGCCGCGCGGTGCGGCGTATGTCGAGCCGGTATGGCGGCAAGGGTGGCGCCATCGTCAATATCACCTCGGCAGCGGCCAAGCTGGGGGCGCCGGGAACCTATGTCGACTATGCGGCGGCCAAGGGCGCGGTGGACAGTTTTACGGTCGGGCTGGCGCTGGAAGTGGCCGCCGAGGGCATTCGCGTCAATGGCGTGCGCCCCGGGATCATCGATACCGAACTCCACGCCGCGGGCGGCGATCCGGACCGGGCGGCGCGCATGGCCGCCAGCCTGCCGATGCCACGGGTGGGAACGGCGGAGGAGGTGGCGCGGGCGATCCTGTGGCTGCTGTCGGACGAGGCGAGCTACACGACCGGCACGGTGATCGACGTCACCGGCGGGCGGGGAATCCGACCCTAGAATTTGCCGCATTGGGGTGTGAAGAGCGGGCATTGGCGGGTGTTCACCTGCTCGTTACGCCGCGCGGCGGTCAATGCTAACAGTCTGTTAACGTCATTGGTCCAGATGCGGTGGGGTGCCAATAGAATTTTCGGAGTAGCAGGCCTTTTGCGACCACTGATTTTCCCGGCCGTCATCTGGCTTCTTGCCCTTGCCCCCACCGCCGCACAGGATGCTGCCGACGCCGAACTGATCGGCGAGTTGATGGCGTTCCATGGCTCGCAGGCCATCGTTTCGGCGATGACCACGCATTGCTACGAAACCACCGGGCTCGACCCGGCCTATCAGAGCGCCAATGACAACTGGTATCTGCGCAATATCGGCTTCCTCGACCTGGCCGACCGGGTGATCGTTCGGTTGGGCGGGGGCGCCGAAGGGCAGCAGGAAGCGGCCGAAACCTATGGCGGCAGCCAGATCATGAGCGCCTATAACCAGGCCGAGGACAAGGACGCGTTCTGCCGGGCCTTTCTCGAGCAGGTCGATGGCGGCGCGCTCGACATCGACAAGCAGTTGCCCGATGCGCTGGCCAAGGCGCAGGCCATCGCCGCGCAATAACACCCCCTGCCCATGGGTTGGCTGATCCTCTTGGCCAGCTATTGTAGCCGCAGCACGACCGGCGGGGGCAAATCATGCTGCGAATGACTGTTTTGGCCGGGCTGCTGCTGGCCGGAAGCGCGCAAGCCGCCGAATGCACCATCAGCAATGCCCGGTACGAGCACGACCAGGCAGCATGGCACCTGAGCTTCAAGCCAGTGCCAAAATTTTCGGCTCCAAACCAGACAGCGGCGTTCATCATCGAGCTGCCCAACTCCGCCGTGACGCTGGAGGGTGCGGTGCACCGACCCAACGGCTTTGGCTCCCCGCTCTGGTCGATCAGCGGCCCCTGCTCGGAAACCAGCACGGAGAGCTGCACCTTCGTCGAGGGCAATCCGGCCGCCTATGGCAATTATGGCGGCAAGGTTGGCTGGTTCGACGATGCGCCCGGCGCGACGGCGCCCGACCAGTTCATCCTGCCGCAGCTCGCGATGAGCCTCTGGTATTCGATGTATCGCGAGAATGAGTTCGTCGCGGACAACAATGAGGGCGACGTGTTCACGCTCACCGGCTGCGACTGACGGGAATCTTCGTTTCCCTCCACCACGGACTTCGATAAACAGAGGTTCCGATCTCTCGCGTGTGGTGATGCGCATGAACTTTCCCTGGCTCGAATTTGCCGCGCTGATGCTCGCCTTCGGCATCAATGCCGTCATCCCCGGCGCCGATTTCGCCATGGTGCTGCGCCAGTCCATCGCGCATGGTCGCCGCGCGGCCCTGTTCACCTCGGCCGGCATTGCCACCTCGATCCTGGTCCATGGCAGCTATACGCTGCTGGGCATCGGCGTCATCGTCGGGCAGTCGCTGCTGGTGTTCAACATCATCAAGTGGGTCGGCGCCGCCTATCTGGTCTGGCTGGCCATTTCGGCGCTGCGCAGCCCGGCGCCCAAGCCGCCCGAAGAGGGGCGCCTCGCCTCGGTCCGGCCCGGCGATTTCGCGGCATTCGCGCTGGGTTTCCTCACCAACCTGCTCAACCCCAAGGCGGTGCTGTTTTTCCTCGCGCTCTTCACCACCCTGGTCTCGGCCCATACCGGTGGCGACATCAAGGTGATCTATGTGCTGAGCATGAGCATCATGCTTTTTGCCTGGTTCGCTTTGGTCTCGGTTTTCTTTACGACAGCCTCGGTACGACAGGGCTTTTTCCGCTTTGGCCGATGGTTTAATCGGGTCACCGGCATTACATTCATCCTGCTGGCGGTGCGTGTCGCACTCGCCCAGCAGCACTAGACAGTTTTGGGGCTCCCTATGGCAGACGTTTTCGATCTCATCATCATTGGCTCGGGTCCGGGCGGCTATGTCGCGGCGATCCGCGCGGCGCAGCTGGGGATGAAGGTCGCGGTCGTGGAGAAGTGGGCGACGCTGGGCGGCACATGCCTGAATATCGGCTGCATTCCCTCCAAGGCCTTGCTGCATGCCTCTGAGCTGTTCGAGGAGGCCGGGCATGGCTTCAAGGCGCTGGGCATCGATATTCCCGCGCCGGTGCTGAACCTGCCCATGATGATGAACCACAAGACCGAAACGGTCGCGGCCAATGTCGGGGGCGTCGACTATCTGTTCAAGAAGAACAAGATCACCACCCTGCGCGGCATCGGTACCATCGTGTCGCCCGGCAAGGTGCTGGTGACGCCGCAATCGGGCGATGCCACCGAAGTCGAGACCAAGAATATCGTCATCGCCACCGGCTCGGTATCTGCCGGTCTGCCGGGCATCGAGATCGACGAGAAGCGCATCGTGACCTCGACGGGCGCGCTTGGTCTGGACAAGGTGCCGGGCAAGCTCCTGGTCATCGGCGCCGGCGTGATCGGGCTGGAGCTCGGTTCGGTGTGGGCGCGGCTGGGCGCGCAGGTGACCGTGGTCGAATATCTCGACCGCATCCTGCCCGGCATGGACAGCGAAGTGGCCCGCCAGTTCCAGCGCATGCTGCAGAAGCAGGGCATGGAATTCAAGCTGTCGAGCAAGGTCGCCGGCATCGACAAGCAGGACGACGGCTCGCTCAAGGTACGGGTCGAGCCGGCCAAGGGCGGCGACATGGAAATTCTCGATGCCGATGTGGCGCTGGTCGCCATCGGCCGCAAGCCGTTCACCGAGGGGCTGGGGCTGGACATTGTCGGCGTGGCGCTGGACGAGCGCGGCCGGGTGCGCGTCGACGCGCATTACAAGACGTCGGTCGACGGCATCTATGCCATTGGCGACGTGATTGCCGGCCCGATGCTGGCGCACAAGGCCGAGGACGAGGGCATTGCGGTGGCCGAGATCCTCAACGGCCAGGCCGGGCACGTGAACTATGCGGCTATCCCGGCGGTGGTTTACACCAATCCGGAAATCGCTTCGGTCGGCAAGACCGAGGATGAGCTCAAGGCCGAAGGCATCGACTACAAGATCGGCAAATTCCCCTTCACCGCCAATGGGCGCGCCAAGGCGATGCTGGCGACGCAGGGTTTCGTCAAGATTCTGGCCGATGTCGAGACGGACCGGGTCCTGGGCGCCCATATCGTGGGCAAGAATGCCGGCGAGATGATCCACGAGCTGGTGGTGCTGATGGAGTTCTCGGGCTCGGCAGAGGATCTGGCGCGCTCGACCCATGCCCACCCGACGCTGTCGGAAGCGGTGCGCGAAGCGGCATTGTCGCTGGGGGATGGCGCGATCCATATCTGAGGGCTTTTCTGCTCAAGGCCATAAAGGGCTCCGGCGCCGCGCCGGGGCCCTTTTGTTTTGGGCATGCCGAAGCGGCCGGCTCACCCCACCACTGTTCACGCCACTCGGGCGAACCCCGAGCGGCCATGTCACCCAAAATCGCTCCACTGGAGCGATCTTGCCTGCGGCCGGATCGAAGCCGGCAGGCCGCTCATGCGTGTGGTTAGGAGGGGGTACTCCGATGCCTGTGGCGGTCGTGGTCGGCTAGGTGCAGAGCCCTCGGGTCAAGCCCTGATTGACGGCCGGTGGGCTGGACGAATAGTCATCATACAACATCCTGAGTTTTGTATGTTGACTTACCAGTCCCTCTTCCATACCAGTTTCAACACCAAGCCTGCTCGGAGTCCAGAGGGCGCGTGCGGACTTGAGCGAGGGGTGAAACCCGTCGCGTGCAACGGCATCGGCAAACGGCGCGGAGGACGGGCCGGACCGGTGCCACTTTGGGAGGACATCCATGTTTCATCTGCCTAAACTGGCAGCGACGGCGCTCGTTGTTGCATCCCTGATGGTTTCGACCGCCAGCGCCCAGACGGTGCTGCGCTCATCCGATACCCATCCGGACGGCTATCCGACCGTCGAGGCGGTCAAGTATTTCGGTGAACTGCTGAGCGAAAAAACCGGCGGGCGCTACTCGGTCGAAGTGTTCCACTCGGCCCAGCTGGGTCAGGAAGCTGACACGATCGAACAGACCCAGTTCGGCGTGATCGATCTCAATCGCATCTCCATCGGCGCCTTCGGCACCCAGGTGCCGGAAGCGACGGTAACGCAGCTGCCATATATCTTCCGCTCGGCAGATCACTTCCACGCCGTGCTGGACGGTCCGATCGGCGAGGAAATCCTGGCTGCCTTCGACGCCGTCGATGTGGTGGCCCTCGCCTATTACGACGGCGGCGCCCGCTCGTTTTACAACAGCGAAAAGCCGATCGCCTCGATCGAGGATATGGCAGGCATGAAGATGCGCGTCATGCAGTCGGACATTTTCGTCGACATGGTCGCGGCCTTGGGCGGCAATGCCACGCCGATGCCTTATGGCGAAGTCTATTCGGGTATCCAGACCGGCGTCATCGACGGTGCCGAGAACAACTATCCGAGCTACGACACGGCCGGCCATGCCGAAGTCGCCAAGTATTACTCGCTCGACGAGCACCTGATGGTGCCGGAAGTGCTTGTCATCTCCAAGATCGTCTGGGACGGGCTGACCCCTGAAGATCAGGCCCTGTTCCGCGAAGCGGCCAAGGAGTCGGTGGCCAAGCAGCGTGAGCTGTGGGCCGCCAAGGAAGTTGAATCCAAGGCCAAGGTGGAAGCCCTGGGCGCCCAGATCAATACGGTCGACAAGGCCCCCTTCATCGAAGCCATGAAGCCGGTTTACGAAAAGTACGTCACCGATCCCAAGCTGCAGGACCTGGTGGCGCGCATTCAGGCGACTGAAGGCTAGCCTGACCGATCCTAGGCGTGGCTCAATTCTGGCCACCCACACCGAACGGCACCTCCCCCTTTGATGGGGGAGGTTGGGAGGGGGTGACGGGAGCCCCGATACTGGGGCCAGCATACCCCCACCCTAGCTGCGCTAGCCCCTTTCAGGGCCAAGCTTCGCTACCCTCCCCACAAGGGGGAGGGTGATCGACGAAGAAGCTGGGGAAGGTGGAGCAGAGCTCACCATGAGGTCTAAACAATGAAATCCTGGCTATTGCCAATCAGTCGCGGCTTGGGGCGACTTTCAAGCGCCATCCTGTGGCTGGCCGGCATTGGCCTGATCGCCATGACTGTCATCGTCGCCTATCAGGTGTTCATGCGCTTCGTGATCAACGCGTCGCCGTCGTGGACGGAAGCTGGCGCGATCATGCTGGTCACCTGGTTCGTGTTTCTGGGCGCCGCTGTCGGCGTGCGCGAAAACTTCCATATGGGTTTTGACGTGCTGCTTTATGTGTTGCCCGGCGGCGCCAAGCCCTGGCTGCGCGGCATCAGCGACGTCGCCATCTTCGCCTTTGCCTTCGGCATGCTGTGGTATGGCGGGGAACTGGCGATACGCTACTGGTCGACCCGCATTCCGGTGCTCGGACTGCCAACCTCCTTCACCTATTTCCCAATCGTGGTTTCGGGCTTTCTGATGTGCCTGTTTGCGGCTGAGCGCTTCCTGCTGCGTCTCGCCGGCGAGCCGGTCGATGACGTCGCGGCCGACCCTGCTATCACCGAGGCCTGACGCATATGGAATACTGGATTCTCTTCGGCGTCTTCACGGTACTGATGGTGATCGGTACGCCGATCGCCTATTGCCTGGGCATTGCCAGCTTCGCCACCATCATCTATCTCGGCCGCCCGGCCATCGTGGTGTTCCAACAGCTCAATTCCGGCGTCTCGGCGTTCAGCCTGCTGGCCATTCCATTCTTCATCTTTGCCGGAGACCTGATGATGCGTGGCGGCATAGCCGAGCGCATCATTGCTTTCGCCGGCTCGCTGATCGGACATGTGCGTGGCGGCCTGGGGCAGGTCAATATTGCGGCGTCGACGCTGTTCGGTGGTATTTCCGGCTCGGCCGTGGCTGAGGCGGCCGCCGTCGGCGGGATCATGATCCCGCAGATGAAGGCGCGGGGCTATGGTACGGACTACGCGGTCAACGTCACCTCGATGGCGGCGCTGATCGCCCTGCTGCTGCCGCCCAGCCACAACATGATCATCTATTCGCTCTCTGGCGGCGGCAATATCTCCATTGCCGACCTGTTCACTGCAGGCATCATTCCGGGCCTGCTGCTGGCGCTGGCGCTGAGCGTCACCGCCTATATCGTGGCGGTCAAGCGCGGCTACCCGACCGAGCCCTTTCCCGGCTTCAGGAAGGCCGGTTATTTCCTCGTCGTTGCCATTCCCGGACTGATGCTGATCGCCATCATCTTCGGCGGGGTTCGTTCGGGCATTTTTACCGCCACGGAAAGTTCGTGCATCGCGGTATTCTACGCGTTCTTCGTGACGCTGCTGGTCTATCGCTCGCTGAGCTGGAGTGAGTTCGTGCATTCGGTGCTGGGGGCGGTGCGGACGACGTCGATGGTGCTGTTCATCATCGGCGCGGCGGCGTCGTTTGGCTGGCTGATGGCCTATCTCAAGGTGGCGATCATTCTCACCGACGGAATCGCGGCGATCTCGAGCGATCCGCTGGTGGTGCTGCTGCTGATCAACGTTCTGCTGCTGGTGCTCGGTACCTTCATGGATATGGGGCCGCTCATCATCATCACCACGCCCATCTTCCTGCCGATCGCCAAGTCCTTTGGCATCGACCCCGTGCATTTCGGGGTGATCATGATCCTCAACCTGGGCATCGGGCTCAACACGCCGCCGCTGGGGCCGGTGCAGTTCGTTGCCGCGGCCGTGGGCAAGATATCGGTCTGGGATGCGATGAAGAGCATCTGGCCATTCTATCTGGCCGGGATCGTCGTGCTGGGGCTCGTTACCTACATTCCGGCGCTGTCGCTCTGGCTGCCGGCGCTGTTCCGGGGATAGGGTGATGAGTCTCAGCGACGAGATGACAATTCCCGGGCGCAAGCCGAAGCTGGCTGACCTCGTGATCGGGACGCTGCGCAAGCGCATCAGCGCCGGCGAATACCGCGCAGGCACCAAGCTGCCGACCGAGAGCCAGATGACCACGATATTCGGCGTCAGCCGCACCGTGGTGCGGGAGGCGATCGCGGCCTTGTCGGCCGATGGACTGGTGCAGCCGCGGCAGGGGGCCGGGGTGTTCGTCGTCGGCAATGCGGCGAGCCCATTCACGGCAATCGGCGCGGACACGTCCAACAAGATTTCGGTCGCCATCAATGTGCTCGAAGTGCGCATGGGGATCGAGATCGAGTCGGCGGGGCTGGCGGCGCTGCGTCGCAGCGCCAGCCAGGAGGCGGCGATCCAGGAGGCGTGGAACGAGTTCGAGCGGCTGATGAAGCTCGGGACGCCCACGGGCAAGACCGATTTCGCCTTTCATCGCGCCATCGCGGCGGCGACGAACAATCCATTCTACATCGAGGTGCTGGACGGGCTGGGCAGCCGGACCATTCCCTGTGACGTGGCTTCGCCATGGGGCACGGAAAGCGTGCTGACATTCGAATATCAGGCGGGGCTGCAACGGGAGCACCTGGCCATTCTCAAGGCCATTTCGGCGCAGGATGCCGGGGCGGCGCGCGAGGCGATGCGCCAGCATCTGTCGCTGAGCCAGGAGCGCTATCGCCAGCGGCTGCGTGAACAATCGACGGCAAAACAGGACTGAGCATGAGTACCGATTTCGACATCCGCTTCGCCATTGACCCGGTCAGCGCCGCCACCATGAATACCGAGGAGCTGCGCGACCATTTCCTGGTCAACGACCTGTTCGTTCCTGGCGCTGTCAACTGGACCTATACCCACTACGACCGCATGGCGGTGGGCAGCGCGGCGCCAGACGCCAAGCCACTGGTGCTGGAGACCATCAAGCCGACCGGCACGGAGAACTTTCTCGACCGGCGTGAGCTGATCGCCGCCAATATCGGCGAGGCGGGAACAATCACGGTTGATGGTACCGATTATGCAGTGGGCGCGCGCGACATGCTTTATGTGGGCATGGGCGCCCAGGATGTGCGGTTTGCCGGCCAGGGCGCCAAGTTCTACCTGCTCAGCGCCCCGGCCCATGCCAGCCATCCCACGACCCTGATCAGGCAGAGCGACGCCAAGCGGCTGGATCTCGGGAGCCAGGAGACGGCGAACGAGCGCAGCATCTTCCAGTTCGTCAATGCCGACAGCGTCAAGACCTGCCAATTGGTGGTGGGGCTGACCAGCTTCGCGCCCGGCTCGGTGTGGAACACCATGCCGGCGCATGTGCATGACCGGCGCATGGAGGCCTATCTCTATTTCGACCTCAAGCCGGATGCCTTCGTGGTGCATCTGATGGGCGAGCCGGACGAGACGCGGCACCTGATCGTGCGCAATGAGGAGGCGGTGATCTCGCCGCCCTGGTCGATCCATTCGGGCGCGGGGACGGGGGCCTATACCTTCATCTGGGCGATGGCCGGCGACAATGTCGACTATACCGATGTCGACAAGATCGGCATGGACGAATTGCTGTGAGCGATCTCAGCGCATTCAGCCTCGCCGGCAAGACCATCATGGTCACGGGCGCCAATACCGGGATCGGGCAGGGCATCGCGCTATCGGTGGCCCGGGCCGGCGGCAGGGTGATCGGGGTCGGGCGCTCCAGCATGGAGGAGACGGAAGGCCTGGTCCGCGGCGCCGGGGCAGCCTTTGTCGGCATGGGCGCCGATCTCTCGTCGGTGCCGGCGGCGCAGGACATGTTCGAGGCGGCGTGGATCGCCCATGGGCCGATCGACGGGCTGGTCAACAATGCCGGCATCATCAAGCGGGTGGACGCGGTGGACTTCACCGAAGCCGACTGGGACCAGGTGATGGACATCAATCTCAAGACGATGTTCTTCCTGTGCCAGGCGCTGGGGCGGAAGGCGATCGAGGCTGGACGGGCCGCCAGGATCGTCAATATCGCGTCGATGCTGAGCTTTCAGGGCGGTATTCGCGTCGCCAGCTATACGGCCTCGAAAAGCGGTGTGCTGGGTATTACGCGGCTGCTGGCCAATGAGTGGGCGGCCAAGGGCATCAACGTGAACTCGATCGCGCCAGGCTATATCGAGACCAACAATACCGAGGCTTTGCGGGCCGATCCCGACCGTTCGGCATCCATTCTCGGACGCATTCCGGCGGGACGCTGGGGCGTACCGTCCGACATTGGCGACGCGGCGGTGTTCCTGCTGTCGGGCGCTTCCAACTATATGCATGGCGCCGTCATCCCGGTGGATGGCGGGTGGCTGGCGAGGTAAATCAGAGTGACTGAACAGAAACTGTTCGCGCAGGCGGATGAGGGCGAGACGGTGGTGCTCGCGCCGGGCAATACGCGGCGCGTGCTGATCCATACGCCCGAGCTGATGCAGGTGGAATTCGGCTTCGACAAGGGCGCGGTCGGGGCGCTGCATAGTCATCCGCATGTGCAGGTGAGCTATGTGGCCGAGGGGACCTTCGAGGTGACGATCGACGGCAAGACGGCAGTCGTTGGCACGGGGGGCAGCTTCATCGTGCCATCTGGGCTGGTGCATGGTGTGGTGGCGCTGGAGAAGGGGCGACTGGTTGATGTGTTTACGCCGCTGCGGGCGGACTTCTTGTAGGGTGAGGTCTCCTCACACGCCGCGGTGTCATTCCGGCGAAGGCCGGAATCCATGCGGCGAGCGCGCCACACGCTGGATGTCGCTGAGGACCACGGACGTGGATTCCGGCCTTCGCCGGAATGACACCGTGGTTGGGTTGGCTAGAGATCACCCGATCTCCTCCAGCATCGCTGCATAGGCCTCGTCATGCCTTCCGGCCCAGTTGGGTTTGCCCGGCCCGGTGAATCGGCCCCGTCTCGGCGGGATGAAGCTGTAGATCTTGCGCTCCGATTCTTGGCGCCATTGCAGGTTGAAGGCGGCGAGCCTGGGGAAGAATTCCATGTCGGAATAGGGGAGGTGGTCATGCACCCACCAGGCCATGGCTTCCCAATCGCCGGTGCGCTCGTAATAGGGCACGAAGCGGTTGACGACCACGCAGGCGGTGGCGCCCATGCGGCCGCTGGCGTCGCGGCGGTCCCAGATGTGGCCGGCATAGTTGGTTTCGTTGCGGCCGCAATTGAGCTTGTTGATATTGCCGAAATGGTTGACCTCGGGCGAGCGATAGGCGGAGCGGATGGAGATCTTGCCGAAACGGGCCTGCAGCGGTTCGAGCAGGGTTTCGCAGAGCACTCTGCCGGCGGCGATGGCGAGGTCCGGATCATCGGGGATGTTCTGGAAACCGTGGATCACGGCGATCTCGGAATAGAGAAAATCGCGCAGGAAGAAGTTCTCGCTGAGCCTGACACGGCCGAGATCTTCGAGGCCTTTGACGGATTTGGGCTGGCGCATGGCGGCTCTCACTGGACGCGGCAATCTCTTGCGGTAACGTGGCGCCGCACAACCCGGTTTCGACAGGACGCCTGATGCTCGAGGTCATTTTCTACATCGCCATTACCGCCGAGGCGATGACCGCGGCACTGGCCGCCGGGCGGCGCAAGATGGACTGGTTCGGCGTGTGCCTGCTGGCCTGCGTCACCGCCCTGGGCGGGGGAACCATCCGGGACATCTTTCTCGACCACTATCCGCTGTACTGGGTCAGGAACCCCTATGTGCTGCTGCTGGTCTGCGGGGCGGCGCTGCTGACCATCGCCATGGCCCGGGTGGTGGATCGGCTTCGCTGGCCGTTCCTGCTGCTGGATGGGCTGGGGCTGGTGGTCTTCACCATCATTGGCTGCAACATCGCCATGGAAATGGGGTCCCATCCGCTGATCGTGCTGATTGCTGGCATGGTGACCGGCATTTTCGGCGGCATCCTGCGCGACGTGCTGTGCAATGACGTGCCGCTGGTGTTCCGGGGCGAGCTCTATGCCACCGTCTCGATCGTGACCGGGGCGATCTACTATTTCGGCCTTGCCGCCAATATCTACCCCGATGTGGTGATCATCGCGGCCATTGCCGTGGGTTTCCCGCTGCGCGTGCTGGCCATCGTCAAGAAGTGGGAAATGCCCAAATTCGTCTATGACAAGGAGCTGTGATGAAACCAGTGCGCATCGTGCTGTCGCGTCGCGCGGGGTTTGACCTGCAGGCCGTTTCACAGGCGCTGAACGGACTGCCGGCGCAATCGGTGGCGCGTCCCGGGCCGTGGGGCAATCCTTTCACCATTGCCGAGGTGATGGAGGAGGCTGGGCTCGACAAAGAAGCCGCCCAGGCCGAGGCGGTGGCGCGCTACGGGCGCTGGATCGCGGGCGAACTCAAGGGGCCAAAGCCGCCGCCGGCCCGCGAGAGAATCCGGACCGAGCTGGCGGGCAGGAACCTTGCCTGCTGGTGCCGCGAAGGCTCGCCCTGTCATGTCGATGCGCTGCTCAGGTTGGCCAACGAATAGGACTTTCGCGCCGTGCCACGATGTGGCAAGGCACTACCATACAAGAAGACGGAGCCTGATTTTGCGACAGACTTGGCGGTGGTTCGGTCCCAAGGACCTGTGCAGCATCGACGACATTACCCAGGTGGGTGCGATGGGGGTCGTCAGCGCCCTGCATCATGTGCCCAATGGTGCTGTGTGGACGCCTGAGGAAATCGCCAAACGGCATGCCGAAATCGGCACACGCAAGGACGGGACGCCATCGGGCCTGACCTGGGACGTGGTGGAAAGCCTGCCGGTCTCCGAGGATATCAAGAAGCAGAAGAATGCCTGGCGCGAGCATATCGAGACCTACAAGATCTCGATGCGGAACCTCGCCGACAGCGGCATCGAGGTCATCTGCTACAATTTCATGCCGGTGCTGGACTGGACGCGCACCGACCTGCGCTGGGCAGTGCCCAATGGCGGTTCGTGCATGCGGTTCGACATCAACGACTTCGCCGCATTCGACATCCATGTCCTGCAGCGCCGGGGCGCCGCGGCCGACTACACCAATGCCATTGCCGACGAGGCGGAGCGGCGCTTTGCCGGCATGGACGATGCCGAACGCAAGCAGCTGGCGCGCAATGTCACCATGGGCCTGCCAGGCTCGACGGAGTCGATGACGCTAGAGGATGTCCAAGCGCATCTGGACGAATATGGCGCCATCACCCGCGAGCGGCTGCGCGCCAATTTCGTCGATTTCCTCGATGCGGTGGTCCCCACCGCCGAAGACCTGGGCCTGCGGTTGTGCTGCCATCCCGATGATCCGCCGTTCGCGCTGCTCGGCCTGCCCAGGGTGATGTCGACCGCGGCCGACTACCAGTACATCCTGGATGCCGTGAACAGCCCGGCCAATGGCATGACCTTCTGCACCGGCTCGCTGGGGGCGCGGCCGGACAACGACCTGCCCACCATGTTCGAACAGTTCGCCGACAAGGTGCATTTCCTGCACCTGCGCAACGTCAAGCGCGACAATGACGATGTCATGGGCTCGTTCTACGAGGCCGAGCACCTGGCCGGGGATACCGACATGGTCGCCGTCATTGCGGCGGTGGTGCGTGAGGAGCGTCGACGCAAGGCGGCCGGGCGCAAGGACCATGTCATTCCCATGCGTCCGGACCACGGCCAGGACATCCTGGACGATCTGGGACGGCGTTCGCAGCCGGGTTATCCCACTATCGGCAGGATGAAGGGACTGGCGGAACTGCGAGGGGTCGTGACGGCGCTGGAGCATGCCGAGTTCGGGCTCTAGAGGCGCCCGAATACCTTCACGTTCCGAACAATAGTTTACCACTTGTCAAAATGTTGGGCCCAAAGTCGTGGTGAGTTATTGCGCGAGGCGCTCCCTTGGCCTTCCTGACCTTTCTGCAGCGGGTGATGAACTGGTTCGTCCCCGAGCACCTGAGCGGGGACCTGCATACGCGCAAGCGTGTGCAGATGTTCATCATCAGCCATGTGTTCGGACCGATCATCGCCACGCCGATCCCGCTGTTCCTGTGGTTCAATGATCCGCGGCCCTGGCCGCAGGTGCCGATCCTGGCGGCGTCCATCTACGGCTTCTGGCCATTCCTGGCGCTGGTGAAGCTGTTTCCGCGCGCCTATACGCCGCTGGCCATGGCCTCGGTGCTCAATCTCACCTTCTGCATCCTGTGGGGCACCTATAACTATGGGGGAGCAAGTTCCCCGTTCCTCGTCTGGCTGGTGCTGACGCCGCTGCTGGCCTTCATGTATATGGGCTCGACCTGGACAGCGCGCATCTTCGTGCTTGGCCAGATCACCCTGGGCATTGCCGGACTTTACGGCGCCTATCTCTATACCGACTTCCCCGTGCATATCCCAGTGGAGAACATGGTCGTGGCGGGGGTGCTGTCGGCGCTGGGCTCGAACATCTACGTGTTCATGATGGCGGCCTATTATTCCAGCGTGGTGGATAGCCAGTCCGAGCTGATCAAGGAAATCGACCGCCACCAATCCACGCTCAAGGCCCTGACCCGCGCCAAGGACGATGCCGAGCGTGCCAACGGCGCCAAGTCGGAATTCCTGGCCAAGATGAGCCACGAGCTGCGCACGCCGCTCAATGCGGTGCTTGGCTATTCCGAACTGCTGCTCGAAGACGCCGAACTCGACGGGCGGGGCGAACAGATCGCCGACCTGCAGAAGATCAGTGCCGCCGGCAAGCATCTGCTGGCCATGGTCAACGACATTCTCGACATCTCCAAGATCGAGGCGGGCAAGATGGTCCTGCATGTGGAGAATGTCGACCTCGACAAGCTGATCGACGAGATCGAGGCGACGGCCCGTCCGCTGGCGGCCAAGAATGCCAACAGCTTCATGGTCGAGCGCGGCCCCGATCTCGGCGTCATGCGGGCCGATATTACCAAGCTGCGCCAGGCGATCTTCAACCTTCTCTCCAATGCCGCCAAGTTCACGCAGAACGGGCAGATAACCCTGAGCGTCAAGCGGAACGGGGACTGGATGGAAATTGCCGTTGCCGATACGGGCATCGGTATCTCCCAGGAACAACAGAAGGTGCTGTTCTCCAATTTCACCCAGGCCAGTTCCAAGATTGCTGCGGTCTATGGTGGCACTGGGCTGGGCCTGTCGCTGAGCCAGAATCTGTGCCGGTTGATGGGCGGGCGGATCGAGATCGAAAGCGAATCTGGAAAGGGCAGTCTGTTCACCATTCGGCTGCCAGCGCAGGTGGAACAAGCCGCTGCCGAGCCCATCATATCGGCGCTGCCACTGCCGCTGCGCCACAAGCAGGCCGGGTTTCCTGCCGATGGCGAGGCCGAAGCGGACGAGGCCGCGGCCGGGCGCGCCGGATCGAGCCGAGATGCCACCATCCCCGACCAGCGGCCACGCCTGCTCGTGGTCGATGACGACCGCAGCTTCCTCGAACTGGCCGAACGCCTCTTCGCGCGGGAAGGCTACACGCCGATCTGTACCGACGCGCCGCAATCGGCGCTGCAGATTGCCCGGACAGTCAAGCCAGCGGCGATCTTCCTTGACATACTAATGCCAGGATTTGATGGCTGGGATGTGCTGGCGGCGCTCAAAGCAGATCCGGTCACCGCAGACATCCCGGTCTTCATGATCTCAATCCTCAGCGAACGCTCAAAGGCGCTGGCGGCCGGGGCGGACGGGATCGTGATGAAGCCGTTTGACGGCAGCAAGGTCAAGGCAGCTCTTGCGGGGCTCAAGGCCACGCGTGGTCAGCTGCGCGCCAAGGCCGTCAACGGATAGGACGGAGTTTCGAGATGGCACTGGTTTTGATCGTCGAGGACAATCCGATCAATCGCGACGTGCTTGGCCGGCGGCTGGAACGACGTGGCTTCTCCATCCGCTTCGCCGAGGACGGACCGAGCGGCATCGCGGCTGCCAAGGCCCTGATGCCCGACGTGATCCTGATGGATATCGGCCTGGGCGAAATGGATGGCTGCGAAGCGACGCGCCGCATCCATGCCGATCCGGAAATGGCGGCCATGCCGATCATCGCGCTCACCGCCAGCGCGTTTGAAAGCGATCGGGCCAAGGCCCTGGCCGCCGGCTGCATCGACTTCGAGACCAAGCCGGTGGACCTGCCGCGCCTGCTGGGCAAGATGCAGGCCGTGCTGGGGCCCAAGACCCCGGCAGCGGCCATGAGTTTCGGATAGGCTTCGCCCGCTCTGCGCCCCCTGAGGGGCAACGGCTGCGGCGGGGCGCCGTGCAGTCAGGCGATGGCGCCCGCCACATGGGCCCGGCTCGCATCGGCCTGCCCCTCGTGACCCAGGCGATATTCAAGATCGGCCTCGCGCATGGCCTTGGCCAGGATGGCAACGACCTGATCGATGTCGTCGCTGGTATGGGAGGCCATAACCTGGAAGCGGAATCGGGCGCCGCCCTGCGGAACAGCGGGGTATTCAACTAGATTGGCGATGCCGCCCATGGCCATGAGGTGACGGCTGGCAAACCGGCCGACGCCTTCGAGACCCAGCCGGACCGGGACGATGGGCGAGGGATCGCCCAGGGTCTCGAGGCCGGCGCGCGTCATCTCGGCGCGCAGGTGGAGGATGTTATCCATCAGCTTGCGGCGCAGCAGACGACCCTCTTCGGAGCGCACGATATCGAGGGCACAGAGCACGGTTGCGGCCTGCACCGGCGAGAGGGCGTTGGAGAAGGTGTGGGTGGCGCTGTAATATTTCAGATATTCGGCGGTGGCCCTGTCCCTGACGGCGATGAAGCCGCCATTGGAGGCGAAGGTCTTGGAGAAGCTGCCGATAATGATATCGGCCGCATCAAGGGCGTTCTGCAGGCCAAGGTGGCCGAGACCGTCTTCGCCCATGGAGCCCAGATCGTGGGCGCAGTCGACCAGCAGCGTGGCGTTGTAGGTGTCGCAGAGCGCGCGCATGGCCAGCAGGTCAGGCGTATCGGAATGCATCGAGAACAGGCTCTCGGTGATCACCAGGATACCGTTGTCCTTGTCGCTGGCGCGGATGCGCTCGAGCTTGCGGGACATCGCCTCTAGGTTGAGGTGGCCGTGATAGTGGATATTGGGTGTGGCGGCCTTGGCGCCTTCCTGCAGGCAGGAATGGGCCAGGATATCCATGACGACATGATCGTTGGCGCGGACGAAGCCCTGCACCGAGCCGTAACCGGCGGCCCATCCGGTGGGATAGAGCACGATTTCCCGGCCGCCCAGGAACTGGGAGAGCCCCTGTTCGAGCAACAGGGAATTGGTGGTGTTGCCGAGCAGCGCTGCCGAGCCGGCGCTGTGGACGCCATATTCGTCGATGGCCTTGTGGGCCGCCGCCTTGATGGCGGGATGAGAGGACAGGCTCAGATAATCCTGGCTGGCGAAGTTGATGCCGGCGAAGGTGGCGCCGGTATCGCTCATGGCTTCGCAGCGGGCCTGTGGCGCGGTGGAGGTGGAGCGGGCATAGGGCCAGAGGTCGTGCTCGCGACGCAGGTTCTGCCATTCGTAAAATCCGGCGACGCGACCGATCAGATCGGAACCGTGGGGGGAGCGGAAGTCACGCAGGCTGCCGGTCAGCGCACTCTCGGGAACCGAGTTGGTCTTGGTGGTCATGCACACTCTCCGGAAAGGACCCTGCCGCTCTCTCAGCGGGGCAAAGCTAATGTTGGCGCTCAAGTCGACTAACGACCGCAGTTTATTATGGTTAGCCTTACCAGAGTACAATTCGAAGTTAAGGAAAGGCTAATTGTAGAAGTTTGTACCCCGTTGCGAAGCTGACTCATACGCAAAATTAAGCGCTGGACGACATCCTGCGTCCATGAGCGCCATTCCGGGTTCGGGCCTGATTTCCCTGATAAACGGCTTTGTCGACCGCGCCATCGGTGCGGACGGCCTGACGCCGCGTGTCCGCGACAAGCTGCTGCGCCAGCAATTGGGTTCCGCGGCGCGGATGGCGCCGGCCATGCTGGCAGCCTCGCTGGTGGTTTCGACGGTGTTCCTGGCCCTGACCTGGCAGACGTCGCGCTTCTGGCCGATCCTCGCCGCAGTCTGCGCCATCATCATGATCGGAGCGCACGGCACCTATCTCGCATTTGCCAGGACGCCGAACCGGACAGAGGGGCCGCCTCGGGCTTCCGTCATTCGCACTATCGCCTATGCCGCGTTGCTGGGCAGTCTTTGGGGATTTGTGTTGTACCTGCTGCCGGTGGACCAGAGCCCCACCATGCGCGGTGCGGTGACTATCGGCGTCGGCGGGCTGGTTTGCGTCTCGACGATGGCGCTGGTCCACTATCCGCAGGCCCTGGCGGCGTTTTTCATTCCACTCATCGTGGGGGCCCTGAGCACCGTGCTTAGCCTGGGCAGCCTGCCTGACATCTGGGTGCTTGGCACGCTGCTGATGGGCTTCACGCTCATCATGGTGGTGGTTACGCTCAACCATGCGGCTGCCTTTGCCAGCTATCGCGCCTCCGAAACGCTGGTCAGGGAAAAGAGCGAAATCATTGGCCTGCTGCTACGTGAGTTCGAGCAAAGCACCTCGGACTGGATCTGGGGATTTGATGCCGACGGCGCCATCAATCGCATGTCGGCCGGATTCACCATGGCAACCGGGGTGGCCGAGGAGGCATTGCGGGGTGCCGATTTCGTGCATTTCCTGCGCTGCATCACCCCACCTGATGACCCCCTAATGTTGCATGTCGAAAGGGACGTGCAGAAGCGGCAGACCTTTCAGGACATCGAATTGCGGGTGATCGCTGACGGAAGGGAATGCTGGTGGGCCCTGACGGGCAAGCCGGCTTTCGACGAAGCGGGCAATTACCTGGGCTATGTCGGCACCGGCTCGGACGTGACCGAGCGCAAGGTCGCCGAGCGACGCATTACCATGCTGGCGCATCATGACCCGCTGACCGGCCTGCTCAACCGCACCAAGTTCACCGAACAACTGGGCAGTTGCGTCGCACGGCTGGAACGGCACGGAGCACCGTTCTCAGTGATGTTCCTCGACCTTGACCAGTTCAAGGCGGTCAATGACAGCCGGGGTCATCTGGCCGGCGACAAGGTGCTGGTGCAGATCGCCCGCCGCATCCAGGGGCTGGTGCGCGAAACCGACCTGGCCGCCCGGCTGGGTGGCGACGAATTCGCGATTATCCTGCCCAATGACAGCCATGCCGAGGGCCTTGGCCGGTTGGCGACGCGGCTGATTGAGGAGATCAAGCGCCCCATCGCTATCGAGGGCGACCAGGTAAGCGTCGGGGTGAGCATCGGGATCGCCATGGCCCCTGCCAACGGCAGGCTGGCCGATGAGATCCTGCGCAATGCCGATCTGGCGCTCTATCGCGCCAAGGCGGCCGGACGCTCGGTGTTTCGCTTCTTCGAAAGCCAGATGGATTCGGAAGCTCAGGATCGGCGGCTGCTTGAGGGGGAGCTGCGCGAGGCGATTCAAAACGACGAACTGGTGCTGTTCTACCAGCCGCAGGTGTCGGCCGACGACGCCACACCCACGGGCTTTGAAGCGCTGATCCGCTGGAATCACCCGGTTCGCGGCCTCATATTGCCGGCCGAGTTCATTCCGATCGCCGAGCATTCCAACCTTATCGTCGATATCGGCGACTGGACGATCGTGGAGGCGTGCCGCGCGGCAGCCAGCTGGCCGGAGCAGCTGACGGTGGCGGTCAATCTATCGGCCAAGCATTTCCGCCGCTCGGACATCGCCATGGTGGTGAAACGTGCGCTGGCGGTGTCGGGGCTCGCCGCCCCGCGACTCGAAATCGAGATCACCGAAGGGCTGCTGATGGAGGATCCGGACGCGATAATCGGCAGGCTCGTGGAGATTCGGGACCTGGGCGTCACCATCGCCATGGACGACTTCGGCACTGGCTATTCGAGCCTCAGTCACCTGCTGAAGTTCCCCTTCGACAAGATCAAGATTGATCGCTCTTTCGTCGACGCCTCTGGTGACGACGAGGTGGCGCGCGACTTCCTCAAGGCGATTGCATCGCTGGGCAAGACGCTCAAGCTGACGATCACCGCCGAGGGTGTCGAGACCAGGGCACAGGCTCAGTTCCTTGCCGGGATCGCCTGCCACCAGTTGCAGGGTTTCTATTTCTCGCAGCCGCTCGATCATGTCGCTTTGGCGGATTACCTGCTGACCCATGTCCCGCCGCTGGCCCCCGCCGTCAAGGCCGAGGCGGAAGCCAGGCTGTCGGCGCTGGCCGGGTAGGGGCCGTCAGTCTTCCAGCAGATACGCGCCTGCGCGGGTGGGCAGCACCTCGGTGCCGACAATCTTGGCGATGCTGGCGCCCCGAACGACGTATTTGCCCATGACCCGCGAGAGCACGAAGCCGTCGGTTCCCGCCAGGATCGGCCGACGGGCCATATAGGCCTCGGACCCATCCATCGCGATGAGATCGGCAATGGGCTGGCCTTTCTGCACCCGGGCGCCGAGTTCGACGCGGTAGGCCAGGAGCCCAGGCGCGTCGACCCGCAGCACTTCGGTCGCCTCGAACGGCGTTGGACCGGGTGCGGAGGCCGGACGCGCGCCGGGATCGGCCGCGATGAGGCCCCGAGCGGCAAAGAAGCCGAAGAGCCCGGCCGCGTCCTCCTCGCCGATGGCGTCGAAGCTGTCGGCGCGGCCGCGATATTCGAGTGTGGCGGTCTCGGCGCCTGACGGAATGGGATGGTCGGGATGGGCCAGGCGCGCCTTGCGATAGAGGGTGGGCAGCACCTCGTCGAAGGAACCGCCGCCACTGTCCTCGGCGGTGAGTGTTGCCGCGACGCCCATCCAGTCGGCGAGGTCCTGCAGGCCCGGCATCAGCTCGGGCGAGGTGAAGATGTGCTTGAGGCTGTCGTCGTCGCAGTGGAGATCAAGCACGATGTCCGCGGCGGCTGCCGATCTGAGCACGAGCAGGCGCAACTGCTGGATCGCCGTGCGCGGCTGCTGCATGTCGATCCAGGCGGCGACGGCGGCGCGGATGATGGCGATGTTGGCTCTGCCATCGCCGGTCAGCTTGCCGGCGATGGAGTCCGCCACCTGCGGGTAGAGATCGGGCCAGCGGCGGTTGTAGTTGATGCCTGTTTCGATGTCGTAGCGGCCGATGTGATGGCGCAACGTGTAATTGCCCAGGCCCAGCGGGTTCACCGAGGGGAAGATGGTGAAATGCGCTCGCAACTGGCCGGCGGCATCAGCATCGCGCAATCGCGGCAGCAGGTGATGCAGCGCCATGGTGCCGGGCTGCTCGTCGGCATGCAGCGCTGCCTGCAGGTGGATGCGCGTTTCGGCATCGTCCGGGCCGATAGTGTACCAATAGAGCTTGGTCGTGGTGCCGGGCGTATCGCCGATGAGGTTGGTGTGGTGCAGTTGGAAGGTCATGGGTTCCTCAGGCAAGGCTCGCCAGTTTGTCGGCCATGGTCTGGGCCTTGTCGTTGCGGGTCGAGAACGACATGGTGCAGAAGATGCGTTCGACGCCCATGTCGTGCAGGCGGGCGCAGCAGGCCTCGATGCAGGCCGTGACGGCGGCCATTTCGCCTTCGATATTGGTGCCGTTGGCATGCATGTGATGGCTGAGCCCCGAGGCGTCGATGATGTCCCGTACTTCCCTTATATAACCGGATACGGACGGGCCGACGCCCATGGGGACGATGCACAGATCGGCGATGATCTTCATGGTGTTCCTCAGCGCAGCCATTTGGGGGCGAAGCGCATGCCCGGCGCGGCTGGCATGTGACGCATCAGGCGTCGATAGACCAGACCGAACAGGAAGAAAACCACCAGCGAGACGGCGAGGAACCACAGCGCCGCGACCGAGAAATGCAGGAAGGCATTGTAGTCGCGCTCGAACAGGTCCTTGGCCGTGATCATCAGGTCCCGCTGGTTGCCGATGACGGGCAGGGCGAAATAGACGATGGCCGTGGCGTGGAACAGGAACACGACCTCATTGGTATAGGCGGGCCAGGCCAGGCGGATGAGATTGGGCCAGACCACGTGGCGGAACTGCTGCGCCCTGGACATGCCGTAGGCACGGGCGGCCTCCACCTCGCCGCGCGGCACGGCACGCAGCGCGCCATAGAAGATTTCGGCGGTGTAGGCGCCGGTGTTGAGGGTCAGCACCAGCGGGCCGATGAACAGCGGGTGCAGCACGAACCAGGAAATGCCCCATGGCTTCCACACGGCGACGTTGAACGACAAAGCCAGCGAATAGAGCATGAAGAACTGGATGAAGAGCGGCGACCCGCGGAAGGCGTAGATATAGCCGCGGCTGAGCCTTGATATCAGCGGATTGGGCGATGCCTTGCCCAGCGCCAGGGCCACTGCGAAGACGAAGCCGAGCGGAATGGAGGCGGCGGCGAAATAGACGTTGAACACGGCCGCGGGCGCGAAGAGGGCGATTTCCTGGAGCAGGCGATCCATCAGTGGCGCACCTCGCTCAGGATGCCACGGCCGGCGCGGCGCATGATGGCCTCGAAGACCCGCTCGGACAGCAGTGTCACGAGGATGTAGAAGACAAACAGGACCAGATAGTAGCGCCAGCGCCAATCGTCATGCACGAGACCCACCGTGGGCAGGAAATTGGGGGCGCCAAGCCGGTCGGCCCACAGCACGATATCGGCGATCTGCAGCAGCGAGAGCAGCGATGTCGCCTTGATGATCAGCATCCAGACATTGGAGAGGCCGGGCAGGGCATAGACCCACATCTGGCGGATATGGATGCGCCACAGGAGCTGGCTCGCCGACATGCCATAGGCGCGGGCGGCCTCCAATTGCCCCTTGGGCACCGAGCGCAGCGCGCCGTGGATGACATTGGTGGCGAAAGCGCCATAGACCAGGCCCAGCGAGACCGAGGCGAGGACGAGGTATTCGGGCGTGCCGAGGAACCAGTTGGCTTCCTTGCAGGGCGGCCAGGCAGCCGACTGCGCAGCGAGCATCTCTGGCGTGCAGACCTGGCCGGCGATGAACCACTCGACCGCCTGCTCGAAGGCCAGCGGGAAGAACAGGAAGAACAGCACATCGGGCACGCCGCGCACGATCGAGGAATAGACCGTGCCGATCAGGCGCAGCGGCAGGAACCGCGAATTCTTGAGGGTGGCGCCGAGCAGGCCGAAAATGACGGCCAGGGTGCCGCCAAAGACGGCGGCAAAGATGGTGAACTGGAAGCTCGCATACCAGGTGAGATGCTTGCCATTGGTGATGTAGCTCAGCCAGAAGGCCAGGTCTTCGCTCATGGAGTCCAGCCGCTGGATATCCTTCTCCCCTTACGGGAGAAGGTGCCCCGAAGGGGCGGATGAGGGGGTGGGGTAGAACCGTCCGATTGCATATGCAGTGCCGATCCCCTCACCCGTCTTGCGCTAGGCGCGATCTCCCCGCTCCCGCCAGGGGAGAGGGGAGACCGAGCGTGTGAAGGCTTGGCTTACTCAGCGAAATACGGCCCGCGGCCTTCGAACCACTGCGCGATCAGCTTGTCGACGGTGCCGTCCTTCTTGAGAGCCGTCAGGGCGTCATCGAACTTGGTCTTGAGTTCGGCTTCGTCCTTGCGCAGGCCCGCGCCGACGCCATTGCCGATCATCACGTCTTCGCCGACGAATTCGAGGGCGCCGCTGGACGCGGCGACCACGGGCTCGAGATAGGCGCCATCGGCCAGGATGGTGTCGAGGTTGCCGCCTGCCAGGTCGGCCATGGCCTGGTCGGCAGTGCCGAAGGAGACCACGGTGTTGGTCGCGCCGAGATTTTCCTCGGCATAGGCGGCCTGGATGGTGCCGCCCTGAACGCCGACCCGCTTGCCTTCGAGGGCCGACGGGTCAATGCCGGCGCCGGCAGCGGCGACGAACTTGGACGGATCGGGCGGGAAGTAGTTCTGGGTGAAGTCGATGGTTTCGAGACGCTCGTCGGTGATCGACATGCCGGCCATGATCACGTCGTAGTTGCCCGCGAGCAGGTTGGGGATGATCGAGTCCCAGTCATTGGTGATCACTTCGCAGGTAAGGCCGGCCTGGGCGCAGATGGCGGCCGCCAGGTCGATCTCGAAGCCAGCGGGCTCGCCCGCATCGTTGAGGAAGTTCCAGGGCGCATAGGCGCCTTCGGTAGCGATGCGCACGGTTTCCTGTGCCTGGGTCGCGGCGCCGAGGGCCAGGGTGGCCACTGCCGCGAGGATGAGCTTCTTCATCTGTTTCTCCGTTCGTTGTTCTTGTCGTTGCGCCCGTTTCCCGGGACTTGATCCAGCGTCGCCCGCCTATTGGTGGCTGGCGGCGTTTAGGAATTGCTTGAGGCGGGCCGATTTGGTGGCGCCGAAAACCTGCTCGGGCGGGCCTTCTTCCTCGATCATGCCCTGATGCAGGAAGATGACGCGGTCGCTGACCGAGCGGGCGAAATCCATGTCATGGGTCACCAGCACCATGGTCCGGCCCTCGTCGGCGAGAATCTTGATGACGCGCAGCACCTCCACCTCGAGTTCCGGGTCTAGCGCCGAGGTGGGTTCGTCAAACAGCATGACGCGCGGATTGATGCAGAGGGCGCGGGCAATGGCCGCGCGCTGCTGCTGGCCACCCGACAGCTGGGCGGGATAGGCGTCGGCCTTTTCGCGGATGCCGACCTTGGCCAGCATGGCGAGCGCCTCCTGCTGCACCTCGCCGCGGTCGCGCTTCTGCACGATGAGCGGCGCCTCCATGACGTTTTCGAGAATGGTCAGGTGGGCCCACAGGTTGAAGCTCTGGAACACCATGCCCAGTTCGGAGCGGATGCGGCGGATCTGGTTTTCGTCGCCGATCTGGCGGTGGGGCGCGGTGCCGCGCAGCTTGATCTCCTCGCCGTCGATGGCGACGGTGCCGCTATCGGGCACTTCGAGCATGTTGATGCAGCGCAGCAGGGTGGACTTGCCCGAGCCCGAAGACCCGATCAGCGACACCACCTCGCCTTCGCTGGCGGAGAAGGAAATGCCCTTGAGCACTTCCAGCTGGCCGAAAGATTTGTGCAAGTCGCGGATTGCCACGACAGGCCACTTTTCCGCGCTGGCGGCAGCAGCTTGCGCCATATTCACCCTTTGCCCGCCGAGGCGGGCGCCTTCCTGATCGGGGACTGCCCTTTTTTGAGGCTGGCAATCCTTACCGCCGTCAAGAAAAGCAAAAGCTGGGGAGATAGCAAGCGGAAAGAAACTCCGAGTGGCTTGCGTTCCCAGCTTCTGTGGTGCGCCAGCCGTAATTGGCTGCGCTATGGTGCGCAGTGCAAAAGGGTGTCAAGTCGATGTTCTTCATAGTCTCCAAGGTCTTCTGGGTGCTGGTGCAGCCGGTCAGCCTGACGTTCCTGCTGTGCCTGTTCGGTTGGGTTCTGGTCGCTTTCGGTCGCAGGCGGCTCGGGCTCTTGGCGGGCGCACTGGCGCTCCTGATCCTTGGGGTGAGCGCCTTCACAACGGCAGGGGTCATGGCGATCCGGCCGCTTGAGGAGCGTTTCGCGCGACCGGCCACCATGCCCCGGGACGTGTCCACGATCATCATGCTGGGTGGGGCGACATCCGGCCGTGTCAGCACCAGGCGGCAGGTCGCCGAGTTAACCGAGGCGGGCGATCGGCTGACCGAGACGCTGCGTCTGGCGCAGCTTTACCCACAGGCACGTATCGTGCTGAGCGGCGGTTCTGGCCTGATGGTCGACGATGGCGAGTCCGAGGCCTTGACGGCACGGCGGTTCTTCATCGGTCTGGGGGTCGAGCCCTCGCGGCTGGTGCTGGAGGGGGAGTCGCGCAACACCGACGAGAATGCCGAAAATACGCTAGCCATGCTGGGCGAGGTGACGGGCAATGTGATGCTGGTGACATCGGCATTCCACATGCCCCGGTCCGTCGGCATCTTCCGCACGTCCGGCCTTGAGGTTATCGCCTGGCCTACCGACTATCGGAGCACGGGCGCGGAATCCTTCGGCCTTGACGTGGTCAATCCGGCGGTGAACGTGGTGACGACCAGCGTGGCGATGAAGGAGTGGATCGGGCTGGCGGTCTACCACTGGACCGGGCGGATCGACGAGCTGCTGCCCGCTCAGCTCTCGAACTGATCAGCAGGCACGTTCAGCCGGTAGCGGACGCCATCGGCCTCGACGCGGAAATCGGCGGTACCACCGACCGAGAGCGGCACGATGCGCTCGAGGACCAGCGTGCCGAAGTGCGGCTCGTGCTGGACGGGGGCGACGTCAATGCCCGTCTCCTGCCATTCGATGACGAGGTGTGGGGGTTGATCGGGCGGGTGAACCACGCGCGCGTCGATCCAGACTTGCCCGGGCTGCCCATCGGCCAGCGCGCCATGGCGGATCGCGTTGGCGCCCAGTTCATGAATGGCGAGGCCGATATGCAGCGACGCATTGGGACCCAGCAGGGGATTTTGACCGGTGACACGAACGTGGGGAAGGATGGCGTGGCCGACCCGCGTGAGCTGCGAGGTTATCAGCGACTGCAGATAGGTACCGCGCCAATTGCTCTCGGTCACCAGATCCTGCGTGCTGGACAGCGCGTGGAGCCGGCCGCGGAACCGGTCCAGAAAGTCCTTGATGCTGCCGCTGTGGTGCGCGGTCTGCATGGCAACGGACTGCACGATGGCCAACAGGTTCTTGGAGCGATGGCTGACCTCGCGCAACAGCGTTGCCACGGCAATTTCCCGCGCGCGCTCCTCGGTCCGGTCGGTGACGACTGTGGTGACACCCAGTTCGTCCGACACCATCCTTGCCTCGAAATAGTGGCGGCGAAGACCTTCGCCAATTTCGAACTCGATGATTTGGTCGTCGGTGGTAGTGCGTGCCCGATCAAAGGCTTCCGCGAAGGCAAAGGCGGTTTCGGCAGGCAGGAAATCAGCCTCGGTGCCGCCGATCACCGCCTGCCCGGACCATGCCGCAGGCAGGTTCTCCGCCATGTCGAAACGGTGGTCCGGCCCCTGGTGCAAGATGCAAATTCCCTGCGCGCGCAAGCCTGCGGACAAGGCGCCCAACCTCATCTGCGTCTGCGGATCAAGCGGGGAGGGGGGCATAAGGGAAAGCCTTGGAAGCTGCCGGGAAACAAAACGGCCCCGCTGTGGAGCGAGGCCGCATCAAATGGCTGGCCGGGCTGCACCGAGAGGGTCAGGCACGCCGGAAGAAGCCGATGACCAGCGAGATGACCAAGAAGGCCAGGAACAGGAAGAACAGAATCTGGGCGATGCCGGCCGAGGCGCCAGCGATGCCGCTGAAGCCGAGAACGCCCGCGATAAGCGCGATAACGAGGAAGACGAGTGCGTAGTAGAGCATGTCACTCTCCTAATCGAAGTTATTGGTCTTACAACGGTTCTCGCGTTGGGGGGTTCCTGATGGGCAACAAAAAAGGCCGGGTGTTCCCGGCCTTGTTGGTCGAGCGGAGAGCCGTCAGGCCGCAGCACGCGAGCCTTCGTCAAAGAACAGCGCCTGGCTGATCAGCGCCTTCACCATGTCGGGATTGAACGGCTTGGTGACGAGGAAGGTCGGCTCTGGCCGTTCGCCGGTCAAAAGGCGTTCCGGGAAGGCGGTGATGAAGATCACCGGCACGGAATGGCTGTTGAGGATATCGTTGACCGCGTCGATACCCGAACTGCCATCGGCGAGCTGGATATCGGCCAGGATCATGCGCGGCTGGGTCTGGGCAAACAGGTTGACCGCTTCCTTATGCGTGCGCGCGACGCTCACCACCTTGTGGCCGAGGCTCTCGACGAGCTGCTCGATATCCATGGCGATCAAGGGCTCATCCTCGATGATCATGATTTCGGTGGCGACCTGGCGGGAAATTTCGATCGAGGCTTCCTCGAGCAGCGAGTTGAACTCGGCCTCGGAGACGGAGAGAATTTCGGCAGCCTGTCCATGGGTGAAGCCTTCCACGGCGACCAGCAGGAAAGCCTGTCGTGGACGTGGCGCCAGGTTGGCAAGGTTGGTGGCCGCGCGCTTCTCCCACGCAAAGGTGGAGGTGGGGTGGGGCACGTTCACCGCCGATGTCGAGAACAGCGCCGAAAACAGCTTGTAGAGCGCTATGCGATCGTTGGACGCCTCGGGGAACAGCGAGATATCGGCGATGAGAGCTTCAAGGGTCGCCGCAACATAGGCATCGCCTGAGGTTTGCGACCCGGTTACAGCACGGGAAAACCGCCGCAGATACGGCAGGTGCGGAGCAATCCGCGTGGACAAAGTCATTAAGTGAACTCCCAGTGACGCTTACGGCTCGTGGTTGACACGAAACCAGAAAACGTGACTTCCCCGAACAAAGTTCCGAGCCGCCCGGAACTTTTTTTGCCATGATGCATTGTTGGCCAAACGCGGGCAATTTCAACCATATCTGACGGTCTAGACACGGCATGATGAAGGAAAAACTGGTGACCCAGCAACGTATGCGGACGCAGGCGGGGCGGGCAGAAGATGGGCTGGGTCCCAATACGGACATCGGTGCACGGCTGCGCGCCCTCTATGGAGCAGTGCAGGAAGAGGGGGTTCCTGACCAACTGCTCGATCTGCTCGAACGGCTCGATAGTGCCGAACAGGCGCAGCGGACTAAGAATGCTGCTCGTGACGGAGAATAGCGCGGTGGCCGCTGAACCGACTTCATTCAAGCGCGAAATGCTGGCAACCTTGCCGAGCCTGCGCGCCTTTGCCGTGTCGCTGACAGGCAAGCACGACAAGGCGGATGATCTCGTGCAGGATACAGTGATGAAGGCCTGGGCAAAACAGTCCAGCTTCGAGATGGGCACCAATATCAAGGCCTGGCTCTTCACCATCCTGCGCAACGAGTTCTACAGCCAGATGCGCAAGCGCGGCCGCGAGGTGCAGGACAGCGACGGTGCCTTTACCGAGCGCCTTTCGGTCCATCCGGCCCAGTATGGCTCGATGGACATGCAGGATTTCAAGAAGGCCCTGGCGCAGTTGCCGGATGACCAGCGCGAAGCGGTGATCCTGATCGGCGCTTCCGGCTTTTCTTATGAGGAAGCCGCGGAGATCTGCGATTGCGCGGTTGGCACGATGAAGAGCCGGGTGAGCCGTGCGCGAACGCGGCTGCAGGACATCCTCAAGATAACAGGCGAAGCCGATTACGGCCCGGACGCGGTCTCGGCCCAGGTCACCACCAGCAATCATTCGTTCTAGCGGCGAGCGGCCAGCGCCTGTCGAACGGCGCTGGCCATCGCATCCTCCGGTATCGGCTTGGGGAGGACAGTGAGGTCCGGAAAAGCACCGGGTCCATGACCCACGGTCACGTCGGCTGTGGTGAGGACAGTGGGTACGCTGGCCTTCCGGAGCTGGTCCACCAGTTGCAGTGCTGCGGCATCGCGACTGCGAATCTCGACGACGGCAATGCCGATCTCGGGCCAATAGGTCTGCAGGGTCTGCGCCTCCGCAGCCGTGCCGGCAAACAGTGTTTTGCCGACGCCGAGCGCTTCGAGCATGCGCTGGATATCGAGCGCGATCAGGAATTCTTCCTCGACCACGAGGGCCGTCTGGCCGTTGAGCATGTCTGGTTCCGTCCTCTGGAACTTTTCAGTGAGCCAGCGCGCGCGCAGCTGTCATTTAAGTTTGACATGTCCGGGAACGGCAGGCGGCTCCGTCGCGTTGGATGCAGACATCCATCCAGCGTCAATGGTGCCGTTTGAGTCTCGTTCTCCCCAGTTCCGGACGCAGGGTGCCCTGCGAGCAGTGTCCGCTCCGTGCCCTGCCCAGCTTTCGAGAATTCGAGGCGCAGGAGTTGAGTTTCGTTTCCTCGTTCAAGACCGGCGAACTGGTCGCGGAGGCGGGCACGACGCTGCTGTCGGAGGGGAGCCATAGCGCTCATCTTTATACCGTGCTCTCAGGCTGGGCCTTCCGGTACAAGACGCTGCCGGACGGGCGCCGGCAGATCCTCAACTATATGTTGCCCGGGGACCTTGTGGGCCTGCAGGGATCGGTCATCGGCGAGATGCAGCATTCGGTGGAGGCCCTGTCGCCCCTCGTGCTATGCGTGTTTCAACGCAATCGGCTCAGTGAATTATTCCGCAATCATCCGGGGCTCGGCTTCGACATCACCTGGCTTGCCGCGCAGGAAGAACGCATGCTCGACGATCACCTGCTGAGCCTGGGCCGGCGTACCGCCATCGAACGGGCGGCGTACCTGATCGCGTTCCTCTATCAAAGGGCTGCCTCGGTTGGCTTGGCCGGATCGCGCAGCCTTTATGTGCCTATCACCCAGATGCATGTTGCCGATACGCTGGGGCTTTCCATCGTTCACACCAACAAGACACTGCGCAAGCTGGCCGACCAGGCGCTGATCCGCTGGCTCGACCGGTCCTGCGAAATTCTCGACGTGCCCGGGTTGATGGCGGTGGCCGGCTGGGACGGGCTGCCCGCGCGCCGACGGCCCCTCATATGATCCGCCCAGCAGCCTCAAATCCGCCATCGCCCTGGGTCATGGGGGTGCGGCAATCGATCTGCCCCGCGCCGCTGGTATTATCCGAATGAATATGGTGGGCATTGCGAGCGGATTGGGCAACCAGGAGCAGGGAACGGTAGTGAAGCGTCACCTTGGCCAGCGACTGGTCGTTTTTGTGTCGCTGGCACTGGTGATGCTGGCGGCCGTGGCCGCCCTGGTGCTGGTGCGGGGCATCGACCGGCAGATCAGCGACGTGATTCACACGCATGAGGTGCGCAACCATGCGCGGGAGCTCACTATCGCGCTCAGCGAGGCCGAGAGTGCACAGCGGGGCTACCTGCTGACGCAGGATCAGAGCTATCTCGAACCCTATCAGGGCGCCGCGGCGGCGATCGAGATGCGGCTGCTGTCGCTGACCGCTCTCACCAGCGGCGACGCCGAACAGGCGGCGCGGGTGCGCAGCATTTCCAGCGAGATTGTCACCAAGACGGCTGAAATGGCTCGGACGGTCGCCTTGGTGCAGGAGCAGCGCGGCGCCGAGGCTCGGGTCCTCATCGAGACGGGGATGGGCGAGCGGCTGATGGACAATCTGCGGCTGGCACTGGAGCAGTTCATTGGTGAAGAGAACCAGAAGCTGTTCGACCGCAACCGGGAGATCGACCAGTCGCGACGCCTGCTGGTTGGCGCCATCATCACCGCATTGGCCGGCGCGGTGCTGCTGGCCTATATGCTGATTTCCCGGACGCAGCGGCAAGTCAGCGCCCTGGCGGAGAGCAAGGATCGCCTGTTGACCGAAAACGAGGTCCTCGAAGCCCATGTGCTGGATCGGACCCATGCCCTGCAGGAGGCGCGCGAGCATGCCGAGCGGGAGCGGCAGCGGGTGGAGGCGCTGTTGCAGGACGCCAATCACCGCATCGGCAATTCGCTGGCAACCGTATCGTCACTGCTCGGCCTGCAACTGCTGCGCAGCAAATCGGACGAGGTGCGCGCGGCGCTGGAAGCGGCACGGTCGCGCGTGCATGCCATCGCCTCGGCACATCGCCGGTTGCGCCTGGGCGGCGATTTCGAAACCGCCAGCGCCGACGAGTTCCTCGACGCCGTGCTGGAAGATATCGCGGCCACGGCCGGCGACTCGAAAAACATCCGGCTAGCGGGGGATTTCGACCCCATCGTCGTTGGTGCACGCGATGCAACGACGCTGGGAATTCTCGTGGGAGAACTGGTGACCAATGCGGTCAAGCATGCCTTTCCGGGCGGACGTAACGGCACGATCACCGTGACGCTCAAGCGCGACGAGGCCGGCGTGCCCACGCTGCGGGTGCTGGACGATGGCGTGGGCATATCAGGCGAACACCTGCCCGGCGAGGGCGGGCTGGGATCGGTCATCGTCAGGCAATTGGCAACCCAGTTTGGTGGCGAACCGCATTATGAACGGCGGTCGGGCGGCGGCCTGAGCGTCAGCGTGTCGCTGCCCGGCATTGAGGGCGCACGCTCGCCCGAAGGGCACTGACCAGGAGACCGCTTCTTGCGCATTATTGCCGTTCTCAACCGCGATGGCGGGACGCTGCGGACCATGGATCTGGAGGCGTTCTGTGCCACTGCCATAGCGATCTTTGCCCGGCACGGACATGAACTCGACTGCCGGATCGTCCCGGGTCACGAGGTGAATGCAGCGATCCGCAAGGCAGCGACCACCAGCGGGGTCGATGCCGTCCTGGCAGGGGGCGGCGATGGCACCATTTCGACCGCTGCGGGGATTGCCTACGAAACCGGCATACCGCTGGCTGTGCTGCCGGTGGGGACGATGAACCTGTTTGCGCGGGCCCTCAAGGTGCCGCTGGTGCTCGACGAAGCCCTCGAGGCCATCGCGGCCGGCGAGATCGGCGCGGTGGACATTGCGACGGCCAACGGACGTCCCTTCGTGCATCAGTTCGGCGTGGGCGTCCATGCTCGCCTGGTACGCATTCGTGAGCATATGACCTATGGCAGTCGTGTCGGCAAGATGCTGGCAAGCCTGAGGGCAATTGGCGCCGCGGCGATCAATCCGCCACAGTTCGACGCCGAATTCCACACTGGCACGGGTATTGAGACCAGGCGGGTGTCGGGGATTGCGGTGTCCAACAATCCGCTCGGCGAAGGGCAGATCCATGCCGAACGGCTCGATGGGGGTATGCTGGGGGTCTATGTCGCAGCGTCGCTCTCGACATCGGCCCTGCTGAAGCTGGTGGCCGATGTGTTCATGGGGACCTGGCGGGCCAGTCCGGCCGTTACCGAGAAGGAGGTCACCGAGGTGACCCTGCGCTTTCCCAGGCGCAAACGTGGAGCGCATGCCGTGATCGACGGCGAACTGATCAAGCTGGATCGCTCGGTGACACTCAAGATCCATCCGGGGGCGCTCAAGGTGCTGAGGCCGAAGCCTGCACTTCTGCCGCAGGGGCACATAGAAAATCTGGAACCAACCCGTTCCCGCGGCGTTGCGAGTGATTAGCCGGGGAGCTTTGGCTGTTGCAGGTTATATTGGGTTAGCGTCAGGACGGAACGTGAAAGACAAAGGGGCCCACCTTCCGGACGAGGTTCGGCGGGTCGTGGATGATCCAGTGCGCTTGCACGCGCTGGCGGCGCTGGACGTGCTCGATAGCAGTCCCGACGCCGATTTCGAGCGGTTGAGCCGGACCGCTGCCTTTACATTCAAGGCCGACATTGCGCTGGTGACGCTCATCGACAAGGAGCGGCAGTGGTTTCGTGCGTGCTTCGGCATCGACAATATGACCGAGGCGCTGACCGAAACCTCGTTTTGCGCGCATGCCATCGCCCTGCCGCATGATGAGGACACGCTGGTGGTGCTCGACGCCACCAGGGACGACCGTTTCAAGCACAATCCGCTGGTGACCGGATGGCCGGGGATTCGCTTCTATGCCGGCGCGGCGATTGTCGTGGGCGGCCAGAAGGTGGGCTCGCTCTGTGTCATCGGCACGCAGCCGCGGTCGGCGCTGGAACCGGGGCTGGTCGAGCAGCTGGTCAACCTGGCCGGCCTGACATCGACCCTGTTCTCCCTCAAGGACGAAGCGCGGGTGCGGGCGCGCACTGCGGCCGCCCTGGTCAGGGAGGAATGGCGCCACGCGCTGACCCTGGAGGCCGGCAAGGTCGGGAGCTGGGTCTGGGACGTGCGGACGGGCGAAGTCGCCTGCAATGACATGTTCCGGCGGATGTATGGACTGGCCGAGGGCGAGACCATACGCGCCCAGGATGTGCTTGATGCAACCCACCCCCTGGACCGGCAGATGGTCGAATCGGGCATCGAGGCCAGCTTCCGCGGTGGAATGGACTATAGCGCCGAAGCGCGCATCGCGGCGACGGGCCGCTGGCTCACCATGCGGGGCCGGGTCTATCAGCGCGATGCCGAGGGCAAGCCGCTGGTGATGATGGGCGTCAGCATCGACATTACCGAGAGCAAGCAGAGCGCCGATCACACGCGTCTGCTGCTGCGCGAGCTCAATCATCGGGTGAAGAATACGCTGGCCATGATCCAGTCGGTGGCGCGGCAGACCATTCGCCAGAACCCCGATCCCAAGGACTTCATCGAGGCCTTTTCGGGTCGCCTCCGCACGATTTCGGATGCGCATGTGCTGCTGGCAGATCGCGACTGGTCCGGGGTGCAACTGTATGAAGTGATCGCTTCCCAGCTTGGACCCAGCTTCCGCGCCGACCCCGACCGGGCTGAGGTGCGCGGGGAGGATGTGACGCTGCCGGCCGATCACGCCCTGGGGCTGGGGCTGATCCTGCATGAGTTGACGACCAATGCGCACCACCATGGCGCCTGGTCGAGCGAAGCGGGCACGGTCAGCATAGACTGGGAAATCAAGCGGAGGCCGACGCGCGGACTGTCACTGACCTGGCGGGAAAGCGGCGGGCCGAAAGTATCGAGGCCCGCCGAATTTGGCCTGGGCGCGCGGCTGATCGAGCGGAGCCTGGCAAAGGTGCTGGACAGCGAGGTGGCGCTCAACTTCGAGCCCGACGGGGTGGTCGCCCATGTCTGGATGCCGCTGCCGGCAGAGGACGCCTAGCCGGGGCTAGTCGTCCTTGGTGTCACCGGTCTTTCGCACCAGCAGATAAGCGGCGAGAGCCGCGGCCGGCAGGGCGAGAGCCCGGCCGAGCGGCGATTTCAGCACGGCCGGCAAAGCCGTCAGGGCCGCGGTGGTGACAAAGGCGCTGGTCTCGGTGGACCGGCGCTTGGCGGCCACTTTGCGGCGATGGCGGCCTTCGGAAATGCGCGAGCCGAGATAGACGGCCAGTGCAAGCACCAGGAACAGTGCAGCGCAGATCAGCGCAGCATAGATGGCGCCATAGAGTTCGGCCAGGGCAAGGAAGCCGGCGACCACGAGAAAGACGACACCGACCAGCCCCATGCCAATCATCACCGCATTGAGGATGATGGTGTTGCGGAGCCGTTCGGTGATCGCTTCGACCTCGATGCCGAGCAGGGCGGCAAGCGGAACGAGCAGATGCATGACTAGTGCCGGGACAGCAGCGCGAGAATGAAGCCGATACCCACTGCGCTCGCCACTGCGGTGAGGGGCTTTTCGCGGATCGTGTCCTTGAGCTGCTTTTCGAGCGCGCTGGCCTGGTCCTGCACGTCTTCCACCACATGCTCGGCCTGGCGCTGCAGGTGATGGGCCTCGCTCTTGGCGACGGCCTTGACCTCGTTGACCTTGTCATTGCTCAGGCGCGCCAGCGTGGCGGCGATCGCCTTGAGGTCGTTCTGCAGCTGGGAAATCTGGTCCTCGAGCTGGGCTTCACGGACCTTGGCGCTGGCGCGGCTGGCCCGTGCTGCGGGGGAACTGCCGGCAGCGCGTGTGGAAGTGGTGCGGCCGGGTGCAAGGTCGGGTGTGTCAGCCATTTGACGCTCCTGTGATGGTTGATGCTCAACGTACGGAAAAGTCTGAGGTTCCCGCAACCAGTAAAGAAGACACCCCGATGCACGATGAGTGCATCGGGGTGACAGGGGGCGGGTGAAAGGGGGGCAGCTTTCGACCCGCGGGCGCATCTCACTGAGTGAGAACCAGAGAACTGGCCGCGCCTTTTATGGTTACTGGATGGCTAGATCCGTCCCATCAGGACGAGGATGAGGACGACGATCAGCACGACACCCAGGATGCCGGAGGGAAAGTAGCCGAAGCCACGCGAATAGCCCCAATTGGGCAGTGCGCCAATCAGCAGCAGGATGAGGATGATGACGAGGATGGTTCCCAGACCCATGGTCGGTCTCCTTGGTTATTGTTCTTGTGACGCTTTGGTGCCGGCCTAGAGGATTGCCAACATCAGGGCGGCGGCGGCGATCAAGATGAACAGCGCAGGTGCCAGGGCTTTGAAGACGTCGGCATAGTGGGTTTGCCCATCATAGCCTTCGGTCCACACCATCGAGGTGCGTCCGGCGTTCTCAAGTGCCTTGATTTCCATGTGGGTCATGCCGGCCTCCGCCTCAAGCAATGCGCATCATCGCGCCTGCCCAATGAACGGGGCGGCATCGGCTTTGGTTCCGTGGCGACAATTGAAACAATTGAAACGCTATTCGACCCGCAGCACGTCCACCGATTGCCTGGTCTCATGCGAGCCATGGGTCTTGAGCACGCCGACAATGGGCGAGATATCTGCATAGTCACGGCCATGACCGATGGAGATATGATCGGGGCCGGCAATCATGGCGTTGGTGGGGTCGAATTCGACCCAGCCGATATGCTGACCGCACCAGGCGCGGACCCAGGCATGCATGGCGTCGGCACCCTCGAGCCTGGGCTTGCCCTTTGGCGGATTGGTGCGCAGGAAGCCCGAGACATAGCCGGCCGGAATGCCGAGGCCGCGCAGGCCCGATATCATGATATGGGCGAAGTCCTGGCAGACGCCCTTGCGCAAGGCGAAGGCCTCGGCGGGGTTGGTTTGGACGTCTGTTGCCTTGGGGTCGTAGATGAAGTCGCGGTGAATGGCCATGCACAGGCCGTTGGCCGCAGCCATGACTGAGGGGGCATCGGCCGTGACCCGCTCGGCATATTCGGTGATGGCGGGGACCAGTTGCACCCGCGGCGAGGCGGCCAGGAAATGCTGGGGGCTGTCCGACGCGACCGACCAGTAGCGCGCGATTTCCTGCCGCAGGCCCTGGCGCGACGGGGAGAGATCGGCCGGCGGGTGCAGGTCTTCCACCTGCACCCGGGCGGTCAGGCGAATGGCGAGGTGATCGTGTGGGGTGAGGTAGGTGAGCGTCGTCACCGAGTTGCCGAAGAAATCGGTGAAGGTGCTCTCGCGCTGGGGACGCGGCTCGAACGACAGCCCCGCAGCGATGACGCGCTGGACGCCGGTAATGGTGGTCGGGGCCACACGGATGAGGTGGCGGCCGCCATGGACGGTGGCGTCATAGTCGTAATGCAGTTCCAGCCGAATATCGTAGAGCATTACCGAAATCTCAGGGCTGTTGCCGACACCGCGGGTTTCCTAAACAAAATAGGCCGCGGCGACGAGACCGGCCAGGATGCCGATATCGGCCGCCAGCTTGTCGAGACGGGCCGGTGTCATGTCGGCCGGGTTTGCGACGCGCAGCTCGGTCTCGATCTGCAAGGCCGCCTTGGCCGAGGCCGACAGCTGGCCGTCTTCGACGCCACCTGGCAGCATTTCGATCTGGGCGCGCAATTCGATGAGCTGGAAAATGACCGAGCGCGGATTGAGCGGGTCGAGGGCCAGCAGGTCGACCGCGCTCTGCGTACCGGCGCTCACCGAATAGCGCCGGCGGTGGGACATGACGCTGTCGGCGATCTCGAGCAGCATTTCGAGCGAGCCGTCGGGCGCATTCCTGTCGGTGAGATGGCTGACGATGCGGGCAATCTGGATGGCGCGTTCGAGGCGGCGGCCCAGTTCGAGGAAGCGCCAGCCGGCGAAGCGATACATGTTTTCATGCACAAGGCCGGAAAAGCCCGCCAGCTTGCGCAGCAGCACCGTCATGGCGCGGGTGGCGTCGTCGCCCGGCTTGATGCGGGTGGCGAAGCGCTGGGCCGTCTTTTGCAGATCGTTGAGCGCCAGCCAACCATCGGGGGAGAAGCGGTCGCGGATCTGGCCGGCACTGTGGACGGCGCTGTCGATGGAGGCGAGCAGGCCCTGGGGCATGGCCTCGGCAGCATCGACATCGATACTGTCGAGGAAGGTGGCGCAGTGGGTCAGGATCGGCAGATCGGCCTTGCTGAGCTCGGCGAGGCGCGCATTGTAGGCGCGCAGGATACGCACGGTGGCTTCGCAGCGCTCGGCATAGCGGCCCAGCCAGATGAGGTTGTCGGCGGCCCGGCTGGGCAGGCTGCCGGGCGAGTTGCGTACGAGCTTCTGGCCATCCTGCGGCAGCAGCGACACGCGCTCGACCGGCTTGGACGACAGCACCCAGACGTCGGCCGCCTGGCCGCCGCGCTGCATGGCGATGGCCGAAGCATCGAGCGTCGAGCCAACGCGGGCGAAGCCGCCGGGCATGATGGTCCAGCCGTCGGCCGTGCGGGCGGCATAGACGCGCAGGGTGATCGGGCGGGGCTGCAGCCGGCCATCGGCATAAACGGGCGCGGTCGAGAGCTGCACCGGCTCCTGCCCGACATAGTCGGCGCCATTGGCGCGGATGCGCTCGATCAGGGCGGCTTTCTGCTCTGGCGGGATGGTGGAGCCGAGGGCCGTGCCGCGCAGGTCGTCAAACGGCAGGGTGGTGGCGAAGGCCGGCCCGATCAGCAGATTGTCGAAATTGTCGATGACATGCCGCTGCTCCTTGGGCTGGCCGCACCACCAGGTGGCGATTTCGGGCAGCAGCAGGTCCTGGCCGAGCAGTTTCTTGGACAAGCGGGGCATGAAGGCGGCCAGTGCCCGGGTTTCGAGCAGGCCGGTGCCGAGCGCATTGATCATCGAGATCGAGCCGTTGCGCAGGGCTTCCACCATGCCGGGCGTGCCGATGCGGCTATCGTAGCGCAGTTCGAGCGGATCGACGAAGCTGGCATCGACGCGGCGCCAGAGCACGCTCACCGGCTTGGGGCCGGCGACGGTGCGCACCATCACCTTGCCATCCTCGACGATCAGGTCCTCGCCTTCGAGCAGCATCAGGCCGAGATAGCGGGCGATATAGGCGTGTTCGAAATAGGTCTCGTTGAGCTGACCCGGCGTGAGAATGCCGACGCGGCCGCCGTCGCGCCGGGCATCGGCGAACAGGGTGTCGCGGAAGCTGCGGAAGAAGCCGGCCAGGCGGTGGACGTTCATTTCCGCATAGATGTCGGAGAGCGCGCGGGTGGTGGCGACACGGTTTTCCAGCGCGAAGCCCGCGCCGGACGGCGCCTGGGCCCGGTCGCCCAGCACCCACCAGGCCCCATCGGGGCCGCGGCCAAGCTCGAAGGCGCAGAAATGCAGGTGATGGCCGCTGACGGGCTTGACGCCCACCATCGGGCGGAGAAATTCGCCATTGCGCGCGACCAGCTCGGGTGGCAGCAGGCCCTGCTGCACCAGGCGGTTGTCGCCATAGACGTCGGCGACGACGGTTTCGAGCAGTTCGGCGCGTTGGATGAGGCCGGCGCTGATGCGCGACCAGTCGGCCTCGCCGATCAGCAGCGGCACATGGGCTAGCGGCCAATCACGCTCCTTGCCCTCGGCGCCGTCATACTTGCGGTAGAACACCCCGGCATCGCGCAGATATTGATCGGCACGCTCGAAGCGGGCGGCCAGCTCGACAGGCCCCAGCCGGTCGAAGGCAGACATGAGCTCTGCCCAGCCGGGACGGATGTTACCATCAGGGTCGATCATTTCGTCGGGGACGCCCGGCTGCAGGCGGTAATCAGCGATGATGCTGGGTCCCGCCGGTGGTTTGTCCCGAGTCTTTTGATTCCGCGAGGTCATCGGCTACCAGAAGCGCGGCGGGCGGCGCAGGTCAAGCGTCAGCGGGAATTCGTCCGCAGGCTTTTCCGGGCGCAGGGCATAGCCGCCGGCCGTGTAATGCTGCGGCAGGAAGCGAGCGAGACGCCGGGCTTCGGCCTCGTTGCCATTGACCGGGAAGGTGTCATAGCTGCGGCCGCCGGGATGGGCGACATGATAGACGCAGCCCCCAACCGGGCGCTGGGTCCAGGTGTCGTAGATGTCAAAGACCAGCGGCGTATTGACTGGCAGGACAGGGTGCAGGCCCGATGCGGGTTGCCAGGCCTTGTAGCGGACGCCGGCAACGGCCGTGCCCGCCTGGTCGGTGGTGCGCAGGGGCACGGGGCGCTGGTTGCAGGTGACGGCATAGCGCTCGGGATTGATGCCTTCGAGCTTGACCTGCAGGCGCTCGACCGAAGAGTCGACAAAGCGGACCGTGCCGCCGATGGCGCCCTGTTCGCCCATGACATGCCAGGGTTCAAGCGCCTGGCGCAGTTCGAGGTGGACGCCCTCGTATTCGACCTCGCCGCAGAAGGGGAAGCGGAATTCGAGCTGGGCGGCGAACCAGGCCGGATCGAGCTTGAAGCCGTGGCGATCGAGGTCGGCAAGGACATCGAGGAAGTCCTGCCAGACATAATGGGGCAGCATGAAGCGGTCATGCAACGTGGTGCCCCAGCGGGCAAAGCTGCCATCGGCAGGGTTAGTCCAGTAACGGGCAATGAGGGCGCGGATCAGTACCTGCTGGGCCAGCGACATGCGGGCATTGGGCGGCATCTCGAAGCCGCGGAATTCGACGAGGCCAAGCCGGCCGGTGGGGCCATCGGGCGAATAGAGCTTGTCGATGCAGATTTCCGAGCGGTGAGTATTTCCGGTGACGTCGACCAGGAGGTTGCGGAACAGGCGGTCGACTAGCCAGGGCAGCGGCGGTGGTTCGCCCGAAGCGGGATGGGGCACCTGCGCCATGGCGATTTCGAGTTCGTAGAGGCTGTCGTGGCGCGCCTCGTCGAAGCGCGGCGCCTGGCTGGTGGGGCCAATGAACAGGCCCGAGAACAGGTAGCTCATCGCCGGGTGGCGCTGCCAATGCAGCACCAGCGACTTGAGCAGGTCGGGCCGGCGCAGGAAGGGGCTGTCGCCTGGCGTGGCGCCGCCGACCACCACATGGTTGCCGCCGCCCGTGCCGGTATGGCGGCCGTCGATCATGAACTTGTCGGCGCCCAGGCGGGAGAGGCGGGCCTCCTCATAGATGGCCGTGGTGGTGGCGACGCAATCGTCCCAGCTGGAAGCGGGGTGGATATTGACCTCGATGACGCCAGGATCGGGGGCCACGCGGATGACGTTGAGGCGCGGATCGTGCGGCGGGCCATAGCCCTCCAGATGCACCGGCTGGCCGATCTCTTTGGCGGCCGCTTCGGTGGCGGCGACGAGTTCGAGGTAATCCTCCAGCTTCTCGACGGGCGGCAGGAAGACGCAGAGCCTGTGGTCACGGATTTCGGCGGTGACGGCCGTGCGTACCTGGCCCTCGATCTCGCTGATGACCTGCTCGGTAATGTCCTGTTGCTCGGTCGCGGCGGTGAAGTCGGTGGTGGCCTGGGCACGTGGATCGGCTTCGAGGCCGGTCTTCTGGCGGGCGAGGATTTCGACCGGGTCGGGCAGGGGGCCGCGCGGGGCGCCGGGGTCCTGGGCCACGACATGGGGGTATTCGGTGGCCTTGAGGTGCTTGAGCGAACTCAGCGGCAGGCGATAGCCGGCCGGGCTGTCGCCGGGGGCCAGGAACAGCTTGCCGCGGCGGGTCTTCCACTTTTCGGTGAGCCAGGGGCTCGACGCCGCAGCGTTCCAGCGCTGCACCGGGAGCACATAGCCGGTGGGATTGGTCAGGCCGCGCTCGAACACCTTGGCGATACGCGAGCGGGCTTCGGGATCGGCCAGTTCGGAATTGGCCGGATCGACATTGGCGGGAAGGTTGGCCTCCTTGAGCAGCCATTCGCCCGGGTCTTCATAGGCTTCGGCGATGGTTTCGCCGGTGAGGCCAAGCTTGTGCGAGAAAACCTCAAGAAATCTGCGGGCATGCTCGTGGGTTGCCGAGGTCTTGACGCCTTCACGGGCGATCAGCTTCTCGTCGCTCCAGACCGGCTTGCCGTCGAGGCGCCAATAAAGCGAGAAGGTCCAGCGTGGCAGGGTTTCACCGGGATACCACTTGCCCTGGCCATAATGCAGCATGCCATTGGGCGCAAAACGCTCGCGCAGGCGGCGGATCAGGTCATCGGCCAAAGCGCGTTTGGTTGGGCCGACGGCGCCGGTATTCCACTCGTCGGCCTCGAAATCATCAATGGAAACAAAGGTCGGCTCGCCGCCCATGGTGAGGCGAACATCGTTGCCCACCAGGACCTTGTCGACCTGCTTGCCCAAGGCGTTGAGTTCGTCCCAGCTCTGGTCGGAGAAGGGCTTGGTGATGCGCGGATGCTCGGCGACGCGGGTGACGCGCATGTCGAAGGCGAAATCGACCTCGGCATAGGAGGCAAAGCCCGAGATCGGCGCGGCATTGCGGTAATGGGGCGTCGCCGCCAGCGGCACGTGGCTTTCGCCAGTGAGGAGGCCCGAGGTGGGGTCGAGGCCGACCCAGCCGGCGCCGGGGAGATAGACTTCGCACCAGGCGTGCAGGTCGGTGAAATCATGATCGGTGCCGGCAGGGCCGTCCAGCGACACCAAATCTGGTTTAAGCTGAATGAGATAGCCGGAGACGAAGCGCGCGGCAAAGCCGAGATTGCGCAGGGTCTGGACCAGCAGCCAGCTGGAATCGCGGCAGCTGCCCTTGGCATTGCCCAGGGTTTCCTCGGGCGTCCAGACGCCGGTTTCCATGCGCACGATATAGGCGATGTGCTGCTGGATGGAGGCGTTGATGGCGGTGACGAAATTCACCGTATTCATCGGCGTCTTGTCGATGCCGTCGAGGAATTTCTGCAGCAGCGGCCCAACGGGCTCGGGCTGCATGTAGATGGAGAGATCGGCGCGGATGTCTTCGGGATATTGGAACGGCCAGGTCTCGGCGCTCTCCTCGACGAAGAAGTCGAAGGGATTATAGACCGTCATGTCGGCGACGAGATCGACCTCGATCTTGAGTTCGGTCACTGGCTCGGGAAAGACGAAGCGCGTCAGGAAATTGCCATATGGGTCCTGCTGCACATTGACGAAGTGCAGCGACGGCGAAACCTTGAGCGAATAGCTCAGCACCTTGGTCTTGGAATGCGGCGCCGGTTGCAGCCGGATGATCTGGGGCTGGAGGACAACCGGACGATCATACTTGTAGTGCGTCAGGTGATAGACGGCGGCTTTGATCGACATGCGTTCAGGTCGCTCGCTTCAGGCCACGAATTTGACTTCCCGATGAAGAGCTTAACGGGGATTGGCCGCCGGGGCTAGGCGAATGGTGCGAGGTTAGTCTGCCCATTCGTTATCCAATCACGTTGTGGGAGGATGAGAGCCCCCTCACACCATCGCGTCGATGGTCTGACGCTGGCGGAGCATTTCGAGGAAGATGCGGTAGTCCTTGTCGAAATGCAGTCTTGCGGCCGGGTCGGGGGCGCGTTCGCGGCCGCCCTGCTGCATGGCGATGCAGGCGGCGTCGAGGCTGGGATAGAGGCCGGCGGCGGTGGCGGCGACCATGGCCATGCCCAGAAGGGTCGCGTCGCGGGCCGAAGATTCCACCACCGTGCAGCCGGTGGCGTCGGCATAGAGTTCCATCAGCACGGCATTCTTGGTGTGCCCGCCGGTGACGTGCAGGGTGTCGATGGCGTAGCCGCGCGTGTTGAGGGTTTCGAGGATGTGGCGGACACCCAGGGCGATAGAAACCGCGGTGCGCCAGTAGAGCCGGCAGAGCGAGTCGAAATCGCTGTCGAGCGTCAGCCCCGAGATGACGCCGAGGGCGAAGGGATCGCCCAGTGGCGAGCGATTGCCGTGGAAATCGGGAAGGACATGCAGGCGCTCGGCGAGTGCCAGGCCCTCGCGTTGGCGCAGTTCGGCGATGCGATGGGCGATGCGATGGTGCATTTCCGGCGACGGATCGCCGCCGGCGCCATGCCAGCGGATGATGTGATCGAGCAGGGCCCCAGTGGCGGACTGGCCGCCTTCGTTGAGCCAGACGCCGGGCAGGACGGCGCCGAAATAGGGACCCCAGACGCCTGAGGTCGGCCGGTCTTCGGCGGAGAGCGCCATGACGCAACTGGAGGTGCCTGCGATGAGGGCCAGATGCCGGTCGATGGTGCCGACATCATGGGTGAAGGCCCCGAGCACACCCAGCGCCCCCGCATGGGCGTCGATGAGGCCGGCGCCGACGCGGCAGGCAGTGGTCAGTCCAAGTTGCGAAGCCGCAAGTTCGGTCAACGGGCCAAGGTCACTGCCCACGGGGCTCGCATGGGCCGGCAGGCCGGCCTTGTCGAACAGGTCCGCAAGGCCGACGCTGGCGAGGAAATCGGGCTGCCAGCCGGCCTCGGTATGGGCGAGGTAGGTCCACTTGCAGGTGAGGGTCGACTGGCTGCGGGCGAGGGAGCCAGTGGCCTTCCAGGAGAGGAAGTCGGCCAGGTCGAACATCATGCCCGCTCTTTCCCAGCTTCGCGACATATGGCGCTTGAGCCACATCAGCTTGGGCACTTCCATTTCCGGGGACATGACGCCGCCGGCATAGGCGAGGACCAGGTGGCCGGTGGCGGTGCATTCCTCGGCCTCGGCCAGCGCACGATGGTCGAGCCAGACCACGGTGTCCCAATTGTCTTCGCCATTGGTCGAAACGGTGACTGGACCGCCGGCGGCGTCGCGCACGACGAGCGAGCAGGTGGCGTCGAAACCGAGGCCGACAACGTGGGATGGATCGGCCCCGGCGGTGGCCATCGCCTCGCGGACCGCGGCGCAGACGGCGTGCCAGATCTGCTCGCTGTCATGCTCGGCGTGATTGGCGTCGGTGCGGTTCATGACAATGGCATGTTCGGCCCGCCCGACCAGCGCGCCCTGCGCCGTCAGCACGCCCGCCCGGGCACTCCCCGTGCCCACATCCACAGCCACCAGGAGGCCTTGCATAATGATCGAGCGCCTTCTTCTCGGTTCGGGCGCGAAAGTAGCCGAAGGGAGGGACATGGGCTAGGGGGAGGCCCGGCGCAATGTCTGCAGGTGGCCTTCCCTCCCCTCGTGAGGGGAGGGAGGCGCAGACTATGAGCGCTAGGGGGTCGCTAGCTAGAGCTGATCTGCCAGGTAGCGTTCCAGCGTCGCCTTGGTGCCGATGTCCCAGAGCGTGGTGAGCGCGTGGGTGAAGGCGGCGGTGAAGGTTGGGTGGCTTGCGAGGTCGCCGTAGATGTCGATCATGGCGAGCCAGGCTTTGGGATCGGCCTTGGCCAGATGGGCCTGGGCGGTCAGGCGGTCCCAGCTTGGGTCGTTGGGTTCGATGACGGCGCCGGAGTCGGTTTCGCCGTAGCAATAGCGGCACCAGAGGGCACTCACGAGTGACAATCCGCTAACGGACTGTTGACGTTGAACGCGGTCCAGAGCCGACGGAATGATGAATTTCGGCTGCCGGTTGGAACCGTCGAGGGCCAGCCGCCTGATGGTGTCGCCGATTTTGGGATTGGCAAATCGCCGTTCGCAGAGCGCGAAATAGTCGTTGAGGTCAGTATCGGGCACTGGCGGCACCACGGGAATAATTTCGTCCCGCTCGACCTTGGCGAGGAAGGCCGAGACCAGGGGATGCTGCATGGCTTCGTGGACGAAATGGATGTCCATCAGGCCCGCCGGATAGGCGATGGTGGCGTGGCCGCCATTGAGGATGCGGATCTTCATGTGCTCGTAGGGGGCGACGTCCTCGACGAACTGGACGCCGACCTTTTCCAGCGCCGGGCGGCCGGCGGGAAAGTTGTCCTCGAGTACCCACTGCCGAAAACTCTCGCAGAAGACGGGCCAGTTGTCCTCGATACCGAAGTCTTCGGCGAGGAGGGCGACCTCGCGCGGGGAGGTGGCGGGGGTGATCCGGTCGACCATGCCATTGGGGAAGGCGACGTTGTGACTGACCCACTCGGCCAGCGCCGGATCGACCAGATGGGCGAGACCGACCACCGCATTTTCGGTGACGTGGCCATTGCCGGGAATGTTGTCGCAGCTCATGACGGTGAAAGGCACAATACCGGCGGCGCGGCGGCGCATGAGGCCGGCGAGGATGAGGCCGAAGGCGGTCTTGGGGTCGGCCATGTTGGCGGCGTCGAAGGCGATATCGGGGTGGTTGGGATCAAACTTCTGGCTGGCCGGGTCGATATAGTAGCCGCCCTCGGTAATGGTCAGCGAGACGATGCGGATGGCGGGATCGGCGAGGCGGGCGATGACGGCGGCGCTGTCGCCGGGGCGGATATAGTCGATCATGGCGCCGGTGATGCGGGCGCTGCTGGCATCGGCTTCCTGCTCGACGACGGTCGTCAACCAATCCTGCGCCATCAGCTTTTGCCGCATGGCCTCGTCGGTCGTGCGGACGCCGGCACCGACCAGCGCCCAATCGTGGTCGGCGCCCGTGGCGAACAGATCGTCGAGATAGACGGCCTGATGGGCGCGGTGAAAATTGCCGACGCCGAAATGCACGATGCCAGGCGTGAGGTCGCTTCGGTCATAGGCGGGGATGGACGCCGTCGATATGGCGGGGAGAGCCTGGGCCGAGAGCTTGGTGGTCATGGGGTATTCCTTAGAGAGCCTTGCCCGCAGCGTCGAAGCGGTAGATGCGGGTCGGGTCCGGCGTCAGATATACATCGTCGCCGTGGCTGAAGGTCTGGTCGCCGTCGGTGCGGATGGTCATGAGACCGAGGCCATCGACATGGACGTGGAGGAAAGTGTCTGAGCCGAGCTGCTCGGCGACGCCGACCTTGCCTTTCCAGGTGCCCGGTGTCGGTGCGGTGGCGAGCTTGAAGTGTTCAGGGCGGACGCCGATGGCGTGGGCATCGTATTTGGCGGCCTCCGGGCCGTCGACGAAGTTCATCCGGGGGCTGCCGATGAAGCCGGCGACGAAGCGATTGGCGGGCTTCTTGTAGAGATCGAGCGGCGAGCCGAACTGCTCGACATTGCCGGCATTGAGCACCACGATGCGGTCGGCCATGGTCATGGCCTCGACCTGATCGTGGGTGACGTAGATCATGGTGGTCTTGAGCTGCTGGTGCAGTTCGGTGATTTCAAGGCGCATGTTGACGCGCAGGGCGGCGTCGAGGTTGGACAAGGGTTCGTCGAACAGGAAGGCCTTGGGCTCGCGCACGATGGCGCGGCCGATGGCGACGCGCTGGCGCTGGCCGCCGGAGAGGGCGCGCGGGCGGCGATCGAGATAGGAGCTGAGGTTCAGCGTGCGGGCGGCGTATTCGACCTTCTGGTCGATCACCTCCTTGGGCGCCTTGGCCATCTTGAGGGGGAAGGCGATGTTGTCGCGCACGGTCATATGCGGATAGAGCGCATAGGACTGGAACACCATGGCGAGGCCGCGACGAGCCGGCGGGGCCTTGGTCATGTCTTCGCCATCGAGCAGGATCTGGCCCGAGGTGGTGTCTTCGAGGCCGGCGATGAGGCGCAGCAAGGTTGACTTGCCGCAGCCGGAGGGTCCGACGAAGACGACGAACTCACCGTCTTTGATATCGAGGCTGATATCCGGAATGATCTGGACTTCGCCGAAGGACTTCTTGACGTGGGAGAGGGTGATGGAGCCCATTTTTCGATAGTCCTTACTTTACAGCGCCGAAGGTGAGGCCGCGGACGAGTTGTTTCTGACTGAACCAGCCCATGAGCAGGATCGGCGCGATGGCGAGCAGGGAGGCGGCCGAGAGTTTGGCCAGGAACAGGCCCTGCGGACTCGAGAATGACGAGATGAAGGCGGTCAGCGTGCCGGCGCGGCCCGAGGTCAGGGTGATGGTCCAGAAGGCTTCGTTCCAGGCGAGGATGACATTGAGCAAAAGGGTCGAGGCGATGCCGGGAACGGCCATGGGGACGAGGACGTGGACGATCTCGTTCCACAGTTCGGCACCGTCCATGCGAGCGGCTTCGAGGATGTCGACCGGGATTTCCTTGAAGTAGGTGTAGAGCATCCAGATGATGATCGGCAGGTTGATCAGCGTCATGATCAGCGTCAGGCCATGCACGGTGTCGAGCAGGCGCAGGTCGCGGAAGATCAGGTAGATCGGGATCAGCACGCCGACGGCGGGCATCATCTTGGTGGAGAGCATCCACATCAGGATGTCCTTGGTCTTCTTGGATGGCGCGAAAGCCATGGACCAGGCGGCCGGGATGCCGATGATCAGCCCGAGCAGGGTGGAGCCGACCGAGACCAGGATCGAATTGATGGCGTGCTTGAAATAGTCCGACCGATCCTGCACGGCGGAGAAGTTTTCCAGCGTGAAGTTCTGCGGGAAGAAGGTGGGCGTGTTGGAGATGGCCTCGGCCTCGGTCTTGAAGGCGGTCAGCAGCACCCAGAGGATGGGCGAGAAGAGGATGAGAGCGACGGCCCAGGCGGCGATGGTGAAGCCGACTTTGGTACCAGTGGAAACGTTGCGTGCCATTTGGTCCGCTCCCTACGCGTCTAGGTTCTTGCCGACAGCGCGCATCAGGAAGAATGCGACGATGTTGGCGATGACGACGGCAACGACGCCACCGGCGGAGCCGGCGCCGATGTCATTGCTGAGGATGCCGGTGCGGAAGACGAGGAAGGCGATATTGGTCGAGGCATAGCCGGGGCCGCCGCCTGTCGTGACGCGGATTTCCGCGAAGATGCCGAGGAGGAAGATGGTTTGGATCAGGATCACGATGGTGATCGAGCGGGCCATGTGCGGCAGGATGATATAGTAGAAGCGGTTGATGGCATTGGCGCCGTCCATCTCGGCCGCCTCGCGCTGCTCTTCGGAGAGCGACTGCAAGGCGGTCAGCAGGATCAGGGTCGCAAAAGGCAGCCACTGCCAGGCGACGATGACGATGACCGAGAAGAGCGGATACTGGTTGAACCAGTCGACCGGCTCGAGGCCGAAGAATTTCCACAGATGCCCCAGCATGCCATAGCCGGGATGCATGAAGCCGTTTTTCCAGATCAGCGCCGCCACGGGCGGCATGACGAAGAAAGGCGAGATGACGATGATGCGGAGGATCCCCTGGCCCCAGATGGGCTGATCGAGCAGCAGCGCCAGGAAGGTGCCGCCGATGACGGTGATGAGCAGCACGCCGCCGACCAGGATCAGCGTGTTGACCAGCGACTGGGTGAAGCTGGGATCGCCGATGACGTAGAGGTAGTTTCCCCAGCCGGCAAAGCCGGTCATCATCGGGTTGATCAGGCTGTAGTTCTGGAAGCTGAACCAGAGCGTCATGGCCAGCGGCACGATCATCCAGATCAGCAGCACGATCACTGATGGCGCCATCATGATGCGGGCGAGGGTGCGGGTTTGTGCGGTGGCCATCGTGACTCCGGGCTTTTTGCGACGTTGCTTCTCTCGGTGCCCCCACGTCGTGGAAGGCAGCATGGCTGCCGAGGGAAGACCAGACGGGGTACTGGCGCATCCCGTCCGCTGCACGAGAGAACCGCCCGGTCGCCAGAGGGGACCTTTGACCGGGCGGGGTCGTCGTCGGGGGGAGACTACTTGATGTAGCCGGCGCGGGTCATGTCGCGCAGGGTGGCGTCCTGGGCCTGGGCCAGGGCGTCGTCAGCCGACATCTGGCCGGCAAGCGCCGCCGAGAAGAGCTGGCCGACATTGGTGGCGATACCGGCAAATTCCGGGATAGCCACGAACTGCACGCCGACATAGGGAACCGGCTTGACTGACGGCTGGGACGGATCGGCAGCATAGATCGAGCCCATGGTCATTTCGGCGAAGGGCGCGGCAGCCTGGTAGTCCGGATTCTCGTAGAGCGAGATACGGGTGCCGGGGGGAACATTGGCCCAGCCTTCCTTCTCGGCAACGAGAGCCAGATAGTCCTTGCTGGTCGCCCAGTTGATGAACTGCTCGGCAGCCTCGGCATTCTGCGAGGAGTTCGGGATGGCCAGCGACCAGGCCCAGAGCCAATTGCCACGCTTGCCGAGGCCGGTATCGGGCGCCAGGGCAAAGCCGACCTTGTCGGCCACGGTGGAGTCGGCAGGGTTGGTCACGAAGGATGCCGCCACCGTGGCGTCGATCCACATGCCGCACTTGCCCTGCTGGAACAGCGTCAGGTTTTCGTTGAAGCCGTTGGACGAGGCACCGGTCGGACCGGCATCGGCCATCAGCGACAGGTAGGTGTCGAGGGTCGACTTCCATTCGGGCGTATTGAACTGGGGCTGCCAGTTCTCATCGAACCAGCGGGCACCGAAGGAGTTGGACATGGCGGTCAGGAAGGCCATGTTCTCACCCCAGCCGGCCTTGCCGCGCAGGCAGATGCCGTTGATGTCAGCGTCGCGATCGGTCATGGCGCGGGCGGCCTCGCCGATGAATTCCCAGGTCGGGGCTTCCGGCATGGTGAGGCCGGCTTTTTCCATCAGGTCCGTGCGGTACATGATGAAGGAGCTCTCGCCATAGAAGGGGGCGGCATAGAGCTTGCCTTCATAGGACAGGCCGTCACGGATGGGCGGCAGCAGGTCGTCCACGTCGTATTCGGCATCGGCAGCCAGGCCATCGAGCGGCTTCAGCCAGCCCTGCTTGGCCCAGATCGGCGCTTCGTAGGTGCCGATCGTCATCACGTCATACTGGCCACCATTGGTGGCAATGTCGGTGGTGACGTTCTGGCGCAGCGTGTTTTCTTCCAGCACCACCCAGTTGAGTTCGATGCCGGTTTCTTCGGTGAAGGCCGAGGACAGGCCCTGCATGCGGATCATGTCGCCATTGTTGACGGTGGCGATGGTGAGCGTCTGCGCCGAGGCGGATGCCGCCAGCGCAAGGGTAAACGCGCCCACGAGAATGGGTGTCAGTTTCATATATTCCTCCCAGTAACCGAAACGGGCATTTGTTCCGGCAATGGGCAAATACTCACAACTCATGCGGCAGAGTCAAGCGTGCTATGCGCCCGTCGCCGGGCGTATGTTTCACGGAAATCGATTTCGGTGCGGTATTTATGTAATCAATTCAGATGATTACGGATTCTGCAGCAGGCCTTCAGCGGTGCGCTCGTCGGTAATGAGCCCGTTGACGATGCGACGGCTGAGGATGGCCCGGATGCCGGGCAATTTCTTCTTGCCCATGGCAATTGCTACAACCAGCGAGGTTTCCCGCGAGGGAATCGGCGCCGACGCCACCCGGTCATTGGTCAGGCCCTCGATCATCTTTCCGTCGGCATCGAAGCTCCAGCCGCAGATTTCGCCGACGGCGCCGGCTTTCTGCAGGGCCTTGAGTTCGGCGTCGCTGATGAAGCCGTCGAGATAGAGCGGCGCTTCGGGGCCGATATCGCCGACGCCGACGAAGGTCACGTCCGCCTGCGCGGTGAGCGCCAGGGTTTCCCGGATCATGGGCTGGGCATGGAGCAACTCACGTTCGCGCGCCGAGGAGGCGATGACCGGCAGCGGCATGGGGAAGCTGCGGGCCTTGACCGTATCGGCCATGTTGAAGATGACGTTGTAGTAGGCGGCGGAGCCATCGGGAGCGATATTGCCGGTCAGCGACACGACCTTGTGATGCGGGCAGGCCATGGGCGTGAGCTGTTCCACGGCTGCCTTGAGCGTGCGCCCCGTACCGATGGCCATGACGATGGGATCAGCCCGCTTGAGCCAGCGTTCAATCTCCGCTGCGGCGGCCTCGGCGACGCCAATAGTGGTCGATTCGCTGGATGGATCGGAGGGCACGACCTCGATGAGGTCCAGACCGAAGCGGGTGCGCAGCCGGGCCGCAAGGTCCATGCAGCGGCCAATGGGGTGATCGAGTCGGACCTTGATGAGGCCCTCGCTGACCGAAAGCGAGACCAGGCGCTGCGCCGACTGGCGCGAAATGCCAAGCTTGGTGGCGATTTCTTCCTGGGTATTGCCGGCGACATAGTAGAGCCAGCCGGCGCGGGCCGCGTCGTCCAACCTGTTCATCGAGCTGTCAATTCTCTGCGCCATGGTCCGTCCCGCGAATTGCGCGGATTATTCTGCCATGCACGGCCGGGTCGCAAGGCGTTTCTCCGAGGCAGGCGGGATGAGCCCCCCGAGACTCAAACCTGTGGGGGCGGATTCCTGGCGAGCTGGCTCAGGGCAACGCGGATGTCGCGCTCGGTGTCCTTGAGGTGGACGCGCATCGCCTCGGCTGCGGCACGGCCATTGCCGGCCTTGATGCAGTCGACGATGCGCTGATGCGCTTCGATGGTGTCGTGCAGGGTGTGGCCGCGCTGCTCGTGGCCGCGGCGGCTGATGAAGAAGCCCTCGCGCAGGGGCTGGGCCATGGCCTCGAACAGGAAGCCCAGGACGCGGTTGCCGCTGGCCAAGGCCACCGCCTCGTGGAAGCCGACATCGTGGGTGTGAAAGCCCATCTCCTGCTCGTGGGTCATGGCCTGGCCGCGGATGCCGACCGTGTCGCGCATGCCCTGCAGCTCGCTTTCGATGGCGGCAATGCCGGCACGCGTGGCGCGCTTGGCCGCCAGGGTGGCCGACTGCACTTCCAGGGAGAGGCGCACCTCGATGAGGTCGAACAGGCCCTTGGAATCATATCGGATGAGCGAGGTGAGAAAATCGGCGAAGGCGGCGCCATCGGGTTCGCGCACCACGGCCTTGCGGCCGCGCGCAATGGCCAGGAGGCCGCGCCCCTCGAGCAGCTTGACCGCCTCGCGGATGGTGAGCCGGCTGACATCATAGCGGGCAGCCAGATCCGCCTCGCTGGGCAGGGTGGAGCCGGGGGACAGTTCGCTCAGGATCAGATGCGCCAACGCATCTGCCACGGCCTGGGCAGCGGTGGGGTGATCCGGGCGAAAACGCTCATCGGATGTCGTCACAAGTCCTCCAAGGTATCTGATACCTTTGTCGTGCCGGCGACGCTTTTCGGTCTTTTTGGGCACGTACCTAAACAGGCGACTGCATCATAACGGCGGGATTGGTGCGCCGCAATCACCGCAAAACATGGGTTACCGTTAATATTCAACTATCGAAAAAATTCGGAGCGTGCGGGAATCCGCCTTTACACTGGTATCTGATTATCCTAGTTTCCGGCCCGTGGGCTTGGGAGGGCCCGGGCGGTAACCGCCGCCACGCAGGAGGACCTTCATGCACGATCTACTGGCAGCACGCCCACGGGTGTCGGCTCGGTTTTTCGGTCGCTCGCGATTCCCATCTCGATGTGACGCATGCATCGTCCATGGCCTCTCCCCTGACGACCATCCAAAAAGCTTCTGAACTCGAAATACAAAAGGGAGTCGAGACGTGAAGATTATCAAGACGCTTGCCACCGTGCTGGCAGTCGGCGCCATGGCGCTGACCTCCGCTACCGCGGTCTTCGCACAGGACAAGGGCCAGATCGGCATCGCCATGCCGACGCAGTCCTCGCTGCGCTGGATCTCTGATGGCAACGAGCTCAAGGCAGCTCTCGAAGCCAAGGGCTACACCGTCGACCTGCAGTTCGCGGAAGACGACATCCCGAACCAGCTCGCCCAGATCGAAAACATGGTCACCAAGGGCGTCAAGGCCCTGGTGGTTGCTTCGATCGACGGCACCACGCTCAGCGCCGTGCTGCAGCAGGCCGCCGATGCCGGCATCAAGGTTGTCGCCTATGACCGCCTGATCCGTGAATCGGGCAATGTCGACTACTACACCACCTTCGACAACTTCCAGGTGGGTGTGCTGCAGGCCAACTCGCTCGTGAAGGGCCTCAACGAACGCTTCCCCGACGGCAAGCCGTGGAACGTGGAACTGTTCGGCGGTTCGCCGGACGACAACAACGCCTTCTTCTTCTATGATGGCGCCATGTCCGTCCTGCAGCCGATGATCGATGCCGGCGATATCGTGGTGAAGTCCGGCCAGCAGGGCATGGAAACCGTCGGTACCCTGCGTTGGGACGGCGCCGTTGCCCAGGCTCGCATGGACAACATCCTGTCGGCCAACTACTCGGACGGCTCCACCGTCCAGGGCGTTCTGGCTCCCTATGACGGCCTGTCGCGCGGCATCATCTCGTCGCTCCGCGGCGTTGGCTATGGTTCGGCCGATCTGCCCTGGCCCGTGATCACCGGCCAGGATGCGGAAGCTCCGTCCGTCAAGGCAATCATTGCCGGCGAGCAGTACTCGACCGTCTACAAGGACACCCGCGAACTGGCCAAGGTCACCGCGGACCTGGTTGACACCGTCGTTTCCGGCGCAATGCCAGAAGGCCTCGACACCACCACCTATGACAATGGTGTCAAGGTTGTGCCGTCGATCCTGCTGACCCCGCATGACGTCGACCTGGCCAACTACCAGGCTCTGGTCGTTGACTCGGGCTACATCAAGCCGGAAGACCTGCAGTAAGCGTCGGCTTTAAGCCAATGGGGCTCCGCGGCAACGCGGGGCCCTTTCCTGTCACCGGGCCTAGGCGCTAGAATGCGACGCCCGGCGTGCATACGAGAAAGCACTCAATGACCAAGACCATTCTGGAGATGCGCAGCATCACCAAGACCTTCCCTGGCGTGAAGGCGCTGTCGGATGTGAACCTGGACGTCCGGGAGGCAGAGATCCACGCCATCGTGGGCGAGAACGGCGCCGGCAAATCCACGCTGATGAAGGTGCTAAGCGGGGTATATCCCTCCGGCAGCTATGACGGCCAGATCATCTACAAGGGCGAAGAGCAGCATTTCAAGTCGATCCGCGACAGCGAGCACAAGGGCATTGTCATCATCCACCAGGAGCTGGCGCTGGTGCCGCTGCTGTCGATCGCCGAGAATATCTTCCTGGGCAACGAGCAGGCCAGGGCCGGCGTGATCGACTGGGACGAGACCCGCGACGGCGCGGGCAAGCTGCTGGGCATGGTCGGGCTCAACGAAGATCCCAATACGCTGGTGACCAATATCGGCGTGGGCAAGCAGCAGCTGGTGGAAATCGCCAAGGCGCTCAGCAAGGAAGTCAAGCTCCTCATCCTGGATGAGCCGACCGCATCGCTGTCCGAAAAGGACAGCGCGGCGCTGCTCGACCTGCTGATGGAATTCCGCAAGCAGGGCATTACCTCGATCCTGATCAGCCACAAGCTCAACGAAGTGAGCAAGGTCGCCGACCGGATCACCGTGATCCGCGACGGGCGCAGCATCGAGACGCTCAACAAGGAAGATATCACCGAAGACCGCATCATCACGCTGATGGTGGGCCGCTCGCTGGAAGACCGCTATCCGGCTCGCGTGCCCCAGATTGGCGACGTGGTGTTCGAGGTCAAGGACTGGTCGGTCTATCACCAGCTGCATCGCGAGCGGCAGGTGATCAAGAATATCGGCATCAATATCCGCAAGGGCGAAGTCGTCGGCATTGCCGGGCTGATGGGCTCGGGCCGCACCGAATTCGCGATGAGCCTGTTCGGCAAATCCTACGGCCAGCGCATCTCCGGCGAAGTGTATCTGCATGGCAAGAAGATCGACACGTCCACGGTCGAGAAGGCCGTGGCGCACGGCATCGCCTATGCCACCGAGGACCGCAAGACCTATGGCCTCAACCTGATCGACCACATCAAGCACAATACCACGATCGCCAACCTGACCGGCATTTCGCGGGTCGGCGTGATCGACGACATGGCCGAGATGGACGTCGCCAACGAGTATCGCAAGAAGACCAATATCCGCTCGTCGAGCGTCTATCAGGTCACCGGCAATCTCTCGGGCGGCAATCAGCAGAAGGTGGTGCTCAGCAAGTGGCTGTTCGCCAATCCGGAAGTGCTGATCCTGGACGAGCCGACGCGCGGCATCGATGTCGGCGCCAAGTATGAAATCTACACCATCATCAACAATCTGGCGGCGCAGGGCAAAGCGATCCTGGTCATCTCCTCGGAGATGCCGGAGCTGCTTGGCATCACCGACCGCGTCTATGTAATGAACGAAGGCCGCATCGTTGGCGAAATGCCGACCAGCGAAGCCAGCCAGGAAAAGATCATGCGCTCGATCGTACGCGCTGAAGGGAAGGCATCATGACCACCGAAACCGCCCAGCCGGGCATCACAGCGACCGGCGAACAGGCCAAGGTCCAGGAACTGACGGTATGGGGCGCGCTCCAGGCCAATCTGCGCGATTACGGCCTGCTGCTGGCGCTGATCCTGATCATGCTGTTCTTCCAGTATTTTACCGCCGGCGTGCTGTTCAAGCCGGTGAACCTGACCAACATCATCCTGCAGAACAGCTACATCATCGTGATGGCGCTGGGCATGTTGCTGGTGATTGTGGCGGGCCATATCGACCTCAGCGTCGGCTCGATTTCGGGCTTTGTGGGCGCCCTGGCGGCCATGCTGATGGTCGGCTGGCGGTTCCCGCCCGAACTGGCATTCCTTGCCAATCCGTTCGTGGCCGGTGCGATCTGCCTGGTCGTGGGGGCGGCTATCGGCGCGTTGCAGGGCTATCTGATCGCCTATCACAAGATTCCCAGCTTCATCGTGACGCTGGCCGGCATGCTGATCTTCAAGGGCCTTTCGCTGGCCATCCTCGCCGGCAAGTCGGTCGGTCCGTTCCCGGCCGAATTCCAGCTGCTGTCGGCCGGTTTCATCCCCGATATCATCGGGCCGACCACGCTGGTGGCTGCCAGCGAGGGCGTGCAGCCTGTCGTGCTCCACACCACGACCATGGTCATCGCCATCGTGGCTATCGTCGCCATGGTGTTCTTTGCCATCCGCGGCCGGTCCCGTCGCCTGGCGCGGGGCTATGAGAGCGAGCCGTTTGGCTTGTTCATCGTCAAGAACCTGGTGATTGCGGCGCTGGTGCTGTTCTTCGCGTATATGCTGGCCTCCTATCGTGGCCTGCCGAACGTGCTGGTCGTGATGGGCCTGCTGATCGCGCTCTTCGTGTTCATCACCAAGCGCATGACCTTTGGCCGCCGCATCTATGCACTGGGCGGCAATCTCAAGGCGGCGGCGCTGTCCGGCATCAAGACCGAACGGCTGACCTTCTACGTGTTCGCCATCATGGGTGCGCTGGCAGCTCTCGCCGGCATGATCTATGCGGCCCGCCTCAACTCGGCGACGCCCAAGGCCGGCCAGGGCCTCGAGCTCGACGTGATCGCGGCCGTGTTCATCGGCGGCGCCTCGGCGCTGGGCGGTGTCGGCCAGGTGGCCGGCGCGGTCATCGGCGCCTTCATCATGGGCGTGATGAACAACGGCATGTCGATCATGGGCGTCAATATCGATTGGCAGCAGATGATCAAGGGCGTGGTGCTGCTGGCAGCCGTGTTCTTCGATTTGTACAACAAGAACCGCTCGGCGTAAGCCGGTCGGGGAATGGAAGTGACAAGGCCGTCGGGGTGACCCGGCGGCCTTTTTGTTTGGGGCAGTTATGGGGGATTGCGGCCTGTCGGCTTTTGGGCAGACGAGCCGGAAAGCCGACAGAAGTTGTCGCAGAAGCCCCCCAAAATGGACTGCTGTTGCGACCGAGTTTTGCGCCAAAATTCCTTGAGAAGTCAGCGCCAGCGGTTTTGTCGCGAAGCTCAGGATTCTTGCGTCGGCTGATCCGCTGTCGCCAACAGTGATGCTCGTTCCGACCGCCTTGCGATAACATTGGTGCCGATCGCGACAGTTATCATTGCACCGGCGAGCAGGAAGGTGAGTTGCATGCCGATGGCGATCGCCGCAGGCGCGGCATGGGCGATATCTTGCGTCCCGACGCCCAAGGCGAAGACTGCCCCCATGACGGACGCGCCCCCGATCAACCCAATGTTTCGCGACAGGCCGAGTAGCCCAGAGACCGTGCCGCGCCGGTCCGTTGGGACATCTGCCAGCGCGGCGGTGTTGTTGGCGGCCTGGAACAGCTGGTAGCCCGGAGTCAGAACGATGATGGAGAGCACATAGCCGACCACTCCGATCGTGTTTGGCAGGAACGCCAGAAGGAAGGCACCGGCCGCCATGAGGGCGAGCCCAATCGCCAGCACCCGGTTGCTTCCCCAGGCATCAACCAGTCGCCCGGAGGGGATGCCGCTGAAGATGGAGATCACCGGACCAATCGCCATGAGGAACCCCACCAGCGTTTCCTTCAGGCCAAGCCCGAGGCCGAGATAAAACGGGCCAACCACGAGCGTCGTCATCATGACAGTAGCGACTAGCAGGTTGACGAGAAGATTGGGTAGAAGGGCCAGGTTTAGGACGGACCGCAGACTTGCCGATGATGTCTTCCCCTTGCCGGCGTCGTTCGGCAGCATGGCGAACGCCAGAAAGAACGCGATGGCCGCCAGCGGGAGTTGCACCCAGAAGATGCCACGCCATCCCGTTGCCGGGACTAGTACCCCCCCAAGCGTAGGGCCGAGCGCCGTGCCCAGCGCCGAGACCGTGCCGAGCAGGCCCATGGCTCTCCCCACGCTCGCCTCGCCCGCCGTCTGACGCATCAGCGCCATGGAAAGCGTCATGAGGAAGGCCGCTCCGATGCCCTGAAGTGCGCGCGCACAGATCAGCGACCACAGGTTCTGCGCGAGGCCGCAAACGAGCGAGCCAACGAAAAAAAGACCAAGGCCTGCGAGCAACATGGGCTTTGTACCATGATTGTCGCCGAGCCGACCGGCGATGACGACCGCCACCGTCAAGGCCGCAAGATAGGAGACGACGACTGCCTGTACCTCGGCAAAAGGCGCCGAAAACGCCTCGGCCAGCGCCGGCAGTGCGATATTGGCGATGCTGGTGCCGAGCGAGGCAAGCAACATAGCCAGAGCCAGCGTGATCGTAATCCCCGATTGTTTTCTGTCTTTTGTGCGCGTTTCAGCGTGTTCCATCGCCTGTTCCTCTTGCCTGAATATCGGTTCCAGAGCAGGCTGCCACTTCAAGCCGACTTGAGGTCAAGCATGAAATTTCTGGATATCGGAGAGGTATCGGCACAGAGCGGATTCAGGCCTTCGGCATTGCGCTACTACGAGGAAGCGGGGCTGATTTCCTCAGTTTCACGGCACGGTCTGCGCAGACAGTTTCCGCCCGAAGTTCTGTTGCAGCTCAAACTGATCGCGATGGGCAAGTTGGCGGGGTTCTCCCTTGAAGAGATCGCCGGGATGTTTGGGAGGAACGGTACTCCGGACTTGCCCCGCGCCGGGCTTCATCAGAAGGCCAACGAGATGGACCGGCAAATCCGCGAATTAACGGCACTGCGCGACACGCTCCGGCACGTCGCCGAGTGCCCTGCGCCATCGCATATAGAGTGCCCCACCTTCAAGCGGCTCCTGGAGGTCGCGGGACAGCGGAGCGCCGTAAGGAAGAATATAACCGGCAAGCAAAGATAGGCTTCAGGGGCCTCCCTTCGTCAGATGAGACTTTCACAAAACTCCCGATTGAAGCGACGCCTCCGCGTTTGTTTCCTGCGACACCTATGTCCACAGGCAGCAGCACCTGCAAGTGGCCGCTTTTAGGTCCATCACGGTATCCCATGATCGTCCGGGATGGGGTAGCAACCCGCCACTATCTCGTCGCTCCCCCATCGCACTTTGCAAATACTTATCCCCGCCTCCAAAACCTCCCTTATCCTCCATCCATTCCCGCCGCTCACGCGGTGCCGACGAAGTACCGGGCGGGGAGATGGGTGGATCGGGGTCGCCTGGTCCAGGCAGGGGAAACCCGGCAGCTGCGCTTGCGACACAGCGTACCTGGACCGAACCTGCCCAAAACCCCAGTCGTGTGAAGCGGCTTTCGCCTCTTCAATAATCAAACAGGCGGCGCAAGCCGTCGGGGCGAAAGCCGCTTCATGCCGTGTAACCGCGACGCTTCCGGGCCGGGCGGCAATGTCCGCTCG
>NZ_JACZKG010000018.1 GCF_014860165.1 Devosia sp.
GCCGACACCATTTGAATTAAGCTTTCCAGAGCCTCATCGGTTGCCCGTTCTGCTGCCAGTTTGCTGGATTGGATCTCTAGTGAGCAGCGCAAATCGTAGAGGTGATATACTTCCTCGGGGTCCAGAGACCGGCGGAAGAAACCGAGGTTAGGCTTTACCACCAGGAATCCCTCGGCCACCAGCCGATTTAGTGATTCCCGCAACGGAGTGCGACTTACGTTCAGTTTCGCTGCAAGCTCAACCTCATTGATTCGTTCACCTGGTTTGAAGGCATAAGTGATCGCCATCTGTTGGACACGATCATAAACTCGGCTAGCGGATCGGGCCAGTTTGGGCTTGGCTTCAGTTTTCATGCGTTCCTCGCAAATTGCTGGGGTTGTATGATATCCAGTGGACTGCTTTGTGTACAGGTGGAGATAGTCGCACAGATCACGGCCGCTCGGCGTTTTCCCTTGGGACTGTGAAGCCTGGCATGGGATTGATTGCGCGCCGTGATAGGCCTACCTCATAGGTCCGCGCGGTACGGACCCCGCGAGATCGTGACGGAGCTGCTTACATCGCATCAGCGGACTGCACACGGCGGCTCCTTGCCAAAGATTTACTAACGTCCTCCACTGCAGAAATATTTCCGTCGAACGCAGTAAACAACCCCTTGTCGTAGCGGCGCGGGAACAGAGGGGTGGGAAGCCAGTCCAAGGACCGGCGTTGCGGCCAATCGGCAGGCGGAACTCGGGGTTTCGATGGTGGAATGAAGATTGCGGGACGCAAGCGCCACATCGTCGTCGACATGCTGGGCCAGCTGGTCGAGGTGGTAGTCCATCCACCGATATCCAAGGTCGCGACGGAGGCCGTGCCTTGGCCATGTCTTCGCTAGTGTTGGCTATGCAGAGCCGAAACTGCGGGTGCACAGCAAAAGTGCAGCACGTTCACAATGGAGTCATCAATCTGTGGACAGCGCCAAGGGCTTCAAGGTCCCGCCGCGCCGACGGTTTGTCGCGCTTGCCTGCGGCGCGAGGGCCAAAATCGTCGACTATTCGATGAAGCGCGATTTCGGACGCGATTACGTCGACGGCCCGGTGGCAGACCAGGACGCACTCCACCTCACCGCAACTCTCAAGGGTCAGTTTTGTTCGCTTAGATACTCGTGCTTCTTCGCGCCAAGGAGACGGTCCCTACCCGGCCTTTCTTGAGTTGTGCGGGCTCTCAATTGCCGAGGTGGTCACCACTATGTCCAAGGGGCGTCGCTTCCTCAACCGCGGGAAGGACGAGCCTTGGTTCTATGGCCTTGCGGGTCACGCCTTAAAGTGATCGCGAACCGCCGCAGCCTCTTCGGCCAGGTAATTGGCCTACACGCAAGATCGAGTGCATCCTTCTCTCAGCCACTCCGCAGCATGCGTTACCCTGCCCCGGCATCGAAACCGGCTGGGGCCACGAGGCGTCCTCTCTTCACGTAATCGCTCCCCCAACCCAGCCGAGCCGCGCGGAATAGACGGGTGCACACACAGCCAGTGGGCCAGGCATCGGGTCGAGTCTTTGCGCCCAGCGCGATACAGTCCCCGGGTGCAAGGCAGGCCCCGGCATCATCACCGAGCCCATTTTTCTGCGAAGAGACCTGCACAGTCCCAGGCTTTCGACAGTGCGATGTCCAGCCGGCGGGATGGCGAAGTCGATCCGTTTCAAGCCTCAGCTCAACGGGGCAGCCGCGGACGGCGGCTGTCGCGGCACCTTGCGATTCGCAAAAAGGGGGGCGGACGGACCGCCCCCATTCCCGAATAGACGGCAGGCCGCCGACGCAGGTTCAGGCGCTCTTTAGGGCAGGTTCCAAACCCACGGCTGCCGCCAGTCCGCCGATATCCTTGATCTCGGTATATTCGTAGAATGGATTGGCGGGTTCGTGGCCGCGGTTGACCCAGACCTTGCTCTTGATCCCCAGATCATAGGCCGGCATCAGGTCGTAGCGGAAAGAGGACGATACGTGGGTGATGTCTTCGGGACCGCAGCCGAGCTTGTCGAGCATATACTCAAAGCCCTTCATCAGCGGCTTGTAGGCGCCAACCTCTTCGGCGGTGATGACGGTGTGAAAGGGCGCACCGAGCTTTTCCACATTCGACATGATCAGGTTGTTCATCGAGTTCGACAGGATCACCAACGGAATTTCTTTGGCCACCTTGATGAGTCCTGCTGGCACGTCCGGGTGCGGGCCCCAGGTCGGCACTTCGTCGCTGATGCGTTGCGCGTCTTCGGCCCTGAACTGGATACCAATGCGCTTGCAGCTGCGTTCCACAGCATTGTGAACTACCTCGGCGAAAGGCTTCCATGCCCCCAGGACCTCGTCCAGGCGATAGCCCCTGAAAGCCTCGACGAAGCTGGCCATTGCCTCGGGTGAGAGACGCTCGGAATACACGCGCCGCGCGGCGCCGGCCATGTCGAAATTGGTCAACGTCCCGTAGCAGTCGAAGGTGATGTACTTTGGCCTGAATTTGGTCATGGCGTGCGATCCTTTCAAATTGACGACCCAGATTGGCCGCTCTCGGCGCGTCATGTTTGTACGAAGAGCGGAGCATAACTCTCCGAACGTTCGCCGCCTGAAGTGCATTGTTCCGATTTCGGCCACTTCTCAGGCAGAATCTGTCGCTAAGGCGCCTGCGAGCCCGGACGGCGGCCCGGCGCTTGCACCACTTCCGGCTCTTTCTTCTCTCGCGCGATTGTACAACACTCGTAGCTGGGCTCAGCGTTTGACCGCATTGGTCTTGCGTTGCGCATGGGAGCGCCAACTACGATCCCTGGAGCCCGACTGCCTCGAATGCAACGAGCGCCCTACCACGCACAGTTAGCATTGCGCCTTGTACCCAGGATAAAATTGTTGTACAAAATTGATGTTGCACACTAACCACGCAGCGTCGAACCTCGTTCGGCGGCACCTGCATTGAGTAGAAAATGGGTCATCATCTACAGACCAATCCGGCCCGCGCGTCGGAGCTTTCCGAAGCCTGCCATCCCGTTGGCGCGGCAGAGGCCGAAGTAATCGCTGAACGCCTCTATAATATTCGCGGCTCGGCGACGCGTTTTGAGACCGAAAAGGACGACACGTTTCTCCTCGACTGTGCGGACCGGGGGAAGTTCGTCCTCAAGATCGCTCATCCATCGGAGAGGGTTGAAGAACTCAATTTCCAGGTCACCCTGCTGCGCCACATCGCCAAGCGCGCCCCGGATCTGCCCATCCCCCGCGCACATCGTGACGTCGACGGCGTGGATCTGCCCTTCGTCATGACGAATGCCGGCGAGCGGCGTGTCTCGCGGCTCATCACCTTTCTCCCCGGCACCCCGCTCGACCGGACAGTTTCCACCGGGCCGCAGCGCGAACGGATCGGCGAGGTCTTGGCGAAACTACGCCACGCCATGGCCGATTTTTCTCATCCAGCAGACAGTCGGGCACTGGCCTGGGACGTGACCCATCTGCTCGATCTCTCCGATCTAATGAGTTTCATTCCAGCAGGGGGCAAGCGCGCATGGACTGTCCGTGCGCTGGAGCGGTTTGCAGAGATCAAGCCGCGGCTCGACCTGTGCCGGCGGCAGGTGCTCCACAACGATTTCAATACGTCGAACCTGGTTGTTGATCAGGCCAGCCCAAAGTTCCTGACTGGCGTCATCGACTTCGGCGATGCGGTTCGCACTGCCATCGCCGTCGATGTCTCCACGGCTCTGATGAATCAGATGCCCAAAACCTTCGACCACCGAAACCGGCGTGACCTCTTCGACGAACCGCGCGACGTTCTGCGCGGCTATCTCCGCCACGCAGAACTGACGGACGAGGAGTTCCAACTCATCCCGTTCCTGGCACAGGGCCGACTTGCCGTGCGCGCGCTTCTGACCTGCTGGCGCGCCCAGCTCTTTCCAGAGAACAGCCGCTACATCCTGCGAAACACCGAAGCGGGGTGGGCTCACCTGGAGTGGTTCAACGCGATGTCGACCGCACAAATATCAGACCTTCTGACCCGAGAGGAACCGTAATGTCCGAGCAAGCGACTACCTTGCCCAAGGGCTTCCGTGGCGACATGGCGAATGGCTTCAATCCGCAGGATGCGGCCCACCTCCCAAGTGAAGATACGGCGCATGTGGCCAGGCGGCAGAGGCTGCTCGGCCCCGCTTATCGGCTCTTCTACAAGTCGCCGGTGCAGATCTCACGTGCCAAGGGCGTCTTTCTCTATGACAAGCATGGCAATGAATATTTGGACGCCTATAACAACGTGGTATCGCTGGGACACGCACATCCGCGCGTCGTCGCAGCAATCCAGAAGCAGCTCGAGACGCTCTGCACCCACACGCGCTACATGCAGGAGCCCCTTCTGGACTACGCCGAAGCTCTGATCGGCACCTTCGGTGGTGAACTCGGCCGCACCGGATGCGCGATGTTCACCTGCACGGGTTCGGAAGCCAACGATCTTGCCTTGCGCATCGCCCGTTACCACACGGGCAAGACCGGCGTTATTGTCTCGGCCGAGGCCTATCACGGCAATAGCGGCGCGGTGGCGGCGATCTCGCCATCACTCGGCAAGAAGTCGGTCCTCGATCCCTTTCTTCGCACCGTGGCTGCGCCAGATTCCTATCGCCTCCCCGTCGCCGAAATCGGCCGGCGGATGGCGGAGGATGTTGCCCGGCAGATTGCCGACCTTGAAAGGCACGGCGACGGCTTGGCCGCATTCATCGCCGATTCCGTCTTCTCTTCCGATGGTCTGTATGTCGATCCCACCGACGTGCTGGCGCCGGTGGCCGACATCGTCCGCAAGGCCGGAGGCCTCTTCATCGCCGACGAGGTGCAATCCGGTTTCGGACGGACCGGTACCCACCTTTGGGGACACGCCCGCCACAAGGTCGATCCGGATATCGTCACTCTCGGGAAGCCAATGGGCAACGGCTACCCCGTAGCGGGTCTGGTGGTGCGGCCCGAACTGGTTGCCGAATTTGGGGCCAGCATGCGCTACTTCAACACGTTTGGCGGAAATTCCGTCGCCATCGCCGCTGCGCGGGCCGTGCTCGACACGATCCTCGAAGAGAATCTGATGGACAACGCCACCAGGGTTGGCAGTCAAATCCTCGACGGCCTCCGCGAGCTGCAGAACAAATTCGAATTCGTCGGTGATGTGCGTGGGGCGGGCCTCTATTTTGCCGTCGAACTCGTCAAGGATCGCGACGGAAAAGTCCCGGACATGGATCGTGCGCTCGCGGCCGTCAATGCTCTGCGCGACCAGCGCATTCTCATCTCCGCCACAGGGGCCGACGCCCATATTCTCAAGATCAGGCCCCCGCTTGTCTTCACCTCGGCCAATGCCGGGCGTCTGCTCGAAGGTGTCGACAATGCCCTGCGGGCGGTGCAGACCTAGGAGTATCCATTGCCGGCGCAGCGGTACCAACACCTGCGCGCGCAGCATCATCAACGACCAGGGCCATGAAGCAAGTTCAGGATCTCGACGCCAACGCCGAACCCGTGCCCCTTAGCGCCGTCGAGATCCTGGTGCAGGACTTGCGACGAAGGATCCTGTCGGGGGACTTCCGGCCCGGCGAGTTTCTTCGCGACGCCAGGATGTGCCACGAGCATTCGACCTCACGGCACACCTACCGCACCGCGGCCCAGGCGCTCGTGACCCAGGGCTTGCTGCGCCAGATCCCCAACCGCGGGTTCATGCTGCCCGAATTCGGGCCGGACGACATTGTCGACATTACGCGCGTGCGCGGCGCCATAGAGGGCGAAGCCATCCGTTTGATCGTGCTGACCGGGGTCATTCCGCCCATGGCGCTTGAGGCAGTCCAGGTCATGCATACCTCGACCCTGTCCTCGAACAAGTCCGCGCTGGTTACCGCAGACCGCGACTTCCATCGCGCCATTGTCGCGGCGAGCGGGAGCACGCGCCTCATGCGCACCTATTCAGGGCTCGAAGGGGAGATCGAGCTTCTCCTCGTCCAGCGGCAGGATTTTTACGGCACGGCCGAGGAGATGGCGTCAGAGCACGAGCGGCTTATCAGCAGCCTCAGAAGCCGCCACTATGAGACGGCACGGGTGGCCTTCACTGAGCACTGGGCGGACCTCCAGATCAAGCTGCTCGATCCGCGGTAACGGCGTGGGGCATCATCGCTGATCCTATTTGTCCAGCATGCTATAGTACCGAAGCGCCAGGGGCAGGAACTAGGGCTTCCATTAAATGCGGGAGCGAATGGAAGCTCAGTTCGCTGTAGACGGTTTTGCCCCAGCCATTGCCGAGCATGTGGTTGGCGATCCGCTGCCCAGCTGGACCGGGCAACGCTTGCCGGCCGTTGCAAGGACAAGATCAGCGTTGAGACTCGTAGAGCCACCCCGATGATCGCCACTTCAGTGGAGGAGGAAATATCGTCAGCGCTGGTCCCGATCGAACGGGCCTCATCCCACCAAAAGGGGCGGCGACGGCATCATTGGTAAAGAAGGGCGCGCTGAACCCAGACGTGTCGTGACTCTCATTGGTATAGGATCCGAAGCCCAGCCAACGACAACACGACATCGACCGGCCGCCGCCATGCAAGTTCAGAGAACGAGGGATCGCTGCGACGTACCGGCAGCGCCCACTCAACGAGCGGGACGCGCCGGGGTCAATCCTTCACCGCTACCCGCATGCCCTTCCTCGAACGTTTGGTCAACGGTAGCCCCAAAAAGTGCGGGCGCGGTCGAGTTCGATCAACGAGTTATGCAGCCTCGGTTCCTCCGGCTTTCGTGGAGAGTTGCGGCGACCGATCTCATAGGCCACCTGACCATCAGTTGAGCGCGCCGATATGCAGCGCCTTGACCTCGAGATACTCCTCGATGCCGAGTTGCGAGCCTTCGCGGCCCAGGCCAGACTGCTTCACGCCGCCAAACGGCGCCACCTCGGTGGAAATCGATCCTGTATTGAGCCCGATCATGCCGAACTCCAGCGCCTCGGCAACGCGCCAGGAACGCTTGAAGTTGTCGGTGTAGAAATAGGCGGAGAGACCAAAGGGTGTGCCGTTTGCGATGGCGATGGCCTCTTCTTCAGTCTCGAAGCGAAACAGCGGGGCCACCGGGCCAAAGGTCTCTTCGGAGGCAAGGAGCATATCCGTTGTCGCCTCGCCGAGCACAGTTGGACGAGCGTACTGCTTGCCGTCGGGCATGGTTTCGCTCTGCGCCAGGATACAGGCGCCCCTGCTCAGAGCGTCGGCAATGTGCCGTTCGATCTTTTCAAGCGCCGGGGCGTTGATCATGGGGCCGATTTCGACGCCTTCATCGGTGCCGGGACCCACCTTCATCGCTGCGACCCGGGCTGCAAGCCTGGTTGAGAACGCGTCATAGATGCCCGACTGCACCAAAATGCGGTTGGCGCAGACGCAGGTCTGCCCACCATTGCGGAATTTGGAGTTGATCGCCCCTTCGACGGCCAGATCGACATCGGCATCATCGAACACGATGAACGGCGCATTGCCGCCCAGCTCGAGGCTGAGCCGCTTGATACTGTCCGCCGCCCCCTTCATCAGCAGCGAACCGACGCGGGTCGATCCGGTGAAGGAAATCTTTCGTACCGTTTCATTGGCCATCAATTCCTTGCCGATCTCGCCCGGCATACCGGTGACAATGTTGATGACGCCTGGCGGTATGCCGGCCCGCTCCGCCAGCACACCAAGCGCCAACGCCGAAAAGGGTGTAAAGTCCGATGGCTTGATCACCACCGTACAGCCGGCCGCCAGTGCCGGCGCCACCTTGCGGGTGATTGTCGCATTGGGGAAATTCCACGGCGTGATGATGGCGCAGACACCAATCGCTTCTTTCAGCACAAGGATACGACGATCCGCACCCGGCGAGGGAATACTCGACCCGTTGATGCGCCGGGCTTCCTCGGAAAACCATTTGATAAACGACGCGCCGTAACGGATTTCCGCCGCGGACTCGGCGAGCGGCTTGCCCTGCTCAAGCGTCAGCAGCAGCGCCAGATCCTGCTGGTGCTGAATCACCAGGTCATGCCAGCGTTCCAGCAGTACCGCGCGCTCGGCATGGGTTTTTTTCTTCCAGCTCTTGAAGGCCACCTCGGCTGCGGCGATTGCGGCGCGCGTCTCTTCGATGCCCATATCTGGAACGGTGCCCAAGACCTTGAGCGTGGCCGGATCAACAACGTCGACCACCGATGTGCTGGCGGCATCGCGCCAGGCGCCGCCAACGAGGCCCTGCTGGCGGAACAGGTCCGCGTCGCTCAGGAAGCCGATTTTTGCCACTGCATTCATGATGTTCCTCCGTCCTTTCGACAGGACCGCGGACGCGGGCCTGCCCTTGTTGAATTCGGTAGTGCCGGCCCTTGCCGCTCGCCACAGGGGCGCCGCAGGGCAAGCGTCATGGAATGATAGGGGAGTTAGCGCCGCATTTTTCATTGAAGATGAATGGCGCTACGGTGTTGCATCCCGTTGGAATGGGTCATCAAAGGCGATTATACCGCCTCCCCACGGCCGACGATTAGTCCTCGCGCAATTACGCAAACTCTGGTGCTTCGTTGGTGTCGCTACGCGCCGACATATCCGGCCTTCATGACAATGCCGCGAAATTCACCTCAACCGTCAGCCAGGCTAGCGCATTACCGGCGGCGCACGGAGGGTTGGGCGACGGGCAATCAACGCAAAACTCAATACAAGCCGACAATCAAAATCTTCGCCGGAACTCCGGGGGCAATTCAGCAGAGAAAACTTCTCTACTCCACTAGCCTGATGCCAACCAGCTGGCTTGAGGAGACGCACCATGAACACGCACCGCATTGCCCTGATCCCCGGAGATGGAATTGGTCCCGCCGTCACGGACGCCGCATGGGCGGTCCTCTCGGCGGCTGGCACCAGTGCCGAACTCGAGAGCGTTAGATTTGATTGGTCTTGCGCCCACTACGAGCAGACCGGGGCTATGATGCCCGTCGACGGCATCGAAACGCTGCGGGCATTCGATGCCATTTTGCTGGGCGCTGTGGGATGGCCGGCGGAGGTACCGGATTCGGTTTCCCTGCATGGCCTGCTCCTACCGATCCGCAAGGCCTTCGTCCAATACGCCAACATCCGTCCCCACCGGCTGCTGCGCGGCGTTCAGGGACCGCTCAAGTCAGACAATTTCGATATCCTGTGCGTTCGCGAGAATACCGAAGGCGAATATTCAGGTGCCGGGGGACGGGTGCACCAGGGGACAAGCGATGAGGTCGCTGTCGAAACGTCCATTTTTACCCACAAGGGCGTCGAACGCATCCTGCGTTTCGGCTTCGAGCAGGCCCGCACGCGCCGTGGCAAGCTCGCGTCGGTAACGAAATCCAACGCCCAGAGGCATTCCATGGTGTTCTGGGACGAGATCACCGCCAAGGTCGCGGCAGACTATCCCGATGTGGAAGTCTCCAGCTACCACATCGACGCCATGGCTGCGCGCATGGTCATGTCGCCTGAAAGCCTCGATGTCATCGTGGCCTCCAACCTGTTTGGCGACATCCTGACCGATCTGGGCGCCGCAATTCAGGGGGGACTGGGCTTTGCTGCGTCCGCCAACATCAATCCGGACCGCACCGCGCCCTCAATGTTCGAACCAGTCCACGGTTCGGCGCCAGACATCGCCCATCTTGGCATTGCCAACCCGATGGCCGCCATCTGGTCCGGCGCGATGATGCTGGAGCATCTCGGCGAGACGGTCGCCGCTTCACGCGTAATGGCTGCGCTTGAAACGGTTACTGCAGGCGGAGTCGGCACCGTGCCCGGCAAGGACAAGACCGACACGATCACCGCGGCGGTCCTTGGCGCGCTGCGATGATCTGGCACGATTGATACTAGGCCGAGGAAAAAGCGGATCACACCGTCAGCAATAAATCGGCTAGGCACCTGCTTGGCACAAACGCGCCTGTGGAGGTCCACGGAGGGGCCCGCCGTTCAACATGGCGCTGTCGTGACGCTGGTGCAGACCGTCCGCGATCTCCGATGCGAATGGGACCGGTCAGAAGTAGCCTAGGATAGACTTGATCTCGAGATACTCTAACATGCCCTCAAGACCATATTCACGTCCGTTTCCGGACTGCTTGTAGCCGCCAAACGGAGCGTGCGGATCCCAGGCTGGGTAGTTAATATGCACCTGACCGGAGCGGATCCGCGTCGCAACATCCCTGACCGCATCCATATCCCCACCCTGCACATGGGCGCCCAGGCCGTACACCGTGTCATTTGCGATGGTCACCGCCTCCTCGATCGTATCGTAGGGGATGATGCAGAGAACCGGCCCGAAGACTTCCTCCTGGGCAATGCGCATGCTCGTATGAACGTCGGAAAAGATAGTCGGCTTTACAAAGAGCCCAACGTTCAGATCGCCCGCCCGACCCGGTCCGCCAGTGAGGAGCCTGGCGCCATCAGCAATGCCGACACCGATCATGGTTTGAATGCGGTCGAATTGGGCGCGGTTGGCGATTGCGCCGTGCGTGGTAGCCCCAGAAAGCGGATCACCGACGACGATTTGAGCTGCCGCCCTCCTGGCGATTGCCTCAACCTCCGGCAGCCGCGCGCGTGGCACGATCATGCGCGTCGGGGCGCTGCATGACTGCCCTAGATTGCGGAAGGCGGCGGCCACGCCCAGGGAAATTGCGCGATCGAGATCGGCATCGGGTAGGATCACATTTGGCGACTTGCCGCCGAGTTCCTGCGCGACACGCTTGACCGTCGGCGCTGCCGCCTGGGCCACAGCAATGCCCGCGCGGGTGGAGCCGGTAATGGAGATCATGTCGACATCCGGATGGGAGGCGAGAACCGCACCGACGCCAGGACCGTCACCTTGCACGAGGTTGAAAACCCCGGCGGGGAAGCCGGCATCCTCGATCGCCTCGGCGAACAGCAGAGCGCTTAGCGGAGAAAGCTCACTGGGCTTTAGCACTACGGTGCAGCCGGCCGCAAGCGCCGGGGCAACCTTGGCGGTGACCTGGTACAGCGGCCAGTTCCATGGCGTGATCAAGGCGCAGACGCCGATCGCCTCGTGGGCGATGGCGGTTTGACCGCGTTGTTTGACGAAGGAGAACGTCGCCAGGAGCTCGCTGGCGACTTTCACATGGGCGATCGCCAGGGGCACCTGCGCGGTGCGCGCATAGCCAATCGCTGCGCCCATTTCGAGGCTCATGCATTGTGCTAGCAGTTCACCCCGCGCCTCCAGTAATGCCCACAGGCGATCGAGCAAAGCCGCTCGGGAGGCGGGCTCGCTGTGGCTCCAGCTGGCGAACGCCTTTCTTGCTGCCGCGACGGCCGCGTCAACGTCATCGCTATCGCCGAGGGGGACCTGGCACACATTCTCTTCCGTAGCCGGGTTCACCAGGGCGCCGCGAGCGGCGCCACGTGGCTCAACCCATCTGCCATCAATAAAGAACTTGTCCAGATGGCCGTTGCTGGACAGGTGTGCGAGGGTCGTCATCATCCAACAAGGTCCTTCATGCCGCAGTATCGGGGAGTAGTCGCGTGGGCTTACCAGCCGCGCATCCGCTGCCAGCGCGCTTCAATCACGGGGCTGTCCCCGTTTACTACACTGTAGAACTCATGCTGAGCGGCCATGGCGCAGGCGTGATTGGGGAGTATCCGGACGCGCGATCCGAGCGGCAGGTCTGGCATCGACTTTCCAGATCCGGGACGGATGGCAAGAATTCCGTGCTCCTGACTGGCTTGGGCCACGATCACGTCGTCAAGCGCCCTGCCCTTCTCGTCGCAGACAACGCCGTAGCCCTGGTCGATCTGCTGATTTGCTGTGCCCCGGTCGCGTGAGAGTGCCATCCATCCAGCGTCGACCAGCACCCAGCCCTTTTCGGGCTTGGACCCGATCACCGTGGCCAACACGGAAACCGCGATATCCTCACGGGCGCAGACGCCAATCCCATGCTGGACAAGATCGAAGAACATATAAACCCCAGCACGCAACTCGGTGATGCCATCGAGATTCTGGGCGAAATGAGCGGTCGGCGTCGAGCCTATGCTGACGATGGGACAGGCGTGGCCTTGTGCACGCAGGATTTCGGTAGCGCGCACGGTTGCGGCTCGCTCGTTCTCCGCCGCTATGACCAACGCCTCGGGTGTGTTCAGGCCATAAGACTCGCCCGCATGGGCGAGGACGCCGACAAGCCTTGCACCGGCCGAGACGACCCTGTCGGCCACTTCAAGCAGCTTCGGATCATCTGGCTTGAGACCGCCGCGATGATCATCGCAGTCAAGCTCGATGAAAACGGTTGGCTGAACGCCAGTGGCCTCGTGCACATCGGCCAGGGCATCGGCCTGCTCGACAGAATCCAGCAGCAGTTTCACGTCGGCGCCGGTGCGGCGACAAAGCTCCATGGCACGCCCTGCCGATGCCGGTGATAGGCCTACCGCGTAGGTTATGTCGCGAAAACCGTGATCTGCGAAATACTCCGCCTCGGCTATGGTCGAAACGGTGATCGGACCTGGTTCGCCGGGAAAAGCGCAGTGCGCCACGTCGATGCTCTTGGCCGTCTTCATATGCGGGCGCAGCACCACGCCCAGCGCCTTGGCGCGCTCATCCAGTTTCTGGACGTTGCGCTCGAGCCGCCCGCGATCCAGGAGCAGTGCCGGGGTAACCAGGGCGTAGATCGTCTCCGCCTTCCCAGTCACTGCACGGTTTACTGACATCTTGTTCATCATCTGGTTTCCTAAGTGAACGGCTGATTTTCCAACGCATACATTTGGGTTGCGCCTTCCGAGACGCGGCACTGCCCTTCACCATGGCGGTCGCCGAGCTAACCCTCTAAAGGCCCAGGGCTCGAGCCAGTCGCCCAAGCCATCTTCGGCACTGACGTCGATGCGAAAGAATTGATTATGGAATGCGTCGGACGGATTAAGGTGTCTCGCTCGAGTTGAGGGACCATAGGAAGTGCCGATGTTGTCGGACCTTAGAATGCTCTTGGACTGGCGGATTTCGCTGCCGTTTTTCTCCTCTATTCGGCGGGGATCATCCGTATTGGGCCATCCATCGGCACGGAATTTCAAAAACCCTCGGGATGGGCTGCCCGCCTTGCACAGCTCGGTCGGTGGCTCACTCGCCTTAGCGAGGCCGGCAATTCTTATTGGCCGGCAGGGACGCGGTTCGGGATAGCGACGCGCCCGGCAACACCTAGTGCCACCATTGGCATGGACTGCCCGTTAGTGCGTCCCCACCCGGAGTGGCCGCTCAGTAGCGTTGCTTCCTGGTGCTGGCGCGCAATTGAAGGTGGCGGACGAATGGCGGGATCATTTCAATTCACCACTTTGCCTAAGCGTGCCTCCGACGATTGGAACTTCTGCGCCAGCGGGGTCATAGAGGTGCATGCGCTTTAGATATTCAGCATAGTCCTTGACCTCCCGCGCCGTGCGCGACTTATCCCAGCCTAGGATTTCCCCGGCGATTTCAGCAACCCATGGTGCTTCAGCCAGCCCCATGCCGGCCGACCACCCCATATGCAGGCGACGAAACATCAAGTCGACCAAGCTTCGTGGCGTCGCCTCTCGTGCAGCGTTGCGGACCTCCTCGGGCGTCACCGTCGGCACAAAATTTTCAAACAGCTGCCATGTTCGTCCGGTTGGCGGCAACTTGGCGGCATATGATAGCTGCTTTGCGGCGCCGCTGGGGGAGAGATATGCTTTGGCGATCGCCATCGCGTCTTGCCCGGCCGATCGATGACTGTTGAGCGGTCCGCCGGTCATCGCGTACAAACCAGGCATCCCTTGATCGGCCAGATCGTGCATAACGCGTCTCCTCAAGCCATGACCGACAGATTTGGTCAAAGGTCGAACCCCCGCCCACGAGAAAATCACGTGTTCGCGGCGAAGCCCCATCCCTGGCATCCAGTACGCCGCCTCATCCAAAATCCAGTCTATGTCCGCCTCTGTTGGTCGGATGTCGTCTAGGCTACCTTCATACGGCGTTTCGGTGGGACCAAGATAGTGAAGATTGCCCCATGGCAAGATATACATGTACTCGTTTTTGCGGTTGTACCAGACGCATGATTTATTTCTGCAATGCTCTGGCAGTTGGAGCATTACATGAACGCCCTTGGTTCCCGCGATCATTTGGGGCGCCTGCCGGGGTGCCATACGATTGACCTCGTCGATCCAGACGCCGGCCATACTAAAGACCATGCGGCACTTTATAGTTGCTTCCGATTCACCCGCGCCGGTGCCGGACTCAACTATAGTTGCCTTCCAATTCCCATCGGGTTTCTGTTCCAGTCGGGACAAAGCGGCATAGTTTAAGGTAAACGCGCCAAGATTTTTAGCATCCAGAACCGTGTCCACCACGATGCGCTCGGGTGAACGGTAGAGAAAATGATCGATGATCGCGATGGAGGAGATCCTCTCTGGTTCGCGCATCCACTCCACAATTGGCATGTTCTTGGCTTCACGCCCCGGAACCCGGCGGTAATTCAGCTTTTGCCCGCCTGTGCCCAACAACTGAAGCAGGAGTACCCCCGCATCAAACTGCCAGGGTTTGACTGATCCGCCCTTTATGATCGGAAAGACGAACCCCGTCCGCGCAAGACGATCCGGCGTCTCGCGCGCAAACTGGGCTCTGTTGGAGAGTGCCGCCTTGGCCATCCGGCAGCCAGAAATGAAACGCCCTGGCCGCAACAGGGGATCCCATGGAGAATGTCCCAATGCCAGGTAATTCATACCGTTTCCGAGACTGCGGCTGGAGCGACTGCTTGAACCCGAGCCAAAGTCACCCTTATCGATAAGCAGTACCGAATAGCCGGCTGACGCCAGATGTTGCGCAGTGGCGGAACCGTTGATCCCGCCGCCGACAACAAGTACGTCGAACTCACGGCCATCCAACCCATTAAGCTCAGATTGGGACATGTTGCTGTAGTCTCCTGATCATATTGTAATCTTGGCCGCATACAACACCTCTGGAGGTGGCGGCAGCGGCCTCACGGGCGCTGGCCTCCCACCAGTAAGGCGTGTCCTTGTCGGCGACCTTGGCTCGTTCACTTGGCTGGTTTCCGTTCGGTTTGGGGTGGCCGAGCGATCAGATCTGATCGCCGCGCACGTCCAGCGCGTCGCGCAGACCATCGCCAATGAAGTTGAAGCTTGTCACAGCGATGGTGATCATGGCACCAGGAATGATGGCCAACCAAGGTGCATTGCCCAGATACTGCTGCGCCCCTTCGAGCATGTTGCCCCAGCTCGGAATGGGCGGCTGAATGCCATAACCCAGGAAGCTGATATAGGCTTCGAGAAGGATGGCATGGGCGACGGTCAAGGTCGCGGCGACAATGATCGGACCCATGGCGTTGGGCAGGATTTCGCGGAACATCAGGTGCGTTCCACTCAGCCCCAGCATGCGACCGGCCTGAACGAACTCCCGTTCGCGCAGCGAGCGCACCTCGGCCTCGACGATGCGGGCCACATCCATCCAACTGGTCACCGCAATGATGACGGTGACCATCAAGGGACTGGGCCGCAAAGCCGCAGCCAATGCAAGCAGCAGGAAAATGGACGGAAAGGAGAGAAACCCATCGACCAGGCGCATCAGTACCGCGCCGATCCCAGCCGCCGCGATAGCCGGCGATGACACCGACAACCGTGCCCACCAGGGTTGACAGCAGCATGGCAGAAAAGCCGACAAGGAGCGATATGCGTCCGGCCTCGAAGAGCCGGGCGGCAACGTCGCGCCCCAGCGGGTCGGTGCCGAAGATGTGGCCGCCGGTGAAGGGTGGTGCAAAGCGGGCGCGCAGGTCGATGTAGAGCGAGTCATAGGGCAGCAGGAAGGGCGCGAAGATACATGCCAGTACCAGGCAGGTGATCATCACCAGCCCGATCAGGGCCAGATGATGGCGCGCGAAGCGGTGCGCTGCGCGACTTTGCCACCAGGGAGTGCGGCCTTTTTGTGCGGCGATTGCGGTCATGGCGGTGTCTCCTGTTGAGCGTTCAAGCCAGGCGAATGCGCGGGTCGACGATTGCGAGGACAACGTCCGCAACCAGGCTGCCGAGGATGACCAGGATGGCCGAGAACATCAGCAGGCCCATCACCACCGGATAGTCGCTGTAGCCGAGGCTATCGAGGAAGAGGCGGCCCATGCCGGGCCAGGTGAAGACGGTCTCGGTGACAAGAGCCCCGGTCAGGATGCTGGGGAGCTGTATGCCCGCCAGGGTGATCATCGGCAAAAGCGCATTGCCCACGACATGCTTGAGGATCACGCGGCGTTCGCTGAGCCCTTTGGCACGGGCGGTCTTGACGTATTCCTGGCTGATGGCGTCCAGCGTTGCCGACCGCATGTAGCGGCTCCAGATGGCAATGTGGACCAGAGCCAGCACGATGCTGGGCAGGATCAGGTGGTGCAGGTAGTCGAGGGGCGACGCGTCGCCGATCGCATACATGTTGCCCGCGGGTAGCCACTTGAGCTCCAGCGCAAAGACGTAGATTCCGACAAGCCCGAACCAGAAAGTCGGGATCGACAATGCGACCATGGCGCCGACCGTCGCCGCATAGTCGAATATGGAATAACGGTGTGTCGCGCTGCGGATACCGATCCAGGTCCCGACGGCAATGGCAATCGCGGTGGAGCTGCCCATCAGTAGCAGCGTTGCGAAGATGTGTCGGCCGATGACGTCGAGGACTGGCACACCATCGCGGAACGAATGACCCCAATCGCCCTGCAGAAGCCGCCAGGCCCAATCGAAATACTGGACCCAAAGCGGCCGGTTCAATCCCAGTTGCTCGGTGATCCGGGCCAGGTCGTCCTGGGTCATGCCGGGATCCAGTCCGTACTGGGCCATTGGCCCGCCTGGAATGAGATTGAGAACGCCGAAGCCGATGATCGAGACGATCACCAGCAGCACCAGGCTCTGGAAAAGACGGTTGATCAGGAAGCTACGCATTCAGTCCTCCATTATACCCTGCCGTGGTCGTCGTTTGCCGCCGCCCGCAGTGTGCGGGCGGCGGAGACTAGCGTCAGGCCTGCCAGTACCAGGCAGCGGCGTTCCAGGACTCGGTGCGGGTATTGGAGTTGGCGACGAAACCCTGAAGGCCCGCCTTGTGCCCGTAGACATTCGTGTCCGCGTACAGCGGCAGCAATGGCAGCTCGCGGCGAACGATCTCCTGCACCTTGAAGTAGATCGCGCGGCGGGCTTCGGGGTCAAAGGTCCTGGCGCCCTCTTCAAGAAGCGCGTCCACCTCGGGGTTGGAATATTGCGCGTTGTTGGAGCCCCGACCGCCCTTGGCGACGATTGATGCCGAGTGCAGGCGATTGGTAGTGTCCGGGTCTGCCCCGATGATGTAGTTGCTGCCGACGAGGACCGAATCGAACTGCGACTGCTGCCAGAACTCGCCCCACATCACCGCGGGAGGCAGGTTGGCGATGCTCATCTCGATGCCGATCTCGCCCAGGGTCTGCTGAATGAACTGCTGCGCCTGTTCGCGCAGATGGTTGCCGGCGGTAGTCGAGTTGGCAAAGGCCAGCCGTACGCCATCCTTGGCGCGAATGCCATCGGGGCCCGGCAGCCAGCCGGCCTCGTCCAGGATCTGGGCGGCGCGCTCGAGGTTGAACTCCTGCACCGGCAGGGCCGGATTGTAGTAGAAGGAATGCTGAGGCATGAAGGTCTCGGTGGGCACCGGGACGCCGTAGTAAAGACCCTCGATAATGCTGTGCTTGTCGATGGCGGCATAGAGCGCCTCGCGCACGGCCGCGTCTTTGAATTGCGGACGCTCAACGTTGAGGTAGAAGGATTCCATCGAGCTTTTCGACACCAGTGTCACCACCCGGTCGGCCAGCGTGCTGGCCTCGGCATAGTTGTCGGCGGCGATGCTGCCCACTAGATCAATGTCGCCGCTCTTGAACTGGGTGTAGAGCACGGTCGTGTCAGGTATGTATTTAAAGATCACCTGTTCGATATGTGGGCCCTCGCCGAAGTAGTCGGGGTTAGCCACCCAGCTCTAGGCGATCGCCGGCGAGGCGCTGGCCCCATTTGAATGCACCGGTGCCGACCGGCGCCTGGTTGAAGGCGTTCTCGTTGAGATCGGTCGCGGTCTCAAGGATGTGCTTGGGCACGATGAAGGTTTCGGTCAGGAACGTCAGATAGGGTGCGAAGGCTTCTTCCATCCGCCAGGTGAGCTCGGTGGGTGAGACCACGGTAATGTCGCGCACCAGCGAATGGCCGGTGGTGCGCCAGGCGCGGAAATCGGGATTGACGATCAGTTCGAGGGTAAATTTCACATCCTCGGCGGTGAAGGGCGTGCCATCGTGCCAAAGGACGTCGTCCCGCAGTTTCACGCGCCACTGCAAGCCGTCCGCAGAAATTCCGCCATTGTCCTGGGTGGGCACCTCGACCGCCAGATTGGGGACGATGACGCCCTGTGGGTCGATGCGGAACAGGGCGTCGAAAACCGAGAAAATGACGCCGTCGTCAACTTCGATATGCGGCATCAGCGGGTTGAACACCGTTGGCTCCTGCGACAGCCCGACAATAACGCGGCCCGTTGGCGCTGCAGGAGGGGTCTGGCCGAAAGCGGGTGCGCCCAGCAGATTGGGCGCGACAAGGGTTACCACCCCGCCCATGCCCATGAGCCGCAGGGCGTCGCGTCGCGTAAAGGTGGAAGTCGTTGAATTTTTAGTCATGATTGAGGTCTCCTCCCTCGTGGCTGCAAAGCCGTTGCCCTATAGATTTGCCGCAACCGGGCGGGCACTTGCCGGTCGCTCTCCTGGAATGGCGGCCACCAGCTCACGCGTGTAGGCCGACTGCGGATTGAGAAAGATCTGGGACGGCGGTCCGTGTTCGACGATCCGCCCCTTCTGCATCACTGCGATTTCGTCGCAGATCTGGCTGGCAACGCGCAGATCGTGGGTGATGAAAACCATCGAAACGCCGGTCTCGCGCTGTATCTGGTCGAGGAGCTGGAGGATTTGCGCCTGGATGGACACGTCGAGCGCCGAGACGGCCTCGTCGGCGATCAGCAGTTTGGGCTTGAACATCAGCGCCCGGGCGATGCCGACGCGCTGGCGCTGTCCACCTGAAAACTCGTGCGGAAACCGGTCGAAGGCGCCGGCGTCGAGGCCGACATGGTAGAGAAGCGCGCGCGCCTCCTCACTCGCCTGTGCATAGGGCATTCCGTGTGCGACCGGCCCCACCGTCAGGATATGACCAATGGTCGATCGCGGGTTCAGGGAGGCAAAGGGGTCCTGGAAGATCATCTGGATCGACGGTCGCAAGTGCCGGAAGTCACCCTCTGACAGCGGGGCGATGTCGAGCCCCTTGAACTCGACCAGGCCGGCGTCACTATCCATCAGCTTGATCAGCAAGCGGCCGAGGGACGACTTACCCGAACCGCTTTCGCCGACAATTCCGAGGGTCCGGCCCGGCATGAGATGAAACGAGACATCCTTCACGGCGGCCACGACGCGCTGCGTCCGGAACAGGGCACTGCCGCTGCGATAGGTCTTGACCAAACCCTCCACCTTGAGGATCGGCTCTTTGTCGGCGAGTTTCAGGTGAGTGCGATCGGCAGCGGCAAGGCGGGGGACGGCCGCGATCAGGCGCTGGGTATAGGGGTGGGTTGGCGATTTCAGGACCTGGTCGCTGCTACCCTGCTCGACGATGTGGCCCTTTTCCATCACCACGACGCTGTCGGCGATTTCGGCCACAACCCCGAAATCGTGGGTGATGAACATGACGCTCATGCCCTTGCGGCGCTGAATGTCGCGGATCAGTGCCAGGATCTGCGCCTGGGTCGTCACGTCCAGCGCCGTAGTGGGTTCGTCGGCGATCAGGATCGTCGGTTCCAGCACCAGCGCCATGGCGATCATGACGCGCTGTCGCTGCCCGCCCGAGAGGCGGAATGGATATTGCAGATACATCAACGGAGGATCGGGGAGGCCGACCTCGGTCAGCATTTCAATGGCGCGGCTTCGTCGGGATTCGGGCGTGCCGACGCCGTGGGCGGCCATAACTTCGGTGATCTGTTCACCCACCGTCATGAGCGGGTTGAGCGCTGAAAGCGGGTCCTGAAAGATCATCGAGACGATGCGACCGCGCAGACTGCGCAACTCGTCGACGGGCAGACCCATTATGCTGCGGCCGTCGAGCTCCATGGCCCCGCCGGTAACGCGGATCACCTTGGGCAGGAGGCCCATTATGGCATTGGCGGTGACAGACTTGCCCGAGCCGGACTCCCCGATGATACAGAGAATCTGGCCACGCTTGAGATCGAAAGACAGGTTCTCGACCGCATGCTCCCGCTCCATGCCCGGGGGCAGGCTGACGGTGAGATTGCTCACTGAGAGCGCCACGTCCGTGGTCGCAACTGCATCGATGCGTGCTAGCATTGGCTAGCCTCCCTTTCGCGCTTCTCGGCAATCCGGCCCATGCGGCCTGGTCCAAGACATTGACGGTTTTTGAGCCACAGAGTCACTGAACCTCAGCTCTTGACGGCAGGATTGGCTGAATGACCGGCCAGTTAAGCATTAAATTCCAGATCCCCCTGACTAGAGGAAGAGCACGGACCGGGCCCCAGGGAGCGCGGAACGGTGCTCAGACAAGGGATCCCGGCTCGGCATCCCTGGCGATGCGATGCACCGACCCACGTGCGAGAATAGTGCACCCGGGAGTTCTCAACTTTGTGGGACCAGGTTGTCGAGATCGCCATCCGGAGGACTGAATGCGGCCCACCCTACCAGCTGCGTCGTGCGGCGAAGTACACAGGAATCCTACCCCGAGAGTAACGAACGCTCGCCGCCTAGACCGTGCCCACCCGCGAGCTTCCCCCCCAGGGATTTGAGGCTAGAGGGGATGCGGCAAGATGCTCTCGCAGAGACTAGGCACGCCCGCACGCTATGTTCAACGCCCCCAGAGGCTCTGTGCGCGAATGTGCAGAGATGCATTTTGAACTTGGTCCGTCATTTCACCAAACCGTCCCTGGATGCTCCTCACAGAACTTTCAGCTTTCTCCTCCCGCTCTTTGGCACAATCTGCGTTCGCGTCCTTCACATCAGCAGTGGTGCTTTGCTTGCCGCGGCTACTCTACCGGCCGAACCGGCGAGACCGGCAACCAGGAGAGAACGATGACCTTGCTGAAGACCATTGACCACAACCCCACCTTCACCCCCACCCATGCCCTGCCCGGTCCCGAACGCCTGATTGAAGGCGCGCCGGAATTCAGCACCTGGGCGATGGATGAGGCTCGCGACGGCAAGATCAAATCCGGCGTCTGGCAAGCTACTCCGGGCCTCACTCATTCTATCAAGGGCGAGGTTTTCGAATTCTGCCACATTCTCGAAGGTGTGGTCGAACTCACCGAGAACGGCCAGCCGCCGGTGACATACCGGGCTGGTGATAGTTTCGTGATGAAGCCCGGCTACGTCGGCACCTGGCGCACCATCGAGACGGTCCGCAAGATCTACATCACGGTACGTTGACCCGAACCAACAGTGACGCGGGGCGGCAGCGTCTGCCCGCCGCCCCGCGTGACGAGGAATACCTGACCGGTGGCTATCCCAAACCCTCCGGCATCACCGTCGACAGGATCACCTAGTGGTCATCCTCGGCCAGGCGGTGGGCACATCGGAATGCGGCCCTGGATTGGTAACCCCACGACATGCGCATTGTGAACGGCGGATCAGTCCACCCGCTAATAGCCCACCCACGCCGGACGAGAAATCGCAAATCTATATCGCACCGACCTGCGGCCTAGACTTGAGCCTACGGCGGCTGGACTTGCTGACCGGCAGCTATTTAGCGTGGAATTTCCTGCGGTTGTCGAGACCTTAACAGCGGAACATTTCGCTGGGAAGCGTCCTGCCGATGCACCTGCGCCACGACCTCGCCTAATTTGAAACCAGTCAGTCAGCAGGCATTCGATGACCGATACGATCACTTTCGACGCCTTCACACCCGCTCATCTGGACGGAGCGTTGCGCTTGTCGCGTGAGGCAGTATGGCCGCACCGCCGCGAGGACTGGCATCTTTTGTTGCGGCTAGGCCGCGGGGTGGTCGCCCTGTCCAGGGGGGCAGTGGTCGGCACTGCGCTCGCCACGCGGTTTGGCGCTGTCGCCATGGCCAACATGATTATCGTCGATGCCCGGATGCGGGGGCGCGGGCTGGGCCGGCAACTGCTGACGCGCGCTATGGACTGGGTAGACGTGCCAGAATGGCGGCTGACCGCAACAAACGACGGCTTGCCGCTTTATGAAAAGCTTGGCTTTATCGCCACTGACCGCGTCCTCCAGCATCAGGGGCTGCCAGTGGCGCATGTCTTGTCGGGTGGCGTGGACTGGGCGAGCGCCGCCGATCGGCCCGCGATCCAGGCGCTAGACCGCCAGGCCACTGGCGCTAACCGCGCGGCATTGATTACGATCTTGATGCATGAAGGCCGTATGGCGCTGGTCCGCAAAGGCGCGGGCGTCGTCGGATACGCCTGCCTGCGACGCTTTGGTCGAGGCGAAGTGGTGGGACCGGTGGTCGCCGAAACCGTGGAGACGGCGCACCTTTTGCTTGGATTTCTATTCGCGCAAGCCCCCCGCGGCTTCCTGCGCGTTGACACCACGGAATCCGCGGGCCTGGCGCCCTGGCTGACCGCGCAGGGGCTCCGTCCCGTTGGCGGCGGCATATCCATGCAGCGCGGCGGTACTACGACACTCGCTAACCCCGTTCGGCGGTTCGCGCTCGCGGCGCAGGCCCTCGGATAACTTTTCAGGAGAGACCCATGTGTAACAGTTCGATCGCCCAACTCGACCCCACCCACTCCGGAGAACCCGAACCAACGGTGGGCGGTTCGGTATTGTATCTTTCTGATGCGGTGCGCGGGGCGGTGTTCCGCAGCGCCTTCGAAGCGTCACTTCCAGAAGTCGAATTCCACATCGGAGAGGCCCCCGATCCGATGGCGGTGCGCTGGCTGGTGACTTGGAAAGTGCCTGCCGATCTGGCCCGTTACCGCAACTTGCGGCTGATCTTTTCGGTGGGTGCGGGTGTGGATCAGCTCGACCTTGCAGCTCTGCCCCCCCATGTCGGCGTGGTGAGGATGCTCGAACCAGGCATTCCTCAACAGATGCAGGAATATATCACCCTGGCCACGCTTGCCCTGCATCGCGACCTGCCAGCCTACATCGGACAACAGCGCACCGGACTGTGGCAGGCGGCGCGCAACCTGCCGGCGGGCGAACGACGGATCGGGGTGATGGGCCTTGGCCAGTTGGGGCAGGCTGCCCTGGCGGCGCTGCGGCCCTTCGGCTTTCCCCTAGCCGGCTGGGCGAGGAGCCCGCGACAAATCGACGGAGTGGAATGCTTCACGGATCTCGACGCCTTTCTGGCGCGTACTGATCTTCTAATATGCTTGCTGCCCCTCACCACCGAAACCGAAAACATTCTCGACGCCAGTCTTTTGGGCCGCCTGCCCCGGGGCGCGCGGCTGGTCCATGCCGGGCGTGGGCGACAGCTGGACCATTCGGCGCTGGTTGCAGCGCTGGATTCCGGGCAGATCTCAGCTGCGGTTTTAGACGTCACTGCCCCAGAGCCGCTACCGCAGACGCATACACTATGGTCGCATCCTCGGGTCATTCTGACACCGCATATCGCCTGTCAAACCCGGCCCGGCGATGGCGCCCGCCATGTGATAGAGGCAATTCAGGCCGACCTGTCGGGGACGACAATACCGGGATTGGTCGACCGAGCGCGGGGCTACTGAACGCGGGAGGGGGCAGCGGCGCAGCTGGGTCGGACTCACATCGGAAAGATGGTCTTCAGGGGCAAATGAGCCTTTATGAATGGCGATTTCATCACGACGTAGCTGAAATACTTGTCGATGCCGATATCCATGTCTCTCAGCCTCTCTATGACCGATTGGTACTCGCTGACCCCCGCGGTGACAAATTTCAATAGATAATCATAGCCTCCGGCGATCAAGTGGCACTCGATCACCTCCTCGACCTTTTCAGCCGCCTGCTGGAAACGTTCAAAGTCGATCTGGCGATGGCTCTTCAAGGTCACCTCCGTAAAGACGGTGATGGTCGGCCCCAGTCTCGCAATGTCGATTAGCGCCGAATAGCCAATGATATAGCCCTCGGCCTGGAGCCGCTTAACCCGCATCAGGCAGGGGCTGGGCGACAGATGAACGAGCTCGGCAAGCACCACATTGGTGACGCGTCCGTTCCTTTGTAGTTCGTGCAAGATGCGGATGTCGATCCGGTCAAGCTTCACGGGCCCATCCCTCTGTTCCCTGCCACCCAGCTTAGGCAGCATGTGCCGAAGGTTTCAATCCACTTATGCCATCCGCCGTCGGCACCTCTTGCAAGCCCGTAAGGGCTGAGCGCGACTTGGTACCCAGAACTGCTCACCCGGAAGCGTGAGTGGCAGACCCGTCCGGTCACTCGCACGACACACACAGCCCGACCCGCCACACCAGGCTTGCCCGACATTGCGATGCAAGTGCCTGGCGTCGGCACGCGCCAAACAGCGATCGGCTCAATCCATCCGCTCCGCGGCGGTGGGCCCTGAGAAAGCTCGGCCATGAACCTTTTTCTTTGGCCACGACTAAGAGTTGATCCCCGCCACACCGCTCACTGGGTAGTGAATTCGCGGCGTTCGGACTCGCTGGAGTCGGGATAGCGGTGACGCTGGAGAACGCCGGAGGGTCCATGGGGATAATCGTGGGGAGTCGGTGCACTCACCGCATTGAGCCTGGCGGTGGCCTCCTCCCCCAGATGGAGATCGCCCGCGGGTAGATTGCTTTCCAGCTGCTCAAGCGTGCGCGCACCAAAGATGGTCGACGTCACCGAAGGGCGGTTCGTGACCCAGCTCAACGCCACTTGGCTCGGTGTGGCACCAGCCTCGTCGGCGATTTGGGTAGCCGCTTCCAGGGTCGCCCAATTCTGCTCCGTGGCGAATAAGCTATTTTCGATGTGCCCAAACATCGCGCTTTCAAAACCGAGACGTGTTCCTTGCTCGGCACCAACTCCCCGAGTGTAGTTTCCGCTCAAGAAACCCGCGGCGAGAGGGGACCAGGCGAGCAGCCCGACATTGTTTGCGAGGGCAGCGGGAATAACCTCGGACTCGATCCCCCGGCAGGCAAGACTGTACTGCTGTTGCAGCGTGACGGGCAACTGCATGCCCTTTGCTTTGGCCGTCGATAGTGCGAGCTGCAACTGCCTGCCCGAGAAGTTGGACAAGCCTACATAGTGCACCTTGCCAGCGCGCACTGCCGCGTCCAGGAAGGACAGCGTCTCTTCGATCGGAGTCAGCGGATCCCACGCATGCATCTGGTAGAGATCTATGGCCTCTATCCCGAGACGAAGGAGTGATGCATCTAAGGCGCGATGCAGATGCCGACGGAAGGTTCCCACATCATTTGCGTCCTTGCCTGTAAAAATGTGCGCCTTGGTCGCGAGCACGACGCTATTGACCAGATTCTGTGGACGGCTGGCCCGCCAGCGACCCAAAAGTTCCTCGGATGCACCGCCGCCATAGACATCGGCGGTGTCCAGCATATTGCCGCCCGCTTCAAGGAAGGCGTCTATTATGGAAAAGGCTTCATCCTCCGAAGTCTCCGTTCCGAAGCCCATGGTTCCCAGCGTCAAGTTTGAAACCGGGACGCCTGTGTTGCCGAGTCTTCGATACTGCATGTTCGAGCTTTCTGTCTTACTTAAGGGCTCTGCGGCTAATGACCATGGCGTCCGCCACCTTCAACACCGTCGTAGCTGAGAGGTACACCGGTACGCAAAGGCGCATCTAGAGATGCCATGCATTAGTTCAACCCACTGGAGGTGATCGGGTCCGGTGGTTGCTCTCGACCTCAGACGCGCCGCGACCTACACCGAGCACCTCATAGCTACCGGTTGGATCGTTTTGGTCACGACCATCAAGCTGGACAAGGCTGGGTTTGAGAACAGCCTGTGCAGTCACCTGTATGACCTAGACGTCACGCCAGCGGACGGCAGCCGAGGCCAGGCCGCCGTCGCGGATGTGTGGAACTTCGATTGTGAAGCTGCTTAAACAGAACTGGGAAACAAGCGGAGGACCGCGTCAATACACCTTGCCGCGGGCTGACACTGGCCAAAGGGTTTCAACCTTGCCGTTGCGCACCCCAACATACCAATCGTGCACATTGCAGGTCGGGTCGCAATGGCCGGGCACTAAGCGCAGTTTGTCGTTTATCCTGAGCACGCCGTTCAGGTCTTCCACATTGCCATGCTCATCCGAGCACTTGACATACTTCACGTCCTCTCGCCCGAAGACGACGGGCAGTCCACTGTCGACCGATTGCGCCTTCAACCCAGCATCGACCACCGCAAGATGTGGCTTGGCGTGGCTCATCACGCTGGTCAGGATGAACAGTGCGTTTTCCCATTCGCCATGGTCGATGCGCTTGCCGTCCTTGTCGCGAATCCGGCCATAGTCGGCATCCATGAAGGCGTAGGACCCGCATTGCAACTCGTTGTAGACGCCCGAATTCGCCTCGAAGTAGTAGGATCCTGTGCCTCCGCCCGACACTAAAGTGGGTTTCAAACCAGCGGCGTCCAGTGCCGTGGCCGCACCTTTGACCTGAGCGATGGCAATGTCGACCTTGGCCTTGCGGTCCTCATAATCATCGAGATGCTGCATAGCGCCCTGATAGGCTTGGATCCCGGTGAACTTGAGTCCCAGGGCCGCGTCGACAGCCATTGCGATTGCCACAACTTCGGGAGTGGTTTTGACGCCACAGCGCCCGGCGCCGCAATCAATCTCCACCAGACACTCAAGAATGGTGCCGTGCCTTTGCGCCGCTGCCGACAGGTCGGCTACGTTTTCCACGTCGTCGACGCAGACAATAATCCGGCTGCCAAGTTTCGGCAGGCGCGCAAGCCTATCGATCTTGGCCGGGTCGCGTACCTGGTTCGAGACAAGAACGTCCTTGATCCCGGCTCGCACGAAGACTTCTGCTTCGGACACCTTTTGGCAGCATACGCCGGTCGCCGCGCCCAGCGACTCCTGCAGTTTCATTACGTCCACCGACTTGTGCATCTTGCCGTGCGCCCGGTGGCGCATGTTGTGCGCTTTCGCGTACGCACCCATTTTCCGGATGTTTCGCTCCAAGGCGTCGAGGTCGAGGATCAAGCAGGGCGTCTGAATGTCCTTCTCGTCCATACCCGGCAAGGCTGGCACGTCGTACCCGACCTCGAGGCCTGCAAATTTGTCATGTACGTTCATGTTGTCCGCTTTCAGTTCCAGGGCAGCATGTCGACATCGACATTACCACCGGTGATGATGACACCGACACGCTTGCCGGCGAAGACGTGGGGATTTTTCAGGATGGCGGCCAGGGGCACCGCGCTGGACGGCTCCATCACGAGTTTCAGCCTTAACCAGGTCAACCGCATGGCGTCGATTATCTCGTGCTCAGCAGTCGTCAGGATGTCCGTGACGTTGCGTTGAACGAAGTGCCAGGTCAGGTCCTTTAGAGGCACCTTGAGCCCGTCGGCCACGGTTTGCGGGGCGTCATCGGCAATGATATGGCCCGCTTTGAAGCTGCGAAAGGCATCGTCGGCCTGCTCAGGTTCCGCGGCAAAGATGCTTATCCCAGGCGCGAGATTTGACAGCGTAAGGCAAGTGCCGGAAATCATGCCGCCGCCCCCGATCGGCGCGATCACCGCATCTAGGTCGTCGACCTGTTCAAGCAGTTCCGCCGAGCAAGTCGCCTGCCCGGCAATGACTCGATGATCGTTATAGGGGTGGACAAATTCCGCGCCGGTTTCAGCCATAACCTCAGCAAAAACGGCCTCACGGGAGGTCGTTGAGGGCTCGCATTCGATGACTCTCCCCCCATAGCCACGTACCGCGTCCTTCTTCACCTGGGGAGCCGTGCGCGGCATGACAACAGTGCAGCTTATGCCGCGCCGGCCGGCGGCATAGCTCAGGCAGGTGCCATGATTGCCACTGGAATGGGTGGCCACGCCCCTCTCTGCCTGTTCGTCCGAAAGTCCGAAGACGGCGTTCGCGGCGCCACGGGCCTTGAAGGCCCCGGCCTTCTGCAGGTTCTCGCATTTGAAAAACAATTCGGCGCCCGTCAGCCGGTTCAGGGCTTGCGAAGTCATGATGGGCGTGCGGTGAATGTGGGGTTCAATGCGTTCGCGTGCTGCGAGCATGTCTTCGAGAGTCGGAATGTACATCAGCGCTTCCCGTTCAGGCGTCTGCTTCAATAATCGCTGCGAGCGCTTGCGCGGCAGCAGTGCCGGGCCGTGAGTGAAGATCGATTACCGAGTGCTTCATGGCAGTGGCTTCTGGCTCGCAAGAGGAGTAGCACGGCCCGACTGTGCCGTAAATTTTATTGAAAATGTTTTTTATCAGACGAAAAAAGTACAGAAATATATTCAAATAGAAGGAGTTAGGATTTTTCATTCTGCAGAAGTTGATTCCATTAGACCAATTATCTATCTTGGTACGAAAATGGGGAGACGCGTTGATGCAGCAGCCAATCCGACGACGCGGCCGCCCCAGGGGCACCAAGACGCTCCAACAGCCACCGACTATCCAGGCGCTCGACCGCGCGATTGATGTGCTCGAAGCGCTGGCGTCCCACGAGGGCATGACATTATCTGAGCTGGCCGCTCATCTTGAACAGTCGATAGCAACAATGCATCGGGTTTTGGCCGCCCTTGAACGACGTAATTATGTCGAAAGCAGTGGGGAACGGCAGGAGTGGTTCGTGGGGGCAGAGGCATTCCGCCTGGGCTCAGCTTTCCTGCGGCGCACCAATATCGTCGAAAGCACCCGCTCTGTAATGCGGGATTTGATGGCCTCGTCGGGTGAGACGTCAAATCTCGGAATCGAGCGGGACGGGGATGTTCTGTTTGTCAGCCAAGTCGAGACGCACGAGTCTATTCGCGCGTTCTTCCCGCCAGGAACGCGCGCCCCGCTTCACGCATCGGGCATTGGCAAGGCCCTTTTAAGCGCATTTGATGACGAGCGGCTGGAGGTGTTCCTCAGAACAGCAGCTTTGGCTGGCTTTACCGAAAGAACGATAACCACAGCCAGCGAATTGCGCGACGCGGTCAAACAAATCCGCGAGCGGGGATACTCGCTCGATGATGAAGAGCGCATCATTGGGATGCGATGCGTCGGCGCCACAATCTTAAATGGATACGGTGATGCAGTGGCTGGCATATCCGTCTCGGGTCCGACGATTAGGATGCCTGATGCCAGGGTGCTCGAGTTGGGAAGTTGGGTCGTCAAGGCCGCCGCCGAAGCGTCGCGAACGCTCGGTGCCAGATTGTAAATTTGCCCGCCGCAAACGCTTAGCATCGAGTCGGGTACCAGGCGTTTTGCTTATAGGAACGGGGGCAGCCGACCTTCGGCCGCGATCACGTCAGTTCGGTCCGCAGTTGGCGAACCGCTCGGGCGCGCGGATGGCTTTGCCGGTTCGATCGCTCTAGTCGGAATGCGCGATGCTTACTCAGAAAGGTGCAAGCACCGGCGAGGGTGAAGTGATATGCATGTACCATCAGGTCGGCAGAAGATTTTGCGGACGGGCCCAGTGCGGCAAATCCTGCTGGCGTCTCTGCGCCACAGTATGGCAAGACCCAATGGGTTCGCGCCCAGCTCGACAGATGAGACCGGGCGCTTGCCGATCACCGGTAGAGGACAAGTCTCGATGGCAAAAACCGTTCGCGTGAAGTCCTTCGAACTGATTGCGCGGGATATCGCCGATGTTGACGTTCATCTGCTGCATGTCCTCTCGATAGGCGTAGGTTGGCCACATCGTCCCGCCGATTGGGAGTTCCTGCGGCAAGTGGGGCAAGGGATCGTCGCGGTCGACGACATTGGGCGCGTCTTCTGCAGTGCGATGTGGTTTCTGCAGGGCGGAGATTTGGCCACGATTGGGCTTGTGATCACCACGCCGCGCGCGCAGGCGCAAGGAGCCGGCCGGTGGCTGATGGAAGAGGTAATGGAACGCTGCAAAGGCCGCAACCTGACGCTGAATTCAACGAAGGCCGCCTATCCCCTCTACCTGTCACTCGGGTTCGAAAAGGAGGCGACCGTTTTCCTACATGGGGGCATCCTCTCAACGCTGCCAGCAGCGGCCCGGGACCATGGCCTGGACGAGTTGCCCGCGACCCAAATTGAGGAACTGGCTGACTACGATACGGAAGCTTTTGGCGTCAACCGCTCGGCGGTGTTAGTACAACTGTCCAAAAGATCTGTGACCTGCGTTCTGCGACGGAGCGACAAGGTGGTCGGCTACGCCATGCGCCGCCAGTTCGGGAGGGGGCACGTGATTGGACCGATAGTGGCCAGTAACGACGAGGACGCAATTCTCCTCGTCGGATGGCATCTGCCCGCATTGAAGGATGGTTATGTGCGGATCGATACGCGCGAGGACACCAGTCCCTTCGCGGAATTCCTGACACAGATAGGCCTTCCCACGACCTCCACGACAATAACGATGTCCAAGGGGCGTAGGTTCTTGAACCGCAGCGATGCCTCCCCTTGGGTCTATGGGCTGGCCGCGCACGCCTTGAACTGACCGACGTTGCTGAGGGTATGCCCCGGCATGACGGCTCTTGGTCGAGTCCGGGCACGACGGGCTGGCTTGAGTGCAGCGTCATCACCTCGGGCGACGCTCGAACACTGGCCTGCGGTTTGTAGCGCTTGTTCGCAATAAGATGCCGCCAATCGCTGCGGAAGCGGGGAATACTGCTGCCCACAAGCCGCCATTCTCATGCAAGAAAAGGCTGCCTCGCGTCCGCCGGCTCGGCCAATCTGAAAACCCAGCGAAAGATATGCAAGTGCCACAGCCTAAGGTCGCCGACGAGGACACGCCTTATTGGAGGGGAGCGGATCCGGTCATGCCGCTAACGCCACAATCGCTCATCAAAAAGCATGATGTAGTGATCGTCGGCGCAGGCTGTGCCGAGTTGTCCCCTGCTCTGGCGTGGGGACGGGCCGGACGCTCTGTCGCTGCCTCCGATGCGACGAACCCGGGCGACGGCGCATCTTACCAACCACAGGGTGGGGTACCGAAGGTCCGAGTCAGTTCGACCATGCTGGGGAGGCTCCGATGAATGACGCCGTGAAAATCACGCCATTCTCTACCGCGAGCGCCCCTGCCCCTGGCGGCCATTATGCTCAGGCGATCAAGCATGCGGGGCTTCTTTATATCTCCGGCCAGCTGCCCATTGCCCCAGACGGCACCCATCTCGCGGAGGCCGATTTCGACGATCAGGCGCGCCAGGCGATCCGCAATTTGATCGCGGTGGCCGAAGCCGCCGGGGCTTCAGTCGGCAGCCTCTTGAAGGTGACCGTCTACGTCGTCGGCGTCGCCAATTGGCCGCGTTTCAACGCCGTCTATGCAGAGATGCTGGGCGCGGCACGTCCGGCGCGGTCGGTCGTTCCGGTGCCCGAGCTCCACTACGGCTATCTTGTGGAAATTGACGCAATAGCGGCCTGCCAGGAGGAGCGCACATGAATTCCATTCAGCCATCGGTCACACTACGTCCGATGACGGGCGAAGCGGGTGATTTGGAAAGTGCGCTGGAGCTATCGCGCGCGGTGGGCTGGGCGTATCGGCTTGACGACTGGCGCGTCGCCCAGTCGCTTGGCCAGGGTATTCTGGCCGAGGAGAATGGCCAGGTAATCGCCTCTGCTATTTGCTGGCCTTATGGCGATGCTTTCGCAACCTGCGGCAGCATCATTGTCGCGCCCCCGATGCAGGGTCGCGGACTGGGTCGATCGCTACTGGCGCACCTGTTGCAATTAACCGGCAACCGCGCCGTCATGCTGAACTCTACGGCAGCGGGAATGAGGCTTTACGGTAGCTTCGGTTTCGAAGCTACCGGCACCGTTCACCAGCACTTAGGGCAAGTCTCTGCAGGCGCTGCCTATGCAGAGAGATGCCGCTGGGTCCGCAAGGCTAACGCTGAGGATCTGCAGACATTGCTCGAAATGGACCGGCAGGCCTTCGGGGCCGACCGACGCCGGATGATCGAGGAGTTCAACTTGATCGGCTCTATCGCCGTGATCGAAAGGGCTGGTGACATTCAGGGCTATGCCATCTGTCGTCCCTTCGGCCTCGGTCAGGTGGTCGGCCCGGTGATCGCATGCGGTGCGGAGGATGCGAAGCTGCTGATCGAACATTTCCTGAGGGTGAACGCCGGACAAATCCTGCGCATAGACACCGGCGGGGACAGCGGGCTCCGTGACTGGCTAACGGCCCAGGGCCTGTCAGAAGTCAGCAGTGTCACAACAATGATCCGCGGTCAGCGGCCTCCGATTACGGGGAGGCATAGGACATTTGCTCTCGCCAGCCAGTCCTTTGGTTGAAGGCACATAGCTGCAATACCGCTAGGGAGAAGGGCCCGGCGGACCTAAGTGAAATGCTTGCGGGCGGGTATATCGAATGGAGGTGTTCGGTCGTTACCCCCAAGCCAACGCGACCGTCGGTCGAGAGGAACGTTACGCCTCCCTCGCTGAGGTTGGGCCTCGATGCCCCCGCACTCGTCTCCCGTCGCAAGCCGACGGCATTGATTGACGTCGTCGACGCTTGCCAGTCCAAACCTTGGCGCAAGCAGAGACCGGCCCGCGAGCTCGAGCCCCCACTGGAACTTCAGATCCGAAGTAGCGGATGAGTGGCTGGCTGCCGAACGGGTCATTCGAAAGGCGGGAGACGGATTTGCCATAGTTGTCGAGAACTGCGGCGACTTCTAGCCGGGCTGCGTGCACGGCAATCGCCGCGTCGATGAGTCCTGTCGGCATCCGATGGTCTTTGGATGGCACGTCCACACCGGCGCGCAGTACACTGACCGATCGCTCGGTCAGCTACCCTGTGGGCGTTTGCCATCCGGCCAGACATAGATCGCGTTCTGAGGGCGAATGGCGACTACAGATCGAAGTACCAGCCAAGTTTGCGTGGACACTGCCGACGGGGCCCCGATGTTAAAGCTATGAAGGTTGTTCATTAGAGCTGAGAGCTGGGGTTGCAACACCAACCATATCAGCGGAGCTCCTCGAATGAACGTCCACAAGAATGCGCGTCTGACGCCATCAGGTCGAGTACCTTTGGTTGAGCGGATCGAGAGTGGCTGGCGGTAGGCGAGGCAGCGGCAGCGGCAGCGAGCGGGTACTGGGGCTTACTAGCATATCGAACTTACGTCGCTCTTTGCCGTGCCCAGATCAGTGGCTCGCGGGGCGTGACTCCATAATGAGTGCGGCCAAAGCGTCTGCAGTTGCCGCCGACAGGGTCCAGCCCAGATGCCCGTGACCAGTATTGTAGAACACGCCAGGTCTGCTACCGGCGCATACTCGAGGCAACATGTCCGGCATCATCGGCCGGAGACCCGCCCACGGCGTGCACTGGCGCGTGCTCATGGTTGGAAAGTGGGTTCTGCACCATTTGATCAACGGCTCAATGCGCTCGCTTCTGATGTCGCGATTGAAGCCGGCGAACTCTGCACTTCCGGCGACGCGGAACCGGCCGCTGCCGAGGCGGCTGGTAACGATCTTCGCGTCGTCGTCCAGTAGGCTGACCCATGGTGCCGCATCTCGATCCGCCTGTTCAGGCAAATTCACCGTGATCGAGTATCCCTTTACCGGATACACGTTGATCCTGTCGCCAAGTTGCGCTGCGAAGTGGCGGGAATGGACGCCCGCGCAGACAACAATCTGTCCGAAACGCGCCTCTTCGACTGGAGCCGTTTGCCCGCGGTCGTCAGTCCGCCGGTAGCGAACCCTCACCCCTTCACGGCCCGCCTCGAGAGCTAAGACTTGGTGGCCGAGCATCTCCTTGATGCCACGGCGCCGGCAGGCATCGGCAAGGCCATTTGAGAATTTATGGATGTCACCAGTGAAGTCGCTCTCCGTAAAAAACCCGCCGTAGAAATTGCCCTCCAGGGCTGGCTCGATATTCCGAATTTCGCTCGCTGAAACCGCTCTCCTGTTTAGTCCAGCACGCCTGAGTATTTCGGTCACCCTGCGTGCGTGGTCGAAGTCAAGGCGCGACTTGTACACGTGGAGAATTCCGCGTGTCTCGCAATCGAATGCGATACCCTCATCGGCCGCCATCTGCTTGAGATGGGCGCGAGCCTCTATCGCGAGCCTCGCGGTCGTTTCCGTGCTGCGCTCATAAGACGGTATGGCTGCGACGAACTCGCCAAGCCAGGAAAGCTTATGCCAGGACGGTTGCGGGTGGATGAGCAGTGGCGCCCCAGGGGAGAACATCCATCTCATTCCCTTGAGAAGGGTCGTCCAATTATTCCAGACTTCCGAATTGGATGCCGAGAGCTGCCCGCTGACGTTGCCCCCAACTTCTATCCAGCCTGAAGGAGACTCGGGCGGTTGGTTTGGCCGATTTGGCCGGGGTGAGCGACGGGGGCTGGCGCGGAGCTGGTCATTGAGCGGAGCGGCAGATCATCCCGTCGCGGGTTGAAGGTGTCGGCGTATTCGGCAGGCGTCATCCAACCCAACCGCGAGTGCGGCCGGTGCAGATTGTAATCGGCGCGCCAGGACGCCACGGTTGCCCGCACGTGAGCAAGCGATGGGAAGAGCGTCTCATTGAGCAGTTCGTCCCGCAGCCGGCCATTGAAGCTCTCGATGAAGGCATTCTGGATCGGCTTGCCTGGGGCAATGTAGTGCCAGTCGATCCCCATCCGGTCAGCGAAGCCCAGGATGGCATTGGACGTGAACTCAGTCCCATTGTCGCTGACGATCATCTTGGGGCGTCCTCGAGTAGCCATCAGCGTCTCCAGCTCTCTGGCAACGCGCAGGCCAGACAGCGAGGTGTCGGCAACCAGGGTCAGGCATTCGCGTGTGCAGTCATCGACCACCGTCAGCACCCGGAAGCGCCGACCGTCCGTCATCTGGTCGGAGACGAAGTCCAGGGACCACCGATCGTTGGGCGCCATTGGGGTCAGCATCGGTGCCCTGGTGCCCATGGCACGCTTGCGGCCGCCTCGACGTCGCACCATAAGCTTCTCCTCGCGGTAGATCCGGAACAGGCGCTTGTGATTGACCTGATACCCTTCCCGCCGCAGCAGGACGTGCAGCCGCCGATAGCCGAACCGTCGCCGCTCGTGGGCAATGGCCTTCATCCGATCGCGCAGCATGATGTCATCGGTCCGAAGCGCCTGGTAGCGCATCGTCATCCGACAACATCCCAATACTCGGCACGCCCGCCGCTCGCTCATCCCATAGGCAGTCTGGAGATGGGCGACAGCATCCCGCTCGGCGGCGGGCGCTACCATTTTTTTCCAAGAAGATCTTTCAGCGCGGCATTATCGAGCATGCTGTCGGCCAGCAGCTTCTTGAGCCGGGCGTTCTCGTCCTCCAGAGCCTTCAGTCGCCGGGCCTCGCTGACGTCCATGCCGCCATACTTGGCCTTCCACTTGTAGATGCTGGCATTGCTGACGCCGTGCTTGCGGCAAAGATCGGCAACCGGGACCCCGGCCTCCTGCTCCTTCAAGATCGCAATGATCTGCTCTTCGGTGAACCTGCTTCGCTTCATCTCTGGTCCTTCTGATGGGGCCAGAGCCTACTTCAAACTGGATTAGGCGCAGGGGGCAACGTCAATTTCTATTTTGCTTTTCAGGATCGTGATGAAAAGCGGATTGGGAGTTTCTGGCCCGATATAGGTGTCGAGTTGCGGGACGTACCCAGTCGTCCAAAGCAGCGCGTTCCTGTCGTTCAAGATCATCGTGGTGCCGCGCAATACCGGGTAATCACCATCCCTAAAGAGCTTTGTTTCGCCCTGGGTTTGACGGATGCGAACACCTACGACATTGGTTTCCGGCGGGGCAGCCTCTTCGAAGGCGTTCCATTCCTCCTCATCGAAATAGGTCTGTCCGTGGATAAACAGTTCGGCGGGCGGGCCGTCGTGACTTTCCGCGTACGTCTCAAGCACAGTGGATAGGAGCTTCTTCGCCGCTAATCTCTTCAGGTGATACTCAAAATCGGCGGTCTTCCAGGGACCGTTGGCCCCTCGAAACACTACCCCGTCGCCCTCGTTGAGAAACATCTGGGCGGCGCAACAGGCATGGCCGTTCGGATCATTCGGCAGATTCTTGAAGACCAGTCCGACATAGCAAACTTTGGGACGAACCTCTGCCAGTTTCCACGGAGGTCTTGGCTGAGTTTTGTAGTACAGCCCGGTGGCCAAATTCCATGCGACCGTGGCTTGGTCCTGTGTCCGCCTTGCGGGGTAGCCAGCCTTGTTTTTATGGGATTCAGGTTCCAGTGTCGTCTCACGAACGATCTGTGTTGGCGCAATCCGAAGGAATGCAGCCTTTATCTGGCGGTGGAAGTCCGGCACATCATCGAAGATTTCTTCAGCTTCTTTGTCAACGAGATCGCCTAGAAGCGGCAGGTCGGACCGAACTTTCTGGCGCTTGCCAAAGTCTCCTTTCTCCATCGGGAGTCCGGTTCGCTTCGCACCTGGCCGGCACCGCTCGAATATCACCTCCGGCACCACGAGCACCCAGACATCGACAGAACGTTCATCGTTGTCGATATGGCGCTGAGCCCTTGCTACGTAGAGATCGGCGACCTTCGCCACCGCCTCATGCAGATTGAGAATGCGTGTCGTTCGGTCGATCGCCTTTGAGTCCAGCGCGTGCGCGACGCACTCATCCGGTTCGAATGTGATGCCAAACGTGGGTTCGAGGCCGGGAAAGTTCGCGAGGTGAAGCCGGTCGGCTTTCTCGCCTTTGCCGGGTGGCGGGACTTCAACGCGGCCTTTGATCTTTTCGGCCCACTTTCGAAAGTAGTTGATGCCGCTAGCCGTTCCAATAACGCCAACGCGTATCTCTTTCGTCTTTTTGGCGCGCTCATGTGGCCCGTACAGGAAGAGCCCATCTTTCGGATGTGCGGTGCTTTGCCCGAAACCAAACTCAAGGCTTGGTTCGAAAAGGTGTTCGATTTCGAGTGTCTGCTCGGGGAACTCCATCACTCGTTCTCCTCGGGCTCGGGTCTGCCAAGGGTGCTGACATCAGCCTCCTCTTGGTCATCAGTCAGTGCGTCCGGTAGCACAGTGCTCACAGGTGAAGTAAAGAGAAGGGGGAAAGCTTCCAGTACGATATGTGCATCGCTAGCCAACGGAAGCCTAAGGAATGCGGACTCTCCCGAGAGCATCTCAAGGTACGCAAGGAGCCGTCCTCTCCACTGCTTATTCCGCCACCCCTTGCAAATGGATCTTCTGAGCCGATGCTGCTTCTTGGGGTCGTCGTAAGGTATTCCTGCTTCCTCGCTTTCGTATGGTGCGAAGATCACTCGTGATTTCAGTTTAAAGTGGGGATAGGGCCAAAAGGCCGGCAGAGCCGAGACTCCGTACTGCCAAACATGTCCCTTCGAAACGTTTCGGAGCATCGACCAACGCCGTTCACCCTGTTTGCCCCACGGTATGCGAGCCGCGATTTTGCTTTGGTCTTTCGACGCATGAAACCCAACCGCGTTTGAATAGGTGTATTCTAGGAGCCCTCTTTCTCGGCAGTAGGCGTTCCAAGCCTGCCGAAACATTGAGTGCACCATATTGGACGTGTCTTGGCGTTTGAGCCCAAGTGTCTCAGCACCCTCCTCGACGAAATTCACCAGCGGGAATGTCGTCTTGATATGAAACTTTGCCACGGCGCCAAAGGTCTCTGCCACCGCATCCTCACTTGCGAAAGTGAAGAAGCCGAAGCCATGCGGCTGGACCGGAAATGGCGACACTTCGCAAGTCCGCCCAATAGCAAATCGATCTACCGCGCCGGTCGCCTCGTAGAAGCGTATGGAGTCAGGAGCCTCGGCGATGCGGAGCCAGTTTGAGGTTAGTCTCTCTGGTTCTCGCTTGACCGGAATGGCGCCGCGCAACCGAAACGCTTCCCAATTTGGATTGATCTGTACAGCATCTAGGTCACAGGGAACTTTGCGGCTCTTGAGCGTAGAAAGCAGCTTTTCAAGCCCGGTTCCCCAGCCTCGCACAAAGTCGACGTACTGGAGGCCGCCAATGCCGAATAGCTTTTTGTAGGGACGCATCCGCAGAGGAATGATGAATTTTGGATCGGGGATCGACTTCACCAAATCCATGGCGATTTCGATCTCCTCCTGAACACCCTCCCGGGCGAGCGTTTCGTCGCTACAACACAAAAGCATTTTGATGGCACGGTTTTGAAGCGTGTCGGTGATGTCTTTACGCCAGCGATCACCACCATCGAGAACTCGAATATCTGCAAAGACTTCGTAGCCAGCTGCTTCGAGGCGCGGCGCAAGCCACAGGGCGAATTCGTCGTCTCCCGGTGTGGCCTTGCTGATGAATACTACATCTCTTTTTTCGCTCTCTGTCATATATGGCCCTAATCGCTGACGCTTACGATACCGAGTGCGCCCACCGAATACATCTACAGTCCAGTAGTTATCCCCTTAAGCGATCTTTAATTTATCGTTCAGCGAATAGGGTCGATCGTCACCGATAGCGGTTTGATCTTGGATGTCGGTATGCGGCGGTTGCCCGATGCTGTCGTTTCGATCAGCCCCAAAGCCTCCATCTTGCCAAGCGTGCGCAGGAGATTCGGCTGCGCCCGCTTGCTGATGCGCGCGAGGTCGGCCACCCATTGCGAATGTTTAGTGAGAAGGCGGAGCAGCACCTCGGCGGATTCAAAACTGGTCCATGCGGCATCGGCTGGCGCAGGTTTCGCCACGAGCCACAGCCTTCATCTGCTCCCGCAAGTCCTTGAGCCTTCGACTCTTCACTTCGCCAATTTCTCACTCCTGTCTTCTACATCGACGACGTTCAGCGAAATTCCGTGCGCTCCTATTACGCGCTCGACCTCGTCGAAGAAATCATCCACCAGCTTTTCCGCGCTTCGAAGCTGCAGGGCCGTCCCAAATCAACTTCCGGTCTACTTGCATTCGCGATTATCAAACGCTTGACGCCTCAGCGAGGGTAAACCTCAACGCACAATCGAAAACCTTCACTTCAAACTGCAGAGGCCTATATCCGTTGAGCAACGAAGCTTGAGGGATTTCACGGAGCATGCCTGTACTAACGCCAGACCTTCTTTTCGCTCATGCGGATTCCCCTAAATTTCACGCCACCACAAAGGCTCATGGGCTCTACAGCACGTTCGAGTTTGTGCTGCGCCTATCCCCGCGGGTGCATAGCGCCATCGCGGGGCTCACGCCTGGTATCACCACCGGAGTGTCGTTTGAACAACTGCAGGCTATGTCCACCTATGTACACGAAACAGTCCATTGGTGGCAGCATATCGGTTCGACCTATGGATTCATCCTCGGGCTCAACTACCCGGTTCAAACACACTGCGTTGTCGGGAATCTGAAAAAACTTGTCGTCAAGGCCGGTTTCAAGAAGTCCGTGCTGCAGCATTCTGCTCTGCTGAACGCGTTGGGCCCCAAAGGCGTCGATACGCCGGCGGGCATCAGCAACATTATCGTCAACAACCATTTCGACCTCGAAGTCTTCCGCGCCTACACGCTGGGCCCTCGCTGGGTGGAGCCGATCGTACAGCAACCACTCTTCGAGGCCGTGGGTCACGCACTCAACATGACCTACGGACAAACACTGTACGTGCTTGGAACAACAGTCGATCCCACGTTCTCGGCAGTGCCAAATCCCGACCAATGGCAGGAGGGTTTTCGAAAGCTCCGGGCTGACAAGGCGCCCGGCTATCACTACGAGCAAAGCGTGGAGCTTTGGGAGATCGGCGCCGAGGAAATATTCGAAGGGCAGGCCCGTTTCATCCAGATTCAATATCTATTTCAAGCGAGCGGAAAAGCGGCGCAATGGAAGGATTTCGCGGACCTTGGCATGCTCGACGGCGTCTATGTGCGGGCGTTTCAATCGTTCCTGAACGGGACGGAGTCCGAATGGCCGGATCGTATCGACGATCCTTTGGTCGGCCTCTTTTTGCTCATTTGCGACATGGCTATCAATCCGGGCTCGGGGTTCCCATTTCCCGTACAGCCCTTCTTCGAGAGTTTCATCACGGACGTAAATCCGGGCTCTCGCTTCATGATGCTATGTCGTATTGTCTCCCTGAAGCATCCGGACCTAAAGCGTGCCATTAAAGAGTATACCCGCGAGGAGTACGAGGCGGTCACAACCATCCTCTCAAAGGCGATGGTCGACCGTCCGCCGCTCGAGAGTGCACAGTTGTTCTCGCAATGGTTTGCACCTACCGGGCCGTTGTCGTCGCTTCGCCGGCAGTACGACACTTACCAGTTCCAGCCGATGAACTACGTTATCGGGCATCTCTTTGCTCACTTTCTGGCGTTCCAGGAAGCCAAGTTTGCCCATCCGGAATTTTTCTGCTGGGCAGGGATGTGGATGGCAGGCGACCAGGTCTCCCAAATCCAAGCTGACCTTTTCGAAAAACATGGCGCGATCTTCGTCGATAAGGAGGAAGACGACGGTGTCTTTCCCCGCCTGCGACGCGACCATGCGGAGAGCGTCGTCCACAGCACCTATCAGAAGTTCTACGACAATACCGTTGGCTATGATCTGGTCGGACAATGGATCAGGCAGCCTGGTCCCTTTAAATACGACCTGTCCTGGCTCTCAGCCAATGCAACGAGAGCCGACATGGAAAGATATATGCGCGAAGGTTTTCAGTCCGCGTTCGGACTAGATCCTGCGGACGCGGAAATACTCCCCTCGTCTTCCTGAGAAGATCTCTTGAGAGTAATCGAGGACGGCAAGTCCGATCCGCTGCTGAAGATCTATGCTGCTGCGGTGATCGTAGATCAGGTCGACCTCAACCGGCCACCGACTCTGGATGCCAGCTACACCTTCGATGTCCGGCGCTCAATAATCCATGTTGGCGTGCATCATGAATTCGTGGCCCCAGCGGTCCAGAAACTTTTCGAGGTCCGCCTCGGTGCCGCTGATCGCGGCATGGTACTCCTCGATCTGTTCGCGGTCGTAGGATGGGTCGACACCAGCGTCCATGAGGCGATGCGGGCGTTCAAGTGGACCGGTGGTGAGCAGTTCATCAAGCCCGTCAAATATGGCGCAGACGTCGGCGTGCGCCTCCTGCTCGATCGGAATGAAGGAGAACCGGACGCTGTTTCCGAACCTGCTGAAATTGGTAGGGATGGCCCCGATGTGGGGGAGGTGGAAGAAGATCGAGCCACCATCGTTTTCGAAACCGCCATGCGCGAACGGATTGCGGATGCGTTCCTTGATGTCCCGCATCTTGCCGAGTGGTTCTGCCGAGAGGGACGCGTCCGAAACGATCAGATTGAGCTTCGCGTCCCATTTGCTGCCGAGGAAATCGAGCAGTTCTCCCTCCGCCAAGGGTTTTCCACTGAACGCCCGCAGAAGGACGAGTCTGTGCTCTAGAAGGCTGAAATACGCATCGACCATCGCCGTCGAATAATAGAAGCCTTTTTGATTGGCCCGCGTTGATCGATTAAGGTCCAACACCATGTCGCTCATGAACGACTTCGCCGTTTCCTCCGCCGCGACTTCTCCTTCCTTCGCCTTTCGCTTTTTGGGCCTCTTCTTCGCCTCCGCATAGGCCTTGTCGGCCATTTCGCGGAAGAACCTATAGCGGCTTTCGAACTCGCTAAAGCGGTTGGCGATCGACGCCTCACCGAGCGACACCTGGTGCTGCGCGATGGGTGCAAGGAACGTCTCCACGTGCCTCAGGGCAGTCTTCAGTTGATTGACGAGCCGCTGCCGGTCCTTCGCCTCACCACCCTCCATGCCTATGGCGAAGCCGAATTTTCGAAGCTCGAGGATGACCGGGAGGCCCTTGAAACTCCCGTACACGGTCCATCGCACCTTCTCGCCATGTCCTGACCACTCCCATCCCATGACATTCCTCATCATGAACAGCACGAGGTCTGGTACGGGGAAGTCGCTCTTGTCGGGCTTGGAACTAGCGATGTCGTAACGGGATTGGCCTTCCGGAAACTTCTTGGAGAAGCCGGCAAGAGCCTTCGTCACGCGCAGCTTCATGATTTCGAACGGATCGCTTGATGACACGATCGGGGCCTCTTCCGTAGCTTGCTCGTCCAAGGGCTTTTGCGCTGGCGCCAGATTATGTCAGCCTCGCACGCATGGCCGGAAAGCTTCAAGGTGCGCTTCTCCGATGGGCACTCATCGGGCCCATCCAGGCCAATCGAGGTCGCCGGTTTCCTCATGCGCTCCATTCTTGAATTGCACTAGGTGTTGCGCAAAACCCCTCATCGCATCCCGCGGACAACCGTAATGAGGTGCATTGCGGCAGATGGCTGAAGACCATAAAAGTCTTTTCAGCAGGCGCTAAGTCGCGCCTAAAGCAGCCGTTGGGATGCGGCTTCGGGGCGCCTCAAAGCTTCATCAGCTAAACTTGTATCGCTGCGCCACAGCTGACATGCCCAGCGCGGCGAGCAACGTGCCGGACGAAGGAGACGTTTGGAAGGCCAAGGCTGGCCAGGCCAAGCCCGCCACCCGCCAAGGGCGAGGCTGAGGGCAACTGGCGAAGGCTCACTACTATGCCACTCGTTGACGTCTGCTTCGCCGCCTGCCCGCTAGACTGGCTTTCCATCGGATGGTCCGGCGATGTCTCCTTTTGGGAATGCGCGAAGGTTCGCGTAATGACCGTAATGGGGCGCGTTGTCGTCGTAGCGGTTTCACCGTTTCCCTGTAATTCCACGCCAAGCTACGATGACCTCTAGCGGCTTGTTGCGTCTCGCCCGCTCGTGCCTCTTCTACTTGTCCCCGATCCAGGGCCGCGCGTCGTGCGGGCCCACAGCGGAGTGGGGACGACGTGGTGATTTCTTCAGGACAATCGGCGGCCGTCGAACGCGGAACGCGCATGCTGCGCACCGCGCTAGGTCCGGCCGTCGCTCGGTTCTTGGAAGACCCCACGATCGTCGAGGTGATGCTCAACCCCGACGGGCGGCTCTGGGTCGACCGGCTGACCGAAGGCCTCGCGGATACCGGCGAGCATCTGACGCCCACCGATGGCGAACGCATCATCCGCCTCGTGGCGCATCATGTCGGCGTCGAGGTTCACGCCGGTTCGCCACGAGTTTCCGCGGAGCTGCCGGGAACGGGGGAGCGCTTCGAGGGCCTTTTACCGCCGGTCGTGGCGGCTCCCGCCTTCGCCATTCGCAAGCCTGCAGTCGCCGTGTTCACTCTAGGGGACTACGTGGACGCCGGCATCATGTCGGCTGCGCAGGCCGACGTTCTGCGCCAGGCCGTCACTGGGCGGCAGAACATTCTGGTTGCCGGTGGAACGTCCACCGGCAAAACCACCCTCACCAACGCCCTCCTCGCTGAGGTCGCCAAGACGGCCGATCGCGTGGTGCTCATCGAAGACACGCGCGAGCTGCAATGCACCGCACCCAACCTGGTGGCGTTGCGGACTAAGGATGGCGTGATCTCCCTGTCCGATCTCGTGCGCTCGTCGCTGCGGCTTCGACCCGACAGGATTCCGATCGGCGAGGTTCGCGGGCCCGAAGCTCTCGACCTGCTCAAAGCTTGGTCGACCGGACATCCCGGGGGCATCGGCACCATTCACGCTGGATCCGCCGTGGGTGCCCTTCGGCGCCTCGAGCAGCTCATCCAGGAGGCTGTCGTCACAGTGCCCCGCGCCCTGATCGCCGAAACCATCGACGTCATCGCCGTGCTCTCCGGCCGCGGGACGGCCCGGCGCCTCGTCGAACTCGCCCATGTCACCGGGCTCGGGGCCAGCGGCGACTACGAGCTCTCCCCTGCCCTCACGTCCCCCGAACCCACTGGAGCCTCCGTATGAACCTGACAATCCTCCGCGCCCGTCCACGGATCGCTGGCACCGCGCTCGCCGCATCGCTCAGCCTCATGGTGACCCAAGCCGCTTATGCCGCCGGATCGTCGATGCCCTGGGAAGAGCCCTTGCAGCAGGTTCTCGAATCCATCGAGGGGCCCGTCGCCAAGATCATCGCGGTGATCATCATCATCGCCACCGGTCTGACCCTTGCCTTCGGCGACACATCTGGTGGCTTCCGCCGCCTCATCCAGATCGTCTTCGGTCTCAGCATCGCCTTCGCAGCTTCGAGCTTCTTTCTCTCCTTCTTTTCCTTCGGCGGCGGAGCGCTGATCTGATGGACGAGCCCGTCCCCGGATTTACTGCCCCCCTCCATCGCGCCCTGACTGAGCCCATCCTACTTGGTGGCGCCCCGCGCGCGGTCGCCATCCTCAATGGCACGCTGGCGGCCGCGCTCGGCCTCGGCCTGCGGCTTTGGCTCGTCGGCATCGTGCTTTGGGCCATCGGCCATCTGGCCGCCGTCTGGGCGGCACGGCGCGATCCGCTCTTCGTCGAAGTAGTGCGCCGACACCTGCGCATCCCCGCCAATCTCAATGTCTGAGGCACCGCGATGATGAACCTCGCAGAATATCGCCGCACCGGGGCCCGGCTCGCCGACTATCTTCCTTGGGCCGCTCTCGTCGGCGAGGGTGTCGTCCTCAACAAGGATGGCAGCTTCCAACGCTCGGCCAGATTCCGCGGCCCGGATCTCGACAGTTCCGTCCCCGCCGAACTGGTCGGCGTCGCCGGCCGTCTCAACAATGCCTTCCGGCGTCTCGGCTCCGGCTGGAGCATCTTTGTCGAGGCCCAGCGCCACGAGGCGGCGACCTATCCGGGGAGCACCTTCGAAGATGCGGCATCGGCGCTGATCGACGCCGAACGCAAGGCCGACTTCGAAGAAGCCGGCTCGCATTTCGAGTCGAGCTACTTCCTCACTATCGTCTATCTGCCGCCGGCAGAGGACACGGCCCGCGCGGAAAGCTGGCTCTACGAAGGCCGCGAGCAGAGCGGGGTGAACCCGTGGGAAACCCTCAAAGGCTACGTCGATCGCACCAATCGCGTGCTCGCCCTGCTCGACGGCTTCATGCCCGAATGCCGCTGGCTCGATGATGCGGAGACGCTGACCTATCTACATTCGACCATCTCGACCCAACGCCATCAGGTCCGCGTCCCCGAGACGCCGATGTATCTTGATGCGCTGCTGGCCGACCAGCCGCTCGCCGGCGGGCTCGAGCCACGCCTGGGCAACGCCCATCTGCGCGTCCTCACCATTGTCGGTTTTCCCGCGACGACCACGCCCGGCATCCTCGATGAACTGAACCGGCTGGCCTTCCCCTATCGCTGGTCGACCCGGGCCATCCTGCTCGACAAGACCGATGCCGCGAGGCTGGTGACGAAGATCCGCCGCCAGTGGTTCGCCAAGCGCAAGTCCATTGCCGCCATCGTCAAGGAGGTGCTGACCAACGAGGCGTCGGTTCTGGTCGACAGCGACGCCGCCAACAAGGCGACCGATGCCGATCTCGCACTGCAGGAACTCGGCGCTGACTATGCCGGCGAGGCGTATGTCACCGCGACGGTCACCGTCTGGGACGCAGATCCCCGCGTCGCCGACGAGAAGCTGCGGCTGGTCGAGAAGATCATCCAGGGCCGCGACTTCACCGGCATGGTGGAAACCATCAACGCGGTCGACGCCTGGCTCGGCACCCTGCCCGGCCACCTCTACGCCAACGTGCGCCAACCACCCATCAGCACGCTCAATCTCGCCCACATGATCCCGCTTTCGGCGGTGTGGGCGGGGCCGGAACGGGACGAGCATTTCCAGGCACCCCCACTGCTCTATGGCAGGACGGAAGGCTCGACCCCGTTCCGGTTATCCCTTCATGTCGGCGATGTCGGCCACACCCTGGTGGTCGGTCCGACCGGCGCCGGAAAGTCCGTGCTCCTGGCCCTCATGGCCTTGCAGTTCCGCCGCTACGACAATGCCCAGATCTTCGCCTTCGACTTCGGCGGCTCGATCCGCGTCGCCGCCCTCGCCATGGGTGGCGACTGGCACGATCTCGGCGGCGAGCTCACGGATGGCACGGACGCATCCGTGTCGGTCCAGCCACTCGCCGGTATCGCCCACACACCGGAGCGCGCCTGGGCAGCCGACTGGCTCGTCGCCATCCTGATGCGGGAAGGCGTGACCGTCACGCCCGAGGTCAAGGAGCACATCTGGACGGCGCTGACCTCACTCGCCTCGGCGCCACTCGAAGAACGGACCATCACGGGCCTCACCGTGCTGCTCCAATCCAATGATCTGAAGCGCGCTCTTCAGCCCTATTGCGTCGGGGGGCCTTATGGCCGCTTGCTCGATGCCGAAGCGGAGGCGCTCGGCCAGGCGCCGGTTCTGGCCTTCGAGACCGAGGGCCTGCTCGGCACCGGTGCGGCACCGGCCGCCCTCGCCTACCTGTTCCATCGCATTGCTGGACGCCTCGACGGACGGCCGACACTGGTCATCGTCGATGAGGGCTGGCTGGCACTCAGTGATCCGGGCTTCTCCAAGCAACTTGCCGAATGGCTGGTCACGCTGCGCAAGAAGAATGCCAGCGTCATCTTCGCCACCCAATCGCTGGCCCAGCTCGAAAAGAGCACGATTGCGGCGGAGATCATCGACTCCTGCCACACCCGCATCCTGCTGCCGAACGACCGCGCGATCGAGCCGCAGATCACCGCCATCTATCGGCGCTTCGGTCTCAACGACCGCCAGATCGAGATCATCGCCCGGGCCACGCCCAAGCGGGACTATTACGCGCAGTCCCGCCGCGGCAATCGTTTGTTCGAGCTCGGCCTCGGCGACGTGGCGCTCGCGCTCTGCGCGGCGTCCGCCAAGTCCGATCATGCCCGGATCGAAGAGGTGCTGACCGAACACGGACGCGAGGGCTTTCTCGATGCCTGGCTGCGCGCCCATGGCCTCGTCTGGGCGGCCGATCTCATCCCCGATCTCACCAATCTCTCTGCCCCAGCAGCGGCAGCTCACCCCAACACGGAGATTTTCCCATGACCCGACTTCGCACGCGCTTACGCGCCATCCTTCTTGCTACCACCGTGCTCTCAGCACCTTTGGCCTTATCCCCCATCGTCCTCACACCCGCCCATGCCCTGTTCGGCTTCGGCGACATTGTGTTCGACCCGTCCAACTATGCCGAGAACATCGTACAGGCGGCGCGGGCGCTCGAGCAGATCAACAATCAGATCGCCTCGCTTCAGAACGAGGCCCAGATGCTGATCAACCAGGCGCGCAATCTCGCGAGCCTGCCCTACTCGTCGCTCCAGAAAATCCAGCAGTCGGTCCAGCGCACCCAACAGCTCCTTGGGGAGGCGCAGCGGATCGCCTTCGACGTCCAGCAGGTCGATCAGATCTTCTCCCAGCAATACGCCAACATGGATCTCACTGCATCCGACCAGCAGCTTGTCGAACTGGCGCGCGAACGCTGGGGCAACACCGTCGGCGCCCTGCAGGACGCCATGCGGGTCCAGGCCGGCGTGGTCGGCAATATCGAGACCCAGCGTGCCGAGCTCTCCAATCTCGTCGGCGAAAGCCAGGGCGCGACTGGCGCGCTTCAGGCGACCCAGGCTGGCAATCAGATCCTTGCCCTGCAAGCCCAGCAGCTCACCGATCTGACGGCACTGCTCGCTGCCAATGGCCGTGCCGACGCGCTGTCGGCCGCAGAGCAGGCCGCCGCGGCCGAACAAGGCCGCGAGCAGCGGCGCCGCTTCCTCGAGCCCGGTGCCGCGTATGAGCCTGGCAACGCCCAGATGTTTTCTGGCGGCAACTAGCTGACCGAAGGGGGTGATCATGGACGGATGGGTTTTCGCACGCCTCGCAGCGGTCGTCATTGTCGCCCTCGCCGTCACTGCCGCGGCGATCCAACTCGCGCGAGATGACCAATCGACCGGCCCGCAGCCGTCTCCACCCCCCGTAGCAGAGACGCCACGCACTGATCCCATGCGCGAGACGCTCCAACGCTGCCGGCAGAAGGGCGAGGCCGCAACCCGCGACACTGAATGTCTCGCCGCATGGGACGAGAACCGCCGCCGCTTCCTTTCACCGTCAATAGGGAACTAAGCCATGGAAGGCGCCGGCGTCATCGATCGCTTCCTCGAGGTCTTCACCTCTTATATCGACAGCGGCTTTGGCCTCCTGGGCGGCGAGGTGGCATTCATTGCCTCGACGCTGATCGTCATCGACGTCACGCTCGCCGCCCTGTTCTGGGCCTGGGGCGCTGACGAGGACATCATCGCGCGCCTCGTCAAGAAGACGATCTTCGTCGGCGTCTTCGCCTACCTCATCGGCAACTGGAACAGCCTGGCCCGCATCATCTTCGACAGCTTTGCCGGGCTTGGCCTGATGGCGTCGGGAACCAGCTTCTCGGTCGACGATCTGATGCGCCCCGGCCGCGTCGCCCAGACCGGGTTCGATGCCGGCCGCCCACTGCTCGAAGCGATCGCCGAGCTCTCCGGCTACTGGGCCTTCTTTGAGAACTTCCTCCAGATCATTTGCCTCCTGATCGCCTGGGTTCTCGTCCTGCTCGCCTTCTTCATCCTGAGCATCCAGCTCTTCGTTACCCTCATAGAATTCAAGCTCACCACGCTTGCCGGATTTGTCCTGATCCCATTTGGCCTCTTCAGCCAGTCGGCCTTCATGGCCGAGCGTGTCCTCGGCAACGTCATTTCCTCCGGCATCAAAATCCTGGTCCTTTCCGTCATCATCGGCATCGGCTCGACCCTGTTCGGCGAGTTCACTGCCGGCTTCGGCGGCGAGCAGCCGACCATCGACGATGCCATGGCCATCGTCCTGGCAGCGCTCTCGCTGCTGGGCCTCGGCATTTTCGGGCCTGGCATCGCCAACGGCATTGTGAGCGGTGGTCCGCAGCTCGGTGCGGGCGCCGCGGTCGGAACCGGCCTTGCGGTTGCCGGTGCTGCCGTCGCCGCGGGCGGCGGCGCCATATTGGCCGCGAAAGGCGGACAGGCAGCCCTGTCGGCAGGCGCCGCCGCCACACGTGGCAGCGGGGCACTCGCAGGCGGCGCATCTGCCGCCTATTCGCTGGCCTCGGCCGGCGGATCCGGTCCAGCTGGCGTTGCCGCGGGCCTTGTCGGTGTGGCACGTGCCGCCGGCGGCGCAGCAGCCTCCCCGCTCAAGCGCGCGGCATCGCGCGTCTCCGAAAGCCTCGGCTCCTCCTTCGATTCCGGCGGCAGTTCCGCAATCGCGGCCACCGGCGGCTCGTCCTCCATGGGCACCGTCGGCGGCACCTCCGATCCGTCTGCATCGCCCGCTTCAGCCGCCACCCCACCGGCCTGGGCCCAGCGCATGCGCCACAGCCAGTCCATGAGCCATGGCGTCACCGCCGCCGCGCACGCCGTCCGCTCTGGCGACAACCACGGTGGTGGCGCCTCCGTCAGCCTTTCCGAAAGAGACCGCACATGACCTTCTTCAAGCGACCGGCCGCCCATTACGGCAAGATGCCGGAACCCGAAACACCCTACCAGCGCGCTGCCCAGGTATGGGACGATCGCATCGGCTCCGCCCGAGTGCAGGCGCGGAACTGGCGGCTCATGGCCTTCGGTTGCCTTATCCTCTCGGCCGGCTTCGCCAGCGCCCTTGTCTGGCAGTCGGCGCGCGGCACGGTGGTGCCCTGGGTCGTGGAAATGGATGGCACGGGCGAGGCCCGCGCGGTCGAACCGGCGGTCGCCGACTATCGGCCGACCGATCCCCAGATCGCCTTTCACCTGGCGCGCTTTGTCGAACAGGTCCGCTCGATCTCCGCCGATCCCATCATCGTCCGCCAGAACTGGCTGCGGGCCTATGAGTTCACGACCGACCGCGGTTCCGTGGCACTCAATGATTACGCGCGCTCCAATGACCCGTTTACGCGCGTGGGCAAGCAGCAAGTCAGTGTCGAAGTCTCGTCGGTCATCCGGGCTTCGCCGGACTCGTTCCGCGTCGCCTGGACGGAACGCCGTTACGAGAACGGCCAACTTGCCGGCACTGAGCGCTGGACCGCCATCCTCACGGTCGTGATCCAACCACCGCGCGACGCCGAGCGCCTGCGCCGCAACCCGCTCGGCGTCTTCGTCAATGCCATCAACTGGTCCAAGGAGTTGGGGCAATGAGCCAGCCAACGAACCCACAAGCCGCAAATCCGGCTTTCCGTAAATCCGTCTCCACGATCGGGGTGCTGCTGCTGTCCACCGTGACGCTCGCGGCCTGCGCCACGGCGCCGAAGCCGCCGCAGATCAGCTACGACGCCAATGTTCCGCCCCTGCCAGCCGTTGCGGTCAGTACAGGTGACGGTGCGCCCCGCCCCATTCTGGTGCCGCCGAGCTGGACCCCTACCAAGGGCGGCGATCCCGCCACCACGCCAGTCGGCCGGGTCGAGAACGCCAACATCGCGGCGCGGGTCGAACCACGCAAGGACGGATACTACAACGCCATCCAGGTCTATCCGTGGAGCGAAGGTGCCCTCTTTCAGGTCTATGCCGCCCCTGGGCAGATCACCGACATCGCGCTCGAACCCGGCGAGAGCCTGACCGGCGCCGGTCCGATCGCCGCCGGCGACACGGCCCGCTGGATCATTGGCGACACCGAGAGCGGAAGTGGAGCGACTAAGCGCGTCCATGTGCTGGTTAAGCCGACGAGAACCGACATCACCACCAACCTGGTCATCACCACGGACCGGCGCACCTATCTGCTTGAACTGCGCTCTGGTGAGAACCCCTATATGCCGGCCGTCGCCTGGGCCTATCCTCAGGTGGCGTCCCAGCGCCCGATCGTCCCCGCCACTCCCACCATTCCCGCCGTCGCCGCGCGCAACCATCGCTATGGCCTTACGGGCGACGCCCCGCCATGGCGGCCGGTTTCCGTCTATGATGATGGACGGCGCGTCTACGTGGAATTCCCGCGCGGCATTGTGCAGGGCGAGATGCCACCGATCTTTGTGATCGGCGCGGATGGCCAGCCCGAGATCGTCAACAGCCGCGTCTACCAGAACATCCTCATCGTCGATCGGCTGTTCGGTGCCGCGGAGCTGCGGCTCGGCAGCGGCAACGGCCAGCAAACCGTGAAAATCGTGCGCACCGATGGGAGGCCGTCGTCATGAGCGAGACCGACACCGGAACGGCAAGCGCGCCGTCAGCTACGAAACCGGACCTCGCCATGCGGCTGCGGCCAGAGGCCCCGCGCGTAACCCGCGTTTCTCGCCGTGTCCTCGCTGGCGTGGGTCTGGTTGCGGGCCTCGGCATTGGCGGCGCCCTGATCTACGCGCTTCAGACCTCTGACCGGCAGTCTGGCGGGGAAGAGCTCTTCACCACTGATCACAGGCAGACGGCCGATGGCTTGGAGGAGCTACCCGCCGATTATAGTGGCGTTCCGCAACTCGGTCCTCCCCTGCCCGGCGACCTCGGCGGTCCGATCGTCCGCGCGCAAGAGGACGGTCGCGGCGTCCCAGTCGAGATCGTTCCGGTGCCACAAGCTGACCCTGCAGAGCAGCGCCGCCTCGCCGAGATGGAAGCCGCACGAACCAGCGAGCTCTTCTTCCAGACTCGTGCTCCGTCAGAGTCAGGTCTCCCGACTTTCCCCACGCTTGGTGGCTCGACATCAGGCATCGGCGCTGCCGGGTCGGAGAATCCACAGCTCGCCTTCCTCAACGCCGACGTCGATCGCCGCACGGTGGCTCAAGACCGCGTGGCCGCGCCGGCGTCGCCATTCGTGCTACAGGCGGGATCGGTGATCCCTGCGGCGCTGATCACCGGCATCCGTTCCGACCTCCCCGGCCAGATCACCGCACAGGTGACCCAGCACATCTATGACAGCCCGACCGGGAGCATCCTGCTCGTCCCGCAGGGCACGAGGATCATCGGTGAGTATGACAACGGCGTCGCCTTCGGACAGCGCCGCGTCCTGCTCGTCTGGAACCGGCTGATCTTTCCCAACGGGCGATCGATCGTCCTTGAGCGTCAGCCTGGCGCGGACACCCGGGGTTATGCCGGCCTGGAAGACGGCGTCGACTATCACTGGAGGGATCTGATGAAAGCAGCCGGCCTGTCGACGTTGCTCGCCGTCGGCGTGGAGTTGACGATGGATGACGACGACCGGCTCATCCAGGCCATCCGCAGCGGCGCCCAGGATACCATCAACGACGCCGGTCAGCAGATCGTCCAGCGTCAGATGCAGGTCGCCCCGACGCTTACAATCCGGCCGGGATTTCCGGTTCGGGTGATCGTCACCCGCGACCTTGTTCTCGAACCTTATGGAGCAGGCCAGTGACCAAGCTCAAGCTCGGCGCCATACCCGACGACAAGCCCATCAAGGTCACGGTGGAGCTTCCGGCCGCGCTGCATCGCGATCTCGTCACCTATGCCGAACTGCTCTCGAGTGAGACGGGACAGCCTATCGCCGACCCGGTTCGCCTCGTCGTTCCGATGCTAGAACGCTTCATTGCAACGGACCGGGGTTTCGCGCGGTCGCGCAACTCTCCGGGCAGATCATCCCCGTGAACCTGCGCCTTGGACCGACTGGGCCAGATTTTCTTCAGCAGAGCCGGGTCTTTTATGTTGTTCAGCGCCCTCGAGCGAGATTGAGAGGAGGCGTCTCACAGCCTCTTGTCGGCTGACGTAACCAGGCTGGCCCGCGATCCACAAGTCGATCTGAGCGATCAAGTCCTCGGTCATTCGGACCGTGATGCGGTTCTCCACTTGAACTCTCTCCTGTCCTACTTCTCGGTCGCCTGACGCACAGTGATCGGACGTGCCTCTCTAGCGAGGTTGACTAGGCGCGTCACAGACGGGTTAGCGGTTGGTGACCCCCAGATGGCGTGGATCGGGAAGGTATTCTCATCCGCGATTGGAATGAACACGACACCATCCGGCGCAGCGTGAGGAAGATCCCTGATCGCCAGCGTTGCACCAAAGCCGCGGGCCACCATGTTGATGAGATCGCACTGTCCAACCCGGAGCAATCGCTGATCCAGTTTTGCGTCCAGTTGGCGCTGAAGGTAGTCCGCGAGTGCGGGACCCAAGCCTCCGGCACCAAGGATGAACCGTTCTGCCCGAAGTTCCTCGAGCAGCACCGTCGGGGCATCTGCAAGCCGATGCGACTTCGGAAGGACCGCGACAAGCCGCTCGTCTCGCACGTGCAGCGATTGCGCTGGGCCGTTGCCGGGAATGGTGCTGACAAAGGCAACCTCCGCTTTGCGCTGTTGCACCATCATGGCGCAGCCGCTGCAGGTTCCTTCCACTATCTCCAGCGCCACGCCAGGGTGTTCATCCCGCAGGCGTTCGAACGCGTCGGCAAACAAGAGAAATGGTACGCTCGCCGCGACGGTGACTTCTCCATGCTCACCACGTTGCATTGCCCCGATCCGCTGGGTGGCTCGCTCGAGGTGATCAAATCCCAACGCAGCTTCCTGGAGAAAGCGCTCACCCGCAGGTGTCGGACGAATCCCAGCATGGCTGCGCTCGAACAGTGGCCCTCCGACCCGATGCTCGAGAGTTCGTACGCCTCTGCTTACTGTGGACTGCTGAATGTTGAGCGCCGCTGCCGCCCGTCGGAAGCTTCCGTGCTCGGCAGACGCCAGAGCGTAGCGGAACAAACGGAAATCAAGCATCCAAATCGCCTCCTGCGGCTCATCCCACCGGCGTGGGTGTGCGAGAACGTCACTTGAGAGCGCGTTCGGGTCACGCCGACCCGACCGTTGTTTCGTTGACCACAGGTCGCCCGGCCACGACAGCGACCTGAGTAAACGGCTCATGCTAGTCTGGTCGCCTGGGGCTGAAACCCGCCTTGAGAGAGCACGCGCTCTGGCAAGCCGGCTTTGTTGCCGAGGCGGCGGCGCATGGCTCCAGAAATCTCGAAAAGGCCGGCATAAGTCATAGTTTGCCCAATCCTCGCGGGGGCGCCGATTACCTCATATGGACAATCGACAGTCCTAAAGATTCGAGCCATCCGAGCGTCGAACACTGAGACGATGTGCTCGACCCCCGCCAATTGCGCTGCCTCCACCAGTCCGCAGAGCAGTTCGACAGTAGTTGTGTTGATGACTTGGTTGGGATCCTGACGCGCCGATCCGACTACCAGATTTGGGTTGATGGCAAAGCGCGAGCTTTCCCAAATCAAAGGACTTTCAACGGTTCCGTCGGGGACGAGAACCGAGAACACATCCCTCAGCATATTGGGACCCGTCGTTGGGAGAAGCCGAACGGCGCCCTTCAGCTCCTCCGTCACCTGATCGACGCAGAGGAGATAAAGGGGATCCTCGTCATCAAACCGATCGATCTCTTTGCCGTCAGCGACCGTTACCTCCCAGCCCAGCCGGCTCGCGAAAACCGCAGCTCGCATGCGAAACATCTGATCGAACAATTCGGGGTATGCGTGGCGGTCGACACCTTCAATGGCCAATATCATGCCTGTCTCCTCGTGGTGAAACGAGGCAAGACGTACGGCGCAGTCCGTCGGTCGAGTATCCGGTCAAAGAGCCGGGTTTAAGGGAGGTCGAAGAGTAGGCCAGACTTAAGGGCTATCGAGACTGCGTGGGTGTTGCTCGACGCTTCGAGCTTGTGCCGCGCGCTCTCCAGGTAGCATCGCACAGTATGGGGAGACAGTCCGAGTATCATGCCGCACTCCCAAACCGTCTTGCCCTCGGAAGTCCATTGCAGACACTCGATCTCCCTACGGGAGAGACGCAGTTGCGGACGAGCAGCGCCTTCGGTGCGCAGCACTGCATCGTGTAGATGTGACGCAATGATTGGAAACTGTCGGAACGCGGTACGGCGAGCCCACTGCCATTCGCGCTCACTGAAGTCGGCTGTAACGGAGAAAAGTGCTCTATCCCCACTGTGGCCGTATACCGGAAATGACATTCCTTTCCGACCGAGTCCGAACTCCGTTGCCTCACCGAAGAACCTGCGAAGAGACTCGTCTCCTCCCCCAAACTCGGTCCAATCTATGGGAAGAAGGCGTCTCAGACCCGTCTGAATGACCGGGTCGATCTTGACATAACCTTTGGTGCGATAGTGATCGACCCAAGCCGAGGAGTAGGTAACAGCGAGGTAAGGCTCGCGCCGTGGGAGCCTCCGATCGAGCGTCCCTGTCCCGAGATAGGCAACGGTCTTCATCCCGTATGCCGCGCTGACACGTCCGAGGAGATCGGGAATTTGATCGGCGCGCCGGACCTCAGCGATCTCGGCAAGTGTCTCGTCAACCCGCATCAATGCGGCCATCCGCTGTGGTGGCCTGGGGCATTTCGCCTGGATAGCTCAAATGCCAAAAGAGAGGGTTGGTCGCAGCCAACCAGGGCGCCCAAACGCACATCATGGCAGACCGCCAGACCTTGCCAACTCGACATATAGTGCCTGAAGCTTTTGGGTCACCGGTCCAGGTTTGCCGTCAGCGATGGGATGCCCGTCCACCGATATCACCGGTACCAAGAAGGTCGAGGCACTTGTCGTAAACGCCTCGCGTGCGGAGTTGACCTCTTCGAGAGCAAACGCTCTCTCTTCAACGGTTAGGTCCAGTGATCTGGCGATTTCCAGTACGGATTGTCGGGTTATCCCTCCCAGTAAAGCATTTGATACAGGCCGTGTAACAAGTGCCCCTCCCGCCGGCACCATAAAGATGTTGCTCGATCCCCCCTCGGTCAAAACCCCGTCCTCGTGGAACCAAACCTCCTGCGCACCTTCGTCCGCGGCAAACCGCTTGGCCATGACTGCCGCGGTAAGTGCGATAGATTTGATATCCCGGCGTTGCCAGCGAAACTCAGCCGTTGTGACAGCTCGAACACCGTTTCGGGCATTGATCGAACCAACGATGTCCTTGACCTGGGTAAACATGACTGTTGTCGGCAGGAGAGCCGGCGACGGGACTGCGAAGTCACGTTCGGAGGCACCGCGAGTCACCTGCAGGTATACCACCCCCTGGTCCAAATCATTCTCTGCAATCAATTCCCTCTGAAGAACGGTCCATTGCTCACGGGAGTAGGGGTTCGGGATGCTCAGTTCAGCAAGCGACCTGAAAAGGCGCGTCAGGTGTGCGAGATTATCGACGAGCCTGCCGTCCAAGACGGCCGTGACTTCATAAACTCCGTCCCCGAAAGTGAAACCCCGATCAGTTATCGGTACTTTGGCATCCTCGAATGGGATCAGTCGACCGTTCAAAAATGCGACGCATGACATGATCGTTCATGTTCCTGGAGTTGGTCGAGTTTATTCACTTCAAGAAGCTTGGCTGCGAGCGCGCCCCGGCAACCTCTGGGATTTGGACCGGCCAAAATTTCGCCAGTGAGGATCGGGGCGGCACGTCACCAACCGACCACAAAGCCGGCCACCGTTAGGCCTACGTCCTGGCCACTGCGCTACGGGGCGGCAGGTCATCTGGCGGAGTATCAAAAGCGATGCCATGGCCAAACCCGCCCATGATGGTGCAAATTTCCGCGGCATTGCTTGCCCCGGCCTCGAGAGCACGGTCGACATCAGAAGATGTGCACCACTCCAGCAGGAACCCCGTGGCAAACCCGTCACCGGCGCCCAGGGTATCGACCACAGTCACGGGCTTCACCCCCGCGGAGTAGACCTTGCCGTTGTGGACTGCGAAGGAACCCGCCCCGCCTCGTGTTCCGACGGCTATTCCTGAGCCCGCCGCGGTCCATTTCTGCAGGATCTGAACGGCCTCGTGGGCGTCGAACTCGCTTAGGGATAGGAACGCGACATCCAGGTGGCCCGCCAAATGCTGCAAATGGTCATCATTCCAACGGTTCGACAGATCGTAGGATAGCAACCTGCATCTGTTCGCCATCAGCGGGACGTACCGGTCCAATCCGCTGAAAATGCTTGTGTGCACGACTTCAAACGACGACATGAAGATGTAGTCGTCCTCCGTCAGGGTGATGTCTCGGGTCACTCCTTTTCGAGAGCCCAGGAAATGTCGGTCCCCACCGTCGTGGCCGACGAGCGAACATGCGTTCTGCCCGTGGGAACGGCGACAGTGCGACAGGTCGACCTTCTCCTCCATCAGCGCGCGATAGATCAACTCGCCATATGCATCGTAGGATACACATCCCAAGTAGGACGAAGGCTTACCCAACCTTGCCCACATCGCTGCGACGTTGACCGTGTTTCCTCCCGGAAACATGAGGCCCTTGTCCACATACACATCGACGGTGTTATCACCGATGCCCAAAAGCCGAGGCACAGCGTTCCGCATCAAAATCCCCTTGGCTCCCTCTGGAGCGTTTCAGCACTAAGCGACAAGATCGCCGGTCGCATCTGAGAGCCCTGAGCCTTGCAGGTCCGCATCGAGCCCAAAATCGCTACGGCATCCGATCGGCGCGGGTGCGCCGATCGAAGCTGGTTCTTATATTCCGGACTTCAGATTGCCCGTCCCGGGTAGTGGCTTCATATGTTGGGACGTTAGGTTGGCGTCGAGGATGTACACATGGTCGGGGCGCGTCACTATGAACGCGACATACTCCGCGACATCCTGGGGCTGCAGCAGTTTCGCCTGGTCGTCGTCGTGGTTCTCGGAACGCTGCTTCGTCGCGACGGCACCCGGGAGGACTGCCGTCGCCTTGACGTTGAAGGCAACCCCTTCGTTGTCCGTCGTCTCGGTGAAACCCAATGCCCCGAATTTGGAAGCGGAGTAAGCACCGAACTTAGCTCTGGCAGCCTTCCCGGACCTCGACACGATGTTGACGATATGGCCTTGGCGCCGATCGCACATGTGTTGGAAGAATGCCTGGGTGCAAAGAAAGGTGCCTTTGAGATTGATTGCCATCATCCAATCCCAATCCTCTTCCTTGATATTGGGAATGGCGTTGTGGATGGCGACCCCGCCATTGTTCACCAGGATGTCTACGGCCCCGAACCGCTCCAAGGCAGCCGTTGCCATGCGTTCCACTTGCGCCTTGTACTGGATGTCGGTCTCGACTGGCAGTGCATCGCGACCCAGCGCCCGAATCTCGGCCGAAACCGCTTCGATCTCGCCAAACTCCGGCGCGGCCAGGACAATGTTTGCACCCTCCCTGGCGAGTTCCAACGCGATCGCCCGTCCAATCCCCCGTCCGGCCCCCGTTATGACTGCAGTCTTACCGTCCAGTTTCATTGCGGCTCCTCCTGGCTGACATTAGGAATTTCTTGCTCTGCAGCCTCGCCGCAGGTGCATGTTTAGTTGGTGGTGCAGATACGGAAACGCGAGATCCAACCGCCCCGCGGCCGCTGTCCAGTGGAGTATTCCAATAGTAGACCAATCACCGACTGTCAAGCGGGGGGCGCGCATTGCCGCTCTCAAAAGGTGTGGCTCCCGCCGTTCCTTGCGAGGTCGAAGCAGCCACGATTTCTCGGGCCAAATACAGGTCCTGGAGGGACAGGCCAGAGCTGTCGAAAACAGTGACTTCACCTGCATCCGCACGCCCCAAATGCGTCCCGCCGAGCACCGCCCCGATTGCTACGATGTCGCGGTCAACTGCAACGTGCTGAAACTCGCCGATAGTACGCGACTGGGAGGGGAGGTCACAGAATAGCGCTGCTCGTGCCAAAAGCTCGGGCGGCAGTTCCTGCTTGCCAACGCCATCGGAGCCCATGCTGGATATGTGAGTGCCCGGGGCAATCCAGTCCGCGTCGAACAACGGCTCGCGAGATGCGGTGGCAGTCACCACGAGATCAGCGCCCCTGCACGCTGGTTCCGGGCGCTCGGGAGTTGCAGGCAGACCTATCTCCCTAAGTCGGCGGACTAGGGCTTCGGTTTTCTCTGCGTTTCGGCCCACGACTGAAATCCTGTTCAGCTTTCGGACGCGGGACAGCGCTTCGACTTCGTAAAATGCTTGATGTCCGGTGCCGAACACAGCGAGCGAACTGGCGTCAGGTCTCGCCAGTGCGTCGGTCGCTACGGCATTTGCGGCGGCCGTCCGGAAGGCGTTGAGGCGGGACCCCTCCACAATCGTTCCTATCCTGCCAAGAGTTTGGTCGAAGAGCAGAATGATTGAACTGTGCCTCGGCATGCCTTGGATGTCGTTAGAGGGGAAATACGAACCGATCTTTAGTCCGGCAAGTTCGGGATTGGAGGCCGACTTCACCGTGAAACGATTGTCCCGCTCGCTGCCGTGGCCAATCACCACGGCGAAGCTGTTCGCGCCCGGCAAGCAGGCGGCAATCAACGCCTCGCGGACCGCTTTGAACGCGAGGGCGTGGCTAACAAGTGCCGAGGACTCGGCCTCCGTGATGTATTTCATGACTGCTTGACGCCTGACTTTAGGGTGAATGCAAGGCTGTGCGAACCACCGTTGCCTGCACGTGACAAATCGTCTATGTCAAGACAAACTGTCAACCCCAAGTTGTGCCGGGCGGGAAGTGCCGTGTCACCCTCGAGAAGACGCATCCTGAAGCCCGATGCATCTCAGGCCTGAGTCAATCCCCGCCCCATTGCCAAAGTCTTCCGTACCGAGCGGGAACTCCGGCCATTCTATCCTACCTAAAGCGAGGCAAAAGTTGAGCAATTCAAGCGCAGTCGGCAGTGGACGCGTAATCTTGATCTCAGGCAGCGATGGTGGAATCGGATCCGCGATCGTTGAGAACCTGTTGACCCACGGGTACCGTGTCAGTCTTGGAGGTCTCGACAAGGCCTCGTTGGAGGGGAAGTTCGGCTCCGAAACTTCCAACAAGACGTTCCACGCGTTCGACGCCTTCGATAAGCAAAGCGCCGTCGACTGGGTGTCACAGACCGTCGAGACCTTTGGCCAGATCGACGGGCTGGTGAACGCCATCGGCGGCGGTGGCCGTGTTGCCATGATGGACGATAACGATCAGGCGCTTGACGATGTTTGGGAACTGTTCGTCAAAACTCCGTTGAGACTGACACGGCTTTGCATGCCTCACCTCGAAAAGAGTGGGCGTGGTCGAGTTGTGAACATCGCATCCCTGGCTTCGAAGCGCATTCGAAACGTCACGGTCGGCTATGGTGTTGCGAAGTTCGCTCAGTTGGGCCTGACGCATGCAACCCGCACCTATGGTTGGGAAAAAGGCGTCCGAGCTACGGCAGTATGCCCAGGGTGGGTCGGGACCGCGAAAAGCATGGCAAAGGCGCCTAACCTGCAGATGCTTCCCGATGATATGACCGATCCCTCCACGATAGCTCACATGGTCAGAACGGCGATCGAGCTGCCCAACAACGCGTCAATGGCCGAAATGATCATTAACTGCGAGTTCGAGGACCTTTTCTAGTGCCCCATCCGCTGCCGTTGCCAAGAGAGCCCGACAGACTGTCACACGCGAGCACTTATTCCATGAGCGATGCATCCTACATCGAACCCGTCGGCGGACAGCGATACCCCATAGACCAGCCGCGTTGGTGCTCCAACGAGGGCCGACCATTGCTCGTCACTCCGTCGTCTGGCATTTCCCGGGACGATCTGGAGACCTCTGACAAGTCGCTCTGGCGCTACCGCGCCGCGCTCCCTGTCGATATCGCAAACCCGATCTCGATGGGGGAGGGCATGACGCCGCTCGTGCAGCGGCAGTGGGAAGACTACCGCCCGTTCTTTAAGCTCGAGTTCTTGAACCCGACCGGCAGCTTCAAGGATCGCGGCACGAGCGTGATGCTTTCCTATCTTCGTCAGTGCGGAGTCCGGTCGATCCTTGAGGACAGTTCCGGGAACGGTGGCTCTTCCGTCGCGGGATACGGGGCGGCCGGCGGCGTTCGCGTCAAGATCCTGACACCAAGCTCCACCTCTCCTGGCAAGATCGCACAGGCACGGGCCTATGGCGCCGAGGTACAGCTTGTCGAGGGACCCCGAGAGGAATCGCAGGCAGAAGCAATTCGCCAATCCGAGCGAACGTTCTACGCCAGCCATAATTGGCAGCCATTCTTTCTCGAGGGAACCAAGACCCTTGCATATGAGCTGTGGGAGGATTTCGGTTTCCGCGTTCCCGACAACATTGTCGTTCCGGTGGGGGCCGGTAGCAGCGTCCTGGGGCTCCACTTCGGTTTTAGGGAACTGATGAAGGCCGGCCAGATCACCAGGCTACCAAGGCTCTTCGTCGCTCAACCGCTCAACTGTTCGCCGATCGACGCCAGCTTCAGAGCGGGCTCGGATCAGGTCGTCGAGCGTCATGTGTCGAAGACGATCGCGGAGGGCGCGTCCATCCGCCAACCGATCCGGCTCAAGCATATCCTTGCGGCGCTGCGCGAGTCCGATGGTGATACGATCGCGGTCACGGAGGGAGAAATTGTCGACGCCCTTCGCAAGTCCTGTGAAAGCGGCTTCTTCATCGAGCCGACCAGCGCGGTCGCTTCCGCAGCGTTCGCCCGCCTGATCGCAAACGGAGCAATCAAGGTTGAAGAAGAGACGGTAGTCATGCTTAGCGGAACAGGACTGAAGGCCGCAACTTCCGTGGTCGACCTGATCCAGACAACCTAGAAATCGTTAGCGAGAGCCATGCCCAAGAACGAGACGGACGCTCAGTCCAAAAGCAAAGAGCGGGAACTGCTGATCCAGCAGGTCAAACAGATCGCCAAGGGCCTGGGTGAGACATTCGCCCCCTTCTGCGAGGTTGTCGTACATGACCTTACGGACCCGGAGCATTCTGTGGTCGATATCCATAACAACCTCTCCCAGCGCTCGGTAGGTGCGCCTGCGACGGAGGTCGGCATCGCCCGCATATCCGATCCGGCCTACCCGCAGGTGATCGCCAACTACTCCAATTCGCTGAGCGACGGGAGGCAGTTGAAGAGCACCTCGATCGGCATCAAGGGGTCCGACGGCGAGTATGTCGCTGCACTTTGCCTGAACCTTGACCTTTCGCTCTTTCAGAACCTGCAGGCAATGCTCGGGCGCTTCGCGAGCGTAGACACCGGCATAGTCGCATCCGAGACGATCCAGACCGGAGGAGCCGACACGATCCGCCTGAAGATCGACGAGTTCGCCGCCGTCCGTGGCACGACTCCTAGATCCCTATCCGTGGATGACCGCAGAGCGATCATCCAAGAACTGAAGTCTGGCGGGTTCCTCGAGATCCGACGCGCGCCGGAGATTATCGCCAGTCACATCGGCATCTCGAGGGCCACCGTCTACGCCAGTTTCAAGTGATCGGAAGCCGGCGTGTCGCAGCTGTAGTCGGTTCAGTCGGCCAGCACCCTGATCGCGTGAGAACTTGGAGAATAAGATGGAATACCGCCAACTGGGGCGATCGGGCCTGAAAGTTTCGACCCTCTCTATAGGGACCATGACCTTCGGTGGCGTTGGTTGGGCAAAGAAGACCGGACAACTCGATGCTCAAGGGGCAAAGAGAGTTGTCGATCTATGTCTCGATGCCGGCGTGAACCTCATAGACACGGCAGACGTGTACTCCAATGGCGCTTCCGAGGAAATCATCGGCGAGGTTCTCGCCGGCAAGCGCAAGAATGGCGTTCTCGTTGCCACGAAGGCTCGATTTCGCATGGGCGAAGGTGTCAACGATGCCGGGTCTTCCCGCCAGCACCTCATCGCGGCCTGCGAGGCAAGTCTGAGGAGGCTCAAGACTGATGTGATCGACCTCTATCAATTGCACGAATGGGATGGTCACACCCCGCTCGAGGAGACGATGGAGGCATTGGACACCCTCGTGCGCCAAGGGAAGGTCCGCTACGTGGGGTGCTCCAACTTCTCCGGATGGCACATAATGAAGGCGCTCGGTGTCAGCGACCGAGACAAGCGACAGAGGTTCGTCAGCCAGCAGATCCACTACACGCTCGAGGCCCGCGAAGCCGAATACGAGCTCCTGCCGATCAGCGTTGATCAGGGTCTTGGCGTGATTATATGGAGCCCGCTCGCGGGTGGTCTGCTCTCAGGCAAGCACCGCCGCGATCAGGCTGCTCCGGAGGGAACGAGACAGTTCGCCGGGTGGACGGAGCCGCCCATCAGAGACGAGAACCGGCTATGGAACATCGTCGATGCGCTGTTGTCGGTCGGGGAAAGGCGGAATGTTTCCGCAGCCCAAGTCGCTCTTGCCTGGCTGATCGGTAGGAAGGTGGTGACCTCCGTCATCATCGGTGGTCGCACGGAAGAACAGTTCGTCGACAACCTGGCTGCCGGCGATCTCGTCCTGACCGCGGAGGAACGCAAGCTCCTCGACGACACCAGCCTTCCGCCACTCCTTTATCCGTATTGGCATCAACGCAACGAGGCAAAGGACCGACTGAGCGCGGCGGACCTCGAACTCATCGCGTCCCACCCGAAGCGGTGATCGTTCTTACCGCCGGACTTCCCGCCATCACGATCATTTGCCAGTTCGCCGGCAGCCCTCGGCTCTCCTCCCGGAGACAGCCGCTGGGTTCCACGCACCAATTCAGAATGAAACGAGATGTCGAGCCATGCCTTCTCCTACTGAAGTGCCCGAGGAAACCGGTCTCGCCCGACTGCCGCGTGTAGTGCAATGGATCGTCTTACTGGGCGTCACGGCCGTTGTGTCTGCGGTGCTCGTTCTTGCCAAGTTCCCTGCCGAATTCTTGATCGGCCCGATGATCGCCGCCGTGCTGGTCGGCGTGAACGGAGCGACCATCCGCCTTCACGGGGCTAGCTTCAACGCTGCGCAGGGCGTGATCGGTGTCCTCGTCGCTGCATCAATCTCCATCGGCATCTTCTCGGCATTCCTCGACGATTGGTACATCTTCCTGGCAGCGGTCGTGGGAACGCTTATCGCATCAAGCGCGCTTGGATGGTTGATCAGCACCTGGAAGATCATGCCGGGGACGACCGGGGTGTGGGGATCGGCCCCGGGCGCTTCAACTGCAATGGTGTTGATGGCCGATGCCTTCGGAGCGGACGCAAGGTTGGTCGCCGTAATGCAGTACCTGAGGGTGATCCTCGTCTCTATCGCGGCGACCATCGTCTCCAAGCTCTGGGTGGCCGCGCCTGCCCTGCCGGTGGATGGGCCACTGTGGTTCCCGCCGATCGACTGGGTGCCTTTCTTATCGACGGTCGCCGTCGTCGTCGCCGGAGGCCTGGGCGGAAGAGCCCTTCGTCTGCCGGCTCCATTCTTCCTCGGCACGTTCTCACTGGCCGTAGCATTGCATCTCGGCGGAGGCGTCTCGTTCCAACTGCCTGAATGGCTGCTCGCCATCAGTTACACAGTCATCGGTTGGACCATCGGACTCAATTTTACACGGCCCATCCTGATCAGGGCGATGCGGACCCTGCCGCAGATCATTGCATCCATCTTGGCGCTAATGGCCGTCTGCGGTGCGATCGCCTGGATCCTGGTGCAAGTCTTCGACATCGATCCACTTACCGCATACCTCGCCACTAGTCCCGGAGGTCTGGACTCCGTGGCCATCATCGCCGCCGCGTCGAAGACGGTAGACATGTCTTTTGTCATGAGCCTTCAGTTGGCTCGATTCCTGATGGTTCTGCTGTTTGGACCGGCTATCTCCAAACTTGTGGCGCGCCACGTTAGGGAATGATACGACCCAACCGGGTTGCAGCACCCTGCGGTCGGTCGCCGTGTCCGAACCGCCGCATCTTTTCCGTTACCGTCCCGATCAGGAAGCGTCGAAGTCGAGATCTTAGACCTTCGATCTCCAATTGGACACCTCACCCAAAGATGCTGGCACCGCGATCCGCGCTTCCCACCAGCGCCCGGAACCCGACGAAAAGTTCGCGCCCCATGCCCTGACGCTCGCGGTGCAGGTCCTCGACAGCCGGCAATCGGGCCTCGAACTCGTGTTCGTCTCCGACGAACATCAGCGTACCGGCGTTCGCGTCTATCGAGATGAGGTCGCCATCGCGGATCTTCGAAATGGCGCCACCGTCTATGGCCTCTGGGGTGACGTGGATGACGGCAGGGACCTTTCCCGACGCGCCGGACATCCGGCCGTCTGTCAGCAGCGCGACCTTGAAGCCGCGATCCTGCAAGACGCCTAGCGGCGGAGTCAGCTTGTGGAGTTCGGGCATACCGACCGCCCGAGGGCCTTGGAAGCGAACCACTGCCACGACGTCGCCGTTGAGGTCGCCGGACTTGAACGCATCCTGCAGTTCCTGCTGGGAATGGAAGATGCGCGCATGTGCCTTGACTATCCTGTTCTCGGGCTTGACCGCTGAGACCTTTATGACAGCCGAGCCCAGATTTCCGCGCAGGAGCTTCAGCCCGCCGTTCTGCGAGAAGGCGGTCGAAGCTGTGGCGAGCACCTTTGGGTTGCCGGACTGAACCGGAGCCGGTTCGAAAGAGAGCTCGCCGTCAAGTAGCTTCGCCTCGACTGTGTAGTTGGAAAGGCCACTACCCCAGACGGTCCTGACGTCCTCGTGCAGGTAACCACTCTCCAGCAGCTCCCGTATCAGAAAGCCCATACCGCCGGCGGAATGGAAGTGGTTCACGTCGGCGGCGCCATTGGGATAGACGCGGGCTAGGAGTGGCACGACGTCCGAAAGCTCAGACATGTCTTGCCAAGTGATCTGGATGCCCGCTGCCGCGGCCATCGCAACGAGGTGCATGGTGTGGTTGGTGGAGCCACCGGTTGCGAGGAGACCGACCAACCCGTTGACGATGGCCTTCTCGTCGACGATGTGGCCGATCGGCGTGTAGTCGTCACCCTGCGCAGTGAGCAGCAGCGCGCGCCTAGTTGCCTCGCGGGTCAGTTCATCCCGCAGCGGCGTGCCGGGATTTACGAAACTTGAACCGGGAAGGTGGAGCCCCATAATCTCCATCAGCATTTGATTGGAGTTGGCCGTGCCGTAGAAGGTGCAGGTGCCGGGAGAGTGGTAGGATTTCGACTCGCTCTCCAGGAGCTCGGCGCGGCCAACCTTGCCCTCGGCATAGAGCTGCCGAACACGGCTCTTCTCGTCATTGGGAAGCCCCGAAGTCATCGGACCAGCCGGGATAAATATGCCCGGGAGATGTCCGAAGCTCAGTGCCCCGATAAGCAGGCCCGGCACGATTTTGTCGCAAACCCCCAAGAAGACCGCAGCATCGAACATGTTGTGACTTAAAGCGATGGCGGTAGACATCGCGATTACGTCGCGAGAGAACAACGACAGGTCCATGCCAGGCTGACCCTGGGTGACACCATCGCACATTGCCGGCACGCCGCCCGCCACCTGGGCCGTCGCACCGCTGGCGCGGGCCGCTTCTTTAATGAGGTCGGGATAGAGCTGGTACGGCTGGTGCGCCGAGAGCATGTCGTTGTACGACGTGACGATGCCCAGGTTCAGCGACTTGTTGCCGGCAAGGGCCGCTTTTTCCGTTGGCGAGCACGCAGCAAAGCCATGGGCGAGGTTGCCGCAAGATAGCACGGAGCGATTGACGCCCGCTTCGCGCGCGGTATCGAGGCGATCGAGATAGTCGCGACGGCTGTCTCGACTGCGCGTTGCGATGGTGTCGGTCACGTCTAGGATCGCTTTGCGGACGAACATTGTGTCTCCTGATTTAAGCCAATGCCCGCGTCCGCGACCGGACAAGTCGTTTCGCTCTGGGCGTGACGGCTGAAACGACAACGGGAGCGGGGACGGCTTGTTACGGAGGCGGCACGGCGCCCCGAGTGCAATCCGATGCCACCGCGCTCGGTCAGGGCGACGGCATCGAAAGGAAGCTTCCGGGTAACGGTTTTGCTGCCGAATTCAGGTCCGGCCGTCGAGCGGGCCCACAGGGGAAAGTACGCCTGCCAGCGGCCTTGTAACGTCCTTCACAGGTGCACGATGCTTGTTGAAGTGACGTTCGACCCAGCTGCCGCCCCGTGAAATCAGCCAACAGAGGACGAAGTAGACAAGGAGTATGAAGCCATAGACCAGGAAAGCAGGACTTTTGCCCGTCGAGATGGTCGTCTGTTCGATAATTACCTGTCCAGACCTGAAGAGTTCGTAGGCGCCCACGACCGCCCCGAGCGACGATGACTGCACCCAGGCCGTTATAAGGCTGATGTAAGGTGGAAGGATCACCGGCATGGCCTGCGGGATGATGATCAGCAGCAGGCCCTTCCAACCACTCAAGCCGAACGCCCTGGCCGCTTCCAACTGTCCTGTAGGCACCGCTAGCAGCCCTGCGCGAATGACATGGGAGCCGTTTGCACCACCCCAAAGCGATACAGCAAGCGTTGCGGACCAGAAGGGATCCAGGGCGAGGCCAGTTCTCGGCATCACGAAATAGATGAGAAACACCGTCACGATAAGCGGAACATCTCGAAGTATCTCGACCAGGAGTTGAAACGGACGCCTGACCAGCGGCGATCGGATAGATAGTCCGACGGCGAACAGGATCGCGCAGAACGTCGCTCCCAATACGACGGCTAGGGAAAGTCGAAGGGTCGTCAGAAACCCGGCCAGTAAGAAGCCGCTGTACTCAAGAAGCAGCATTGCTCACCTCCCCCCGTAAGGTCGGTCGAGCCGACGTTGCAGAACACTGCCGAGCCCGGAGACGGTAAACACGCACATCAGGTAGATCGCACAGATTGAAGCAAACATCTCGATCACCCGGAAGTCATAAGCCACACGCTCGACGGCAACGAATGTCAGCTCGACGAGGCCGATGGCTTGAAGGTATGCCGAATTCTTCACCGTGCTGACGATGGTGTTCATCATTGATGGCAGTGCGGAGCGCAGTGCTATTGGCAGGACGACGAACAGCGCATGATGCAAGCGTCCAAGACCGAGTGACCCCGATGCGTCGTTGACCCCGGTTGGAACCGACGCTAACCCGGCCCGAATGTTCTCTATATGGAAAGCGCTCGCCCAAATGCTGAGCGCTGCCACCCCTGACCAAAACACGGAAAGCTTTAGGCCGATGGCAGGGAAGCCGTAGAAAATGAAGAAGATCTGGACAAGATACGGAGTGCCACGGATGAACTCCACGTAGGCAGTCACCAGATATGATGCCGGCTTAAAGCCGCTGGAGCGGATTGTGGAACCGATCACGCCCACGCACAGCGAGAAAAAAATCGCAAGCGTACTAACGGCGATGGTTGTCTGTGCGCCCCTTAACAGGTCCGGTAAAGCACGGAGTATGTAATCAAAGTCCATATCTTCTGTTTCCACACATAAGCGAAATCGTGTCCCGGCGGCCCTGCGCCGGGACACGACCAAAGACTTAGCTTACTTCCGCATCTCGGCTTCCGGCGGTGCGTCGTTTTCGAAATTCTTGATCATCAGTTCGATGAGGCCTGGGTTGTCCACGAAGTTGGGCACGACGCCGGCGTGGAACTTGTCGGCCTTCATCTTCGCGATGGCTGCGTCCAGGAACGCAAGCAATTCAGGCTGGTTCTTGCTAATGCCAATACCGTTGGCACCCAGGTCAAACCCCTCCTCCAGCACCCGCAACTCCGGATTGTTGGAAGCGATCGTAGCGATCACCTCACCGTCACCGGCGTACGCATCAGCGCGGCCTTGCAGCAACGACTGCAGGCTGTCGGCGGTAGTGTTCAACTGCATTACTTCGGTATCGGGCATGTTCGCTTCAAACCACCGCGCCTGGGAGCCGCCCTTGTTCCCCAGGACTGTCTTGCCGGCGAGATCTGCAAGAGTCTGTATCGGACTGTCCTTCGGAACCACGATGCTGCTGGTACCCCAGTAATAGCTGTGGGTGAAATCGACCACTTCCGCGCGGGTCTGGGTCTTTCCCAGGGTGGCTAGGACGAGGTCGATCTTGTCCGCCTCCAGTGAGGGGATTCGAGCCTCGCTCGTCACACACGTCAGTTCCGCCTTGTCAGGCGAGCCGAAGGCGTAGACGGCGATCTGCTTTGCCATCTCCACTTCGATGCCGATAGGCTGGCCATCCGGACCGGAGAAGCCGAACGGAGGGGTGTCGCACTTGACGCCGATACGGAGGACGCCAGCGTCCTGGATATCCTGTGGCAGCGGCGGGAGCTCTTGGGCCTGGACCCAAATACTCTGCGAAAGCAGGGCGGCGGCAATCACGCAAAAGGCGGATGCAGTCTTAGTAAGTTTCATGTCCCATTCCCTTGTTATGCGTCGTCGTCGACGCTCCTTTCTTCGCCCAGCGACTTGGTAGTCCTAAGCAGAAGCTCCTCAATGAAGGATCTGCCGAAGGAATTTCCTGGTGCGCTCCTCCTCGGGTGTGTCGAAGAACTTGTTAGGTGGCGCGATCTCCACGATCTTGCCTTCGTCCATGAAGACGACGCGATCTGCCACCTGTCGCGCGAAGCCCATCTCGTGGGTCACGCAAATCATTGTCATGCCGTCGGCCGCGAGCTGGGCCATGGTATCGAGAACCTCTCTCACGAGCTCCGGATCCAAGGCCGATGTCGGCTCGTCGAAAAGCATCACTTTCGGGTTCATGCAAAGGGATCGAGCAATCGCCACGCGCTGCTGCTGACCGCCGGAAAGCTGGCTCGGATAGAAGTTAGCCTTCTCCGGAATGCGAACCCGCTCGAGGTAGCGCATCGCCAGCTCTTCGGCCTCCTTCCGCTCGATGCCCTTCACCCACCTCGGCGCGATCGTGCAGTTCTCGAGGATCGTCAGGTGGGGATACAGGTTGAAGTTCTGGAAGACCATTCCAACCTGCTGACGCACACGGCTTATGTTTTTCCGGTTGTCGTTGAGCTCGATCCCGTTGACCTGAATCTCGCCCGTCTGATGCTTTTCCAGCCGGTTGATGCACCGGATCATCGTGGACTTGCCGGAGCCAGACGGCCCGCAGACGACGATCTTCTCACCTTCCGAGACGCTGACACTGACGTCGTTCAGCACGTGCAGGGACCCGAACCACTTGTTTACGCCGCTCAGCTGAACATAAGGCCCGGAATTCACATCGGTCATGAACTACCCCCAACACTGTCCCGCCTCATGTCGGACGGTCGTGGTCTACTACTGGATTACTCCAAGGCTATATCAATGTCGTTTTCCCTTGCAACATCTTTTTGCGCGAGCGTCGGATAAAGGTATATCTGGAGAGTGTTCGCTGGAGCCGTCTATGATCGAGAAGCAGTCCAAGGTACCCGTATATCTACAGGTTCAACGCTTCATCGAGGATCTGATCGAGGGTGCCGACTACGGCCCCGGGGACCACATTCCATCGGAGCGGGCGTTGGCGGATCAGCTCGACGTCAACAGGCTCACGGTTAGAAAAGCCATCGATCGGCTGGTCTCCCATGGCCGGCTTGAGCGGAACAGCACCAACGGAACCAGGATCCCCGAACCCCGGCTCAACCGACATGTCGAGCCCAGCCCAAATTTCGGCAGCCTCACCCGGGCAATCCAGCTGAACGGAGGCAAGCCCAGCAGCAAGCTCCTGCATTTCGAGCTCGCGAAGGCAAAGGACTCGATCGCCAGCAACCTGGCCATCCCGGTCGACGACGATATACTGGTCATCCGTCGGCTATGGCGCGTTGACGACGTGCCGATCATCATAGAGACGAGTTACATCCCTGCAGCTACCGTTCCAGGTCTCGGCGCCGAGGATCTGATCGCAGGCCAGTCACTGTACGAGATACTACGTGAGCGCTATGGCATCGTCGCGGCGACGAGCAATAGGACCATCTCAGTACACGTCCCGACGAGTTTCGAAGAGGCGACACTTATGCTGCCTCCGCACTCTTCGACGCTGCTGATGAGGCTGATTGTCGAGGATGCAAACCGGCGTCCTATCGAATACGTGCGTTCCGTGAACCATCCGGTCCATGTGAACTTCCAGACGGCGCCGCAGGCTTCGGACAAGTCCTGACGCACCAACGCCACGTCGCGTCGAACGTTAGATAGAGCCCCTCATACTCTGGTCTCTCCGCACCAAATTCGCCACTTGGGCGCGCGATCAGTTGCGCGCCGTCGTTCCACGAGCGGGCATTATTGAATCGGAAAGACATTCCGTCCAGTATGTGACAAAATGTCTATTCGATGGAGAAGATGCATGCGAGCGTACGAGTGGATCGTCCATTCAATGGCCGCGCCGGAAGGCAGGCGCGACCCGGCGTGTGTCCGTCCCTTATCGGAATCAGCTCCGCTTCCTCACTGTGACGAGTGAGGTGTCGGCCGGCGGGCGTCCAAACCTCCCTGGTCGTCCCGCCGGCTTCGACCCAGACGACCAAAGTTGGCGTTCCCAGAAAAATCAACGCCCGCGCGTCTCCGGCCGACGCGACGTCCCCTGTTTGAATGGGTTTGATCGTCCGACAGGTCGGGCCGCGGCACAGTCGTACACGGGTAACTGAACAACCAGCATTTGCTACGAAGGACAGACATGCGCAAGTTCGCGGGACTTCTCCGGAACATCAAGATGACCACCGCGATCGTCGTGCTGGTCATCCTATCCATTACCGGCTCGATCGCCGCGGTTTCAACGGCCATCTACCTTAACCTTCATCGACAGGCATTCGAGGTCGGCAAGCAGCAACAGGGCACCAATCTCAGCGTAGCTGCGACGATTCTCGAACGCCGACTTACCGGTTCCGTCTTGAGTTGGACCGAAGGGGGAGATCTCGAGGCGTTTGTCACCTGGAGTTCCGACCTCCCGCCGTTCGAAGACACCGAGATGATCGATTCCGTAACGCGCGTAACCAGGCAGGACGCCACCATCTACGCCGTGGACGCAGCCACTGGGAGCCTGGTTAGCAAAACTACCAGCCTCACATCGTCATCCGGCGCGAGACTTACAGAAGTCCCGCTCGATCCGACAAGCGCACCGTTCGCATCGCTGATGGCAGGCACTCGTTTCGTAGGTGAAGTCGATCTCGACGGACGAAATTTCTTCGGTGCCTTTCAGCCGATACAGAAGAAGAGCGGAGAGCTGTTGGGAGCGCTCTTCGTCGGCACCCCCATTGCGAGCGTCGAGGCTTCGGCCAATGGGATCGTGGTACCAATCGCGACTGTCGGCGGTGGAGTGACCGTGGTTCTGATCGCAGTCGGCCTGATGCTTGCGCGGCTGATAACCCGACCGATCCCGCTACTCGCGAAATCGATGAGCCAGATCGCTAAAGGGGACTACGCGATCGACGTCCCATACACGCGAACCGGCAACGAAGTCGGCGAGATGGCACGGGCCGTGGAAGTCTTCCGCGAGAACGGTCTGCGTGTCAGCCAGATGATCCAGGCCGAGGAGGCCAGGCTCATCTCTGACCAGGAAGATCGCAAGGTCATGATGGTTGAGCTGCAGAAGGCGTTCGGACAAGTGGTCGAAGCCGCCGCCGCCGGCAATTTCAAACGCCAGGTGACGATCGAGTTTCCGGACCCGGAACTCAACGGGTTGGCAAGTAGCGTGAACGGTCTTGTGTCGACCTTCGACCGAAGTGTCAGCGAGATCGGTCGAGTGCTGGGAGGTATTGCGAACACCGACCTGACCTTGCGCATGTCTGGCGAATATGACGGTGCGTTCGCCCAACTCAAGAACGACGTCAACGCGGTCGCGGAACGCCTGACCGAAGTCGTCGGTAGACTGCGCAGCACGTCAGGATCACTGAAGATCGCCACCAGCGAGATCCTTGCAGGCTCCAACGACCTGTCGGACCGAACCGTGAAGCAGGCCAGCACGATCGAAGAAACCTCCGCTGCAATGGAACAGCTCGCCAGAACCGTCCAGGAGAATTCGGTGCAGGCCCACGACGCCAACGAGATGTCCAAAGCGGTGAGCCGGACAGCCGAGGACGGGGGCGCGGTGATGGAAGAGGCGACGCGGGCCATGGAGAAAATCTCTTCGTCCTCCAACCGCATATCCAACATTATCGGCATGATCGACGACATCGCATTCCAGACCAACCTCCTCGCGTTGAATGCCTCCGTCGAGGCGGCCAGGGCCGGTGATGCCGGTAAAGGCTTCGCTGTGGTGGCAGTCGAGGTTCGCCGCCTGGCACAATCGGCGGCCCAGGCTTCGGCGGAGGTCAAGAACCTGGTCGACGAAAGCCTGCAGGACGTCGCCACTGGCGGGAAGCTCGTACTAGAAGCAGCGGGCAAGCTGACGTCGATGCGGGATGGTGCCAGATCGACCTCTGACCAGATGGAACGCATTGCCAAGAACAGCCGCAGCCAGGCGTCAGCAATAGATGAAATCTCGGCCGCCGTGCGACAGCTCGACCTCATGACCCAGCACAATGTGGCGCTGGTTGAAGAGACCAGCGCGGCGATCGAGCAGACAGAGGCCCAAGCGACGGAGCTCGACCGCATCGTCGACGTATTCCGCATCGCCGAAACGGAACCACGGCCGACTGAGGTTCGCGGGGCCCGCGTCTTGCAGCTGCAACTGTCGAAAATGAAGACAGCGATATAGCTGGCAACTTCGGACGGCAAACCGAGTCGTTGGACATTGGTGTAGACCGGAGACGCTTCGAGCGCCTCCGGTCGCATACTTTTGTGACTCTGGCACGCGGGTTCGGAACGGCTCAAAGTGTGAGCCTTAATCCGGACTTGGAGCGTCCAGAAGGCACCGCTGGCGCCGCAAGGAACCGTTCACTGCCTTCGGCCCTACCAAGATTTCGGGTTGACCCTCTATGCATTGGAGTATACCAACAGCCCCGGTTCAACTCAGGCCGGACAGTCCGGAAGATTAGGGGAAACATCTATGACTTCGACCATCGAAGCGGCGATCGGAGCTGCAATTGCCGCCATCGAAGCGCGCGGCAAGCCGGCCAACGTGTATTTCGTTGCTTTGGGCGGTTCATTCTCACAAATGAACGCCGCCAAGTACGCCATGGAACGCGAAGCGAAAACTATCGCTGCTGACGCCTACAGTTCGGCAGAGTTCATCGCACGCAACTCGCCTCGCCTCGGAAGCTCAAGCGTCGTTGTGTTGTGCTCCAAGTCAGGGGACACGCCCGAGACCGTCGCCGCAGCCCGCCATGCCAAGGAAAAGGGCGCGTATACGATCGGGCTTACGATCAAGGGCGATTCACCCTTGGCCCAGGCCGTCGATACACGTGTCGATTACGATGCCACCCCCGACGCCGGTTCGGCGGACATCCCTTCGGCGATCGTGCTACGCATTGCCTTCGGCATTCTCGCGGCTTTCGAGGCCAACCCGAAGCTCAGTGCTCTTAACGAGGGCCTGGCCAAGCTTCCCGGCGTCGTTGCGGCCGAACACGCTAAGCATCGGCAAGCAACACTCGATTGGGCTCAGCAGCGCAAGCGGGAGCCGGTGATGTACACGATGGCTAGCGGGTCGAACTATGGGGTAGCCTACCTTTGGGCGTGCTGCATCCTGCAGGAGATGCAGTGGATTCACTCACAAGCCATTCACTCCGGCGAGTATTTCCACGGTCCGTTCGAGATCACTGACTCCGATATACCGTTCGTGGTCCTGAAGGGCCTCGGGAACTGTCGTCAAATGGACCAGCGGGCGGTCAATTTCGCAGGGAAGTTCAGCGAGAAGGTTCTTGAGCTGGACGCCCAGGACTTCGATTTCGAGGGCATCGACGAAGGTGTTCGCGAATATCTCACTCCCTTCGTCTTCCTCCCTTTGCTCCGGACTTACGCCGTAGCGCTTTCGGAAGCACGCGGCCATCCGCTGACGGTACGCCGCTACATGTGGAAGATGGACTACTGACGACCGTACTGCGGTCTCGCATCGAGGTTGCCTGTGCTGGAGCCTTGCCTCGCACAGGCAACTAATCGCCCTGCTCTCCCGGCGTGAATCTCGTCGCCACACCACGGCAGAGACCTCGCCGGCGACACCACCACCTGGGTCCCTAGGAAGTCTAGCCATGGCACACCGTACAGAACCGCGGCGTCCAACTCGGGTAGAGCACGACTCGTTGGGCGACGTAGAAGTGCCACTGCACTCTTACTATGGTGCCCAGACCGCCCGGGCGCTCGAGAACTTCCGGATTTCCGATATTCCGATCGGCCATTTCCCGGTCTTCATCCGATCCCTGGCCATGATCAAAATGGCGGCCGCTCGCGCGAACCGGCGTATCGGCGACCTGCCCCAAGACAAGTGCGATGCCATCGTTCAGGCCTGCCAGGATATCGTCAACGGCGGCTTGAGCGATCAATTCGTGCTCGACGTTTTCCAGGGTGGGGCTGGGACGTCGACCAACATGAACATGAACGAGGTGATCGCAAACCGGGCTTTGGAATACTTGGGCCGGAGTAAGGGGGAATACGAATACCTCCACCCGAACAACGACGTGAACCTCTCCCAGTCGACCAACGACGTGTATCCGACAGCCATCCGCCTTGCGGTTCGCTTCGCCTATGTCGAACTCTCCCGCGCTCTGGTCCGTCTGGCTCGAGCGTTCGAACGGAAAGCTGATGAATTCGCCAGCGTCGTCAAGCTCGGGCGGACCCAGCTCCAAGACGCTGTCCCCATGACTCTCGGGCAAGAGTTCATGGCATTTGCGGTTACTTTGCACGAAGACGTCGCCCGCCTCGACGAGGCCGCGGCACTTTTGATGGAAGTCAATCTTGGCGGCACGGCGATAGGAACAGGCATCACTGCGGATCCTGCCTACGCGGCAACGGTGATCGAGGAGTTGAGTGCACTGGCTGGCCTGAAGGTCGTCGGCGCCGCCAATCTGGTGGAGGCCTGCTGGGATACCGGCGTCTTCGTGCTCTTTTCGGGAACCCTCAAGAGGACTGCCGTCAAGCTGTCCAAGATCTCCAACGACCTGCGTCTCCTCTCCAGCGGACCGCGCGGTGGCTTCGGCGAGATCAACCTCCCTCATATGCAGCCGGGATCGTCGATCATGCCCGGGAAGGTGAACCCAGTTATACCCGAAATGGTCAACCAGGTCGCCTTTCAGGTCATCGGGTCCGACCTCGTGGTGACGCTCGCGGCCGAAGCGGGCCAGTTGCAACTGAATGCGATGGAGCCGGTCATCGTCTTCAATCTACTTCAGTCTATCTCGCTCATGGCCAACGCGGTGAATACCCTCACCGACAGGTGCATCGTCGGTATCACCGCCAATCCGGAGAACTGCCTGCGCCACCTGGAGTCGAGTACCGCACTGGCCACGGCACTAACCTCCCTGCTCGGGTACGAGGAATCTGCGCTGTTGGCGCACGAGATACTGTCGACGGGCAAGACCATGCGGCAACTGCTGGACGAACGGGCAGGTCTTTCGCCCGAATTGGTCGAGCAGGCGCTCGACACTTTTGCGATGACCAGACCATCGCGGCTGCGGCCGAAGGCCAGGACCACCGCACCAAGATGACCAAACTTCGCGTGTCCTTCCGAACTTCGTGAACTGGATTCGCCGGATCCGCGCCCAACACCCAGTCGTCCTACAGCTCAAGGTTTAGCCCCATGACACCTCGTCAATCCCCTGCTCAGGGGGGAATTGTCCCGCAGCTCTGCGAGATCGTCGCCGCACGCCAACGGGTGCCCTATGCAGCACCGGCGGAACTAGTGCGGGTGGTGCCGGACATTCTGGCGGTAACGCTCGGCGGCAGTCTGACTGGACCGGCCCTGTCCCTCGCCGGTCTATCGTCGACCGGGGATGCTGCCGGATCTGCCCGCCTTTGGGGCCATGGTCGGGCCGTCTCCGTTCGGGACGCCGTCCTGGCAAATACCTTCGCCGCCCACGCGTTGGATTTCGACGACGACGAGACCGAGACCGCAATGGCGCACATGTCGGTCACACTCGTGACTGCCGCCCTCACATCGTGTGATGCAGCGATCGGGCCGGTTTCCGGCCAGCGCCTTTTCGCGGCATGCGCGGCCGGCTACGACGTCGCAATGGCGGTCGGAGAGTTGACCAACCCTGGGATGTACAGGGCCGGCTGGCATGCGAGCGCAACGCTAGGAGTATTCGCATCGGCTGCCGCCTGCGGCGCTCTGGCGAACCTCTCACCCGACCGCATGGCGGTCGCCTTCGCGCTTGCCGCCTCTTTGGCCAGCGGCGTCCGTGGTGCTTTCGGGGGAGACGGTAAACCGCTTCAAGTCGCCCAGGCGGCCGCATCGGGCTTGCTCGCCGTGCAGTTGGCGCAGCGTGGCTTCAGCGCCCCCGAGGATGCGCTGAGCGGTGCCCGAGGATTCCTGGGGGTACACGGTGCGGTCGGACGATCATTCGGGACACCGGTGGCGTTTCCGCCTCCAGGATTCGTGGTCAAGGCCTATCCAACGTGCACTGCCACCCACGCCGCGGTAGCGGCGGTACTCGACGCCGCTACCGACGTAGCGGACGGGGATTCCATCCAGCGGATCGAATGTGCCGTCGACGCCTTCGTCCCGACCATCCTGCTGCAGGGCACTCCTTCGACGCCCGACCAAGCACGATTCAACATGGCGTACTGCCTCGCCCGTGCGGCGATCGATCGACGACTTGGACCGGACGCTTTCAGGCCGGGTGCCCTGACGAATTCCGACGTGCTAGACCTGATGAACCGCGTGGAGGTAACGGCGGCGCACGACCTACCGAAAGGTCCGAGTGGCATCTCTACAGGCGCTCATGTCGTGCTTCACACCCGTGCTGGCGTGACCATTTCGCGCACTCGCACCACCGCTCCCGGCAGCGTCACTTCACCTCTTTCCGACGACGAACTGTTGGCTAAATTCAGCTTGTGTCTAGAGCCGTTCGTTACGCGAGTTGAGGCGGCAATGCACTTCGAGGCGCTCCTTAGGCTGCCGGACGCCGATGACGTCATGACGATACTCGGGCCCCTGTTCGATCTTGTTTACATTGCGCGCGGGAATGGCCGAATGGTAACTCAGTAAGCGCTCGACTGCGCAAATGACCCTCGGACCCCCGGTTTGACGGACTGCCGACAGAGGCAGTGGGCGCCCATGTTCCAGGCAATCACGTCGAAGAAGTTCCCACAGTCGACATGTCATCGACTCTTTAGGAAATACGGCGGGACTAAGGGATCATCGCGAGCGTTCGCTTGGCTTTGTCGCTGGTTCTAGGCAGCACCACATGCACCGACGAAGCAAGAGCTTCGCTCAAACGCCGGACCTTTCCTGCCGCTCACTGGGTCTGAGCCGGCCGGGTGCCCTTTGGGCAGCGAAGGACCAAATGGGAATGCGGTCCCAGGTGCTGCGGGCTATGCCGCCCGGCGAAGAGTAAACTGGCCTATTGGACTTTATCCATCGGGCTGAAGGCTGAATGGACCTTCGATCGCCAGCGGCGACCATCTGGCGGGTCGGTCGCGATGCTCAGTGTGCGGCTGGTATCATACGATCTTTTCACTTGAGCATGCCACAAAGACTATAGGTCCGCGGTACACACTGTGCAGGCTTCGACCCTTTCCCGGGTGATGATCAGATTGAGGCCATCCGCTTTAGACAGTTCAGGGGGCAGCGGCGGGACAACCGAGGGTTTGGGCGAAGGCCGCTTTCGACCCCATTTCGGCCTTCCGATCTTCTTTGACCGCATTGGCGCGCAGCGACGATGGTGTGGCCTCGTCGTATGTGCTAGCCGTTCGATGGCAAAATCCACCGAACTCGTAGTTAGTCGATGGGACGCTTGGGATTCCTATCGTGAAAGGACACCTTTGCGTTCTCCCAACGACCGACAGACTTCAACAGTGGGCCAATCTCCGTGGCCTTGACCTTCACCCGGTAGCGGTCGTTTAGGGCCGTTCGCAATGTTGCGATGTGTGAACTTCTTGCTTCTACCACTGGGATAGGAGCAGCCACGGCCCAGTAAGATGCCATGGCGACAATTCGGCCATCTCCAAGGACGCTCAGCATCCTTTGATCAATGGCTACCGCAGCCTTATAGTAGGCATCCGATGCGAGGATCGCGTGTCTCGGCCGCCATGACACCGGTTTACCGAGCGAAGTCGCTGGGATAGCCGGTTTCCATTTCGCCTTTGCCCGTGGCGTTGAACTGGCCAATACATCAGCAAGTCCCTTCTCGACGCTCAGGTCTACCAGTTCGGCATTTGCCCGGCCCATCTGGTGAACTATGCAGTTTCTAGCGCAGTCAAAAAACCGGACTAGGTCGAGCGATGGCCTGTCGGACGAGGCAATCGACAAGCGAACCAGAACACGTTCGATCAGATCGGCCTTCGTCTGGGCGGGCGCTGAGATGCCTGCTCTGTCGAGCTCGGCTATGACACCCTGCAGAAAGTCCTCAAATGCGGAGGCCGCCCGCACGATACCCAACTCCGCAAGCAACTCCACGGCCGCATCTCCGTCCGTCGACGAAGACCACTGCTTTGGTTCGCCCCACGGTTCGTCACCGTAGGGCAAGGCAACGGCAACGTCGTTGCCTAGGCCATCGGACATCACCTTGTTAAGTGAGCCATAGAGCAGTTTGACTCGCCTGTTGAAAGCGTTGTGGTGGTCGATGATGCGTCGTAGGGGTTCGCTAACCGCTCTCGTGGTGTCCACAGAGGTTCCTCCAAAACGTCACGTCGGGGTCTGCGTCAATCCAGTTAATAGCGGGGCATTAGCAATGACCGCAGTTGGTGCCAAGCAGTCATTAGCACCTCGATACCGGACTGGCCGCCGCCCCCAATAGCAGCCCACACTAGACATCGAGTGGTCGCCCACCTTTAAGAATTCGCCCAAGGTCGATGAATGGCCGAAAATGGGCTTGCTCCGTTCCGTGCATCCCTAGAGCAGCCAGGGCCGCCCCACAATATTCATGGTGTGCGAACTCTCAATGTAGGCCCGGCCGCGCGTTCTCTCCGCACCGCTCCAGCGCGCGCTACGCTATCCAATCATGCAAAACCGTTTCAAAAACCGTTTCAGCTCGTCATTCTGAAACGGTGAAATCCAGCTAAGTCTTTGAAAATATTGGCGCGCCCTAAGAGATTCGAACTCCTGACCCCCAGATTCGTAGTTTGGAGGTTCTTGAGATTTGGCGCACCCGACACGTTCGAACGTGTGGACTTGGTCCTCGGAAGGCTTCGGCGCATCCCATCCGACTGACTAGCGCGCCTACTCCCCGGCCTTTTTCGCGCCGACAGCCCGAAATGGCTCTAGGGTAGTTAGTGCCCCCTTCTCTCTCAAAGCAAAGTTCCCGTAGAGGTGCGTGAGGCGTCGGTATCGACAGGTGGTCTCACTGAAGATCGCCTTGTGGATGCCTCACAGCGGATCGTCTCGGTGTTCACGGTACGCGCATCGATCGCCCCTACCGAGGTTGTTTGAGGTGCAAGATGACTGAACCACTGTATCTGACGCCAGAAGAAGTGACTGAGCGATTTCGAGGCGCCGTATCCACCGGGACGCTTGCCAACTGGCGAGCAATGCGCGTCGGGCCAGCCTTCGTGAAGATTGGGAAGTCTATCGTCTATCCTGTGTCCGACCTCAACGAATGGGCAAATGAGCAGACCGTTAAGTGCCGTGCGACAAATCGACTCAACGGGAAGTAGGATGAGCAAGCGTGACCCTTACGAATTGAGTTTGCGCACGCCCCCGGAGGCCGCCCCCACCTCCGCAAATCTTTTGATTTTCTGCTTGTGAATCAACTAGATAAAAAGATGAAACGGATGATGCACAACCACCCCTCGGGCGACCCGGCCCCATCGTCGGCCGATGTGCGGATGACGCGAGAAATATCCGACATCGCCAAGCCGCTGGGCATAACGCTGCACGATCACATCATCATCGGCAAATCGGGCCACGCCTCGCTGCGCGGCCTCAAGCTACTCTGATTTTTCGGTAGCCACCGGGGGTTTCGCTCCGGTCACGCGGTCGAACAGTTGCCGCGCGCCGCGCACGGCCGCCTTTAGATGCGGATTGGCCTTGATGGCGGCACGCGCCACCTGGAATGCCCGGTGGGCCTTGACCACCACGCCGCCCTGCGGCGTCAGCCCGATATAGTGCTGCCGCAGTGGCGCCTGCACATTGCACCAGTGGCGCTTTTCGTCGGTATAGCCGCTGCCCATGTCGAAGATGCGGATGCCCTGGTCGAACACGGTCTGCATCACGCGCAGCAGGCACTGCTTGCCGGGCGAACCGTTCTGGATCGCGGGATCATCGCTCATCGAGGAGATGAGGCAGAACATGCGCTCGTTGTGGACGACATTGTAGCGCACCGCGACAATGTCGCCGTTGAGCCGCAGGACATGCAGCCGCACGTCGACGCCCGAACCGGCCTTGGCCAGCTCGTGGTAGAAGCCGATCAGCCGGTCATGCACGAAAGTGTCGCGGATGCCCATGGCCTTGAAGCGGGCCGAGCGCTGGGTGAACATGGTCTCTATGGCGCGGGTCGTGTCGGCGCCGTTGCGGACGTCCTCGAAGCCGACCTCGCCCATGGCAGCCAGCCGGTCGCCCTGCTGCCGGTCATGCTTGCGGCGGGACTTGCTGCGCTGCAGCCGGTCGCATTCCTCCCAGCTCGAATATTCAGAGCGGTAGAGCGTCTCGACGGCCAGGGTGGACCCCAGTTCGTCGAAGAGTCCGGTGTGCCCACCCACATCCATGGGGATGGATCGCAGATAGACCGCGTCCGCGCCGGTGAGCTGTTGCGTCATCGCCGACCAGAGCTGGCGGCGGCCTTCCGCGCCCAGCGCGGCCAGGCGGTCATAGTCGGCAATCGGCGCGTAGCAGCCGGCATTGGCGCCGGGAAACCAGGTGAAGACCGGCAGGCCATGGACCCGCTTGCGATGCAGCGGCAGCAGCGCCACTGCCTGCCCATCGACCCGGCCGACAACGTAGCGCTGGTGCGATTGCGGCACCTTGCGGTCGGCCACCCACAGGCGGATGAAATCGTAGCTCTGGCCCGGAGACTCGATATTGCCGGCAGTCAGCTCGCGCCAGACGGTCTCGACAGCCTCGATCCGGTCAGCGACCTCGACCGCGATCTCGCCGCGCATGGCGACGGGCGCCGCCGCATCGCTGCGGGCGCCGGGCTCAAGAGCTGCGTCGGCTGTGTTTGTTATCAGCATGGGCCCCACTCGTGTCGGGTTGCACTCTGCCCCGACGGAGTAAATCAGTGCTGAACTTTGGCGCTGCAAATCGGCGCCCGACCAGAAACTTGGCGCAGGGTTAAGCCCGGCTTACCTTCAGCCGAAATTCGCCAGGACCGGAAAGGTCTCGAGGAACCAGTAGGAGAGCCGGGTAAAATTGCCGGTCAAGAACAGCACGCCCGTCACCACCAGCAGGCCGCCCATGACGCGTTCCACCGTATGCAGGTGCTTCTTGAAGCCGTGGAAGAAGGCGAGGAACGGCCCGAGGGCAATACCGGCAAGGAAGAAGGGCACACCCAGCCCCAGCGAATAAAGGCCCAGCAGCCCGGCCCCTTCCCAGGCCGTATCGCGGCTGGCCGCGACCGACAGCACCGCAGCCAGCACCGGCCCGATGCACGGCGTCCAGCCGATGGCAAAGGCGAGGCCGAGCAGGAAGCCGCCCAGCGGCCCGCTGGCGGCGCCGGGCCCATTGTGGCGCAACTGCCGGTCGAGAATGCCGATGCGATAGACGCCCAGGAAATGCAGCCCCATGCCGATAATGAGCACGCCGGCGATCGGGGTGAGGATGGGCAGCGCCTGCCGGAAGGCCTGGCCGAAGGCCGTGGCGGTGGCGCCCAGCGTGATGAAGACTACGGAAAAGCCGAGAATGAAAAACAGCGACGTGAAGGCGACCCGCCGCTGCAACGCGGCCGCGCCGACATCATCAGCCCGCAACTGCTCGAAGCTCGCGCCACTCATATAGGTGAGATAGGGCGGCACCAGCGGCAAGACGCAGGGCGAGAGAAAGCTCAGCACCCCGGCGCCGAACACCAATGGCAGAGAAAATTCCACGAGGCTGACGCTCCTGTTGCGCCGCTGTTCTACCGCGTCGCCGCTGCAAAGCAATGAGCCGCGCTGACGCATCCCTGGTTTGTGAAGGTATGTGGCGTTGGCGCGATAGGAGTACGTAGCTGCGCCAGCAAGCTGTGATGTCCGGTCACCCCCTCATCCGGTGCTACGCGCCACCTTCTCCCGCAAGGGGAGAAGGTTCCCGACTGAGACTCGTGTGGTCGCCTTCTCCCCTTGCGGGAGAAGGTGCCCGTAGGGCGGATGAGGGGGTGTCCGCCGCCCTCGGGGCGTTGTCGCACCTGTGGCAGCGGTGTCACCCCCACCCTGCCCTTGCCCAGCGCCGCCTCAAACTATATGGCAGGGGCGTGCTCCTCCCCTGGCAAGGCAGCCCTCATGACCACGCGACCCATCCGCATCGCCCCGTCCATCCTGTCGGCCGATTTTGCACGGCTGGGTGACGAGGTTGCCGCCGTCGATGCGGCCGGGGCCGACTACATCCATGTCGACGTCATGGACGGGCATTTCGTCCCCAATATCAGCTTTGGCGCCGTGGTCATGAAGGCCATTCGCGCGGTGACCACCAAGCCCTTCGACGTGCACCTGATGATCGCGCCCGTCGATGCCTATCTCGGTGACTTCGCTGCCGCCGGCGCCGATATCATCACCGTGCATGCCGAGGCCGGTCCACACCTGCACCGCTCGCTGCAGGCTATCAGGGCCCTCGGCAAGAAGGCCGGCGTGGCGATCAATCCGGCAACGCCGGTTTCGGCCATCCAGCATGTCATCGACGATGTCGACCTGGTGCTGGTCATGTCGGTCAATCCCGGCTTTGGCGGGCAGAGCTTCATCCCCGAGAGCCTCAATAAGCTGCGCCAGGCCAAGGCGCTGATCGGCGGCCGGTCCATCGACCTCGAAGTCGATGGCGGCGTCACCGCAGACAATGCCCGCGCCATTGCCGATGCCGGCGCCAATGTGCTGGTCGCCGGCTCATCGATCTTTGCCGGCAATGACAGTGCCACCTATGCCGACCGCATCGCCGCCATCCGCCACGCGGCGACCAGCCGCGTCGCTTGACTCAGTTTCTGAACCCGAAAGCCCTAAGCCCATGATTCCGCGCTATTCCCGCCCCGAAATGGTCAGCATCTGGTCGGCAGAGACCCGCTTTGCCATCTGGTTCGAGATCGAGGCGCATGCCACCACCAAGTTGGGCGAACTCGGCGTAGTGCCCAAGGAGTCGGCCCAGAACATCTGGGACGTCATGAATGCCCGCAAGGCCGAAAAGGGTGACTACGGCTTCGATGTCGCGCGGATCGACGAGATCGAGCGCACCACCAAGCACGACGTCATCGCCTTCCTGACCCATCTCTCCGAAATCGTCGGCCCCGACGCCCGCTTCGTGCATCAGGGCATGACCAGCTCGGACATCCTCGACACCACGCTGTCGGTGCAGCTGGCCCGTGCCGCTGACCTTCTCATCGCTGACGTCGATGCCCTGCTCGCAGCGCTCAAGCGCCGCGCCTTCGAGCACAAGCACACCATCACCATCGGCCGCAGCCATGGCATTCATGCCGAGCCAACCACGTTCGGCGTCAAGCTGGCCGAGGCCTATGCCGAGTTCACGCGCAACCGGGCGCGCCTCGTCGCGGCGCGCGCCGAAATCGCCACGGCCGCCATTTCCGGCGCCATCGGCAGCTTTGCTAATATCGACCCACAGGTCGAAGAATACGTGGCCGAAAAGCTAGGCCTGAGCGTCGAGCCGGTTTCGACCCAGGTGATCCCGCGCGATCGCCACGCCATGTTCTTCGCCACGCTGGGCGTGGTCGCCAGTTCCATCGAGCGTGTCGCCATCGAAATCCGTCACCTGCAGCGCACCGAAGTGCTCGAAGCCGAGGAGTTCTTCTCCCCCGGCCAGAAGGGCTCTTCGGCCATGCCGCACAAGCGCAATCCGGTGCTGACCGAAAACCTTACTGGCCTCGCCCGACTCGTGCGCGGCATGGTGACCCCGGCGCTGGAAAATGTCGCCCTCTGGCACGAGCGCGATATCTCGCACTCCTCGGTGGAGCGCATGATCGGCCCCGACGCCACGGTGACGCTCGATTTCGCGCTGGCCCGCCTCACCGGCGTCATCGACAAGCTGGTGGTCTATCCCGAGAACATGCGCAAGAATCTGGACCTTCTCGGCGGGCTGCACAATTCGCAGCGCGTGTTGCTTGCGCTGACCCAGGCCGGCTACTCCCGGGAGGACAGCTACGCCGCCGTGCAGCGCAACGCCATGAAGGTCTGGGAAATGCGCGGCGACCGTGCCGGGCAGTTCGCCCGGAACCTTAAAGAAGACCCGGAAGTGACTCTGAGCGATGCGCAAATCGACGCCATGTTCGATGACGCCTATCACCTCAAACATGTCGACACGATCTTCAAGCGCGTGTTTGGCGAGGCGTGATGAGCATTATCTGCGCCCAGGAAACCGGCCTCACGGCCGAAGAGTACATCGCCTGCGTCGGTCAATCGGCGCTCGGCCCCACCCGGCCGCTGAGCAATACCGAACGGGTGCAGGCCTATCTCGACAATTCCAACATCGTCGTCACGGCGCGCGATGCGGGCGGGACGCTGGTCGGCCTGTTCCGCGGCATGACGGACTGGAGCTGGATCTGCTACTGCGCCGATATGGCGGTGGTGGAAAGCCATCAGGGCCAGGGAATCGGCGCCCTGCTGATGGACAAGGCGGCTGAGGTCGTGGGGCCCGGCGTCACCATTACGCTGCTCGCTTTGCCCGGCGCCGAAGGCTTCTACCAGAAGATCGGCCTGACCCAGACCAGTGCCGCCTTCTATCGCGACAGGACGCATCGCACGTGAAGATTTCCGAATGTGACATCCTGATCCTGCCCGGGCTCGGCAATTCAGGTCCCGGCCACTGGCAGGTGCGCTGGGCCGAACGCATGTCCAGCGCCGCCATCGTCGAGCAAGCCGACTGGGACGAGCCCGACCTGGATGACTGGGTCCAGACCATCGACCAGGCCTGCCGTCTGACCACCAGGCCGGTCGTGCTGGTCGCGCATTCGCTGTCGACTATTGCCGTTGCCCATGCGGCGCCGCGCCTGCCCGACAATGTGCGCGGCGCCTTCCTCGTTTCCGTGCCGGACCTCGAACTGAGCCCTGAGGCGCCCGAGGAGACCTTCGGCTTTCGGCCGATCCCGCGCGACCCCCTGCCCTTTCCCTCGATGCTGGTGGCATCGAGCAATGACCCGCTCTGCACCATCGACCGCGCCGTCGAATACGCCACCTGTTGGGGTTCGGATTTCCACCAGGCAGGTGAAGCCGGCCATATCAACACCGCCTCGGGCCACGGGCCCTGGCCCGAGGGGCTGCTGATGTTCACGCGGCTGATGCAGAGGCTCAGGTGAGCGAATACGAACTGATAACAGCCACGCCCGGCATCGATGACTACCGGCGGCTGCGGAAGGTGAGCGGCCTCAGCGAAAAGACACAGGCCGCAGCAGAAGCCGGCCTGCCCAACAGCTGGTTTGCCGTGACCATCAGGCACGAGGGACGCACTGTCGGCATGGGCCGCATCATTGGCGATGGCGGCACGGCCTTCCAGATCGTCGACATCGCTGTGGAACCCGAGCATCAGGGCCAGGGCCTGGGCAAGCGGATCATGACTGCGCTGGTCGACCACCTGCGGACCAACGCCCCCGCCAGCGCCTATGTCAGCCTCATCGCCGATGGAGATGCCAGGCATCTTTACGCCAAGTTCGGCTTCGAGCCGGTCATGCCCGCCTCCATTGGCATGGCGCTCTGGGTCGGCTGATCAGGCGAAAGTAGAGGGCGCCGGCCTGTGGCCGACGCCCCTCAATATTCCCATACTGACGCGATCAGCCCTCGGCGGCGATCTGCTCGTTGGCGACATTCACCAGCTGCGCCATCTTCTGGCGAATCACGTCGTCGCCGATGCTGAGGCCCTTGGCCTTGAGGTCGCCGGAAACCTTGCGGAAGACGTCCTCGTCGCCGGCTTCCTCGAAGTCGGCGGCCACAACCTCGGCGGCATAGGCCTTGGCTTCATCGCCGGTCAGGCTCATCAGTTCGGCCGCCCAGATGCCCACGAGCTTGTTGCGGCGGGCTTCCGCCTTGAACTTTTTCTCCGCATCGAAGGCAAACTTGGCCTCCTGGCCCTTCTGCCGATCCTCGAACTGGCTCATGCAACTCTCCCGCTTGGCTTCCTATCTTACCGCCTCTCCGGCGCTTGCCAATCGACATAGGCGGTTCGCCACGCCAAAGCAACGGGCGCAGGCGCGCTGCGACCTTATGCACGACGCAGCGCATCGCCATCGGGCCGGCTCATGCGAAAGAGCTTGCATTTTTGCTCGGTTCTGGCGCATGAAGCGGCCAAATTCTCCCTCCTTCCAACGGTCCCGGATTCCCAATGAACCGTCGTCGCAAAATCTACGAGGGCAAGGCCAAGATCCTGTTCGAAGGTCCTGAGCCGGGCACTCTGGTTCAGTATTTCAAGGACGACACCACCGCCGGTGATGGCGCCCGCCACGAAATCATCGATGGCAAGGGCGTGCTGAACAACCGGATTTCCGAGTTCGTGTTCACCAAACTCAACGGCCTGGGCATCCCGACTCACTTCATTCGCCGCATCAACATGCGCGAACAGCTGATCAAGGAAGTCGAGATCATCCCGCTCGAGATCATCGTGCGCAACTACGCAGCCGGTTCGCTGGTGAAGCGCCTCGGCCTCGAGCCGGGCACGCAGTTGCCGCGCTCGATCATCGAGTTCTGCTACAAGGACGATGCTCTGCATGACCCCATGGTCAGCGAAGAGCACATTACCGCCTTTGGCTGGGCCACCCCGGCCGAGCTCGACGACATCATGAGCCTGGCCATCCGCGTCAACGACTTCCTGACCGGCCTCTTCATGGGTGTCGGCATCCAGCTCGTCGATTTCAAGATCGAATGCGGCCGCCTCTATGAAGGCGACCTGATGCGCATCGTGCTGGCCGACGAAATCAGCCCCGACAGCTGCCGGCTGTGGGACATCAAGACCCGCAACAAGATGGACAAGGACCGCTTCCGCGAAAACCTTGGCGGGCTGATCGAGAACTACCGCGAAGTCGCACAGCGGCTTGGCATCCTGGTCGAAACCGACAATGCGCTGACCACCGGTCCGCGTCTGGTCCAGTAAGCGTTGTCAGGAGCGGCACAATGAAGGCGCGCGTCACCGTCACCCTCAAGAACGGCGTTCTCGATCCCCAGGGTCAGGCGATCGAAGGCTCGCTCAAGAGCCTCGGTTTTTCCGGTGTTGCATCCGTGCGACAGGGCAAGGTCTTCGACCTTGTCCTGGACGGAACCGATGAGGCAACCGCACGTTCAGCCCTCACCAGCATGTGTGAGAAGTTGCTGGCCAATACCGTGATCGAAAACTACGCGGTCGAAATCTCAAATTAACGCCTTGCGGCTATAACCTGCATCGCGCCGTACCTTGGCGCAGGACCATTTTGCCATGCTCAAAACCATCTCGCTCTCGGTCATGTTCTTCGCCACGCTCGGCCTGCTCTTCGCGGCCTATGCCTCGGTCCCGGTCTAGCTAGAACTGGCATTCGGCAGCACGGTTTTCCGCGCTCGCCCGACAATCGAAAATGACCATTTGTTAAGCCGTTGCGGGCTAGATTCGTCTGGAAGAACAGTTCCTTCTCGAATCTCCCGGCGGTTCTCTTGGTTTCATTTGCGCGATACCTGCTGACCGCCGGAACGGCCACATTCGTCGACGTGGCTATTGTGCAAACCCTGCTATCGTTTGCGCTGCTGCAGCAACCGGTCTTCTTCACACTGACCGTCGCCATGGGCGCCTTTGCCGGAATGAGCGTCAACTTCGCGCTCTCCCGTCGCTTCGTGTTCACGCTCGATATGCGCCCTGCCCACCGGCAGTTCGCCAGTTTTGTCCTGGTTTCGGTGACCACCCTGGCGCTTCGTCTGTGCGTTGCCTATGCGCTCATGGCGCTGTTCGCCCTGCCATTCATGGCCTGGATTGGCGCCCTCCCCATCGATGCGCCGGCCGAACGTCTCGCCCATCTGGGCGCCGTGGGCCTCGTCACGGTCTATTCGTTCCTTGCCCACAAGCATGTGTCGTTTGCGGGCGGCTTTCTCTCCCGGCTTTCCAGCCGCAGCACGGTGGTCCCCTGATGCATGTCGAAACTCTCATCATCGGTGCAGGCCCCGCAGGCCTGACGACCGCCTACGAGCTCACCAAGGCCGGCCGCAGCGTCGCCATCGTCGAGCGCGATCCCGTCTATGTCGGCGGCATTTCGCGCACCGTGAACTACAAGGGCTACCGCTTCGACATTGGCGGCCACCGCTTCTTTTCCAAGAGCGCCGAGGTCGAGGCCTGGTGGACCGAGATCATGGGCGACGAGATGCTGCAGCGCCCGCGCTCGAGCCGCATCTACTACAATGGCAAGCTGTTCGATTACCCGCTTCGCGCCGGCGACGCACTGGCCAAGCTCGGCCCAGTCGAGGCCCTGCGCTGCGTCATCTCCTATGGCTGGGCCCAGGCCCGGCCCTATCGCAAGGTCGTCAGCTTCGAGCAGTGGGTGGTCAACAATTTCGGTCGCCGGCTGTTCGAAATCTTCTTCAAGACCTACACCGAAAAAGTGTGGGGCATGGATTGCTCGGAGATCTCGGCCGACTGGGCTGCCCAGCGCATCAAGGGTCTCAATCTCTACCAGGCCATCATCTCGAGCTTCGGCATCGGCAGCAAGCCCAGGGATGGCGGCGTCATCAAGACGCTGATCAACAGCTTCCGCTATCCCCGTCTCGGCCCCGGCCAGATGTGGGAGCGCGCCCGCGACAAGGTCGTCGCTCAAGGCGGCACCATGATGATGGGGTCCACCGTCACAGCAATCAGCCAGCATGCTGAGAGCGGCAAGTGGATCGCCATCGTCACCGATGCCAACGGCAGGGAAACCAAGGTCACCGCCGACCACCTGGTCTCGACCGCCGCTATAAACGAGCTCGTGCGCATGCTGGGCGCCGACAAGGACCGGGCCGTCGCGGCGGCCACCGCAGGCCTGCGCTATCGCGATTTCCTGATCATCGGGCTGATCACCCGCGGCAAGGAGAGCTTTGATGACAACTGGATCTACATCCACGATCCCAGCGTCAAAGTCGGCCGCATCCAGAATTTCAAGTCGTGGTCGCCCGATATGGTGCCTGACCCCGACACGGCCTGCTACGGCATGGAATATTTCTGTAATGCTGGCGACGACACCTGGGACATGGCCGACGCCGACCTGATCGCGCGCGCCAAATTCGAGATCGGCAAGCTGGGCCTGGCCCGGCCCGAAGACATTATCGACGGCTCCGTCGTCCGGCAGCCCAAGGCCTACCCGGTCTATGACGACACCTACAAGATCAATGTCGATACCATCACCGAGGGCCTTGAGGAGCAGTTCTCGAACCTCCACCTCGCCGGCCGCAACGGCATGCACAAATATAACAATCAGGACCACGCCATGATGACCGGCATCCTGACTGCCAAGAACATCATCGCTGGGACACGCGCCTTCGACGTGTGGACCGTCAATGAAGACGCCGAGTATCACGAAGGCGGCGAAGCTGGTGTCGACAAGATCGAAGAGCGCCTTGTTCCCCGCCGCGTCGCCTGAGGCCCTGCCCGCCGAGGGGACCACCATGCGCGCGGAGACGATGGCATCGCTCGCCGTCGTGCTGGCCTATACCGCGCTGCAGATCGTGCTGTTCGCCGCTCACGACCCGTGGCTGGACGAGGGGCAGGCCTGGCTTTGGGCCACCACCATCTCGAGCCCCATCGATTTCCTCATCATCCCGAGCGAGGGCCATCCCCCACTGTGGTACTGGCTGCTGCGCCTGCTGTCGTTCTTCCTCGACTTCAACCAGGCCCGCACGATCGGCCTGGCGATCTCCATCGCCAATGCCTTCCTGCTGTGGCGCCTGATCGGCCGTGACGCCACCATCCTGTTCGTCATGCTGGCCAGTTTCGTGCTGCTGCAGTTCTGGGGCTACCACTTCCGCCCCTATAACATCGTCTTTTCCTGCATTCTGGGCGCCCTGCTGCTTGATCGCGAAGGCAAGGGCGTTGCGGCGACCTGGCTGCTGGCGCTGGCCTGCGGCTTCCATTTCTTCTCGGGCCTGCTGTTCGCCTTCTGGCTGGTCTATCAGCGCAGCAAGGGCACTGCCCTGCTGGCGCTGCTGGCCCCGTCCCTGCTGGCCCTGGCCTTCGGCGCATCGGCCGTGCTGTCGGGCCTGGGCAACACCACAATTGGTCCCTCCACCCCCGACCTGTTCGTCGGCATCGTGCACAATCTCTCCTGGATCGGCATGATCGGGCCACTGCGCGGACCCGTGCTCGCCGTGGCGACACTGACGGCCATCATCATCGCCTTTCGCCGGGAGCCGCTGATCCTGGGCACAGTGCTCGCGCTGCTGCTGGCATTTTCCATTGCCACGGCCGCAATCTATGGCAAGGCCCCGTGGCACTCCGCCTTCATGACCATGCTTTGCTTCATGGCCGTCATGGTCGTGGGCCTCAAGGGACGGCGCTGGCTACTGTTCGTGCTGTTGCTGCCGCAGGTGGCGATAGGGGTTGCCGGCGCCACGCAGCGCCTGTCCAAGCCGGTCTGGAGTGCGCCGGACCTCTATGCGGCGATCGTAGACGATGCCGGCGCCGACTTTGACCCTGCCCGGCAACTGGTGGCCTGGCCCGACCTCACCGGCATCGCGATTGCGGCCAAAGAAGACATAACCCTCGTCAGCGGCAATGATGGATCCCTGCTCGGTCCGATCAACTGGCGCGTGAGCAAGCCCCGCGCCATCGACCCGGCCCTGGCCGACCGCGAGACGCCCTATTGGCTGATCTGCGGCAAGAGCTGCAGCCATATCGTGGCCTATCTGGGCGACCACGGGTTCACCTCTGCTCTGCTCGCCCACAAGGTCAATATCGACAACGGCAAGTTCTCTGCCTACCGGATCGAACAGGCCCGTTATCCAATTACTTACCGCTCAGGCAATTTCCCGCCGCCGGCGGGGCCCCGTTAGGCACCCGCCAGCGCCGTCCATTGTATGCTCGCCCCAAACTGGGAGTGCGGGACATGGTGGGATCGGGCGGGCGTCTTGGATGGGTGGATATGGCCAAGGGCCTGTCCATCTTTCTCGTGGTCATGATGTATGCGGCCTCGAGCGTGGGCGAGGACACCGGCGGCGTGGGCGCCCTGCACTGGGCCATCGCCTTTGCCACGCCCTTCCGCATGCCTGAATTCTTCCTGATTTCGGGCCTGTTCCTGTCGCAGGTGATCGACCGCCCCTGGCGCGCCTACGCCGATCGCCGCATCGTGCACTATCTCTATTTCTACGTACTGTGGGCGCTGATCCACATCACCTTCAAGGTCGGCCTGCTGGCGACCGATCCGGTCGGCGCGCTCGAGCAGATCGTCTGGGCGGTGATCCAGCCCTATGGCGTGCTCTGGTTCATCTACATGCTGGCGGTGGTCGGCACGGTGACCAAGCTACTGCACAGCCTGCGCGCGCCCGTCTGGGCAGTGTTTGGCGTCGCCGCCATCCTCCAAATGGCACCCATTCACACCGGCAGCTACCTGATCGATCAGTTTGCCGAGTATTTGGTGTTCTTCTACGCCGGCTACATTATGGCGCCGGTGCTGTTCCGACTGGCCGACTGGGCCGGCGACAACGTCGCGCTGGCAGGGGTTGGGCTGCTGATCTGGGCTATACTCAACGCGGCCCTGGTTTTCTCGCCCGGCTTTGCCATGCACCCGATCCATCCGGTCATGGGCTATGCGGGCTGGCCGGGGATCCACCTGGTCCTGGCGCTGGCAGGTACTGCAGCGCTCTGCGTCATCGCCGCCTTGCTCACCCGCCTGACCTTCATGAACTGGCTGCGCTGGCTGGGAAGCAAGTCGCTGATCATCTATGTGGCTTTCGTGCTGCCCATGGGCGTTTCCCGCACGCTGCTGATCAGGCTGGGCGTGGACGACCCCACCGTGCTCAGCCTTGCCATCATGGCGATCTCCATCATGTCGCCGCTGGTGCTCTACTGGATCGTGCTGCGCACCGGCTTTGGCCACTTCCTGTTCGAGCGCCCGGCCTGGGCCCACCTGCCCGGCACGGCGAAATCGCCGGCACGGGCGGTCGCAACGCCGGCCGAATAGTCGCGAAACTCGCTTGCCTGGGCCGGGATATGCAATCCCGGCCCTTGCCTTTTCCGCCAAGACTCATCACAAGGGCCTCGCACCCCCCATAGCGAGGACCAGCCGATGAAATCCGCAGTCATCGTCTTCCCCGGACTCAATCGCGACCGCGACATGATCGCGGCGCTGACCAAGGTTTCCGGTACCGCCCCGGCTATCGTCTGGCATCAGGATGCCGACCTGCCCGATGTCGATCTCGCCGTCATCCCGGGCGGCTTTTCCTATGGCGATTACCTGCGCTGCGGCGCCATCGCGGCACGTTCGCCGATCATGGACAAGGTCCGCGCCCATGCCGCCCGCGGCGGCAAGGTGCTCGGTGTCTGCAACGGCTTCCAGATCCTCATCGAGGCAGGCCTGCTGCCCGGCGCGCTGATGCGCAACATGAGCCTCAAATTCGTCTGCCGCGAGGTCAAGCTCGAAGTCGTCAACGCCGATACCGACTTCACCCGCGGCTACAGCAAGGGCCAGATCATCCGCTGCCCCGTGGCCCATCATGACGGCAACTATTTCGCCGATGCCGAGACCATCGCGCGGCTCGAGGGCAACGGCCAGGTGGCTTTCCGCTACGCCGAGGGCACCAATCCCAACGGCTCGATCAACGACATTGCCGGCATCTTCAACGAGCAGAAAAACGTCCTCGGCCTGATGCCTCATCCCGAAAACCTGATCGAAGCCGCCCATGGCGGCGATGACGGGCGGGCGCTGTTCACCGGCCTTCTGGGCAATGCCGCCTGATGAGCGCGCGCGCGCCCGTTGACCCACGCAAGCTGCTCACCTGGCTTGGGCTGTTCTTCGGCGCCGCCGGACTCGTGCTGCAATTCTGGCTCTCGATGCAGCTGGCCTTTGCCAATGGCCGCGACTGGCCGGGCTTTCTCGGCCATTTCTTCGCCTTCTACACCATCCTCAGCAACGTCATCCTGGTGCTGATCTACCTCTCCGAAGTGCTGCCCACGCCCCGCCTGGCGCTGTTCCGGCGCCCGGTCGTGCGCGGCATGATGGTGGCCAATATTGCGCTCGTCGCGCTCTACGTCTATTTCGTGCTGCGCCATCTCAATGCGCTGGAAGGCCTCAACCAGCTGGCCGATACGATCCTGCACTATCTGTGCCCCACGCTCTATCTGCTGTGGTGGCTGGTGGCCCAGCCGCGCGGCACCCTGCGCTGGGTCGACCTGCCCGCCATGCTGCTGCCCACGCTGGTCTATTTTATCTACATCATGGCGCGCGGTGTCTGGGTGCAGCAGTACCCCTATCCCACCCTCAATGCGGTGGAGCTCGGCTATCCGCAAGTCCTGCTCAATGCGGTCTATATGGCCGCCGGGCTGGGTGCTCTCTGCGCCATCGTTATCGCGCTCGACGGGCTGCTGGCCCGCCAATTCCGGACAATATGATGACCATCCCCAACGACATCCGCATCACCCCCGAGCTGGTTGCCGACCATGGCCTCAAGCCGGACGAATACCAGAAGATTCTCGATTTGATCGGGCGCGAGCCGACCTATACCGAGCTGGGTATCTTCTCGGCGATGTGGAACGAGCATTGCTCGTACAAGTCGTCCAAGAAGTGGCTCAAGACCCTGCCCACAACGGGACCGCGGGTCATCCAGGGCCCGGGCGAAAATGCCGGCGTGGTTGATATCGGTGACGGCCAGGCCGTGGTCTTCAAGATGGAGTCGCATAACCATCCAAGCTTCATCGAACCCTATCAGGGTGCGGCGACCGGCGTCGGCGGCATCCTGCGCGACGTCTTCACCATGGGCGCGCGGCCGGTAGCGGCGATGAATGCGCTGCGCTTCGGTTCACCCGACCATGAAAAGACCCGCCACCTGGTCTCCGGCGTCGTGGCCGGCGTCGGCGGCTATGGCAATGCTTTTGGCGTGCCCACCGTGGGCGGCGAAGTCGAGTTCGACGAGCGCTATAACGGCAATATCCTGGTCAACGCCTTTGCCGCCGGCCTCGCCGATACCGACAAGATTTTCTACTCCAAGGCCGAAGGTGTTGGTCTTCCCGTGGTCTATCTCGGCGCCAAGACCGGCCGTGATGGCGTGGGCGGCGCCACCATGGCCTCGGCCGAGTTCGGCGACGATATCGAGGAGAAGCGCCCCACCGTGCAGGTCGGCGACCCCTTCACCGAGAAGCGCCTGCTCGAGGCCTGCCTCGAGCTGATGCAGACGGGCGCCGTCATCGCCATCCAGGATATGGGTGCGGCTGGCCTCACCTGCTCGGCCGTCGAAATGGGCGCCAAGGGTGACCTCGGCATCGAGCTCGACCTCGACAAGGTGCCGGTGCGCGAGGAGCGCATGACGCCCTATGAGATGATGCTGAGCGAAAGCCAGGAGCGCATGCTCATGGTGCTGCATCCCGAAAAGGAAGCCGCCGCTCGCGCCGTGTTCGAGAAGTGGGAACTCGATTTCGCCACCGTCGGCGTGACGACTGACGACCTGCGCTTCCGCGTACTCTGGCAGGGCGACGAAGTCGCCAACCTGCCCATCAAGGAACTCGGGGACGAAGCGCCCGAATACGATCGCCCCTGGGTCGAGCCGAAAGTGCCCACCCCCCTTGCCGCCGACGATATACCGCAGATGGACGTGGCCGATGCCCTGCTCAAGCTCATGGGCGGCCACCAGGTGTCGTCGCGCCGCTGGGTCTACGAGCAGTATGACACGCTGATCCAGGGCAATTCGCTGCAGCGTCCCGGTGGCGATGCCGGCGTTATCCGCGTCGAAGGGCATCCGACCAAGGGGCTCGCCTTCTCGTCCGACGTCACGCCACGCTATTGCGAAGCCGACCCCTATGAGGGCGGCAAGCAGGCGGTGGCGGAATGCTGGCGTAACCTGACGGCTACCGGTGCCGAACCACTGGCCGCCACCGACAACCTCAATTTCGGCAACCCCGAACGCCCCGAAATCATGGGCCAACTCGTCCATGCCATCAGGGGCATCGGCGAGGCCTGCCTGGCACTGGATTTCCCCATCGTCTCGGGCAATGTCTCGCTCTACAACGAAACCAATGGCCGCGGCATCCTGCCGACCCCGACCATTGGCGGCGTCGGCCTGCTGCCTGACTGGAGCCAGATGGCCCGTATCGGCTTCGCCGCCGCCGGCCAGGTTATCCTGCTGGTCGGGGCTCCACCCGCACGCGGCACCCATCTTGGCCAATCGATCTACCTGCGCGACCTCTTCGGCCGCAAGGATGGTCCGGCCCCCCATGTTGACCTTGCCCATGAGCGGCGTACCGGCGATTTTGTGCGCAAGCTGATCCGCTCTGGCGTCGTTACCGCCTGCCACGATCTGTCCGATGGGGGCCTCGCCGTCGGCCTGGCAGAGATGGCCGTTGCCTCGGGCATTGGCGCCACCGTCGTCGACATCAACGACCACGATCCAATCCTGCAATATTTTGGGGAAGACCAGGGCCGTTACCTGGTGACACTCAATCTGGACCCGCAGGGCGAAGAACTGACGGCACTGTGGCGCGATGCCGAGGCCCTTGGGATTTTCGCCCCCTGGATCGGCACCACCGGCGGCAGCGACCTGGTTCTGGGCGAAGCACGAGCCATCCCGGTGGCCGCACTCAAGGCCGCCCATGAGGGCTGGTTCCCCAACTACATGGACGGCAAGGCTGCATAATCGATCCATCTGCCTTATGATCGCCGCTCTTTGGAGTGTTCTGGCCCCCAAGGGCGGCGTCATTTTGTGGAGACTATCATGAGACTTGGACCGGCCACCGTCGGCATACTGGCCCTTTCACTCAGCTTGCTGCCCATGGCTGTGCTGGCCCAGGAAGCTGGCGTCAGCGGCTCTCCACTCCCTGACCAGCCCTATACCCTGTTCTATCCGGACGTGATGGTCACGTCAGGCGAGCCGGGCGGCCCGTTGACGATCAACCACCCGACTCTGCCGCTGCAATGCGTATTGACCGTGGTGCCCGTCGACGACAGCGGCTGGACCGCCGAAGGCGCCCTGGCGGCGCTCGATGCGGCCGCAGTCGCCACCGGTTGGAGCGATACGTTTCCAGGCTTCACGCTCGGCGCGAGCAGCGTCACCAGCTATCAGAGCAATCCGGCGCTGCAATATGAGGGGACCAGCACCGGCTCCGATCAGGGCGGCCCCATCACGCTCGTCCATACCGAGACCGTCAATGCCGGCAACGGCTACACCCTCGATTGCTTCTACGCGACCGAAATGGCGGCCGAGGCCCGGCCGATTGTCGATTCCATCATCGCCAATTTCTCCACCGAGCAGGACGCCCAGCCGGTCGTGACGCCCTGATCGGGTGCCTGCGATATTGAAGGCTCCCTACCCCCATGCCATATCATTGCTGTGGTCGGCAGTTCGCCGGCCTTAGCAAGGAGTCGCCTCATGCCCATGGATGCCAGCGAAATCGAGCGCCGGATCAAGGCGGCTATCCCTGATGCCGATATCGAGATTCGCGACCTTGCCGGGGACGGCGACCACTGGGCCGCCACGGTGAAATCCGAGCAGTTCCGCGGCAAGACCCGCGTGCAGCAGCACAAGCTGGTCTATGACGCCCTGCAGGGCGACATGGGCGGCGCCCTTCACGCACTGGCGCTGCAAACGGTCACCCCGGACTGATTGATGTCCCTGCGCGACTCGCTCGACCTGATCCGCACGGTCCGTCCGGACGCCGGCACCGCCGCCCTCGAACACGAGATCATGGCCGAGCGGGCGTCTTCGCTCGGAGCCGCCGAGCAGCGCGTGGTCAGGGCCGTCGCGGCGCTCGCGGCAGCAGAGAACGATCGGGATGACCGCCTGAGCGAGGCGCGCAAGGTGGTCTGGGAATATTTCGTACAGCGCGAACTGGTCGGCTTCCGCAGGCATAACGACGTGATTCAGGAACTGAGCATTCCCCGCGAAGTGCTTGTCGGCCTTGGCGCAATGACGGCCAGGCGGAAATAGATGATGGACGTGGAACCCGGCTGTCGCTTCTGCCTTGCCAATGCGCTGCTGGTGGACACGCCCATCCTCGATACCGAGCACTTCTATATGCTGGGTAGCATTGATCCGATGGTGCCGGTGGCCGGCATGCTCATCCCCAAGCGGCACAGCGACGACCCGTTCGGCCTGTCGCCTGTCGAATGGGCCGATTTCGGCAATGCCCTGGCGGCAGCCAAGGCACATTTTGCGGCCAGGAAGCCCGACGGATTTACGCTAGGCTGGAATGTGGGAGCCGTCGCAGGCCAGCACGACTTTCATGCCCATCTGCACGTCATTCCCCGCTTCAGGGGCGAGCCGAATGAGGGCGTCGGCATCCGCCGGGTGCTGCGGACGCAGTCATGGGCCGCAAACGCATGACCCGCGCCGTATTCTTCGATGTCGATGGCGTGCTCGTGCATGGCTACCACGCCAACCCGGCTCGCGTCCGGGCCTGGGACGCCAACCTGCTGGCCGATACCGGCGTCGATCCTGAGCGCTTCCGGCAGGAATTCATCTTCGACATCTTTGTGAAAAAGGTCATCATCGGCGAGACGGCACTGATCGACGCCTTGGAGCGCCGCCTGCCGTCACTGGGCTACAGGGGTTCGCCCATGGCCTTCGCCCATTACTGGCTGACCCAGGACAGCGTGCTCAACCAGGACCTGCTCGCCGTCATTCGGCGCCTCAAGGGCCGCAGCGATCTCAAGCTCTTTATCGCCACCAATCAGGAGCATCTCCGGGCCAATAGGCTCTGGAGCCATATGGGCCTGTCCGAGCTGTTCGAGGATATCTTCTACGCCGCTCGCATCGGTGCACAGAAGCCGGACCCCAGATTCTTCGATTTCATCGAGCACCGCATCGGCAAACAGGACGAGCCGCCGCTGTTCTTCGATGACTCGCCCAAGGTCGTCGACGGCGCGCGCCGTCATGGCTGGGAAGCGGTGCAATTCGATAGCGTCGAGGACTGCACAAACCATCCCTGGATCGCTGAGCGCCTGGCGTGACCACCCGCTGACGCAGGAATGATCGGCTATCGCCGATGGTGGCCTCGACAGCGCCCGACTCCTGTCCTATTTAAGGGCAACAGCAAGCGGCCCTTGACCCCGCCTATCGAAAGGTTTTTGCCATGACCGACATCAATGCGTTCATCGACGACAAGGTGAAGAACAACGACGTGTTCCTTTTCATGAAGGGGTCGCCGGACTTTCCGCAGTGTGGCTTCTCCGGGCAGGTCGTGCAGATCCTGAACTACCTGGGCCTCGAATATGGCAGCGCCAATGTGCTCGAGAGCGCCGAATTGCGTGATGGCATCAAGGCTTACACCAACTGGCCGACCATCCCGCAGCTCTATGTGAAGGGCGAATTCATCGGCGGCGCCGATATCGTGCGCGAGATGTTCCAGGCCGGCGAACTGCAGTCGCACCTGCAGAATGCCGGCATCCCGGTCAAGCAGACCGCCTGATTTCTTGCAGATTTCTTGTGTTTCGCCGGGCCTCGTGCCCGGCGTTGCTGTTTGTCAGGCCCCTATGCCGAAGGCCTGAGGCATCACGGGATTTGATGCCTGTCATTCAGCAATATCGCTTTCCGTGATGAAATCGCGGGCGTAGATAGAATATCCACCTCGCGGATATTCCCCCATGAACACGTCCACGCTTCGCCCCGCAGTCCCCCTGCTCGTGTTGATCATTGCCGGCTGCATTATCGCCGCCATCGGCAATGGCGTCCGAACCAGCTTCGGGCTGTTCACCCTGCCCATGACGGCCGATCTCGGCCTCACGCGTGAGCAATGGGGCATGGCCATGGCCATCCAGAACCTGGCCTGGGGCATTGCGCAGCCCTTCGCCGGCGCATTCGCCGACCGTATCGGCACCGGCCGGACCGTGGCGGCGGGCGCTGCGCTCTATGGGCTGGGCGTGCTGGGCATGGCCTTTTCGCCCGATGCGGGGCTGATCACCCTGACGGCCGGTGTCATCACCGGCGTCGGCATTGCCGTCTGTTCCTTCTCGGTGGTGATGGCCGCCTTCGGCCGCTCGGTGCCTATGGAGAAGCGCTCCCTGATCTTCGGCGTCGCCACCGCCGCCTCGTCCTTCGGCCAGTTCGCCTTCGCGCCGATCAGCCAGGGCTTCATCAACGCCTTCGGCTGGCAATCGGCCCTGCTTTACCTGGCCATGGCCCTGCTGCTGATCATTCCGCTGAGCTACGCCCTGCGCGGCCGCACCGAGAACACATCGGGCCACGCCGACCTGCCCTTCATGGAGGCCTTGGCAAAGGCCTGGGGCCATGGCTCCTATCGCCTGCTGGTCATCGGCTTTTTCGTCTGCGGCTTCCACCTCGCCTTCATCAACGTCCACATGCCGGCCTATCTGGTGCAATGCGGGCTGTCGCCAGAAGTGGGCTCCTGGACCATCGCCGTCATTGGCCTGTTCAACATTGTCGGTTCGCTCCTGGCCGGCTATCTCGGCGGCCGGCTGCCCAAGCAGATGCTGCTGGCGACCATTTACTTCCTGCGCGCCGTGGCGATCGGCCTGTTCCTGCTGATCCCGGTCAGCGAGGTGACGGCCTATGCCTTTGCCGCGGCCATGGGGCTGCTGTGGCTCTCCACCGTGCCGCTGACGGCCGGGCTGGTCAGCCTGTTCTTCGGCGCCCGCTATATGGGCATGCTCTATGGCGTGGCCTTCCTCAGCCACCAGATCGGCTCATTCGTCGGCGTCTGGCTGGGCGGTTTCGTCTATGACCAGACCGGCTCCTATAGCCTGGTCTGGTATATGGGCATCGCGCTGGGCCTGGCTTCGGCGGCGGTGCATATCCCGATCAACGAGCGCAGCGCCCCCAGCTTCGCGCTCAAGCCGGCCTGACCGTTCCCATCCGGCAGGAAGCATCGCTTCCTGCCGATCAATGCTTGCCAAAGCCGGCTCCGAAGTTCATGGTCCGCGCCATATTTCCGGCGCCGGCATTCTCTGGCGACTATTCCGAGATCAATTCCATGTCCGATCATTTCACGCGGGTTCTCTCGCGCCCTGAATTCATTGCGCTGATGGCCGCCCTGATGGCCATCAACGCCCTGGCCATCGACGTGATGCTGCCGGCCCTGCCCTATATGGGCGAAGCGCTGGGCGTCACCAGCGAGAACGAGCGCCAGTATGTCATTACCGCCTATATGCTCGGCATGGGCATTGCCGTGCTCGGCTTTGGCCCGCTGACCGACCGCTTCGGCCGTCGTGCGCCCCTGCTCGTGGGCATGGGCATCTACATCGTGGCCGCCGTCGCCGCCATCTTCGCACCCAGCTTCACCGTGCTGCTGGTGCTGCGCTTCATCCAGGGCATGGGCGCCGCCAGCGTGCGCGTGATCGCCACCGCCGTCGTCCGCGACCGCTATTCGGGCCGCGAAATGGCCGAGGTCATGTCGCTGACCTTCATGGTTTTCATGGCCATCCCCATCATCGCGCCGGGCATCGGCCAGGTTATCCTGCTGATGGGTGAGTGGCACAACATCTTCATTTTCATGGGGCTGCTAGCCGCTGTCTTCTGGCTGTGGACCTACATTCGCCTGCCGGAAACCCTGCCGGTGGCCGCTCGCCGTCCGCTCAGCTTCAAGGCAGTCGTGGACGGCTTCCTCATCGTCTTCACCAACCGGGTGGCCTTTTCCTATGGCCTGGCCGGCATGTTCCTGTTTGGCGCGCTGTTCGGCTTCATCAGTTCGTCCCAGCAGATCTATGTCGATATCTATGGCCTGGGCGTCTATTTCCCGGTGGCCTTCGCCGCCATGGCCGGGTTGATGGCCGTGTCGTCCTTCACCAATTCGCGCATCGTGCGCCGCATCGGCATGCGCCGGCTGTCGCATGGCGCCGTCCTGAGCTTTGCCGGCTTTTCCGCCGTCTGGCTCATCCTGGCCATGGTGGGTTTCCTGCCGCTCTGGCTGTTCTTCAGCCTGCTGGCGATCATCATGTTCAGCTTCGGCTGGTGCTCGTCCAATATGAACTCGCTCTCCATGGAGCCGCTCGGGGCGGTCGCTGGCACGGCGGCTTCCGTTTTCGGCTTCGTCCAGACGGTGGGCGGTGCAGTGCTGGGCAGTTATGTCGGCCAGCAGTTCGATGGCACCACTGTGCCGGCGGCGCTCGGCTACCTGGGATTCGGCGCACTGGCGCTGGTGTGCATTCTTGTGGCGGAAAAGGGTCGCCTTTTCGGGCTGGGCGAGCAGTATGCGCGCGCATCGTCGGAGACAGTGGCAGTAGCCGACGCGGGGCACTGAGGCTCTCTCCCCTCTCCCCTTGCGGGAGAGGGGACCCCTCTTCGGGTCGGGTGAGGGGGCCTGCCCCGCACACCTGCTCCAGTAAGGGCCCCCTCACCCGGCCTTCGGCCGACTTCTCCCCTAAGGGAGAGGTGAAGACGCCGCCCCCTCGATCTGGCCGCGGTCGTGATAGACGTGGTCGACCAGGCCCCAGTCGCGGGCCTGTTCGGGCGTCATGAAGTTGTCGCGCTCGAGCGCCTTTTCGACCTCTTCATAGGTCCGCCCGCAATGCTTGGCGTAGAGGTTATGCATGCGGCGCTTCAGCCGCAGGCTTTCCTCGGCATGCAGCATGATGTCGGTGACCTTGCCCTGGAAGCCGCCACTGGGCTGGTGCAGCATGATCGAGGCATTGGGCAGGCAGATGCGCATGCCCGGCTCGCCCGCCATCAGCAGGAATGAGCCGGCCGACATGGCCATGCCCATGCACAGCGTGCCCACCGGCGCCTTGATGAACTGCATCGTATCATACATGGCCATGGCCGAGGTCACGACGCCCCCGGGCGAGTTGATATAGAGGTAGATTTCCTTCTTCGGGTTTTCCGCCTCGAGGAACAGCAACTGGGCGCAGACCAGCGACGCCATGGCGTCCTCGACCTCGCCATTGACGAAGATGATCCGCTCGCGCAGCAGCCGGGAATAGATGTCGAAGGAGCGTTCGCCCCGGGTGGTTTGTTCGACGACCATAGGGACGAGTTGCATCATGTCGCGCATCGGCGATTCTCCTGTTGGTTGATTGGTGGTTGGGCGCAAGGCCGGCCGGCGATCGCACCGGCGCCACCCTCCCCCTTGTGGGGAGGGATCAAGGGTGGGGGTGGTTTGGCCC